>JALFNS010000012.1 GCA_022773945.1 Clostridiales bacterium
TCTTTTTTATCTTTTTCTCGAGCTCTATGGCCTTCTTCTCATCATAGTCCTCCTGGGCTTTCTCTATGAGAGTCATCATATCTCCCATTCCCAGAATACGGCTGGCCATTCTCTCAGGATGAAACTCGTCCAGCTCATCCATCTTCTCGCCCATACCTATGAATTTAACGGGCCTTCCCGTAACCTTCTTGGCCGAGAGTGCCGCTCCGCCTCTGGAGTCACCGTCCATCTTGGTCATGATGATTCCGTCTATTCCCAGAGCGTCATTAAATCCCTCTGCCGCATTGACGGCATCCTGTCCTGTGAGAGCGTCCACCACGAGAAGTATCTCATGCGGTTTTATGTCCTTCTTGAGAACCTTGAGCTCCTCCATGAGCTCTTCATCTATCTGAAGTCTTCCTGCCGTATCCACAATCAGCACGTTGAAGCCTTTGTTCTCCGCCTCTCTGACTGCGCCTCTGGCTATCTCGGACGGATCCTTGGTGTCTCTCCTGGCATATACCGGTGTGTCAACACTCTTGCCCACTATCTCCAGCTGGTCGATTGCCGCAGGTCTGTAAACGTCGCAGGCACACAGCATAGGCTTCTTGCCGTTCTTCTTCAGCCATGCGGCCAGCTTGCCGCATGTGGTGGTCTTACCTGTTCCCTGCAATCCCACCATCATGTATACGGTGAAACCCTTCGGCGAATAGGTCAGCTTGCTCCCTGTACCGCCCATGAGCTCAATCAGCTCTTCGTTTACAATTTTGATAACCTGCTGCGCGGGAGTGAGGCTGGCCATGACCTCCTCACCCAGAGCTTTCTCCTTGACGGAAGCCACGAATTCCTTGACCACCTTGAAGTTGACGTCCGCCTCAAGGAGAGCCAGCTTGACCTCTCGCATAGCCTTGTTTATATCCGATTCTGTAAGGCTTCCCTTACCCTTGAGGCCTTTGAATACGCCCTGAAGCTTATCCGACAACCCTTCAAATGCCATAGGTTCAATCCTCCAAATTATCTATTATGTCTCTTATCTTCTTGAGTTCCTCCGCCGTCTCACCCTCTCCTCCCAGCTTGAGGATCAGTCCGTCGATTCTCCTGTCTATTTCATCGACGGCTTCACGTGTTCTGCGGAATTTCTCCATGAGACCGAGTTTTCGCTCATACTCTTCAAGGCTCTTCTCTCCGTTCTTGAGGGCATCGTGAACCCCCTGTCTGCTTATCTCGAACTGAGCAGCTATCTCCGCCAGGCTGTAGTTTTCATCGTGATACAGCTGAAGCACCTGTCTCTGGCGCTCCGTCAGGAGAGCTCCGTAAAAGTCATACAGAAGACTCTGCTTTGTTATATCATCAAGTTTCACAACATACCTCCGACAAGCTTATCACCTTGACAGAAGGAGTATACACAAAAAAACAGACTGTGTCAAGTACTTTTACTTAACACAGTTTTTGCCATATTATGATATAATTAGATAAATCGATACAGGAGGTAACCATGGCTGATATCAGAAACCCTAATCAGAATGACGATGACTTTCTCTATCATCTTCTCTATCTTCCCAGAGGCATAGCACGTCTGGAGAAGCTGGGAACACCGGTAAAAATTTCTAAAAACACTGTTCTCAACACAATGGGAGAAATCCCCGATTACTGCTACCTTGTCAGGTCGGGACGCATGCTCTGCTACGAAATATCCTATGCCGGTGACCAGAGAGTATACAATATTATGGAACCGGGCTCCATGTTTCTTGAAGAGTGCCTTCTCTTCGACAAGCCATGCCCCATCGAATTCAGGGCACTGGAGGACTGTGAGCTCGTCCGCATAGAAAAGTGCGATCTGAAACGCGCGTTCAAATCGGATATCGATATCGTCATGGACGTATGCGAGTCACTTTCGACCAAGTTTCTCTCTGCTATGGAGCATCTCCGTCTCGGCCCCCGCCAGAGCGCCGGCTGGAGAATTTGCAAAATGCTCCTGATTACGGCCCGCCACTACGGCGAAGAACAGCCTGACGGCAGTATTGTAATGAGCAGCAGGTTCAGCCAGCAGATGTTCGCCGACATACTGGGAATGAACCGTGTCACCGTAACCAGAAAGCTGAAGGAGTTCCGTGACGACGGTCTTTTCGAGATAAGAGACGGCATAATGTTCTTCCCTGACCTGTCAAAACTGGAGGAATACATGACCACTATGGAATCAGAGTGATTTCTCCTCAAGCTTCCGTATCTCTCTCACGAAGAGCAGTCCCGCAGTCACAGCCATTGCCAGATCGGCTACAGGTCCGGCCCACAGAACACCGTCCAAACCCATTATCTCCGGCAGTAATATCAGCATCAGCGGGAAGAAAATCACCTGCCGCACCAGCGATATGGCAATAGCCTTCGAGACCTTGCCCTGGGCGGAAAAGAAACCTGCTACGGAAGTCTGAAGTCCGTAAAGCGGAATCAGCAGGAAAAATATTCTGAAAAACCTTTCTGCAAACTCATAGTAATCCTCATTCCCGTCCCCGAACAGTCCTGTAATCTGAACGGGAAACAGCTGGTAGCATATGAATACCGCCAGTCCTGTAATCAGCACTACAGTCACAACCTTTTTCGCCGCTTCGGCAACACGTTCATAGTTGCCTCTGCCGAAATTAAATGATGCTATGGGCTGAAGCCCGTTTGTCATTCCCACAATCAGGGCATTGGCCAGTGTATTCACTTTGTTGGCCACTCCGGCCACCGCCAGGCATACGTCACTGCCGTATACAGATCCGGCCCCGTATATTCTGAGTGCATTGTTGAGAAACACCTGAACGATAGCCTGCGTTCCGAAATTGAATGCAGGTCCGGCGCCGATTCCGGCGAGCAGAAGGTAAAGGCCGGCATCCGGCATGAAATCCGACGGACGAAGCTTCACAGCCGAAAACCGTCTCATCATATACCATATGACCATGCCTGTGCTCACAGACTGGGCGATAAGAGTAGCCCAGGCGGCACCTTCAATTCCCCATCCCAGACCGTATATGAACAGCGCATCAAGAATGATATTCGATACGGCCCCCGCAGCCACCACCGCCAGCGAGAAGTTGGGAGAGCCGTCCGCCCTTATTATGAACGGACCCGAGGCACCTATCATAGAGAAAACGAAGGAGAGAGATATAATACGTGCATAACTCTCCGCATAAGGCATAACCGTATCCGTACAGCCGAAGGCACTAAGAAGAGTCTCCGTAAACAACAGCATGGGAATCATACATATGAGACCGCAAATCACCATGAGTCCGAATCCGCCGCCGACGCATGCGGCAGCCTCTTTTATCTCTCCGTTTCCCCGCTTAATGTTCATGGAGTTGGCAGGCCCCACGCCGCACATTAGGGAAAGCGCCGTGATAAGAGTCATAACGGGGAAAACCACATTTGTCGCCGCATTTCCCGCAACCCCCAGCAGATTGCCTATGAACAGCTGATCCACGATGTTGTACATGCAGGTTACAAGGCTGCTTGCCAGAGCCGGCACGCAGAACTTCACAAGCAGTTTCGAAATTTTCTCAGTCTCCATGTTTACTCCTTGATATGAGCAGCTTCTTCCATCCGTTTTCTTGCCTCAGCCCGTGCCTCATCAAGCTCCTTTTTAGCCTCTTCGTCTGTGACACCGCTGTTGAGAATCAGCGCCAAGGCCTTATCTCGCTTCAGCTTGTCCGTAAGCAGATTTCTGTGTATGTTGGCCTCCGCCTCTTCCGGTTTAATCCCGTAACGGTCCGCCAGTTCTTCTATGAATGCGTGAATATCATCGCTGCTGACTTCAATGGACTCCTCAACTGCCACGGCATCCAGCAGCAGATCCATACATACCTCTTTAGCCGCCTGCAGCTGCCTCTGGTTTTTCCACTGTTCCTCCGTAAGCTCCAGCGATCCCAGATAAGCCTTGAAGATTTCCTCCGTGGTTTCGTCGGCAGACCGCTTGCTTTTAGCCGATTCTCTGTCGGCGATTATCCTGTCGTACTGCTGCGCAAAATCCTCAGGCAGGCTGTGATAACGCTCCGCCATAAGAGTTATGGTCTCCTTGAGATACTCCTTCCAGTCATGTTCATGTTCCGCCGACGCAGCCTGAAGCATGAGATCCATGGCCTCTCTTCTCACCTGTACCTTAGGGCGTGACACTCCCGCCGCAACATATGCCCGGTCCAGAATCACCAGAAGATCTGCCAGCAGATGATATACAGCATCGTTGTTTATGGCCAGTTTCTCTCCGGCAACAATGGATGACAGCTTCTGTTCAATCATGTGAGGAGGTATTTCCCCCTTCATATTCTCACAGGCTTTCTGAATCACAGCTTTCTCGAATTCTATCTGATTCTCGGATCTGCGATAAGGTACACTTATTCCCAGATACTGTCCCAGCTCGATTTCAGGATAGGTGTCGGCCTTCACCTTGAACCTGACTCCTCCATCCTGAGTAAACTGCATGTCATTTACCTCAGGTTTTCCCATTATCCTTATACCTCCCGCTGAGAGGAACTCATTGAAGGAATCGGGAATCACCTTGCTCAGAGCCTCGTCAAAGAGCACCGCAGGTCCGTAGGTCATTTCCAGGTCCTGCAGGAGTGCCAGCCCCGGAGCCTTCCCTATAACCGGATACCTGTCGGTGTTCTCCATGTATGCCTCGTGCCTGGCCTTATCGAATTCGCCTTTGTCTATTACTATCTCCACGCTCAGAACGCAGTTTTCGGTCTTACTGTTTTCAATTTTCATAATCTTACCCTACTATATTATTTATTACTTTAACGGGATTGGTAAGCTTCATCTCTATGAACTCGTCATGACCCTCATCCAGAGCCTTTATCTCCTCCTCAGTGCAGAGTTCTCCGTGAGACAGCTTGTGCCACATTTCCGAGAGGAGTTTTATTCGCTTCCTGTCCTCGGGCATCATATTGAAGAAAAGGGTATAGGTTTCTGTCCCCACACGCTCAATTTTCTTGTACTGCTGAGTTATCCAGTACATCTCCTCTATGGTGATGCCGTAGGGATCGTGGGGACGGTCATCTATGAGAGCCAGATCATCGCCTTTGCGCCCGTGGAATATTTCGAAATCCTCGATCTCCCTGTTCCAGTATCCCGTACCTATAATCGCCGACAGCCGGCCGTGTTCCGCTCTGATAAATGCCAGCCTCTCGATTTCAATCAGCGGCATGCAGTGCCCTATCTGGCTGACCAGCTCCATGTTGTCCTTTTCAAAGATGTTCATTGTTCCCTCCTATAATTCCCGGTCAAGTGCCCTGACCTGTTCTTCAAGTTCCAGCTGTCTCTCCGCAAACTGAAGCTCGCTGTTGTGAAGATAGTATTTATCACACCCGTAATGTCCTATAAATCTGGCCGTATAGTAATTGACAGTAAGTTCCGTTACGAAAATGAGAATCTCGTCACCTGAACCGAAGGCCTCTTCACAAAAGGTGAAAGCATTCTCAAGATATCTTTCTCCCCTCTTCACACTCTCCTTTAGCCTGTCCAGGCACTCCCCAAAGCCCTTCTTCACAATCGGGAAGGCCTCGGCACCTTCCTTCGCTCCGGATTTAATCACCTGAGCCCTGTATTTCTCGAGCTCTCCTATAACCTCCAGCATGGCCTTCCTGTCATCTCCGGATAGAGATGACGCCTTGCTCCTCCTGTCCACTTCACTCTGCTCTCCGGTAATATGTTTCTCCAGAATCTCAGCAGGATTTCCTGCATCCATCTCACCTTTTATCTCCCGCAGCAGAGACGTCAGTCTGTCCATGAGCTTCTCCTGCTCGCAGCATTCACGAAGCTGAGACGTGACGGCATCGAAGAGCAGCCCCAGGAAACTTACACGTTCGTCGAGAGCCGCTCGCTGAGCCCGGAACAGCACTTCTTCGCCGGCATTTCCCTCCAGGATTTCCGGAACTCTGTAATCCTTCCTGTACATGTTGAACAAATCGTAGTAAATGGCGAAATTCTTGGCCACCTTAGGATTCTGTATGTACTGTCCTATGAGAAGCTCATCCACTTTGATATCATTCTGTTCATACAGAGCAATCATCTCCGACAGATCGTCCCACCCTCTGGCAGTGACAAAATGTCTCCCGTCAACGGTGCTTTCGATTGAATAGAAGTCCTTCTTTCTGGAAGCCAGATAGGTGAGCACCGATGCATGAACGCCTCTTGAGGACGCGTATTTTCTCCAGGTATCGTAATCCGGTTCAATATCTATCCGCTTAAGTCTGTCCCAGGTGACTATATCGAAATCTCTCACCGACTTGTTGTATTCAGGAGGATTCCCTGCAGTAACCACAATCCATCCGTCGGGAATTCTGTGCTGCCCGAACACCTTGTACTGGAGAAACTGGAGCATGCACGGAGCCAGTGTCTCGGACACGCAATTTATCTCATCGAGAAAAAGTACCCCTTCTCTAACTCCCGTCTCCTTCATCAGGCGGTATATTGAGCCTATTATCTCGCTCATGGTATATTCCGATACACTGTATCTGTACCCTTTGAATTCTTCTTCCTTGATAAAAGGAAGTCCCAGAGCCGACTGTCTCGTATGGTGTGTCATTGAATAGGAAACAAGTCCCACTCCCAGTTCACCGGCCACCTGCTCCATTATGGCAGTCTTGCCTACACCCGGCGGTCCCATGAGCAGAACCGGCCTTTGCTTATGCACGGGAATAACGTATTCTCCACGGGCATCTTTCGTGAAATAGGCCCGGATAGCGTTTTTAACCTGTTCTTTCGCCTGCTGAATATTCACTTCCATTCTCCTCCCTGCTATATCGAATACCGGTCAAATATGTTTACATCCTCTTCCGGGCTTCTGTACTCCAGAAGTACCGGCAGGATTTCCATGGCTTTCACCTGCTGGGCATGTTCCAGAATGCGATTGTATTCTTCTCTTCCCAGATTCCCCTCATGAACCAGGTAACCGACAGCCGCGGTCAGACCCCTGTCTATCGCTTTTAAGGCTATCTCCTCCCGTCTCGACCGGATGTACTCTTCATAGGCTTCCCGCATTCCGCCGTCGAACCTTCCGTACTCACAGCAAAAGCCCAAAGCTGCCGCCGTGCGCTCATCCTCCTCGCTGAAATCTTCAGGCCTCATGCCGCACACAGTGGCCCTTATTAAATTCCTGCAGCCGTCAAAAGGTCTTTCGCCCAGTTCATTTACCTCCGTTGACAGAATCCTGATTTCCTCCAGCCTGTCACATCTGCGGAATGCTCCTCCGCCCACCGACGTGACGGATTCAGGCACAGTAATCTTCACGAAATCCCTTCTCCCCGCAAAGGCTCCCGAAGCCACCGCCTCCACCTCCGCGGGCAGGCTCATCTCCCTGCAGTTTCCCACGTGAAAGAAGAAGACACCGTCTCGTATAATATTGTTATCATCATCCGCCAGACCGATGCACCGGTCGAAGCAACCTTCCCCTATCTCTTCTATATTTCTCAGATTAATGTCTTCCAGTCTGCCGCACCCGGCGAAGGCATACGCTCCCAGCCGGGCAAGATTACGGCTTAAATTCACTCTCTCAAGTCCCGAGCACCCCTCGAAACATCTGCCACCCACTTCCTCCATGGAATCGGGCATGTCCAGATCGTTGATATTCCTGCATCCTGCGAAACCTCCGTCGGAAAGTGCTCTTACCCCCTCTTCAATGGTGAGCTTCCTGATTCCCGTGCAGCCTTTGAAGCTGTTCTCAGGTAAAACCTCCAGAAAAGCGGGTATCTTCAGTTCTTCAAATCCGGCGCATCCGTGAAATACCGATTCACCCAGTTTCTCCAGGCTTGAGGGGAGAACAAGGCGGGTGAAAAATCTGTCCCTGCCGAAGGCCAGCCTACCGATTTCTTTCAGTCCCTCCGGAAGAATCACTTCCTGAAGAACTGTGCATTCGTAAAAAGCCTCCACACCTATTCTTTTCAGGCCTTTGTTCATATATACGTGCTGCAGCTGAAAACAGCTTGAGAAGCATCTCTCGGGAAGTTCCTCCACAGGCCCCATGAACCTCACCTCTGTCAGATTCACACAGCTGAAGAACATCCATCCTCCGAAGCTTCTGACGCTCTCGGGGATTACCGCCTTCTGCAGGCTCCTGCAGCTTGAGAAGACACCGTTCTCCAGAGTTTCAATGCCTTCCTCCAGAATAAGGTTCTTGAGTCTGTTGCATTTCTCGAAGGCATGCCATCCTATTCTCTTCACGGTTCCCGGGATTCTCAGGTCCTTGAGACACATACATTCCCTGAATGCTCTCCATCCGATATACTCTACCGCGGGCGGTATCTCAACGCTCTCCATCAGCGTGCACTCGGCGAAGGCATCCGCCCCTATCATCACTGTCTCTTCCGGAATATGAGCATGTCTTATGCCCTTCCCGGCGCTTACCAGCACCTTGCCCATAATGAGAAGTTCATCGCCCATATCCCTCTTGTACCAGGGAGTTGAGGTGAAGGCATCCCTCTCAATTCTGACAACATTGGCGCCGCCTTCTACAGCAGCCAGGCCGGTACACATACGAAACGCCTCCTGCCTTATTGTCCTGACGCTGTCCGGTATTATAAGTTTCTCCAGAAATCTGCAGTTGTTAAAGGCCCGCTCGCCTATTTCGGTAACCTCTGCCGGTATCTCAACGACCCTGTCTTCTCCTTCGTACCGGACCAGCTTCCCCTTCACTATTTCCATCTTCATTACATTTCCCTTATCTCATCCTCGGTGAGAATGATTTTAACGGCCCAGGGCGGCACCTCAGGAAGTTCATATCCCTGATCCAGGAGCACGAAAGCCGCATCGTACTCCGGAGGATTGACGGGGAATGAGCCGTATCCGTCGGTGAAGTAGATCAGCCCTCTGAAATTGGTGAACTCGTGGCACCTAAGGAGCATGTCAACGTGCTCGAATACAGGTCTGAAATCCGTACCTCCGAAGCCTTTGAGCACCATGCTGCTCAGGTACTCATCCAGCTCAGCTTCACTTGTTATCCTTACATCTTCCTCCACTCTGGCTCCGCACTGGATTATATGTATATTAAACCCGGTAAAGAAGTTCTCGTTCTCCTTCAGTATGTTCCAGGTTTTGTTGACGAAGGTCTGAACCGTTTCTCCCGACACGGATTCGGATGTGTCAATGGCAATGACTAAATCCCTGATCTTCCTGACCTCCCTGTATTCCAGCGGTTCGACAAGGGGCATATTACCGTAGAGCTCCATTCCGTAGGTGTAGAATATATAATCAAACTCATCATCGTTAACTTCCAGATTCTCACCCAGAACAGCGAACCGCTTCAGCAGCCGGGCGTAATCATACTTTTCTCTGTTCAGCTCACGCAGATCCTGCTCCAGGTTGCCGTATCCCGCTCCCCAGCTGTCGGAATCCGACTCCATATCAACTTTGATTCTGTCGGCTATCTCACGCCATGCATCCTCTAGCTCCGCAGGTATCAGGGCCTTCCGGTCTCCGTCCTCTCCGGTGCCTTCATTTATGTCGGCAATACTGTTTTCTTCAGTATCTCTTCCCTCTTCTTCCGGCAGGCCCTCTTCGGAGGGGCCCGTCATATCTTCTGCTATTTCCCCCTCTTCATCTCCATCCTTACCGGTTCTGTCATCCGGGCTCTCCCCGGAGCATTCACCTTGAGCCTTAGCGTACCAGAGGAAATGATCGTCGGCGTGAAAGATTTCCGAAAGCCTGTAAACTTCCTCATCGGATATATCCTGCCCGTTAAAATAGCTGTATATGTGCTCCGCCGTCAGCCGGGGGACTTCTTCTCCAAGCCGGGCGATGAACCTGATTTGTTCATCCTGCCTTTCACAGTACAGGCTTCTGATGTCCAACTCACTTATCCTGTTCTCAACAGCTATGTCACATGCCAGGTCCCATAGAGGCTGTCTCACCTTCTTCCCGACGAACATATGTCTGTAGAGGCAATGCAGAACAACATGGAGATAGTCCCTTACGGGTATTTCGGCTGCTCTTCTGTACTGCCTGCATACATGCATACTGTTGTAATAGAGGTTCCTGCCGTCTGTGGCAATTCCCGGTATTCCCGCATCATGAGAAGGTGCCAGCTGCACGAAAGCAGGCTCCAGAAACCGCAGGTTAACGAGAAGCCTGTTTCTGGACAGCTTCATTATCTGCAGCGCCGTTTCTTCCCATTCTTTACTTTTATCGAACTCAGTATTTGCCATTTCACACGTATTATGAAAGCGAGGGTCCTGCCGGCCCCGGTTGAATCCGCTAAAAAACAACCGGGGTCTAGCGGAAACCCTCGTTTCAGACATTATATTTAATTAAGGAGTATTTATTATACGTCGTATCTGTCAGGAAGTGGCGGCATGCTCGCGAACTTTTCTGCCAGGCCTTCTCCGCCGAAGCTTACCTTCTCCGGATTCTGCTCATGCTCTCTGAGTGCTCTCCAGAGCTTTTCCGGTGTGATAGGCAGCTCCTTGATAACCAGACCTGTCGCGTAGTTAATAGCATTACCTATAGCCGATCCTACAGGAGCTGTTGAACCTTCGCCCGCCTCCTTGGCGCCCATAGGTCCTTCTGCATCTTCCTCACTGCATATGAATGTCCTGATGTTAGGCATATCCAGTGCCGTAGGGAATCTGTAGTCTCTGAATGAAGGATTCAGATGTCTGCCATCCTTGTCGTATACGCATTCCTCGAAGCAGGTGAAGCCCAGCCCCAGAAGAACCGATCCTTCAATCTGCCCTTCTACCGCACGTATGTTAAGCGGGCGTCCGCAGTCGTGACCGAATACGAAGTCATCCAGAGTAACCTGTCCTGTCTCCTTGTCCACCGTAACCTTGGCTGCCGATGCGGAGAAGGAATATGCCGTCGCGTAGTTACCTACGTTCTTGACATATATGTCCTTGTCGCCTTCATGGTTATACGCACCGACTCCCGCTACGCAACGGCCGAAGTTCTTCTCTTCATATCCGTAGCATGCCTCGTTGAAGGAAATGTTCTTTTCCGAATCTCCCGGAATGAATACTCTGTGGTCTGCCATCTGAATGTCGGTAGGCTTGCAGTCCCATTCCTCCGCCCAGTGTTTCAGAAGCTTCAGTTTGGCATCTCCCACCGCATGATGAGCCGCATTGCCGCCGAGGAAGGTTACACGGGATCCGAAGGAACCTGCGTCCCAAGGTGTGGTCGTGGTATCCGACTGCACGCACTTGACCTCATCCATGTTGAGTCCCAGCTCTTCTGCAACTATCATTGTCATTACCGTGTCCGAACCCTGTCCTATATCGTTGGCTCCTGTGAACACTACAGCATAGCCTTCTCTGTTGAGACGCACTATGGTTGTCGCCGAGCAGTAGTGAGGAGTAACAAGTACAGGGAATCCCGTTCCCGACATGAATCCTGAACCTGAGAATCCTATTCCCTCTCCGCTTCCCAGCGGATATCTCCATCTGTTCTTCCAGTCAACCGCCTCGGCACAGGCATCCATACATTCCTTGAACTTGCAGGAGGTGAACTCCAGTCCCGTAGGTCCGGTGTAGTATGGAGTTATCTCGTTCATATGTCTCAGCTCGACCGGGTCGATTCCAAGATTGTTGGCTACTTCATCCATATGAATTTCATGAGCGAAGTGAACCTGGCATGCTGAATAACCTCTCATGGCGCCTGAAGCCGGGTGGTTAGTATACGGTCTTCTGGCTATCATGTCGATGTTCTCAACCTTATACGGGAAGGTTGCGCATATGAGCGACAGAGTGTTCGCCGCTATACCCGAACCGCCGTAAGCTCCTCCGTCAAGTATGTGTCTGCATCTCTTGGCCAGAAGCTTACCTTCCTTTGTAAATGCGGATTCAATCTGGAAGGATATAGGATGTCTTGTTCTCGTGCACTTGAAAACCTCATCTCTTTTGAGTATGCATTTAACAGGGTGTCCCGTTCTCTCCGCGAATTTGCACGGACACAGCTCATGAGCGAATACGTCCAGCTTGCCTCCGAATCCGCCTCCCATCATAGGCTTGATGAGTCTCACCTGAGATTCAGGAACTCCCAGTCCCCACGCAACCCAGTATCTGGATACATATGCTCCCTGAGTTGTTGACCATATGGTGTACTCTCCGTTTTCGTACTTGGCTATTGCACCGTGAGGCTCGATAGCGGCATGAACCATCTCCTGGGTTTTATAATATGAGACATCCGTATAATCGGCTTCCTCAAAGCACTTGTCAGGATCTCCCGCCTTCATAACAGTGAATATGGACAGATTTGATGCCGTTCCCTCCTGATCCGGCGGATAGTGAATAGGCTCCGCATCCACCTTCATGGCATCAAATGGGTCGAGTATAACCGGCAAAGGCTCATACTCCACTTTTACCAGAGCTGCAGCTTCTGTAGCCGCTTCCTCTGTAGTTGCACATACGGCCGCCACCTCATCGCCGACCATTCTTACCTTCTTCCTGCAGAGAGGCTCCTTGTCGGCCAGCTCCTTGAATGCCTCCGGATTTCCCAGATTATGACCTTCAGGGAAGTCAGCACCTGTCAGGAAGCCTTTGACTCCGGGCACCTTGGCTGCTTCAGTGAAATCGATGCTCTTGATAATAGCGTGTGCATATGGTGAGTGCACCAGCTTGCAGTACCATGTATCCGGCAGATACACGTCATCTGTATAAACTGCCGATCCTGTTACCTTGGCCTCCGCATCTATTCTCACATAAGCGTTTCCCTGTCCTGCCAGAACATAGTCCTTAGGGTCTTTGTATACGCTTCTGACCTCGTCCCAGTATTCTGCTCTCGTCATTGCCATTATTCAGCCACCTCCTTCGCCATTACCTTGGCCGCGGCATCAATAGCCTCCACGATTTTAGCGTATCCGGTACATCTGCAGAGATTTCCTGAGATACCTTCTCTAATCTCGTGCTCCGTCGGATGTGGATTCTCACTCAGTAGCGACAGCGCGCTCATAATCATCCCCGGAGTGCAGAATCCGCACTGAAGCGCCCATTTATCGATGAAGGCCTTCTGAACCGGATGAAGAACTCCATCCTTCTTAACTCCCTCTATTGTTACGATTTCATGACCATCGGCCTCAACTGCCAGCATCATACACGATGCTACAGCTCTGCCGTCAAGGAGTATTGTGCATGCTCCGCACTCACCCTCCTCACAGCCTCTCTTGGTGCCTGTCAGGTTCATCTGCTTGCGGAGGAAGTCTACCATCGTCATATTGTCCTGAACATACTCGTCTCTCTCAACGCCGTTCAGTGTGAATTTAATTACTCTTTTGCCCATTGCTCTTCCTCCTTCCTATGCCATTGTCTCCACGGCCTTCTTAACCGCTCTCTTCGTGTACACTCTTACCATATCCTTTCTGTACTCTGCCGATGCACGTACATCACTGATAGGTGAGCATTCCTCCGAGGCTGCCACTCCAGCCTGCTCCAGCAGCTCATCCGTAATTTCATTTCCGATAAGAATTTTTTCGGCGTTTTTCGCTCTGAGCGGCGTTATTCCCACACCGCCCATGCAAATTCTGGCGTCGGTGATTTTACTGCCGTCCATGGTGATTTTGCTTCCTACTCCTATAATCGCCAGATCCATTGCCTTTCTCACGCTGTGCTTGAAATATGCGGAACCCTCGCCTTTCTTGAGCTCAGGGATGAATATTTCAGTAACCACATCCCCCGGTTCCAGCACGGTCTTCTTAACACCTTTGAAGAATTCGTCAATCGGTATCTCTTTTTCACCTTTGACGTTATAGACCTTGACAACTGCCTTCATAGCCACCAGAATAGAAGCAGTGTCGGCGGAAGGAGAGGCGTTACAAATGTTTCCGGCCATTGTACCCTTTCTTCTTATCTGTGGTGATGCGACATATCTGGCCGCATCACACAGTGCCGGCATTTTTTCTTCCACCACCGGTGAAGACTGAATGTCGAAGAGTTTTGCCAGTGCACCGATGTGCATTCCTTCTCCTTCAACATACTTGATTTCATCCAGTCCCGGGATTTCTTTAATGTCGATTACCAGCTCTGCGGGAATCGCCTTGGCGTGGATCAGCAGAATAACATCTGTGCCTCCTGCCATGAGTACCGCCTTATCGCCCTTTTCTGCGGCGAGCTTCGACGCTTCCTCAAGGCTTGTCGCCCTGGTGTAGTCAAATACAGGTAAAGCCATTTTTTCCTCCTATTAAATAATCCTCAAATTAACTTGCTGTGCAAAAATGCCTCTATTAAGTTGAGTCTATTTTATTTATCTTCCCTACCCGATGACAGTAGTCCAGACTACAGCTTTTGTTGTTTTAGCAAAAAAATATCAGAAAATTGATACATTATGAACATATCTTGTGATATACTCTATCCGTGCAAAAATGCCTTCACAATACTCTGTACATTGTGTGTATCTATATTGGAAGGAGTGTTTTTTGTGAACAAGATATTTAATAAGTTCAATCTTTTTCTGAACATTTATGTTTCTGTCGTAATCAATGTGGCACTTTGTATAGTGCTTCCAATCGCCGCAATGGGCATGCTCAATGCTCCGATTTTCTTCAAGGGTTTCGCTATCGCTTTCCCTGTCAGCACCCTCATCGTTCTGTTCATTCCCATAAACAGACTTGGAGACGCTCTCGCAGGTACAATCGGGCTTAAGCCCCGCACCGTGCCCCACACTCTGGTATCCACCGCAGTTCTGGCTTTTATCGTGGGAACGGTTATGAGTCTGATAATGACCGGTGTCAACGCCGGACCTTTCACAGGCATCTTCACGCCGGCTTACTTCGCAGCCTGGTTCAGCGCATACGGATGGGCCCTTCTGTCCGTATATGTTTCCGCCCTCATATGGGTATGGACAGGACTTCCGCTGACAATGAAGCTCTGCGGTCCGCCGAAGGCATAAAAAAAACGGGAGATGACGTCATCGCGTCATCTCCCTTGTCTTCTTCACAGCTGTTTAAGCTCCGGGAACCTGGCTGTTATAAAATTAATTATTATTTCCTTCGCCTGTTCATCGGTAAAATGTGTCGTATCAAGCGTCATATCATACTCCGTCAGATCCAGCCATCTTTTCCCCGTGAATTTATTGTAGTATCTTGCCCTTTCTCTGTCTTCCCTCTCCAGATGCTTCTCTCCCTTTTCGGTCTTTGCAGGCCTTCCTACAGTCCGCTCAAGCCTGTCCAGCCGGCTCTGCATGTCTGCCTGCAGGAATATGCCCGCATGCTTCGGATAATTTCTGAACAGATGGGATGCTCTCGTTCCGATTATCGCGACAAGGAGCATTACCGCGCTGACCGCCGCCATTACAAGGAATGCGACGTTGACGCCGTGAATTGAAGCGTTTTCTCCGTATTCACCTGCAGAGCCTTCGGCAACCGCTGTCATAACTGCCACGAAAACTGCTGTGCCTATGGCTCCTGCGATTGTTCGCAGGGATGTAAGCAGGGCCGTGGCATGAGCAGTCATTTCAGGCCTGACATGATTGGCGCCCCACGTAACAAGGGGCATCATCAGACATGCAATGGATATGCTCCTTATCACATTGAATCCGGAAACTGTCCATACAGAAGTTTCCATATCTATGAATCCCATCAACAGGTTGCTTACCATCATGCATATTGAACCGACGATAAACAGAATTCTCATACCCACCTTATCATACAGACGTCCTGCGAAGGGACTTATAACGGCAGTTACAAGTGAACCCGGCAGCATTACAAGCCCTGATATCGTCGCCGACAGTCCCATTGTCTGCTGAACATAGAGAGGAATCAGTATTGACGACCCCATGAGGATGAAGTAGAGCAGCATGCTTCCCGCCACACTGACGGCATATTCCCTGTTCGCCAGAATACGAAGCTCGAGGAAAGGCTTTTCCATGCCGATCTGGCGTTTCGCAAACACCACTGCTGCCGCTGCACCTATAATCAGCACAAGCCATACGCGCACATCCGACGGACTGCAGCTTCCTATATTGCCGATTCCCAGCGTTATACCGCCGAATGCAAAGGCACTGAGCACAAATGACAGTACATCGAACTTTGTCTTAACGGTGTCGAGGAAGTTCTCAAATACAAAAGCCGCATTGATAAGAGCTATAATCATAATCGCCAGAGCCGCGATAAAGATCATTCTCCAGCCCACAACATCTATCACCATACCGGCTATTGTAGGAGCCACAACGGGCGCCGCGCCTACTGACAAGCCATACCATCCCATCGCGGTTCCTTTCTTCTCCGGCGGGAAAATAGTGAGTATAATAACCTGCGCCATAGATGACAGCATGCCGTTACCTGCAGCCTGAACCAGCCTTCCCAGCATCATCATCGGGAAGTTCACGGAAACCGCACTTATAAGAAGACCCGCATTGAAAATAAGAATCGCTGTACAGTACAGCTTCTTAGTCGGAAACCTATCGATAAGGAACGCCGTCAGTGGCATGGTAATCGCCATAGCCAGCGAATATCCGCTTGTAAGCCACTGCCCCGTTGTAACGGAAACGTTTAAATCTCCGATAATAGGCGGCAGCGCTGTAGTAAGCGCAGTTGCCAGCATGGAGCTTGCTATGCAGCTTATTACAATATTAACGAAAATCAGTTTTCGTTTCCTGTCCGAAATATCAGTCTGTGTCATTCTCCAATCTCCCCTCTTGTTCTCTTCTTCATGATTATCTTTTTCTTTATCCGCAAAAGCTCCTGAGCGTCCTCCGGACCTATTTCCCTGAGCATCTCCACTACGAAATCAAAGATTTCTTTTTTCTTATCCATCACCGCCTCACGACCTCTGTCCGTAATCGTGACCAGGGTCTTACGGCTGTCGTCCGCATCGGAACTCCGTTCGGTCAGCCCCTTTCTGCCCGTCTGATTCAATACGGCAGCCACCCGAGCAGAGCTCACATTCATTTCTCTGCTCAGATCCTTCGGGTATACACTCCCGTCATTCTCCATCATATAATTCAAAACAAAAAATTCGCCTCTCGCGAACTCACTAACTGTCTGATGTTCAGGTGTCCTGCTGAGCTCGGCCCTTATTCTCAGCAGCTCAACAGCTATACTTTCGTAATCCATTCCGCCCTCCTTTTCGCTAATACTATTAGTAATATATCATCCGTTATCTCATATGTCAAACGGGCAGGATTTTTCACCTGCCGCAGGTTCATCCATTCTTATCCGACGCAAAGAAAAAAGAGAACCCTCCGGATTCTCTTTTTTCTTTGGTCGGGATGACAGGATTTGAACCTGCGGCCCCCTACTCCCGAAGCAGGTGCTCTACCAAACTGAGCCACATCCCGACATTATTCATATGCGCCCTCGTGGGCAACACTGATATTATAACACTTTTGCCGATAACATCAAGACATTTTCTTAAATTCGCAACAACATCACCATCGGAACAGAACAGCAGTCATGCGGCTATGCCGGAGTGCTTCTCAGCTGTTTCCGCAGGAGCGGGTCAGACCATATGCGAAACGAACTCAGGAAACAGCTAAATCCCGGGGACTGTCTGAACGAGCAACGCTCGTGAGTTTCCCCGGGATTCTGTTTCCTGTGAGTAAGCATCTATGGTCTGCCGCGACGAGGACTAAGCTGAGAAGCACTCCGGCATAGCCATATAAGATGCTGTTCCGTACACCCCCTAAAGCATACCCCTCTCCCTGTGATAGGCCTTTGCGGATATGCAGTCACTCCTGATCTGGGCGCTGAGCTCCTCCACGTCGGAGAACTTCTTCTCGGGGCGCGTTCTGCGGATGAACTCAACACGTATTTCCTTGCCGTAGAGCTCTTTGTCGAAGTTGAATATATGAGTCTCCACGTTCTTGTTGTAGGTGCCTATTGTAGGCTTCACGCCCACATTGGTCACACTGGGATATCTGACGCCGTTATATGTGCACAGCGTTATATACACGCCGTTTGGCGGAGTTACCATGCTTTCGTCTATTATCAGGTTGGATGTAGGGAAGCCTATGGTTCGTCCCAGCTTGTTTCCTACTACAACCTCTCCACCGATGGTGTACATCCTGCCCATGAATCTGGTGCACTCCTCCATGCGGCCCTCTTCGATGAGCTGCCTTATATATGTGCTGCTTACAACTATACCGTCTATTTCATAAGGCTCCTGCACGTGGATTCCGAACCCCCTCTTGAGACCCTCGCGCATGAGAACCTCAGGGGTGCCGGCGCCTTTGAATCCGAACCGGTAATTGAAGCCGCAGTATGCCTCTCTGATGTTGAACTTGTCGACGAGAATCTCCTCGATGAATCTCTCCGGGCTCATGGTCAGAATATTTCTGTCGAAAGGAATGTTGAACATGTAATCAACACCCATCGATTCCAGTATTGCCGCCTTCTCATCGGCATAGAGAATATTCTTGACCGCAGGCACATTATCAAGTACCGTGCTCGTATGATTGGAAAAAGTGAACACACCGCTCCTGATTCCTGCAGCCTCCGCCTCCTTGACAGTTCTGCCTATTATCTGCTGGTGGCCTCTGTGCACTCCGTCGAAATTACCGAGTGCCACCACTGTAGGCTCAATGTTATTAATTTCATCAAGACTGTTGAAAATCTTCATAGTCACATCCTGTCCACGAACACCTTGTCCGCCTTTAGCAATCCTTCCTTTTTGTCTGCATAACCTGTACCGAGGAACCTTCCGGTTTCCTTCTCGTACACCTTGTATATCCTGTTATAGGCTCTGCCCCGGGCATTGCGAGGCATCGAACCCTCTGTCATTTCTATGTCTATGTCAGGCTTCTCCTTCCATATGGCCTGTCTCGCGGCGATGCTGTTTCCCCTGCTGAAATACACGGCTCTGTCGTGAGGAAGCAGAACTCTGCCGAAATGGATAAGCGGATAGTCCGGATCGATCATCATATTCTCCAGACCGGCTGCCACTCCTTCCGGATCCGTATCCTGAAGCATCTCCTTGATTCTTACAGGATCAGTCACAGGAAGCCCGCCTTCAAGGCTCATATTGCCCGTAGCGGTTCTCACAAGCCCGGTCATGACGCATCCGCACCCCAGCATTCTGCCCAGATCGCTGCATATCGTTCTGATATATGTTCCTTTGGAACACTCGACTTCGAATACAATCTCACCGCTGCTCATATCCGCGCTGATAATATCCAGCTCTCTGATATGAACCTTTCTCGGCTTAATATCGAAATCAACCTCTTCGCCTTTGTGAGCGTACTCGTAGAGGCGCTTCCCGTCAATCCGCACAGCGGAATAGACAGGCGGAATCTGTTCAATATGGCCTCTGAAGGAGGCCAGCGCACCGGCTATATCCTCTTCAGTGTATTTTCCTTCCCAGGCATGCTCCGCAGTCACGGTTCCCCAGATGTCCAGGGTGTCCGTCTCCTTCCCCAGAAGACAGGTGCATCTGTATCTCTTGTAATCAAGCTCCAGATACTCCATTATTCTTGTGGCCTGACCGACAAAAACGGGCAGAAGCCCCGTGGCCATGGGATCCAGAGTGCCTCCGTGCCCCACCTTCTTTATGCCTTTGCACCTGAGAGCCCGCCTGCAGATTGCAACGCAGTCGCTTGATGTCCATCCCTGAGGTTTGTTCAGAAGCAGTATTCCGTCTTTCATTTATTCCCTCCGGAAATGCCTTCAAGGCTGTGTGTTATTTCTCTCTTCATAGTCTCGAGGGCTTCCTCCGGACTCATTTCCAGAGTGCAGCCTGCGGCTTTGACATGTCCGCCGCCTCCGAATTTCGCGGCAATTTCATTCACACGACCTGCGGATTTTGCGCGAAGACTCACCTTGATTCTGCCGTCGCTCTTCTCCTTGAGAACGGCCGCAATCTCCACACCTTTAATGTCTCTTAGCATGTCGATAACAGTCTCCCCGTGCTCGTCGGAGGCTCCTGCCCCGTCAAGCATGTCGCGGCTGACCCGGGTAATAGCACCCTTGCCTCCGGCGAAAATCTCCATCTCGTCCAGAGCTGCCGCCTTCACTTTGAGCTGACGCAGATCCACGTTCTCATAGAGCTCCACCATCACTCTGTTCCGGTCGATGCCTGCCTCCAGAAGCTCCGCCGCCATACGGTGTGTCTTCGGAGTGGTGTTTGAATGCCTGAAATTTCCCGTGTCCGTGCTTATCGCCACGAAGAGGGCCTCTGCGGCCGGTCTGCTCATCTCTGCACCCATCTCGCGGATAATGTCGTATATCAGCTCTCCTGTTGCCGCCGCCTTCTCGTCAATATAGTAATAATCCCCGAAACCGCCGGTCGCGAGATGATGATCTACAGTCAGTCTCACCTTCCCGGAGTTGTAAGCATTCAGTCTGCCGGGAATTCTGCTTTCCTCGCTGCAGTCCACGCAAAGGCAGATGTCAGGATTCTCCTCACGGAGATTTTCCGTCACACAGCAGTCACCCGCTATGAAAGAGATGTAGTCTGCCGGTTTTTCACCCACATAAACAGACGCCCTTTTGCCCTCGTTTCTCAATGTGGTGCAAAGAGCAACGCAGGAGCCAAGAGCATCTCCGTCTGCATTCTCATGAGGAAAGAGCAGGATGCTTTCCGCATCCTGCAGCATCTTTCCTATTTCTTTAAGGCTTATATTATTTATCATTTCTGAATGTCAATGCTGCTGAGCAGCTCCTCTATATGCCGTCCGTATTCCTCTGAAGTGTCATATCTGAATCTGAGCTCAGGAACGTGTCTCAGCTTCATGTTCTCGCCGACGGTCTTTCTTATGAATCCGGAAGCTCTTCTGAAGGCTTCAGTGAGTTCCTTTTTCTTTTCTTCCTGCTCTTCCTCACTTCCCGTGAGATTCAGCTTGGAGAAATAGACCGTGGCATAGCTGTTATCGCCTGACACTTCCACAGCAGTTATGCTGATCATTGAATCCAGTGCCGGATCCTTAAGGCCGGAGAGAAGGAGATCGCTTATTATCTTCCTTATCTCCTCGCCTATGCGGCCCTGTCTGTATCCTTTGGCCATATGTTACACCCTCTCGATTTCTTCCATGGTAAAGCACTCGATAATATCGCCTTCTTTGATATCATTATAGTTTTCTATGCCGATACCGCATTCATAGCCCTGTGCCACCTCTCTGGCAT
>JALFNS010000036.1 GCA_022773945.1 Clostridiales bacterium
GAAGCCCTCTCCCACGGGATATATTCCGGCCAGAGAGTTGCTGTCCTCACGCATCACAATCCCGCGCAAAAGCCTGAACATCTCGCCTTCCCTGTCGGGAAAGGGCAGCAGCTTCTCCAGCATCTCCATGGATTCTGCGGGCAGGTATTTTCTCATCTCCCCGGGCTCCATGCTCCTGATGGCAGTGGCTCCCGCGAAACCCTCGGACGGGTTGCTGTCCCTGTATCCGCTGCCGCGGCGCTTTACGGGTACAGGCTCCGGCGCCCTGCCTTCCTCTCTGTAGGATGCTATTCTCTTGAGATATTCCACAGCCAGGATATTGTTAGGCTCCCTGATGCAGGAGGCTACTTCCTCACCGAAAAGGCGGAGCACAGCCTGCTCATTGGCTCTGGCATAGGAGAGCCCTTCCTTCATCAGCTCGCTCCTGAGAAGGCCCAGTGCTCTTCCCTCCGATACCATGAGATCTGCCGCTCTGCTGAGTCCCTCGAAATCATCCGTCTCACATCCGAAGGAGATGTGGGTTGCTCCCGCGGCGACGAGAATGTCAACTGCAGCGGAAGCGAAGATTTCCCCTCTGCTACACGCAAAAAGGAACGGAAGCTCGATTACGAGATCCGCTCCTGCCTTAACTGCTGTTTCGCTTCTTATCCACTTGTCCGCTATGGCAGCTTCCCCTCTCTGGGTGAAATTCCCGCTCATAACCACAATGACTATGTCCGCACCCGTGAGCTCGCGAGCCTTCTGAAGCTGGTATTCATGTCCCCTGTGAAAGGGGTTGTATTCAGCCGTAATGCCTGCTACTCTCATTCTTCTTCCGTCGTCTCTTCAGGAGAATATTCAGGCGGCATTCCGGACATCTCCGGGCTGGCGTCAGCATCCATCTGAGCTCTGTATGCCATGTCCTTCAGCTCTTCTCTGTTGGCTGCCAGAGCTTCGTTAATATCGTTGAAGGCCTTCTCTATGCTGGCGAACATATCGCCGAAGTAAATGGAGCTCAGGTGCTCCATCTTGCCCTGGAAGCTGTAGAGAATTCCGTCCAGATATTCATAGGTTCCTATCTTCAGCTGCTTGGCCGTGTTCTGAGTCACGTTCATAAGCTCGTCCGCTCTCATCTTGGACTTGACTGTGATGTCATTGTTCTCAACGAGGGCATCAGCCTGTTTCTGAGCGTCGTCAATAACCGCTTCATACTGAGTTCTCGCCTCGGCTATGATACGCTCTCTCTCGTTCTTGATCCACTGTGCCTGCTGTATCTCATCGGGAAGCTCGGCCCTGATTTCTCTCACGATTTCCAGAAGCTCCTCGGAATCGATCATAATCTTGCCCGTAAGCGGGAAACCGGCCGCTGTATCCACTATTTCTTCAATTTCTTCCAAAAGCTCCAATACTCTCATAATGCCCTCCTGCGAACTACTTCTTTTCATCCATTCTTCTGAGTATCTCATCAGGCACGAGTCCCTCAACGGATCCTCCCAGAGAATGGACTTCTTTAATTGTACTCGAACTGATAAAGGAATATGCCGGATCCGTCATGAGAAAGACGGTCTCAACCTTCTTGTCGAACAGTCTCGCATTCATCTGAGCCATCTGGATCTCGTTCTCGAAATCCCCCGCGGCGCGAAGTCCCCGAACGACGACATCAAACCCCCTGCTGTTTACAAAGTCGGCAAGAAGCCCTTCAAAATGCTCCACATTGACGTTCTCGAAGCCCTGAAGCGCCTCCGTTATCATTTCCTTTCTCTCCTCGAGAGTAAAATACGGTTTTTTCTGGGGATTGACGATAATTCCCACAGTGAGCTCATCATACAGCCTGGCGGCACGTCTGATAATGTTCATATGGCCGTTGGTCAATGGGTCGAATGATCCTGTATAAAGAGCTGATGTTTTCATAGCTTTCCTCCCCTGATTCATGAAACATTTTAACATGCAAAAGCTTCAATATCAACTACATCTTGGCGTATATGGACAGCACCACTATACCGTAGCGGCGTTCCTTAACCCTTGTGAATCCGCCCATTTCCTCGGGAAGCTCATCCTCTCTTCTGTGCTCCGCAACTATGAGCCCGTCCTCGGCAAGAAGCCCTTCCTCTCCTATTATATCAAAGGCCTCAGGGAGCATTCCCCCGCTATACGGAGGATCCATGAGTATGATATCGAACTCCTCTCCCAGGTTTCTCAGAGTCTTCCTGTAATCGCCGGGAATCACTCTGGTTTTCTCCTCCACCTGACAGTGCTCCAGATTCTCCTTGATAAGTCTGAGTCCTTCTCTGGAGCTGTCACCGAAGACGCAGTATTCGGCGCCTCTGCTGAGAGCTTCTATTCCCAGAGCACCCGTGCCGGCGAAGAGATCCAGAACTCTGCTTCCGTATATTCTGTCGGTGAGTATGCTGAAAAGCGCCTCCTTCACCTTGTCCGATGTGGGTCTGATATCCCTGCCCGCCGGGGCGGCCAGCTTCCTGCCTTTGTATCTGCCGGTAATAACTCTCATATGTTATATCTCCTTCTATAAATCAAGTCTTCTGTTCTCGCCGAAGAGTCTGTCAACCTTCTCCCTGAGAGTTCTGTGCTCAGGCAGCTTAAGCTGCGGATCCCTCGCCAGAACTGCAGACGCCTCTTCTCCGGCCATTGCCAGTATATCCGTATGGCGTGCCATATCGGCGATCTGAATATCGGGAAGTCCGTGCTGACGGGTGCCGAAGATTTCTCCCGGCCCTCTGAGCTTCAGGTCCTCTTCCGCTATATAGAATCCGTCCTGCGACTGCTCCATGGTCTCGCATCTCCTGCAGGCGGTCTCCGACTCACTGTCCGTTATGAGAAAGCAGTAGGATTTATGACTGCCTCTTCCCACTCTCCCTCTGAGCTGATGGAGCTGGGCCAGTCCGAAGCGTTCCGCATTCTCGACCACCATAACCGTGGCATTGGGAACATTGATTCCCACCTCTATAACAACCGTCGCTACGAGAAGATCCGTCTGACCCCGGGCGAATCTGTCCATGGCGGCTTCCTTCTCCTCCTGCTTCATGGCTCCGTGAACCATATCCACTCTGAAGGTCGGGAATCTTCCCCTGAGCTCTGTGAAAACCTCCTCTGCGGACCTGACATTCAGTCTCTCGGATTCCTCTATAAGAGGTGTGACCACATAAGCCTGTCTGCCCCGGGAAAGCTCCTTCTCCACCATACTGTAACATTCATCCCGCCTGTCGCGGACCCATCTGGTATCAATCTCCATGCGTCCCGGCGGAAGCTCATCTATGACGGAAATGTCAAAATCCCCGTAAAAAATAACCGCCATTGTCCTGGGTATAGGCGTGGCAGTCATGAGAAGCACGTTAGGGTTTTCTCCCTTCTCTCCCAGCCGTGTCCGCTGGCTCACGCCGAATCTGTGCTGCTCGTCGGCTATTACCAGACCCAGACGGCAGTACTCCACGTCGGGCTGAATCAGTGCGTGAGTTCCCACAATAATATCCGTCTCTCCTTCCCTGAGACTTCTCAGAACCTCATCACGCTCGCTCTTTTTCATAGAACCGCTGAGAAAATCAACTCTGATTCCCAGTGGCTCGAATCTGCTTCTGAAGCCTTCGAAATGCTGTCTGGCCAGTATTTCGGTAGGTGCCATGAGGACGGACTGATAGCCGCAGCGGGCGTTCTTGTACATGGCCGCCTCCGCCACTGCCGTCTTGCCCGATCCCACGTCTCCCTGAACGAGACGGTTCATCGGGGCATCCTTCTCCATGTCCCTGCATATTTCGTCTATGCAGCGGAGCTGAGCTCCTGTAAGCTTATACGGCAGCATACCGACGTACTCAAGCTCTTCTCTTCCCTCTCTGAGGGAAACGCCCTTAAGGGACTCGCCTCCCTGTGCCTTTGCTCCCATAAGGCCTGTCTGAAGGACCAGAAGCTCGCTGAAAACCGCTCTGTAACGCGCCGTGGCGTAATGCTGCCGGCTCTCGGGAAAGTGTATCCCGCTCAGCGAGTATTCCAGGCTGCACAGATTGTGACGCTTCTCCATCTCCCCGGTAACGGCGTCCTCCGCCTCCGGGTAAAGCTCCTTCACCTGTTTCTGGCAGCTGACCATTTCCCGCTCACTTACCGCACCGCTGACTCCGTACACGGGAACGATTCCCGTGTTCATTTCTCCTTCACGGGTGAAGCTCGGATGAACAACCTGCGCTCCCCACCTGCCGGCGGTAAGAGTTCCGTAGAAGTCGAAGGTGCTGCCTCTCCTGAAGGTTTTATTCAGATATCCGCCTTTGAAGAAAACAAGATTCACACTGCCTGTCTCATCGGATACCGTCACCTTGAGCAGCCTGTTGCCTCTGCCCCTGTAGGGTCCCACGGATGTTCCGCACACCGTGCCTCTGAATATTGCAGGCTCGCCGGGTTTAAGCTCTCCTATGGGCACAAAAGTTCCACGGTTCTCATACCTTCTGGGGAAGGTGAATATCAGATCCTCCAGTGTATCGATCCCCATGGCGGCGAAGCTCCCGGCCTTGGCCGGGCCTATGCCCTTCAATACAGTGATCTTATCCTTCAGATTCATTGCCGTACTTCTCGAACACCATGTGTCTTGAGGCTATATCTTTTGATATCACAGCCGTCAGCACAACTCTCACCAGGCGAGGTCTCTCTCCCATGACCTTCTCCACCCGGTCGGACACATACTCCATGATTCCGCCGCATACGTCGCTTATGCTGGAGCCGAAGCGAAGAGCCACATATATTTCTATGGACATGCCGTCCTCGCCGTCGTGAACCGTCACTTCATCCGTATCCACGCCGGGCATCAGATTCCTGTACCTGCCCTTGTAGTTCATGAGAACCGCTCTGCCCTCTGTTCGCTCCACGGCGTCCTCAACAATCTTAATTATGACGTTTTTTGAAAAACGTATA
The DNA here is from genome assembly GCA_022773945.1 of Clostridiales bacterium. Classification (GTDB taxonomy): domain Bacteria; phylum Bacillota; class Clostridia; order Peptostreptococcales; family Anaerovoracaceae; genus Lentihominibacter. The sequence continues at coordinate 4,891 of JALFNS010000036.1, forward strand.
TCTCCGTATTCGTTATTTATCTCAAGCATGATGTAAGTATACCATAAAAAAGAAACACCTGCAGTAGTGCAGGTGCAACCTTATCTTCCGAAAAACAAACTAGATGGCACGGTTAACTTTGCCTGATCTGAGGCATCTCGTGCATACCTTGGCTTTTCTTACTGTACCGTTATCATCGATTCTAACAGTCTGAATGTTAGCATTCCACTTTCTTCTGGTGTGTCTGTTTGAATGAGATACGTTATTTCCGGAAACCTGACCCTTTCCGCAAATTTCACACTTTCTTGACATTGCTGCACCTCCTTACTTGTATGGTATTTCAAAACTGTCCATATCAGTCAATTCGCACTCGAACATCAACGATTATAGCATAGCTTCAGGGCGAAAACAAGCATTATTTATTCTTCATAGAGAATTATTTCGCCCCTCTTCAGGGTCTCTCCCATATCAATAACTCTCTGGTTTCTGCTGCCTCTGAATTTGAGAGAAATGTCCCTCTCCGCCTCGATAAAAGGCCCGTCAATCAGCACGTCCGTATTTGCCAGAAGCACCTTGACGGCTTCTCTGCCCTCCGGCGTTCTCGCAGGCGGTATTATGTCCGGATTTCCTCCCGCCGCAAAGGCCACAAGATCCTCAAGTCTGTACCCGGTGAAGAGTGTCACGTTCTTCCCTCTCCTTCTCACCTGCCGTGCCAGGGATGCGAAGGCCTCAGGCTGACATAGAGGTTCCCCTCCCGACAGGGTCATTCCCGCCAGAAGAGGATCTTCATCGAATTCCTTCAGTATGTCCTCTATCTTCATATCATATCCGCCGGCGAAGTCATGAGTCTCCGGATTGTGGCACCCGGGGCAGTCATGAGGACAGCCCTGGCAAAAGACCGCATATCTTATGCCCGGGCCGTCAACGATTGATTCTCTCATTATTCCGGCTATTCTAAGTGTGTCATTTCTACTCATTGGCAACTGCCTTCATTTCATCCTCAGTAAGACCGTGCTTGACTCTGTCCCTCTCCTCTGCGGATTTTGCATCATTCCAGTTGTCCATGGTTCCTACGAGATATCCGGTAATTCTTCTGATTCTCTCGAATCCCACATCACCGAAATCCTCGCTTCTGCCGCAGCACGGGCACTCGTTGTCGATAATTCCCGTATATCCGCATACCGGATCTCTGTCAACAGGATGGTTTATGGAACCGTAGCCGATGCCGCTCTCCTTCATGCACCTTACCACCTGCTCGAAGGCATCCAGATTCTTGGTCGGATCTCCGTCCAGCTCCACATAGCTTATGTGGCCTGCATTGGTGAGTGCATGATACGGAGCCTCGAGACGAATCTTGTCAAAGGCGCTTATGTTGTAATATACAGGTATATGGAAGGAGTTAGTGTAGTACTCTCTGTCCGTAACGCCTTCGATAACGCCGTATCTCTCTCTGTCCATGCGCACGAACCTTCCCGAAAGTCCTTCGGCCGGCGTTGCCAGGAGTGTATAGTTGAATCCCGACCTGGCCGAAAGATCGTCCAGCTTCTTTCTCATGTATCCTATGATTTCAAGACCCAGTGCCTGAGACTCCTGGCTCTCTCCGTGATGCTTGCCTGTGAGGGCCTTCAGGGTCTCTGCCAGCCCTATGAAGCCCACACTGAGAGTTCCGTGCTTCAGAATCTCACCTACTGTGTCGTCCTCTTTGAGCTTGTCCGAGTCTATCCACACTCCCTGTCCCATGAGGAACGGGTAGTTCCTGACTTTCTTGCTGGCCTGTATCTTGTATCTCTCCATAAGCTGTTCAGTGGCCAGATCCATCTTCCTGTCGAGCTCCTCGAAGAACCAGTCTATATCTCCGTGTGACTTGATGGCTATTCTAGGCAGGTTTATTGATGTGAAGCTCAGATTTCCTCTGCCGCCCACAACCTGTCTGGAAGGATCGTAAACGTTTCCTATTACTCTGGTTCTGCAGCCCATGTATGCGATCTCGGTATTCGGATCTCCCGGTCTGTAGTACTGGAGATTGAACGGCGCATCTATAAATGCGAAGTTCGGGAAGAGTCTCTTGGCCGATACCTTCATTGCCAGCTTGAAGAGGTCGTAGTTCGGATCCTCCGGATTGTAGTTGATGCCTTCCTTAACCTTGAATATGCTTACAGGGAATATGGCCGTCTCTCCGTTACCCAGTCCGGCTTCGATTGCCAGAAGTATGTTCTTTATTATCATACGGCCTTCGGCGGAAGTATCAGTTCCGAAGTTGATTGACGAGAACGGTACCTGTGCTCCGGCTCTGGAGTGCATGGTATTGAGATTGTGCACAAAAGCCTCCATGGCCTGATATGTGGCTCTGTCCATTTCCTCGTTGGCGTACTTTGTCGACTTCTGCTGGATAGCAGGAATAAACTTGGAATCTATCAGCTCCGCCAGCTTGGCCGCCTCAAGTTCCTTATAGTTGTTGTCATCGGCCAGCACAGGATAGATTCCGTCCGATTCCATAATCTCCGCGCCGATAGCCTTCATTCTCTCCACACCGTCCTCGATGTCAAAGAGAAGGTTGAGCATTTTGCCCATGTTTGTCCAGTAGAGCTTCCTGAATGTCTTTCTCACGCCGTTGGCCATGCCGTAGTCGAAGTCCGCTATGCTCTGTCCGCCGTGCTGGTCGTTCTGGTTCGACTGAATGGCGATACATGCCAGAGCCGAGTAGCTCTGAATGTCATTAGGCTCTCTCAGGTGTCCGTGACCGGTGGAGAATCCTCCCTTAAAAAGTTTCTCTATATCGATCTGACAGCATGTCGTCGTCAGTGTCAGGAAGTCCATATCATGAATATGAATGTCTCCTTCTCTGTGCGCCTTGGCGTGTTCAGGCTTCAGAACGAACATCTCGTAGAACTGCTTGGCTCCCTCGCTGCCGTACTTGAGCATGGTTCCCATGGCAGTATCTCCGTCGATATTGGCGTTCTCTCTCTTCGTGTCGTTATCTTTGGCATCCTTGAATGTGAGGTCGGCATATGTCTTCATGAGTCTGGTGTTCATATCCCTGACTCTCGTACGCTCGGCTCTGTACAGAATGAATTCCTTGGCCGTGCGTGCATGACCGTTTTCTATAAGCACCTTCTCCACAGCATCCTGTATCTGTTCAACTGTAGGCACTTCATTGTGACATATCTCCGTAAGATAGAGTTCAACCTGCTTGGCAAGGTATACAGCCGTGTTTCTGTCCTGTCCGCCCAGAACCTGTGCTGCCTTGTATATGGCGTCAGCTATCTTGCTGTTATCGTATTCTACTGTTCTTCCGTCTCTCTTGATTATCTGTTTAATCTCTGCCATCGGTCAATCCTCACTCTCCTCTACATATTGTGGTTGTAAAACTGTCTAGAAAAGATTATACACAAAATATCCCGTACGTCAATATACCTGCATAAAAAACTCCGGACATGTTCCGGAGTTTACAATAATCGAATTTATGTTTACTTGCTGAAGAATTCCGACCTGAGCATGGACATAAGGTTGAGATCGTAGTACCTGCCGTTCTTCTTGCAGGCATTCCTGGCTACGCCTTCATTCTTGAAGCCCAGACTTTCATAGAGAGCCGCCGCCCGTCTGTTTCCCGTGAAATAGTCCAAGGACACTCTCTCCATATGAAGGTTTGTAAAGCAGAATTCCAGAAGCTCCTCCATAACTTCCCGTCCTACACCTCTGCCTCTGTTCTCATCATCTCCGATGTACAGCTTGGTTATATCCAGGGAATCGGAATGTCTGTCTATGCGCGACAGATAAATTCTGCCGATAGGCTTGCCCGTGTTTCTGTCCACTATAGTGAAGTCCACCTTGGTCTCGTCCATTCTGTTCTCGAAGGCCTCGGTTACAACATCCTCATAGGTGCGGTCCTCATCATATGCCAGAAATTCCGTAGTCTGCGGGTCTGTCTCCCATCTTGCAAAATACTGATAATCCGCGAATTCAGCTTCTCTGATAATGTAATTCTGAGTTTCCATTTTTTTCACGTTCCTTCACCATTTCATTACATTTGAAGACTTCGTTGTAGTATAATATCATTGGTTTAATTATATTAGGATTACATGGAATTAACAAGGAGAAAATCAAATTATGAAGCGAGTTTTATCTCTTTTCACAGTTATAATAGCAGGCATTTCTCTTCTCCTTTCGGGATGCACCGGCGAAGTCGACAGAAATGCTGAGCTTCGTGAATCGTTAAAAGCTACTCAGACCAGTCTCAATGACACCTTCAATGAAGAATCCTGCGATTTCTCCCTTGTCAGCGAATACCTTCGCGCCTGGGCGGAAAGCAGCGATATAGACATACTGATGTCGGAAGAAAACTACGTTATTCTGGAAAACCCGGCGACCGAAGGCGCATCAGGCGAGGAAAGCACAACATTTCAGTGTTCGATAAACACTACAGACTGCGAGAAATCCCTGGAAACAATGGCCACGGCACTCACCTGCCTTCTCGGCCCCGAAACTCACGGAGATCTCCGGCTTATAGTTACCGAATATACTGACGGACAGCGCATCGGCGCCCGGTCTGTTCCGGCATCCTTCCTCAAATGCGATAATTTCATCAATATGCAGTATTCCAAAACAACTTCCGTCTATACTTCAGGCCCGGAAGCCGTAACCTGCACCATGGAAACTCCTTCATCACCTGAAGAGCCTGCATATGAGGAGGCCTACAGGATAACCATGAGCATCGACAAGTACACGGATCCTTTCAGTTTTGACAAGTCGAACAACTACCCTAACCCGATAAATGTTATCGGAAGCATGCTGGCCGGAGCCCAGAGCGCAGGCAAGCTCTTCGAGGTGGCTTCCTTCTCAAGCAGCTCAATAGACAGCTACGGCCCTTACAAAGCCACCGCCACAGTCGTCATCAACAGCTCTCACGTGGACAGCTTCATGAGCAGATTCGAAAAATCCTACGAGAACATAGATGACAAGTTCAAGGATATAGACGCAGGCTTCATATATACCATGACGCCTGTCAGCATGCCCGAAAAGGTTCTGGGGGAAGATGCGACGAACAACCTCATAAGCCTCATGTACACCCTGAACACAGGTATCTGCTATCAGGACGAGGACTCCGGTCTGATTCAGGCGGCTTCATATATAAGCTCCATCAGCACGGATAAAAAAATCGACATCAAAGTCAATGTCCGCGCCAGAAACAGCGAGAGCCTTGAAAACCTCATAAAGGAATACGAGATAACCTCGGGACTTTGCGATATCAGCTACAGCTGCGGCAAACCCTCCCCTGTATGGGCCTCATCACCTGACAGCGACCTGGCATCCTGGTTCTCGGACCGCGTTCCCGTTGAAAGTGATGACAGCGTAGTCACCATCAAGCAGTATGACAATGACTACTTCCATATGAAGAACCCTGACCTGAACATGATTTCATACACCTTCGACAGCTCCGATGCCAAACGTGTTCTGGTAAATGTGACAGATTTTCTCAGTAGAGAGGAACAATAGAATAGGCTTCTGTATTTTCAGACAAACAGTGACAGCGGCTGAGTCCTCGTAACAGACAACCATATATGTTTACTCGACGAAAACAGAATCCCGAGAAAACTCACGAGCTTCGCTCGTTCAGACAGTTCTCGGGATTTTGCTGTTTTCTTGCCTCGTTTCACATATGGTTGTTCCTGTTACTGCGGAAGCGCCGCTGTCACTGTTTGCCCGAAGTACAGAAGCCATTAATATTAAAACCTGACGCACAAACTTATTTATAGTGGTCTGCGGAGGGAGGATCTTTCTTTTGAAATATACCCGGGAGGGGTATTTTGCCCGGCCGATGTACACCTGGGAGGCCAAAAACAAGACTTAAGTGTACATGAACTGCTTCAAAGAGTGCCTTCGGTACGCTGAAAAGGGTAAAAACCGGTGCCAAACTGTAGATATTTAAATTTTTAGAGGGCATATGCATGTATAAAGGCCCCAAAAACAGCATTCAGGCATAAATCGAGGTAGGGGGGTATCCGGATTTTGTACACCTGGGAGACCAAAACAGGGTTTCAGGTGTACATGAGCCTGATAGGAATTGCGGGATTATTAGGCTACGTACACCCGACACAAAGTGACAGCGGCGTCTCCGCAGTTCACCATTCCACGATACGAACAGCAATCCTGTGACGCAAAAGAAGAGAGAGTTGCGGCTGCTTCCGCAGGAGCCGGTCAGATTATATGCGAAATGAAATAAGAGAACAGAAAAATCTCAGGCGCCGTTTTGGTGCCTGAGATTCTGTTCTCTATGAATGAGCATCTATAATCTGCAGCGACGAGGACTTAAGCCGCAACTCACTCCTCTATCCGCATTATATTCGCGCCCAGGGCTCTGAGCTTCTCGGCGAAATGCTCATAGCCTCTGTCAATATGATATATCTGTGATACTTCAGTGGTTCCGTCCGCCACGAGTCCTGTGAGAACTACTGCAGCTCCGGCTCTCAGGTCGGTTGCCACCACCTGTGCTCCCTGAAGGTGCTTGCTTCCGGGTATGATGGCGCACTTGCCTTCCGTCTTGATATTCGCCCCCATGCGGTTGAATTCTCCCACGTGCATGAACCTGTTCTCGAACACCGTCTCTATAACAATGCTCGGACCCTTGGCCACACTCAGCAGCGCCATGAACGGCGACTGCATATCTGTAGGGAATCCGGGATAAGGGAGGGTCTTGATGTCCGTTGAAACGATCGGATTCTTGCTTCCGTCAACGATTACACCTTCGTCCGTGACTTCGATTTCCACTCCGCATTCCTTAAGCTTGGCTATTACGGCCTTGAGGTGGTTCGGCACCATGTTTTTGATGAGTATCCGTCCCTTGGTTATAGCCGCACTGACCATGAAGGTGCCCGCCTCTATTCTGTCAGGTATAACGTGGTGAGAAACGCCCTTGAGCTTCTCCACGCCTTCTATCTTGATCGTGCCCGTTCCGGCACCCTTGATTCTGGCTCCCATCTTGTTCAGGAAGCTGGCAAGGTCAACTATCTCAGGCTCCTGGGCCGCATTCTCGAGAACCGTGGTCCCTTCCGCCATGGAAGCGGCCATGATTATAACCTCTGTAGCCCCCACGCTCGGGAAGTCGAGATACACCGTGCTGCCCGTAAGCTTCTCTGCGCTGGCATCTACGATTCCCTTCTTCAGCTGCTCCTCGTCAACTCTGACGCCCAGGGCCCTCAGGCCTTTGAGGTGCAGTTCAACAGGTCTCTCTCCTATGGCACATCCGCCCGGCAAATGAATAACGGCTCTGCCGGTTCTCAGGAGCAGAGCTCCCAGCACAAGTATGGACGCCCTCATCATCTTCACCAGATCAAAAGGCGCCTCCCACCTGATTTCTCCGTCAGCTCTGATGCTGACCATATTTTCATCCAGATTCTTGTCAACCTTAGCTCCCAGACTTCCCAGAAGCTCACACATAACGTCCACATCTCTCAATGCGGGCACATCCTTTATTATGCATTCCTCTTCCGTCAGAAGAGTAGCCGCCATAATAGGCAGCACAGCATTCTTCGAACCGCTTATTGTCACCTCACCCTTCAGCGGTCCGCTTCTCTGCACTAAAAACTTAGCCATCTGTCCCTCCGAAATATAATTCTGCTATGGCAATGTCATAAAAAAAGGGCAATTGAATTGCTCCTTTTTATTATTCAACTCTACAGTTTCTGAAGTTCTTTAATACAATTAGCGCAGACGTTCTTGCCGTGAATCTGCTCAATGTCGTCCGTGCTTCCGCAGAATATGCATGCCGGCTGGTACTTCTTCAGCATAATGGACTCACCGTCCACATATATTTCCAGTGGGTCTCTTATGTCGATGTTAAGCGTTCTTCTCAACTCTATAGGAAGGACAATTCTCCCCAGCTCATCAACCTTTCTTACTATACCCGTAGCCTTCATTAAGCATCTCCTTTCTTGTCCTCTTTTTTAGTCTTATCAATCAGAGCCTTGATCGCGGGGATCGCTGCCACTATCCCTTTGACAGTAGCGATAAATCCCTCATTTCCTCGCAAAGCCCCGGTAATTTCTTCAACAGTGCCCCTGACATCACCTGAAATGTGATCCACATTAGCCAGTATACGGTTAGTGTGCTCCACTGTTTTAACAAGTCTGCTCGTAAGAATTATCAGATATACCACCAGAACGATAATCGCGATTATCATAAGCGCCAGCAGTACAGCCTTAATATCGAGTGTTACCGTCATAAATTCGTGCCTCCTCTTATGCAAATATTATTACATGAAAT
>JALFNS010000014.1 GCA_022773945.1 Clostridiales bacterium
TCTTCCGATCGGTATCATGGAGTCGATGGCCTTGATTCCTGTCTGCAGTGGTTCGTTTACCGACTTTCTCTGCAGCACTCCCGGTGCCGGACTCTCTATCGGTCTCTTCTCTGTGGTGTTGATAGGTCCCTTACCGTCAAGGGGCTGTCCCAGAGCATTTACTACTCTGCCTATCATAGCATCGCCTACAGGTACTTCAACTACAGCTCCTGTCGGCCTTACTATGTCGCCTTCCTTGATCTCACGGTCAGATCCGAGTATTACAACACCTACGTTATCTTCCTCCAGATTCTGAGCCATGCCGTATGTGTCTTCGCCGAAGAGCAGCAGTTCTCCTGCCATGCAGTTCTCCAGTCCGTATACTCTGGCAATGCCGTCACCAACCTGAATTACAGTACCGAAATCGCAGATATCAAGCTTGCTTTCATAGTTCTTTATCTGTTCTTTGATGACCGAGCTGATTTCTTCTGGTCTTAAGTTCATGTCCGTTCCTCCCTAAGATATTTTCAAACGGCCGGCCAGCTCGTCAAACCTTCTCTTGTATGACGCGTCTATAATCTTACCGTCGATGAGTATCTTGACTCCCGCGATAAGTGCCGGATCTATTTCGTTCTCCAGTCTCACATTGGTCCTCAGCAGTCTGGAGGTCTGCGACTCAAACTCCGCCAGTCTCTCCTCGCTGAGTCTGATAACGGAATAGATGGTTCCGTAGGTGTATCCTTCCTCCTTCTCCATGAGCGTCCTGTAGATTTTGAGAATATTTCCTATACACATGGTTCTTCTCTTGTCCACAAGAACGTAGAGGAAATTCAGAAGCTGCGTGCATATCCTGCCCTCAAATATCTTCCCGAGAACTTCCTTTTTCTCGTCCGCCGATATTGCCGGGTAGTTCATGAAGGATCTGAGCTCCGGCTCCTCCTCCAGAATTTGCAGGAGGGTGTCTCCCTCTTCCAGAATCCGCTCAGTCGTACCCGTTTCTCTGGCAGCCTCAAGAAGGGCCTCACCATAAGTTGTTTCAACTGTTAATTCTGCCATTGGGTCTTCCTCGCATTCTCTATAACCTCATCGACGATGGCTTCCTGACCCACATTCTGTATTTCTCTTCCAACAATCTGTTCAGCCGCCATCATAGCCAGAGTGGCAACCTCGCGGCGCATCTCCATCATGGCCTTTTCTCTCTCGAGCTCGATGCTCCTTTCGGCCTTTGCGATAATCTCCTCCGCCTTCTCATGAGCTTCGTCGATTATGATCTGTGCCTGGAGGTCCGCCTGTTTCCTGGCTTCGATGATTATACCTCTGCCTTCCTCCTCCACGTTGGCTATGCGCTTGCTGTAGCTGGCCATCTTCTCATCCGCTCTCTTGTTTATGGCTGCGGCATTGTCGAAGGCGTCCTTTATCGTCTGCTTTCTCTTCTCGAGAATTCCCAGAAACGGCTTGTAAAGAAACTTGACCAGAATTCCAACGAGGATGATGAAGTTTATTATTACGAATATTATTTCTTTCAGGTCTATTCCTAAAGCTTCAAGCATAATCTATGCCCCCTCTGTCAATGCTGTATCTCCTGTTACATCTTGGCCAGGAGCAGAAACGCGAATACAAGTCCGTAGATAGTCAGTGATTCCATAAATGCGAATGTCAGAATCATGTTGGTACGAAGCTGGCCCAGCATTTCAGGCTGACGCGCCATACCTTCAAGAGCCTTGCCTCCTGCTACACCCATACCGATTCCGGGGCCTATAGCCGCCAATCCGATTGCTAAACCGATTCCGATTGCAATTAATCCTGATGTCATTGTCATTTTCTCTTCTCCTTTCAATTGTCCTGAGGTTTACTGACTTTTACAAATGCTCCTCGTCCTCGCAGGCCTCTCCGATGTATATAGCCGTCAGCAGAGAGAACACCAGCGCCTGTATCAGGGCCAGCAGAACCACGAGAATCTGCATCACCACCGGCAGTCCTATCGGCAATATGTCGAAGAAAGCTCTTATTACCTCCTCGTCACCGTAGGTGTTGCCGTAGAGTCGGAAGGTGAGTGATATAGGTTTGACCAGTTCGTCCATAAGGAGCAGAGGGAAGATGAACACGAAAGGCTTGAACATTCTCTTGTAGGTGCCCAGGCCTCTGTGCTCCCTGATCCCGATTGCCTGAATCAGGATAAACACGAGGATTGCCATTCCCGCCGGAAAGTTTATGTCACTCGTCGGCGCCCGGAATCCCGGTGCTTCCCCTGCAAAAGGCAGAAGTCCCGAATAGTTGCATATCAGGATATATATGAACAGTGTACCCACCAGAGGGAAATATCTCCTGCAGAGGTGCTCCCCCATGATGCCTTCGAAGAAGTTGTGCAGCTTCTCTATACCCAGTTCAATCATGTTCTGGATATTCCCCGGTATCAGCTCCATTTTCCTGCTAGCAGCTATAACGATAATTGCGATCAGAATAGTGATTACACAGCTTGTAATCATAGCATCTGTAAAGCCAATGGAATGTAATTTGTCAATCATGATGCATTCTCCTTAACCTGATCTTGTTTCACGTGATCGACTATCCATCCCGGGGGAGCCAGCTTCCCCGCCAGACTCAGGCCGACCGCTGCGCCGATAAGCGTCGATACAAACTCGGTCGGAATAATGTTTCTGAAAATAAAAACGCCGGCGAGAACAGCCACATTTATTCCGTAGCTTATTCCCATCCTGACCAGCAGAGAGTTCTTCGTTATTTCCCTGTCAGTGCGTATTACGTTTTTCCACAGAATCAGGTACTTTATCAGCCCTGCGGCAAACCCCGCCGCCAGTCCGGAAGCACCTCCGATCAAGTATGTTATCATAGCCAATCTCCGCACTTTTTATTAACTGACTATACACCTTTTTGCTATCATTTTCAAGCTGTATTTTTGTACAATTCTGCTCATGTGTTGAAATTTCAACGCGTAGAAATTTCAGAAATTATCGCAATAATTCTGCACTTTATATTTTAATAACTAGTTTGCTGTTGTCGTTTATGCAGTTGCACTCATGGCCTGCAGGAATACAATCGTAGAATATCAAAAGTAATTCATATGGCATGAGTGCAGAGCAGGTTGCGACCTAAGTCCTCGTCGCAGGTAACCGTAAGTTCACCACTCGCTTCTTCGCCTGTTCGAATGCGGTAAAACCCCGCAGTTCTCACCACGGCGCTTCAGCTCGCACCTCACACGGTTACATCTGCTCCTGCGGAATCGGTCGCAACCTGCTCTGCACTCATGCCATACAATTGCTGTTATTCTTACATTGTTTTCTGCACAAAATCAGCTGGGCCTGTTATGCATCATTCTTGTATAGTTAAACGGTAGTATTTGGCTTTCGCGTGTTATAGCGCTAAAGAATTCTGACAAAAATCCCGATATATTGAGGTTTTGTCAGTTTTCAAGCATCTGACCGGCTTTGAAAGATTATTAAATGGAAACATATGGTATTTTACCCGCATGACAGGCTCTACCCGGCGAATATCAGGGTTATATTTATGCACAGAGCCCCATAACCGGGAATCTCCTGACAAAAACCATCTATATCAAAGATTTTGTCAGAATTCTTTAGTGCTATAGCTTACGAAAGTTATTATCTGCGGTTATCTGCACAAAATCAGCGGCTCATTTTTGTGCACAGCATATAATAAGCTGACGGCGAAGTGAATTGCGGCGAGGACTTGAGCCGCGATTCACTTCTCCGGGCATGATGCGGCTCCGCTTTCCTGTTCCTCGGTCTGCTGGCCTGTATCTTCGTCTGTAGCGAAGCTTCGTCCCGGCAATAAAAAAGAGGAGCCTGTCCGTTATCTCGGACACTCTCCTCAGTTGCTATTCCAACTTCACGAGCCTTTGCTGTTGGCGATATATACGCCTGCCAGTATCACTCCGGCGCCGATTATCTGCATCAGTGTGACGGTTTCCTTCATTATAAGCGCGCCTGCAGCTATTGATACTACCGTGGCGACTCCCACGAAGGATGCAGACCGGTTGACACCGATGCGTGCGATGGCCAGATTGTTGAGAAAGAATGCGAATACAGAGCATCCGATTCCCTGATAGAGTATGGCCATGAGGAAGGAGCTTTCTCTGAAGGGCAGGCTCACCAGCTCCGCAACGCTGCCATTCATCCCGGCTTCAGCCAAAGCATAAATCACGTATACGACGGCTCCCATGAAGAGCATGAAGTATGTGACCTCGTAACCTGTGAAGTCGGAGGCCTTGTCCACGTACACGCAATAGAGGGAGTATGACAGCACCGCCACCGCCAGTGCAGTGTACCCCACCGGTGACATGCTGGTGGACGTGCCCACGGCAACCACCGTAATCACAGCTCCCGTTACCGTCACCAGTATTCCGGCCACCTGAAGCTTCGTCGGTTTTTTCTTCAGGATGAGGGATGATGCCACCAGTGAAACCACCGGAATGACCGCCAGCACTATGCCGCTCTCGGAGGATGTGGTGTGGCTGATGCCCACCGTCTCCGCAACGAAATATATACACGGGAAAAACATCCCCACAAGCAGCAGCGGCCTTATGCTGCTCCCCTGCCTCCATTTCTTCCTGATGTCTATCTTAATTATTCCCACCACCACGGGAATGCTCATCACCGCAAATCCTATGAGAAACCTCCACCCCAGCAGCTGTGCAGTATCGGCAATCTCCGTGGCCCGCTTCGTGAACATGAAGCTCATACCGTAGAGAAACTCACACCCCAGTGCGCAAAGGCATCCCGTCAGAACTCTGTTCATATATTTTCTTCGCTCCTTTAACCATTTATTGTCATGAATCATTTTAACATATTATCTTGTCCCATGTACGCTTGAAGCCCTGTTTTTGCCCTCTCAGGTGTACAACGACCGGGCAAAATACCCCTCCGGGGTATACCACACCCAAATCCGGACTGCTGCTGTAAGCGGCGTCCATGTTATCGTACCTGCGACGAGGACCTGGCAGCTGCACGCCGCGCCGTGAGGAAAGATACGCCACATGTCTATATCAGGAGATAATTCACACGAAAAAAGGGCCGCCATGACGGCAGCCCTCTAAAAGCTTGTGACTCTTATTTAGTCTTTCTGTCTATTACGGAGAATGCCTCTTCAACTATTCTCAGTGCAGCCCAGCAGGTTACGTCGTTGACGTCGAGCGGCGGTGCCATCTCCACGATATCCATGTCGGTAACCGGCAGGTTATTGAGGATGAATCTGACAAACTCTATGAGCTCTCTCGATGTGAGTCCTCCGGATACAGGAGTACCTACGGCCGGTGCGAACGCCGGGTCAAGTACAGCTATATCGAGAGTGAAGTAAATCGCATCGTAGTCCTTGAACTTTCTGTAAATCTGCTGGCAGCATTCTCTGAAGCCTTTGTGGAACATGTCCGTAGCTGATATTACAGTGATTTCCTTGTTTCTGCTGATGAGCTCGATTTCCTCGGCCTCTGCGGCACGCGTTCCCAGGAAGAGAAGATCCTCAGGCTGAACTACGTCATCCAGAGCTCTCTTGGCTGTGTTGGCGTGTGACCAGATTTTGCCGTCGTAGCAGTCACAGAGTTCGAAGTGGGAGTCGAAGTGAATGATTCCCGTCTTCTTGCCCTGGTTGTGTCTCGCAAAGGCTCTCTGGAGAGGGATAGTAACCGAGTGGTCACCACCGAGGAATATGTTGAAGTTGTTGTGGGACATAACTCTGAGAGCTTCCTCTTCAACACGCTCAAAGCTTTCGCTCCATGTTCCTCTCATGTCCACGTCGCCGAAGTCGTATACTATCGGCTGGAACTCGAGTACATGCCAGTCGTCAGTCGCTGCAGGCATGAACGTCTCAGCGAATTCTCTGATTTTAGCAGGGCCCTTGGCTGCACCATGCTCCTGAGTCTGCCCGCCGTCAAAAGGAATTCCCATAACGGAGACCTTAGCCTCCTCCGGCGTCATAGCCGTAATGTCTAGCCATCTGTACATATCACTACCTCCTACTCTTTGCTGATTGTACGGGACCTTCTCTTCTCGGTACCTCTATCCCATTCAATCGCGTCAGTATAAACAACGACATCGTCTTTAATGTCTATAAATCCGCCTGCTGCAGACGCTTCCTTCCAGTCGTCCTCTCCGGCTCCTCTTTCTCTGAAGCGCAGCTTGCCGGCATCGAGCAGCTTGCAGGTCCATGTGTGATCCGCCATGAATCCCTCATAGCCCTGAGGAGTTTTGATAATGAGATGCTCTACCTCTCCGTCATAAAACAGTTTTGATGGTGTAATTATTTCTAACTTAAAACTGTTTGCCATAACTATGCTTCCTTCTTGCTCTGCTCGTACTTCTCTACTACTTCATCTATGCTGCCGGCAAACAGGAACATCTGCTCCGGTATCTCATCATGCTTGCCTTCCAGTATCTCCTTGAAGCTGCGTACAGTCTCCTTGATAGGAA
>JALFNS010000017.1 GCA_022773945.1 Clostridiales bacterium
AATGGCTGCCGGGTCCGGAAGGAAACAGCAGCCATTATCTGTTTTTGATTTGTTTAATCACTGTTATCACAACGTTGGACAGGGCGCCTACCGCCAGCAGGCCTATTGCTATGGCGCCCGCCATAAGCAGCGTCTCCAGACCTATCTCCGCGGCGCTTCCCACATGGTGTCTGAGAAGAGCCTCCATGGTGTGAAATATCTTGGACCCGGGAACCAGACATAGTATTCCGGGTATGACGAATATGGTGGATGCATCCTTGAACAGATATGAGCATATTGTGCTGAGCACTCCCACAACACATGCTCCGAAGAAGCATCCCACAGCGTTTGATCCCAGGCTGAATACAGTGATCTCATATACAACCCATCCTGCGGCTCCGACTATAACACAGGGAATCATATGCCTCACGGGCACCCTGAATATCACCGCGAAGCCCAGAGTCGCGAATACGGCCAGTGCGAACTGAAACAAGAGCTCCATCATAGCGAGAAACCTCCCATCATATCCCAGAACTTGATGACCATACCTGAGCCTGTGGCCAGAGCCACTCCCGTAAGTACCGCCTCTACAAGCCGGGCAAGTCCCGAAACCATATCTCCCGAGAGAAAATCTCTTATCGAATTGGTCAGAGCAACACCGGGAACGAAGAGCATTATACAGCCCGTCAGAATCGTTCCGTAGCCTGCGCCGTCAATGGAGGACTGTGCCAGCAGGGCCAGGAAGGCCGCCAGAGCGCAGCAGCAGAAACCTCTTATGAAAAAGTTGATTTCGAACTTCTCCAGAAATCGTGAGAGAGTGTAGCATATCATGCCCGCAATGAATGCCACGAGAAAATCTATGGCGCTCCCTCCGAACATGGTGCTGAAGCAGGATGCCACAAGGGCCGCTCCCAGCACTCTCACCAGAAACGGATATTTCTTCTCCCCGTCTATTTCATCGAGAATCTTCATACCCTCCTCGACGGAGAGATCCGTGGTTGTAAACCTTCTGGAGAAATCGTTGACACGCGAAATCTTGCTCAGATCGGTCTCCGAGCTCTTGATTCTCTTGATATACGTTACCGTGTCATCCTCGTCCTCATTGTCTATGGATACGAAAATACCCGTGGGAGTTGCAAACACATTGACGTAGTCAATCCCGCAGGCTTTGCATATACGGGTGATGGTATCCTCCACACGGTAAATCTCCGCACCGTTCTTCATCATTATCTTTCCCGCCTGCATGGCGAGAAGGAGGATACTCTTCTGTCGCTTTTTATCCATCTGCACAGGCACCCCCGTTTCTCTCACTGAGCCTGTAGAGCTGCGCATACATGCCGTCCCTCGCCATAAGCTCGCTGTGAGTTCCCTCTTCTTTAATTACGCCTTCATCAATAAGCACGATTCTGTCCGCGTTCCTTATGGTGGACAGTCTGTGCGCGATTATCAGTGTTGTTCTGCCCTCCGCCAGCTTGTCGAAGGCTCCCTGGATTCTGGACTCCGTAACCGTGTCCAGTGCCGATGTAGCCTCGTCAAGTATGAGTATCGGCGGATTCTTGAGAAAAATTCTGGCGATGGACACCCTCTGCTTCTGTCCGCCGGAGAGGAGCACACCCCTCTCTCCCGCATAGGAGTCGAAGCCTTCGGGCATTGCCGTAATATCGTCGTAAATCTCGGCCTTTGCAGCCGCCTCGGCCACCTCCTCGTCCGTAGCCGAAGGATTGCCGTAACGGATGTTCTCCTTCAGAGTGTCCGGGAAGAGGAACACGTCCTGCTGCACTATGCCTATATTCTTCCTGAGGGACTCCAGCGTGTAGTCGCGGATATCCCTGCCGTCAATTCTGATTACACCCTCGTCCGCATCGTAGAATCTCGGTATGAGCTGGCACAGCGTGCTCTTGCCTCCGCCGGAAGGCCCTACAATCGCCACGGTCTCGCCTGCCCTGATATCCAGGTTTATACCGCTTATGACGTCGATGCTGTCGTTCTCGTATGCGAACCAGAGATTCTCAATCGAAATGTCACCTCTGACATTCTCCAGAGGCAGAGCATTCTCTCTGTCCCTTATCTCCGGCTCGGTTCTCATTATATCCACAAACCTGGTCAGGCCGGCCCATCCGTTCATGAAGGTCTCCATGAAATTGGCCAGCTTCCTGATCGGCGTAATGAACGTGCTTATATAAAGATAGAAGGTTATGAGGTCCGCATAGTTCATATCGTCTCTCATAATCAGCCATCCGCCGAAGGCCATAATCACGACAGGCATGATGCACATGAAAAACTCCAGCGAGGAGTTGAACATTCCGAAGGCCTTGTAGCTGTCGCATTTTGAGGTTTTGAAGCTCTCGTTGGCGGCCGCGAATTTGTCGTAATCCGCTTTCTCGTTCGCAAAGGCCTTACTGGTCCTTATGCCTGAGATGCCCGACTCTATTTCCCCGTTTATCTCCGCCAGTCTGCTCTTGACCCTCCCGGACGTGCGTATCATTCTGCGTCTGTTCAGCATTACTATGAACAGTGCTACAGGAATTATTATCAGTATAACCAGAGCCAGCTTCCACTGTATCGTGAACATGACAATAACCGCGCCGATTATGGTGACCGCTGCGATGAAGAGATCCTCAGGTCCGTGATGGGACATTTCTGTTATTTCGAAGAGATCTCCCGTCATTCTCGACAGCAGCTGTCCGGTGCGGTTTTTATCGAAGAAGCTGAAATCCAGACTTTGAATGTGTGTGAAAAGGTCTTCTCTCAGGTCCGCTTCCACGCGCACTCCGAACATGTGCCCCCAGTATGTTATCACATAGTTGAGAGCGGCCCTCAGGAGGAAAGCCACCGCGACGATGACCATAACCCTGAAGAATATCTCATACTCTCTGCCCGGGAGCATGTCATGCATGGCCTTCCTGGCAACCAGCGGGAAACTCAGATCGATGAGGGATGCCGTCAGTGCACAGAAAAGGTCCAGGAAGAACAGCCCCTTATGAGGCCCGAAGTAGCCGAGGAACACTCGCAGAAGCGGCCGCGAAAAGTCCTTTTTTTCTTTTTTCTCCATATTCAAGCTGCGAAATCCTCTAGAGTCCTGCTGAACCTACAGGCACGGCACCGTCTATTGCCTTGACGATGTCATCAACCATGTCGCCCTTGAACCAGCTGCACAGCTCGATGAAAGTCACTCCGTCCTCAACCAGCTTGCCTGCTGCTGCCTTTGCTGCTTCCATATCCTTGACGAAGATAGCCTCAGCCTTGAAGTCCGGTCCCTCAACCTTGAGGACATGAGGTTCGTCAACTCCCACCATCTGCACGATGATACCGTAGCTTGAGAAATCCTCCAGAGCGTCAACCTTGGCTCCTTCGGCCTCACTGTAGCTTGCTGCCGCCATTCTGGTCTCAGGACCTGCCAGTGCGTGGAGCACTGTCCTGTCGTCAGCGCTGAATGCAGAACACAGATTGTAGAGAGTGAATCCCTCTCCCGACAGCTGTTCAACCAGTGCGGAAGCCGCATCCATACTGTCCACACCGATAATCTCGTTGTGGCTCTCCGCATTCTCATACACTCCGCGGAAATTCTCCGGAGTCAGTCCCGGCATATTGACAATAAAAGCAAATTTCAACATAATCATACCTCCTGTCTCATCAGTATCATCAGTTTACAAGATCCTGGAGGACCTTGTTCGCCACCGAACCGGCGGCATCTATTCCGTAGCCTCCGTTTTCAACGAGAACCACGAAGGCGTATGGATTAACCTCGTCATCGAGAAAACCGACAAACCATGAATTCGGCTGCTTGTTTCCTCCAACCTCTGCCGTACCTGTCTTGGCACAGAGCTTCAGTCCCGGGAATCCGGATTCCCCGCCGTAATGCTGCTCGACGTTGTTGGCCATCATGGACTTCAGTGTCTGGGCCGTGGAAGACTCCAGCATCTTCTCCGTGGTGATTTTGCTCGTCACCTTGGATATCTGTTCGTCCACAATATTGTCCGGTCTTACGATCGTCGGCACAACAGCCGTTCCGTCTCCGGCAATTCCTCCCATATATATCATCATGGCGCACGGGTTGATCATATCCTGGTGCTGTCCTATTCCCGTCCATGCCAGCTGAACCGCATTGCTCGTGTAATCGAAGGTTCCCGCCTTCGTTTGTATTCCGTCTATATCATAGCTCTTGTCCAGACCGGCCTTGCCCACATACTTCTCGATGAGGCCTTTGCCCAGCTTCTCAGCCAGATTTCCGAAATAGATATTGCAGGAAACCTCCAGTGCCTCTTCAAGGTCAACCGTCCCGTGAGCCGACAGGTCAGTGACCTTGTCGCCGTGACCGTAGTCCTGCGTGCCCGTGCAGTTAACCGTGTATGTCAGCGCATCATCCAGATTCTCAAGAGATGCAGCTGCAGTCACCAGCTTAAAGGTGGAGCCGGGAACGAAGGTTGCGGAGGTGAATCTGTTTATATACGATCCTTCCTCAACCTGAGAAGGCGGATTGGCCGGATCGTATGTCGGCGTGCTCACCATGCAGATGATTTCCCCCGTCTTGTAGTTGTACACTCCCACGGTGCCTTTACGTCCCGCCATAGCGTTGTAGGCCGTGGCGCAGACATCGGCATCCAGAGTCAGCGTTATGTCCTGCCCCTCGTTGTTCAGAGTGTATACTCCGTTGACGAAGTCGTAGCCTATGAGCTTCTTCATGAACACTCTGTTGGTTCCCGTGGAGATGTTGTTATCCTTGTCGCCTGTAATGTGCATGAGGGCTTTGCGGACGGAAGAGTCATCGTTGAACACCATACCCTCCGATGTATTCCTCATGAGCAGCGCCCCGTCTCTGTCAAACACGGCTCCCTTGGCCAGGTCTCCCGCGGCGAAAACGTCTCTGTTTCCCTCATATACGGCCCAGTCGCCGCCCTTGTTGAAATCCTGATATACGAAATAGCATATGCCTCCCAGGAGGAGCACTCCCAGCATGAGACACATTATCGCCCGTTTTTCTATTTTTTTCATTTCTTATCCCCTCTTAAGTCGTCGAATATGTCCTCAAGACTGAGGGCCTCTTCCTTCTCAGCTCTCTTTCCCGTCGTACCTGCCGGCGCGTCAAACTGTCCGAAGAAATCGTCATCGCTGAAATCCTGATAGCTGACCTTCTTCGGATGTGCCGCGTCAACGTGAGGTTTTCTCTCCGTCTCGCGCCTCATTTCCTCCTCGCTTATATATCTGGTGGCTCTGTCCTGCGAAACCGGCCTGCGCGGCGCCTGCTGCGGACGCATCCTCCTCTGCGGCTCCTGCTGCGGGCGCAAAGGCACACCGTAGGCATCCGCCGAGTTGATGAAGTCTCCCTCCGACAACTGGTTTCTGAAGTCGCTCTTCCTGTCGAGTCGTATCGCGAAGCTGGCGTTCTGTCTCGTGTCAGCCGCCTTGACGAAGGCCAGCAGTCCCCATGACGCTATCATACTGGTTCCTCCCGAAGATACAAACGGGAAGGTTACCCCGGTGAACGGGAAGAGATCCAGTGAACCGAACACATTCAGCAAAGTCTGAAATACGAACAGTGATGTGGCGGCACAGGCTGCTATGCTGTAATATGTTGAACGTCCCGCTATGATACAGCGGTATGCGAACACTCCCAGAGTTATTATGCAGAGAACGCAGAGAATGGCTATGACCAGTCCCCACTCCTCGCTTATGAGTCCGAATACCAGGTCGGTGCTCGATGCGGCAACATCGCTGAAGTTTCCTTCGCCCGCTCCCAGTCCCGGAATTCCTCCGCTGGCTATGGAGCACATGGACTGAACCTGCTGGAAGCCTGCTCCCGTCGGGTCCTCCCACACGTGTCCCCAGGTCTCGAATCTCTGTGCTATATACGGCTTGAATCTGAGCACCAGAAGTCCCATGAGAACCGTGGCGCCGATTATCAGAATCAGCTTGGTGAAGTCACCGCTTCGCAGGAAGGAAACGATGAGGAAGGTCACATAGAATATGATGGCCGTTCCGAAATCTCCCATCACCGCCAGGCATCCCAGGCAGAATATACTGAATCCCATGAATGTCATGAGGTTTTTCTTCTTCTGAAGCTCGTCCAGCGTTGATGCTCCCACCAGTATGAATATTATCTTTACTATCTCCGAAGGCTGGAAGCTGAAGCCTCCTATGCTTATCCAGTTCTGCGAGCCGTTTACCGTGGCTCCGAAGACCAGGTTGATAAGGAGCAGGAACGCTCCCAGTCCCATGAGCACATACGTGAGTCTTTTCGTCCTGTTAAGGTCTCTGAGCAGCCAGCACATTCCTATGAAAAGCGCCAGTCCCAGAAGCACGCAGATGGCCTGCTTCATTACGGATGAAGGGAAGGCTGTAGCCGTCAGGGCCAGACTCATGGTGCTGAGGAAGAAAGCTATTATCTCCACCTCGAAGCCTTTGCGCCTGAAAGCACGCATTACGATAACGTAGGCCCACATCAGAATGCAGAGAAATGCGAATCCCACAGGAATCTGGCTTGTGTACTCCTCGCCCAGACCTATCCTGAGCTGCATAACCGCCAGAAGCTGGAATATGGTTATAGCCACCATGCTGAACCATGGCGATGTTATCTTCGTCTTGCTCTTTCTCCTGGCGATGTTCTCCATTCTCTCCTGAAGACTCACCGGGTAGAGCTGAAAATCCGATCCGCCGATTGTGAGCACGTCTCCGCTCTTCACCACCGTCGGTTCAGTAACCTTCCTGCCGTTTATCAGAGATCCGTTCTTCGACTCCAGATCGTTGTATTTCCATACGCCCTGTGAATCGCGAATAAGCGTTCCGTGACTTCGCGAAACGCTGCTGAGGTTCAGTATTATGTCGCAGCCTCTGGCTCTGCCCACCAGGTTCTCCCAGTGTGTCAGAGGCACGCTGCTGCCGTCGGGGCAACGTAAATAAGCCCATATCTCAGACGGATTTCTCATTCTGAGCAGGGCAAAAATCTGATGGAGCAGTATCAGCAGAGCCAGCCCCATGCATACCCAGCGCACTCCCGTAGTGAAGTAGAGCTGGATGTATTCTATTAGTTCTTCGGATGTCATATTAAACATATCGTCTATCGCCTATACCCTTTTATTATTTAAATAGTGTGCACCAGAATGGCAAACAGCGGTATCGTCACTATACACATTACCGTTGTCAGCAGCACGCCCTTCGTCGCAAAATCCACGTCCGCCTTGTACCTCTCCGAGAAGATTACCGCACACATTGCCACCGGCATTGCCGCCTGCATTACTATGACAGAAGCCATCAGACTCCCCGTGCCTATGATAAGCTTGACGAAAAGCAGTGCTATGGACGGTGCCACAAGCAGCTTGAGGGCGCATACCAGGTATGAAGACTTGCTCGTCACAAGCTCCTTCAGGTTCACTCTCGCCAGGTGGGATCCCACAACTATCATGGCCAGAGGGCTTGTTATGGCACCCAGCTTCTCAACGGGAGTTCCTATGATCTCCGGCAGCGTGATTCCGCTTATGTACAGAGTCAGCCCTATGATAACGCCGATGAAGCATGGGTTTATCAGTCCCTTTATCGTATCCCTGAAGCCTATCTTCTCCTCGGATGCCGCGCTTCTGATCAGTGTGACTCCCACGGTGAACATGAATATGTCATATGAGGAGTCGCAGAGTGCTCCGTAGAACACCGCTTCATCCCCGAAGAGTCCCTGCATTACGGGAAGTCCTATAAATCCCGTATTGCCGAAGACCAGCATGAATGCCAGTATTCCCGACTTGGACGAAGGCATCCTGACAATGCGTGTCAGCAGTTTGGAGAGCCCCATTGACACGGCTATAACGCACATGAATATGAGCACCACATACTTGCAGTTGTTTAGAATCTCCCAGGAGAATTCCATCTGCATGGCACTTATTACCAGGCAGGGATAAGTCACCGATGTTATGAGAGATGACATTCCCTCCGTGTGCTGTTTCTGAATGATTCCCAGCTTGGCCAGTATGTATCCCGGTAATATGATAATAAATGTTTTTGTCAGTGCTGTGATGATTTCTAAAGTAGCCATAACTATATTATATGTGTTATCATTGATTATCTCAAGCTCAGAAAGGAATTCAGATTATGGAAAAGATGATTTATATCGAAAACCTTAACAATAAACCGCAGTACAATCTGGCCTTTGAGGAATACGTATTCACCAGAGTTGCCGGGGATACTCCCATCCTCCTTCTCTGGCAGAACGAGCCTTCGGTGATAATCGGCAAGTTTCAGAATACCATCGAGGAGATCAACTATGACTATATACGCGAGCAGGGAATCAACGTCGTCCGCAGAAACACAGGCGGCGGCGCAGTGTACCACGATCTGGGCAACCTGAACTATTCCTTCATAATACCGGACGTGAACACGAAGGTTGACTTCAAGACCTTCACCATTCCTGTTGTGAAGGCTCTCAATTCCTACGGTGTTCCCGCCGAGCAGACAGGCAGAAACGATATCCTCGTCGATGGAAGAAAATTCTCCGGCAATGCCCAGCAGTTCAGCGGCGGCAAACTTCTCCATCACGGAACCATCATGTTCGATGTGGACATGGAGCCTGTTCAGAAGGCTCTCAATGTCAAGGAGGGCAAATTTAAGTCAAAGGCCACAAAATCAGTAAAGAGCCGCGTCACCAATCTTAAGCCTTACTTCGACAAAGCCGCTTCAGAGGGTCATGCAGAGGCTGCCGGTCTGGACGTTGACGGCTTCAAGGAGCTTCTGCTCAGCTGGTTTGCCAGAGAATACGATCTGACGGAAATGAAGCTCAGCGACGATCAGCTCTCCGCTATCGAGAAGCTGCGCAGGGAAAAATATGAAACAGAGGCATGGAACTTCGGCAAGTCCCCTGCCGCCGATGTGACTAGAGGAGACTTCTTCAGATGCGGCTACGTGGAGTTCAATTTCTCAATAAAAAATCACCGCATCAGCCGTGTTAAGCTGGTGGGTGATTTCTTCTGCAGTAAACCCGTGGAGGAGTTCGAGGAGATGTTCGCCGGCGTCGAATACACTCGCGACGCTCTGAAATCAGTCCTCGACAGAGCCGATCTGGCCTCCTTCCTGGGTGATGTGACTGCCGATGAGCTTCTGGACGTTATCGTCTGATCAGTAGCTTATGGTGCAGGTCTGGTCGGTCACTTCGACCCAGGACTTGCCTTTGGTAAGACGGAACTTCTTACCGTTTTCGTCCTTGAATATTGTGGTGTTGTGGAGATTCTTCTGAGTCCATGTTCCGGTAATCACCTCTCCCCCGGTGAAGAGCATGGCATCTCCACCCGCCATCAGGTCTATGGAGAGTCTTCCCTTCTCATCGAGAACTTCACTTGTCACCTTCTGTACCAGAATGTTGCTCACTGTAACATTCTCTCCCGTTTCCTTGTCTATATACGGTGCGCCCTTGACAGTTCTCGTATAGAGATCCGTCTCCGGATCATAGGTGAACTCGCATGCGCTGCCTTTGTATACGAAGGATACCTTATCGCACTTCTCCGGCTCCACTGCTTCGGTTTCGCTCTCGCTGTCTGCCGTCTCACTCTCTGCCGCAGCCTCGCTCTCGTCGCCCTTGAACTTGAAGCCTCTGAAGCTTGCCTTCTCGTCCCACCAGCCGTTCTCGTCTATGATTTCCTTCACTTTATCCCATTCGATATATGAATTGTGCGGGGCCGCCTTGTCTGACACTCTGTAGAAATCCGCATCGTTCTCCATGGCGTTTATATACGGCAGGCTTCCGTTCTGGAGTTTCTTCTTGGCCGTGCCGCTCCAGCCGTGGGCCACATATATAGTGCTGTACATATCAGCCAGGTCGACGAAATACGGGCGCACGCTTCTGATAGGTCCGAAAATTTCCGGGATGTCTCCGTAGAATATCGCCTGCAGTCTTGTCTGTTCTCCCTCAACCGGGAACTCGTATACTATATCGGCGTATGATATGTTCGACTGAGGTATGGCCTCTCCGACATTGTCAATCGACACCTGAATCGGTCTTGCCGGCAGTTCCTCATCGCATTCCTCTCCCGTTATGGGATTGACTATAACTTCCGGCTCCGCCGATTCGCTCCCGCCTCCGCAGCCTGTCAGCATGAGCGCGCCTCCGGTCAGTGCGACCACGAGAGCCACTATAATCCCTGTCAGTTTCTTCATATGCTCACTATTCCCTTTCGCTGTTTATGTGTTATACTTTTCTTGTGTATTATAGCATAAAACAGTAAGGAAGGTTAAAGAATATGAAACACGAATATGTACCACAGGGCGTTTGTCCTATGTTAATCGAATTTGAACTTGACGGCGACGTTGTTCACAACATCAGCTTCATGGGCGGCTGCAACGGAAACCTTAAAGCCATATCCACCCTGGTTGACGGATGGACTGTCGGCGAAATCACCGAGAAGCTGGCCGGCAACACCTGCGGCTTCAAGAAGACCTCATGTGCAGACCAGCTCTGCATCGCACTGAACCAGGCGCTGGAGGAGGAGAAGTAGCCCCTGCAGCCGCGCCGGTCTGCGACACGAATTTAGGATTTTTATCGGCGATATTGAACTGCTGTTCTTTCATGTGGACGTAACTGTGCATACCGCGGGCTCAAAACTCATGAACATATGATTTACTGACAAAAGCCTTAGATTTCAGGGCTCTTTTGTCAGTAAAATCTTAGTACATAAGCTATATGCATAATTACACTCTAATATACCCACATATTTACTGCCATTATATGGATATTGTCTTGTTTGACACTGTCAAAGTATCTCAACACGCCTATTGATCCGTAGCAATCCACCCGTAAACTGACAAAAAAACCATATATCCGATATTTTGTCAGAAATCTTTATCGCTATAACACGCGAAAGTGTTTTCTTGCCGGTTATCTATACAAGATAAGTGCATAAACAGCTATTTGCATTAAGAGATGACATCTTTTTGTGAACAGCAATAAGATAATGAGTTGTGGCTGTTTCTGCCGCGGCAATCCATGTGACCCGAGCAGCAGTCATGAGCGCATTGACAGAGAGAGTTGCGGCTGTTTCCGCAGAAGCAGGTCAGACCATATGCGAAACGAGCGTAGGAAATAGCAAAATCCCGGATATGCCCGAGAGACGAAGTCTCGAGTTTTATCCGGGATTCTATTTCCTGCGAGTGAGCATTTATGGTCTGCTGCGACGAGGACTTAAGCCGCAACTCTCTCTGTCAATGCGCAATATGAATCGCTGCTTGTGCCACATCTATGCATCTTACTCCACGTACGTGAAATCTGATGCGCCGTGCTTGCAGAGCGGACATACGTAGTCTTCAGGGAGCTTGTCTCCTTCGTATACGTATCCGCATATGTCGCAAACCCAGCCCTTAACGTCTTCAACCGGCTTCGGCTTAACGTTGTTGTGGTAGTAAGCGTATGACATAGTGTCAACATTGTTGAGAACCTGTGACTCTGTGATGTCGCAGAGGAACATGAGGTGAGTTCCCATATCGATAACATCGAACACCTTCAGTGAGATGTAGGCGTTGGCATATTTGCTCAGATAAGGCAGACCGTTGGAGGCTGTCTCCCAGTGTCCGAAGACTTCCTTGTCGAACTTGTCCACGTTTCTTCCCGTCTGGAATCCGAAATGCTCGAAGATTTTGAACGGTGCCGTCTCGTTAAGTGTCGAAACGTTGAGCACGCCTGTATTCTTGATTACTTCACATGAGTAGTTTGCCTTGTTAACGTTGACAGCGATTCTGTCAGGGTTGCTGCTTACCTGTGTTACAGTGTTGACGATGAGACCGTTGTTCTTAGTTCCGTCATTGCATGTTACAACATAGAGTCCGTAACCGATCTTGAACATAGCGGAGGAATCGATCTTCTCTTCGCTCATCTCAACCGGTGTGTAGTCTGCAGCCAGCTCCTTGGCCAGATTGTCTATCTGCTCCAGTGATGACTCGTTGAGAGCCGAGAGAATAGTAACTTCGTTTTCAGCGAATCTGAGTTCCTTTGACTTCTCGAAGTGCTTCTTCATCACTCTGGTTGCTATAGGTCCCCATGAACCGTTCTCGATGAATGCAACTCTTCTCTTCTGGAAGTTTCTCTCTGTCAGATGATCGATGAACTGCTTCATGAACGGGAATATCTCTCCGTTATAGGTTGTTGTAGCCAGAACGAGAGTGTCATATCTGAAAGCATCCTCAACGCACTCTGCCATGTCGCTTCTTGCCAGATCGTTAACAACAACATTGGCAACGCCTGCGCCTCTCAGCTTCTCGGCGAGAATCTCAACAGCCTTCTTAGTGTTGCCGTATACTGAAGTGTAACAGATGCAGACACCTTCAGTCTCAGGCACATAACCTGACCAGAGATCGTAGAGCTTGATGTAGTAGCCCAGGTTCTCTGTGAGCACAGGACCGTGGAGCGGACAGATCTTCTCGATCTCCAGACCGGCTGCTTTCTTCAGCACATTCTGAACCTGCGGACCGTACTTGCCCACGATTCCTATATAATATCTTCTGGCTTCACATGCCCAGTCCTCATCGGCATCGAGAGCTCCGAACTTGCCGAAGCCGTCAGCGGAGAAGAGAATCTTCTCTGAGGATTCATATGTCATCATAACCTCAGGCCAGTGAACCATCGGTGCGAATACGAAATTCAGTGTATGCGATCCCAGCTCCAGTGCATCCCCGTTCTCAACTTCCAGAGTGTTCTTTATCTCCAGACCCGGGAAGAACTGGCCGATCATTCTGAAGGTCTTCTTGTTGGCAACTACAGTAGCCTCCGGATATTTAACCATGAAGGCTCCGATGGATGCGGAGTGGTCCGGCTCCATATGCTGAACAACCAGATAATCCGGATTTCTTCCCTCAAGGGCGCCTTCCAGATTCTCGAGCCACTCATCCGTCTTTCTCTTGTCAATAGTATCCATAACGGCAATCTTGTCATCCATAATCACATATGAATTGTAGGCCATGCCGTTAGGAACCACGTACTGACCTTCGAAAAGATCTATTTCATGGTCGTTAGCTCCCACATAAGCAATGCAATCTGTAACCTTTGTTATCATTATTATGCTCCTTTCACAAATGCACTATATGTTTAATTATACTAATTCAGTCCATATTGTCAACAATCACCCTCGATAAGTCTCAGTTTCGAGAGTCTGTCCATTTTTTTAATTTCCGCCTCTCTCCGCAGTGCTTCCTCGCGGCTCCCGCAAAGCTCCACGTGAACAAGCTCCACCGGCAGGCGGCTTCTCGTATATTTGGCACCCTTTCCGGAGGAATGGGCTTTGAGCCTTTGCTCCAGATCGTTGGTCCAGCCTGTATAGAGGCTCCCGTCGCCGCACCGGAGCATATACACGCAGGGCTGCTTCTCACTCATATGTCCGCCATGGAGAGCTGTCCCTCCAGGAGTTCCCGCTCTCTGTCCTCGCCGTCCGCTTCAGCGAAGCTTCCGATGTCCGGCAGTTCCTTCAGGCTGGTGAAGCCGAACTGCTTCAGGAACTCGTCCGTCGTTCCGTAGAGCACCGGCCGTCCCACTGTATCGGCCCGGCCGACGTCCGTCACCAGACCCTTCTTCGCCAGACCCTCGATTACCCTGTCGCACCTGATTCCGCGGATGCTCTCTATTTCGCCCTTGGTCACCGGCTGCCGGTAGGCCACGATAGCCAGAGTCTCCAGAGCCGACTGCGAGAGCTTCTTCTTTCTCACCGGTGTGCAGAGTCTCTCGATATAGTCCAGATTCTCCTTGCGGGTCACGAACTGAAAGCTCCTGTTCACCTCACGAATGACGATGCCTCTGCCCTCCTGCTCGTACTCCTCCTGGAGCTCCCTGCAAAGTCCGTAGATTTCCTTTTTATCTTCGTTGAATATGTCCGCCATGTCCTTGACGCTCAGGGGCTGCCCCCACACGAACATCATGGATTCAATCGCCGACTTGATTTTCTGTTTTTTCATATAATCCCTTCTGCGCTTTAACCGTAATATCTCCGAAAATCCGCTCCTGCTCCGCATCCAGCTCCTGGCTCTTCATCATCTCCAGCACGGACGAGAATGTGACGGATATGTCATACCGGCTCTCACGTTCCTTGACCAGATCTCTGAAGTCGGCCTCCTCCTGCCTGCTTCCCCGGAAATAGTCACGGATATCGCCCATCCTGACTTCCGTGGTAAGTCGCTGCTTCTCGCTCCTGCGGTGGTGCGCCCTTATCTCCTCCAGCTTTTTCTTTCTCCGGAGGAAGGCGCTGAAGGCTTTGCGGAATTCCTCAATGTCCAGAGACAGGTACTCGTCCGGATCTCCGGTGTACTCCGCCAGATCCTCCTGCGGCTTCTCGAGACAGCAGCGGGCCTCCTCGCCGGCGGCCTCCAGCATCTCGGATACAGCCTTGTACTTCTTGTACTCACGCAGCTTTTCCACCAGCTCCGTCCGCGGATCCTCCTTCACCGCGGCGTCCGTGGACTCCGCATCCGTACGCGGCAGCAGCATCCTGGATTTTATCTGCAAAAGCTCCGCCGCCAGCACCATAAACTCCGCCGACAGGGCCACGTCCTCGGACCGCATTTCCTCCAAATACTCCATGTACTGGCTCGTTATCTCTGATATTTTAATGTCATAAATGCTCATTTCCGCCCGTTCTATGAGATAGACCAGCAGATCGAAGGGACCTTCGAACACATTGAGCCTGACCCGGTACGTCATACATTTTCCTCCCCGGCTATTCTAACACAAAAAGCCCTGTGTATTCAATTACACAGGGCAATGACTTCGCAGTTATCAATCTTATTCTTCTTCGCTTCCAACCGGCTCGAAGTACTCTTTGCCTACTCCGCAGAGCGGACAGATCCAGTTGTCAGGTAAATCTTCGAATGCTACTCCCGGAGCGATTGAACCTTCCAGGTCGCCTTTCTTAGGGTTATATACGTAATCACATGCTTTGCAACAATATTTTCTGTTATCCATTTTATTCCTCCTCAAGATTTTCTAATGTCTTATTTGATGGTTTAATAATAGCACACTTGACTAAATTAGTCCAGTATATTCTGCACAAAATATTGTATTTCTTATGTATTTAAATAGTCCTATACAGTTAAAGCCCCGCCGGGCGGCGGGGCTTTAATGGTAATAGATGAATATTACACCGATGTCTATTTACAGATTGAATGCTTCCTTAGTCTTAGCAAGTGCTACGTCCAGAGCAGCCAGAACCTTATCAATAGTCTCATAAGCCTGAGTGATAGGTGGCTCGATTCTTACTGTCTTAGCATTTACGAGTGTACCTGCAGTCATTACGTGCTGAGCGAAGAGCTCCTTAGTTACGTTGTAACCAACTTCTGCTTCTGGGAATTCCATGCAGATCAGCATTCCGGATCCTCTGAACTCAGTCAGAACTGTAGGGTACTTCTCCTGCAGCTTCTTCAGGCCTTCGAGGTAGTAGTCGCCCTTAGCCTTTGACTGTCCAGGAATATCGTTCTCGAGCATGTATCTGATAGTTGAGATGAATGCTGAGCAAGCGAGAGGGTTTCCGCCGAATGTAGGTGATCCGAGAATCCATGGATTGTCGAACATCTTTCCTTCAGTTCCTGTACCTACGCCTGACTTCTCATAAGTCCAAGGTCTAGCGATGATTCCAGTGATAGGAACCAGACCACCTGATGAAGCCTTACCATAAGTCATGATATCAGGAGTAACTCCCTCGTAGTCACATCTCCACATTGTACCAGTACGTCCGAGACCAGTCTGGATTTCGTCGAAGATCAGGCAGATGCCGTGCTCGTCGCAGATCTCTCTGAGAGCCTTGAGGTATCCATCCGGTGGGATGATAACGCCGGCTTCACCCTGGATAGGCTCAACGATGATAGCTGCAACCTTCTCACCAACTGTGATCAGGTTTTCTACTGCTGTTCTAGCTGCATCAGCATCGCCGTACTTAACGTGCTGTACCTGCTGAATCATAGGGATGTAGTCTTCTCTGTATGCAGCCTTACCACCCATGGAGATAGCGCCCATTGACTTACCGTGGAATGCACCTGTAGTTGAGATGTACCATCTGCCGCCTGTTGCCAGTCTAGCCAGCTTCAGAGCCATTTCTACAGCCTCTGCACCGCCGTTGCAGAAGAAGCAGTACTGCAGATCTCCCGGAGTGATCATTCCCAGAAGGTTAGCAAGGTAACCTCTGAGCGGGTCAACCAGTTCCTGTGAGTGAAGTGCATATCTGTTCAGCTGAGCCTGTACAGTCTTTCTGATTTCTGGGTTTCCGTGTCCGCAAGCGAAGATACCGAATCCGCCTAAGCAGTCGATAAACTCAGTGTTGTTCAGATCTCTGAATACGTCGCCTTCATCTTCCCATTCTACGAAAGCAGCGTCAGTTGATACTGACTTTCTGTACTCGAGCCAGCCCGGGTTTACGTTCTCGTTGAAGTTCTTGATAGAATCGTCATGGATAGCCTTTTTCTGCTCATCTGTCAGAGTTTCGGCTTCGATCATTGCGACAACTCTCTTAGCTTCTTCTAAAGCCTTAGTCATGTTTCTTTCAGTCATTTTATGACCTCCCTTAAATTTGAAAAATGTACTTTTGTCGTTGCCCTGAATAGCAACATCGGTATAACTTCCGGCATATTCCTCATGCCTGTATGACAATTATAGCTCAATGATTAAACTTTATGAATAACTAATGTGCTGTAATTTTCAGATTTTATCTCGTTTTTTTGCGGTTTTTGTATCAAACGTTGAAATTTCAACGGTTTATCGCCTCTGCACAAGTCTCATTTGTGTATCATTTTTGAGAATTTCACGTCTTTTTATCATTTTTTTGTTAACTTATTTGTTTCGCCGGCTGTTTAATTTTTCACAAACGGGAGCCAGGTATGCGAAAGTCGCGCTCCCTGCCACCGGAATCACGAAGCTCGTTTCGAGGCAGAAGCAGCACACCGCGGCCGCAAGCCCCGCCGCCGCAAAGGCCGCCGCAATCACCAGATTTTCTCTGCCTCTCAGTACTGTCGTCCTGCTCAGTCGTACAGTTCTGGCAACATCACAGAGATCGCTGCTCTCCAGAATCACATCAACCTGCGAATCAGCCCATTCCGGTCCGCCTCCCAGAACGAAGCTCGTATCGGCGCTCTCTATGGCGGCTCTGTCTCTGACCTGATCTCCTACCATGGCGACCTTTCGCCTGCCGCCTTTGCGCAGTTCCGATATTATCCTCTGCTTCTCTCCGGGCACTATCTGAGCGATGGCTCTGTCAATACCCACCTCACGGCATATTGCGTCAGCCGTGATTCTGCTGTCGCCCGTGAGCATGGTCACATCGATTCCCATACTCTCAATCATCCTCACGGCTCTGAGGCCGGTCGCCCTCGGACCGTCACGCAGTGCGATTATCCCGACGATTGTTTCGCTCGCTGCGAAGTACACGACCGTCTTGCCCTCTTTCAGAAGACGTCTGCCTTCCCTGTAATCCGGTTTTACTCCCATCTCTTCCATGAAAGTTTCATTGCCTGCCAGATATCTCCTGCCCTTTCGCTCGCCGCTCACTCCGCGTCCCGGATATTCTCTGAGATTCTCGAATTCCTCCAGACGCCCCGGTCTCTCCAGTGCCGCCTCACGTATGGCACGTCCCAGAGGATGCGCCGAGCGCGACTCCAGTCCGCCTGCCATGTGCAGATTGAAGTATCCCTCTATAGGAATTATATCCGTTATTTCAGGCATGCCTTCGGTTATTGTTCCCCTCTTGTCCAGAACCACTTCGTCCAGCGCCCATGCCTGTCTCAGCACCTCTCTGTTTCTGATTTTCACGCCGAGCTTTTCGCTGCCTTCAACAGCCTTTGCGATAGGCTCCGACAGCGCCGTCACTGCAGACTCCGGGAAAATCGCCATGCAGAACACCACGCCTGCTGCAGCTGCGTGATAAACGTCGGCACCCGCGGCCGCACGGACAATTCCCGCTATCAGTGCGCCGCCCATTACAGCAAAGGCCGTCCCCGACGCAACCCGGCTCGCAGTTTCTTCCGCAGTCGTAAGCTCCGCTTCGTCTTCGCCCGCACCGGATGCATGCAAAATCCATTTTCCCAGGCTCTCCACAGCCAGAATCGCACAGGCCGGTGCGAACTGGAGAATCATAACCAGAACCGATACGGACACGGCCGTCATACTGTCCCTGCCCGGCCGGCCTTTAGCCAGACTTCTGAAGCCCTTAACAAATATATCCCGGTTTAGTACAGCCAGCAGAACCAGACACAAAAGCTGCAGCCCGTATGAAAGTGCCGCCTCTTCCAGAAATACCGGCAGGCAGACCGCCGGCAGAGCCAGACCCCAGCTCACCGGAACCTTCCATCTCATTTACCCACTCTCCTTTCCTTATCCGTCAGGTCCATTTTATCATACATATGAGGTGAAAACATTGTATAATGTATTTGTTAATTACAGCTTACAACCATGGAGGTGCTCATGAAATTCTATATTGCAGACGCTTTTACGCGCAATCTTTTCGGCGGCAATCCCGCCGGTGTTGTCATCCTGGACGAGGGATCCGATTTCCCACGGGATGAGGTCATGATAAAAACCGCCGCCGAGCTTCGCTACTCGGAGACGGCATTCGTTAAGAGAATTGATGGAAACAGCTTCAATACACGTTACTTCACGCCTGCGGCGGAAGTGGAGCTTTGCGGTCACGCAACCATCGCAGCCTTCAGCTGCCTCGCGGATGCAGGTCTTCTGGCTCCGGAATCAACCTGCCGGAATATAACGAAAGCCGGAGAGCTTGAAATCACTCCGGCAGGCGACTCAGTCTTCATGGATATGGCGGCCCCTCAGTTTCTGGGCGAAATAAGCGATCCGCAGGAGCTTGATGAGCTCTATTCGATTATGGGACTGGATGTTTCGGAGGCTCTGCCGGACGGCATGCTTCCGCAGATTATCTCAACCGGTCTCCCTGATATAATCATGCCGGTGTCCACGCGGGACGAGCTGGCGGCAATAAACCCGGACTTCCCGGCCCTGTCGGCACTTTCGGAAGCACGGTCAGTTACCGGTGTTCACGCCTTCACTCTCGAAGGCGGCACTCTTGACTGCTCCTGCGCATCGGATACGGTATGCGGCACCGGACCCATGGGATCCGCCGAAGCTGCAGCCTACTGCAGGAACTTCGCCCCTCTCTACGATATTGACGAGGAAGCAGCCACGGGTACAGCCAGCGGCGCACTGACCTTCTATCTGCTCCGCGGAGGCTTCATAGGCCCGGGCGAATACACCTTCCTTCAGGGCGAAGCCATGGGAAGACCGTCGCGAATCATCTGCAGATGCGAGGGTTCCGAAGGCAATGCAACCATCACAGTAGGCGGCTCCGCCGCCATCCTGGCAGAGGGTGAAATTAACATTTAATTGTTGTTGTTTCTTTATATAGAAGCATTATAAGGAGATTAGAGATATGGAATTCTTATTCGCGATTATTAATTGCGTGCTTATGCTTGCAGCCGTTGGAATAGTTGTCTATTTGCTTATAAGCATATTTAAAATGTCAAAATCAATAAGTCATATAGAAAGCATGTTGATGGACATGGATAAAGAAAGAGAATTGTCCAATTTTGAGAGGAATGAGTGAAAATGACAGTTTTTTGTACATTTTCACTATATCTATCTTAAATGGACAATAGCCTCCCGGATATTTGTCCATTTTGTCTTGATTTTACAGAAAGTGGACAGCATCTGGAAATATATGGTTTTAATTCTGTCTAAAATTGCCCATTACCTGTAAGACTTAACGTAATGGACAGTAATTTGTCCATCAATGGTGATTTCAATGAAATTGGACAAAGATTGAGTCTGTGCAGAGAAACCGCCACATATAAATCCCAGCCTTGCCCGAGCGACTAAGTCGCGAGTTTTGGCTGGGATTCTGTTTTCATCGAGCATCTATGGTTGTCTGTCGCGAAGACTTAGCCGATACACTATGTGTCATTGCGTCATCTTAATGCCTCTTGCCTCCTTCCGCCACGTTGGTGCGTGTTTCCGCCTTGGCCAGGGCACGGCGCGCCAGTTCGATATCCTTTTCGCTGGCGGTCTCTTCGTTGTGCACGAGCCAGTCCTCCGCCTTGGCCTTCTCACTGAGAACTCTCTCCATGTCAATGTCCTCAGACCATTCCACCGCGTCGGTATAGATGACTATGCTGTCCTTGACCTCTATGAAGCCGCCGGCAACCGCCGCCACGCGCCAGGTATCCGGTCCGGCATCGTGTTCCTGAATCCAGAGCTCCCCCACCTCGAGCAGCTTGCAGGCCCACATGTGACCGGCCATGAAGCCTTCATCTCCTTCCAGGGTGGTGACTATGACAAGATCCACGTCTCCTCTGTAAAACCTCTTGGAAGGTGTTATTATCTCTAGCTTAACACTGTTCATGACTATGCTTCCTTCTTGCTCTGCTCGTACTTCTCTACTACTTCATCTATGCTGCCGGCAAACAGGAACATCTGCTCCGGTATCTCATCATGCTTGCCTTCCAGTATCTCCTTGAAGCTGCGTACAGTCTCCTTGATAGGAA
>JALFNS010000049.1 GCA_022773945.1 Clostridiales bacterium
TTTGCATCATAACCAGCGCAAAACCAATTACCACATGCATTTAATATTCTCAGAACGAGAGTATCTGCAGGATCCGGAGATAAAAATCGCATCAAGAAATATGTTTTATGATGAGACCGGAAGGCATGTTCGCACCAAAAAAGAGATTCTGGACGACGCCGGCAACATTCGCAGCGGATGCAAAATCATCAAGAAAGGTGAAGTGTACAGCAGAAAATTGTTTGCCAGCAAGAAGAAATTCTTTAAGGAAAGAGGATATTTGAAGGATTTGAAAAACGAATATGTGGCCCTAATCAACTCAATGGTGCGAGATGAAAGTGAAAAACTCAGCGTGTATGACAGCTCGGATATATATCTTCCCACAAAGAAGATTGGGAAGAACAATCCCATGGAATGGGAGATAAGAGAGAACAACAGAGCTGTAGTTGAATGGAATTATGCTGCTGATTTCGCAGCTCAGCGGATGCCCAGAGAGATTGTGAAGGACATTAAGACAATAGAAATCATAAATCGGATTGCAGAAGAACAGGAAACTGGGACCGAAATAAAGAGTGGATTCAGAAAAATTGTTAGAGGTGCAATTTCGGTACTGAACAGATTTATGCATAGGTGGGGAAGAGTGCCTGAAAGCGAAAGACCGGAACCAAAGTCAGATGGATTTGCAAACATGCTTAATAGCATCAACAGAACCACACATAAGAGTTGTGAAAGAGAACGGTAATAGCATGAGTCCTGTTGCTTAAAAAACAGGGCTTAAACAGAAGAAAATTGCAAAAAACAACCCCTAATCACGGGGTAAAATCAAAGGTAGAAGGAAGGTGATAGTATGCCCAGAAGAGGGAAAAAATATACAGAAGAAATGGCATTCTTCATAAACGACAAGAACAGGATTGAATATCATCCGTTATGTAAGACCTGTGAGAAGGAATGTAAGCAGAGTTATAGAGTGAAGTGGATATACTGTCCGTTTTATAAAGCATCCAATTCACATAAACAATAAAAAGAACGGCGTATATGCCGTTCAATTTTTGTCTATCTCAGTATTTTCGAGAGCAAAATCTATCATTGCAACTAGTATTTCGTTTCTTGATTTACCAGTTTCTGCTGATATTTCATCAAGCATTTTGAGCATTTCGTCAGGGATTCTTGCTGATACAACTGACGATTTACTACCATATTTGTTTGGCTTAAGAATCAGCTTTTCCATTAAGTTCACCTCTTCTTAAGTTTACTGTATACAAAAGAAAAATAATATATTACAAAAGTATACAAAAGTAATACTCGCGGTGTATAATATAAAATGTCAGATTAGTTCTACAATGAAGATTTTTAATGTAGGTGATTAAATGGCTGAATATAATTTAATGCCAAATGAATCAATAATTATGAGAAGTACTGGGATAAGCAGCGGAGGAGTTATGTCTGGTTATACTGACGAACTGCTACTTACCACAGTAAATATTGTTCACATAAAGCGTGGAACATTTGGCGGCACAAAAGCAGTAACGCCAATTCCAATTAAGGCGGTAAAAGTTAATGGAGATCGAGCACAAGCCTTTTATGGTCGTAATCCATCAAACAACTCGCTTCAGTTGCAAATATATTTAAAAAATGGGCAGGAGCTAGCATACGGTTTTAATATTGATGGAACTCGTGAGGTTGCAAGGTGGGTTAATGAAATTAATAAACTGGCGACAGGTGATCCTTATAATGTTGTGTATGATGAATCAAAAATGCAGGGAACTGTTGGAACAGTTGCCGGGATATTAAAAAGTGCATTCGGCATGGACAGTGAACCGCAATTAGCCCAGAAACTTTCTTCTGGCGCAAAACGTTCTACTCAAAGTTGTATAGGATGTGGAGCTCCGGTTACTGGAGTTGTTGGGCAAATGGTTCGATGTGAATACTGTGATATGGAACAGATGATTAAGTAGGAGGTTAAAGATGGGACTAATTAAAGCGTTCTCAGGAGCGTTGACTGGAACATTTGCAGATCAGTGGAGAGAAATAGTCACGGCAGGTCCTTTTGATGAACAAACTGCGGTTACTCCAGGCTTGATTCAGGTATCAAATAACGGAAAAGGATCCAACATAAATCATTCGGCAGGCGTAATAACAAACAATTCGAAAATATTTGTACCGGAAAATACTGCAGCGTTCATTTTTAGTCAGGCAGGAATTGAGGCTGTAATCACACAGCCGGGAGGATATGTATATCAGAATGGACAGGAAAGTGTATTTGATGGTAACGGCATTCTGTCACCGTTAGCAGGGCAAATAAAAGATCGTTTTAAGTATGGTGGTCAGCCTTCGGTTCAGACACTTATAGCATTTATAAATTTAAGAGAGATAAGGAACTTAAAATTTGGGACAAGAGGTCCGGTAATGTACAACGATATGTTTTACGGTACAGACCTTGAGATTCAAGCATATGGAACATATTCGCTTAAAATTGTTGATCCTGTAAAATTTGTTAGAAATTTTGTCCCTGCAAATACATTATCATATTCGTTTGGAAGTAAAGAGGCGAGAACTCAACTTATGAGTGAATTCCTTCAATCATTTTTGGTTGCAATTAACAAACTGTCTGGAACGTATAGAATATCGCAATTGCCGTCTCAGGCAAATGATTTGGCGGAAGCAATATCAACTGATCCCAATAATGCGGGATCTTGGGAAGAAAGATTTGGTTTCAAGATTGTGCGTGTTGGAATTCAAGATATAGAATTTGCGCCTGAATCAAAGGAATTAGTAAAGCAATACTCATCCAATAAGATGAATCTTAAGGCATATGATGATATATCTCAGAAGGCTTCTAATATAGGTGCTCAGCAGAAAATAGCACAAGGAATTCAGGATAATGGCCTAGGAGATGGTGGCGCAGGTCTTGTTTTCGGCATGAATATGGCACAAGGATTAACCCCTCAAGCCGGAACGGCTCCGGCAATGAGTTTCGATCAGCAAATAGAAACTGTGAAAAAACTGAAAACACTTCTGGATGAAGGAATTCTTTCTCAGGAAGAATTCGATGCAAAAAAGAAGGAAATAATGGGATTGTAATAGGGAGGAACAGAAATGGATGGAAAGTGTCCAGCATGCGGAGCAATGCTGATTGATGGGGAATGTGAATATTGTGGTTTTAAGAAAGCTGTTGCAAAAGCCCCTGACGCTCAATATTCCCCTGTTGCTGAAATGCCAAACGTAAGGGTGTATGGCAACGTGAAAATCAGTCCAAAAGACTGGTTAATAACTCTACTGTTAGCTATTTTCCTTGGCTGGCTGGGGGTTCATAAATTCTATGAAGGCAAAATTGGCATGGGAATAGTGTATCTGCTAACATGTGGAGTCTTTTGCATCGGTTGGGTAATTGATATAGTGAAAATCCTGCTCAATAAGGAAAAGGATAAAAATGGCTTAATCATTCATAGAGAATTAAGTCAGTAATAACAGTTGGTACATCTTTGTTACAGGAGGAAAAGTTATGGCGAATGAACAGATTTTACAAAAGCTTAAAGATGCTTTGGACGCTGGCGTTTTAACTGAAGAAGAGTACAACAAAAAGGTTGCTGATATTGCAGGTAATGAAGCAAAAACTGTTCAAGAGCAACCGCAGGAAGAAGTGACTAGTAAAGAGATTCCAGAAAATGAAATTCCTAAAGATGATGGCGTTGTATACTTTGATGCAAATGAAAAAGTTAAAAGCACAAGCGGCACAAGTGAAGGATATGAATACTATCAGAATCCTTCCGTAAATGTTGGCAAAAAACCAAAGAAGAAAAAGAAAAAATGGATAATTATCGGTGCTATCGTTCTTATTGTTATTCTGTTAGGGGCAATAGGAAGCTGTGGCGGCGGAGAAGAAACGTATGATTGGCCTGCGGATAATGAAATAGCTCAAATGCTGCCTACTCCTGAAGGCGAAATTACGTATATTTCTGTTGACGATGAAAAAGGAATGGAAAACCTTAATGCTGACGTTACTGTTGATGGAGGAGAAGCATGTAAGGCCTACATTGAAGCATGTAAGGAAAAAGGATTCACTGAAAATAAGGACTCGTCAAGTTCAGACGGCGACTATGAGTACACGGCAGAAAATAAAGACGGTTGGTTATTGAATGTTTATAATTTCGGGGATGATATGTCAATCTATTTATACTCGGCCGAATACAACGAATGGTTGAATTCCGATGATGAGGAGGAAACTACTGAAGCTGAAGAAGAAACCTCTGCTGATTTCAAGGAAACCATGGACGAGTATGAAGCATTTATGGATGATTACATTGCATTTATGGAAAAATACAATGATAGCGATGATACGTCTGCAATGCTGTCTGACTATGCAGATATGATGACGCAGTACGGTGAATTTGCAGAAAAGATTGATGCAATTGATGAGGATTCACTTTCTGATTCAGACTATGATTATTACATTGAAGTAACAACGCGCGTGGCAAAAAAATTAGCAAAGGCATCGCTGTAAAAATGCGGCATTAGGAAGTTGATTTTTCAGTCAAAGCGTTACAATATCTTCACAGATATAATTAATACGTTTATTTTGGGCTGGTCGAAAGACCCGGGTCCATCATATGGCGGGTAAGACACCCGCCATATTTTTTAGTGGTATAAGGTGAAAGAGTTCCTTAGAGAAGTAGATATTATCTGACGCATTTTTGACGCGCGGAGCACAAAAAAATAGAATCAAATAGCAAAAACGGTTCAATAACGAACGGCAAAAATACGGAGTTTCAAGGCGATTAGGCCAGGTAAACTTTAGAATAAAGGAGTGGGAGTAAGCTGTATTTGAAATTGAATGATAAAAGGAGAGTCGACTGCGGCTCTCCTTTTTTTAAGGATAAATTAAGCGATTCTTCTTATGTGGCAGGTCATGAGGATGAGAAGATTGATAGGTATTACTGTATATCCAAAGAAGAATATGCTAAAATATTGTCAGAATAAAGAAGGAGGCGGAACATGAATATTGACAATATGTTACACAGCCTGATTTCAGGAATTGTAGAAATCTATGGAAATCTGGTTGACAGGATTGTTCTATATGGGTCCGTCGCCAGAGGAACAGAGACAAGCGAGTCTGACGTAGATGTCGCTGTACTTATAAAGGCGGGAGCGACGAAGGATATGTATGAAAGGTTGCTTGACCTTGTTGTGGATTTGGAACTGGAAAATGATAAGGTTCTTTCTGTTGTAAGAATTGATTATGATAAGTTCCAAGAATGGAAGGATGTCATGCCATTCTACAGAAACATCCAGAATGAAGGAGTATTGTTATGGCAGGCAGCATAAAAGACTAATAAAGAGGAAGCGGAAGAAATTTTACAGAAGGCAAAATTCTTCATTATGGAAGTCGGAGTGTATCTAAAGG
The DNA here is from genome assembly GCA_022773945.1 of Clostridiales bacterium. Classification (GTDB taxonomy): domain Bacteria; phylum Bacillota; class Clostridia; order Peptostreptococcales; family Anaerovoracaceae; genus Lentihominibacter. Next base: position 5,381 of record JALFNS010000049.1, read on the forward strand.
ATAAAGATGTTTTGAAATGAGTTCAAAAGTCATTATGGCTGCTCACGAAGCGAAGTGAAATCATGCATGAGATAAAACCGGAAGAACGCAGAGCTATTGAACCACTGTTCGACGGGATTTGCTTCTGGAGTGTCACCCGAACAACGCAGAAGAGGTCATGCGCTACTGGATTGTCCAGAGGAATACGACCATGCTGGGATGCAGCCAACGAAATATCTCTTCACATGGCTCTGAAGCTGGGCTATGAGTATAACGGAGAATACTCAACAGTGCACCTGATAAGACCTGAGGCCGCCGGGACACGATAATATGTAAATATTTACAAGGAAATAATTGACAGTAATTAAATTATATGGTATAAAGGGCATAGATGTTATATGCTCTTTTTCAATTGTTGAGCTAAAAGGGGTTGTTTAGTATAATTAATATACAAAGGGATACACAAGATGACACAAGTCGAACAAGGGTGTTTAGACATATGGATTGATAAAATCGTTTCATGTCTGAAAGACACAGAAACAGGGGAAATTAAAGATACGGTTGTTTTCAAGATTCAGAGCCGTTCTTATTTGAGAAATTTTCAAGAGAACAATGGTTGGCAGATTAATTGGAACGAAATACCAGGAGATGTTGATGTATGTGCTTTGGCATTGGGAGACGGTAACGAAATACAAGGGTTGGTTGGAGTGAAGAATGACAGAAACTCAAAAGCGGCCTATATTCACTGGGCATGTACCGCTCCTTGGAATAACAAACATGAATTTGGAAAGCAGAAGTATGAGGGTGTAGGCGGACACTTGTTTGCAATAGCTGCCGATAAATCGATTGAGTGGGGATATGATGGTGTTATGCATGGCTTCGCTGCTAGCAGCGAATTAGTGGAACATTACATCAAAACATTTGGAGCGATTCATCTAGGGTATTTGCACACATATCAGATTATGATTGAAGAAGCTGCTGCAAAGCGTTTATTGGAGGTGTATACATATGAATGGAACTAAACCAATGGAGCTACCTAAGTTTCTGGAGGGAGAACCTCTTCCGGCAGGTTATTATGACGAGCCTGATCCATATGAAAGTGCTCCGTCATGTAATATTGATCTTCCGGCTTTGTCGAAATATGCAAGAAGTATAGATAAGAGAATCACAGACTTAACTAAAGACGAAGTCAGAAGATTCACAAGGAAATAATTGACAATGATATGAAAAAGGGATTGGAGGTAACAGTTATGAAACCATCGGAGATTAAGTTCGGGAACATTTACAAGTCGACACTGTCGTCGGATGAGGATGTGTACGCATATGTACGTGGCATCGAGGGTGGCAAGGTGGGATTCTCTGTTCTTGATGAAGCGACACGCTCACCGGATTTCACCAACTGCGGAGTGTTCTGGGTGAGAGAGAAGGATTTCACAAAAGTGTTCTCTACCTACAGGTAGGGGGGAGGCCATAATATGCGCACAAAAGCAGAGCACCTAGGCATTGTCCCGGGTGCTCTTGCTTCTGATAATATTCGGCAGGGACTCCGACATTATGAAGGTTATGTTCTCCTTGGTGGTGTTGCGGTCGTGATTGTCGCTGTTTTTAATCCACTCGCAGAGGACACCGGCGGTGGCTTCAGTGTAGAAGGCGCAGAGAAATTCCCGGAAGTCATTCGGCAGTGATGAGCCCAGCTTATTCTCCAGATCCAGAATGAGAGCACGTACCACCTCGATAAAGTCGTTATAAAAAAACTTTTTGAGAAGGTCCCGGCCGAGAGAGTCCAGGGCGCAGTTCAGAACATTTCTGTTCTCATCCACATAGTCCATGATGAAGTCGATGGCGGATTCCATGTCATTCGTCAGATTGAATCTCTTAATAACTCCGACGGATTCTTCGGTAAATGTCCAATGCAGGAGATCGTAGATGTCTCTGAAATGATAGTAAAATGTCTTCCTGTTAAGGTTACAGTCCTCTATGAGCTGTTGGACGGTGATTCTGTTGAGAGGCTCGGTTTTCATATGCCTTTTAAGGGAGGCGGATAGAGACTTTTTTGTCTTCAGTGATTTTTCTTCGTGTTTCATGGTAGCATTATATCATTTATTACACAAATGTGTAACATTGTCCCTTTAATTCGGAAAGAAGCATCTGATAGAATATTACCATGAAACGCAAATTTTTCTTAAGAATAACGAAACACAGAATACCGATAATCGTAGTTTTCATTTTTGTGGCTGTAGCCTGCGGGATAATGAAACCTATGGTGGGTGTGAATTATGATATGAAGGACTACCTGCCTGAGGACAGTCCTTCCACTCGCGCACTGGATATAATGGGGAACGAATATGAAGGAGGAGTTCCCAACTGCCGTCTCATGCTGGAGGATATCACGGTGCCTCAGGCGATAGAGTACAAGGAACGAATTGAGAAGGTGGACGGAGTATCTGCTGTAATGTGGCTGGATGACTACATAAATCCGTACATCCCACGGGAGATGATGGACGGTGAACTGGCAGAGGAATATTATCGTGATGGTAATGCCCTGCTGCAGATTACTGTTGATAAAGAGAAGATACTGTCCGCTGTGGCCGAGATAGAGAGTATTGCCGGTAATAAAGGAGCGCTGACAGGGGATGCGGTTTCCACAGCCGTTGCCACAGAGAGTACAGTCAAGGAAATTAAACAGATTACCATTATGGCAATATTGCTGGTGCTGATTATACTGGTGCTGGCTACTGAGTCATGGGCTGAGCCTTTCATCATACTTATTACCATAGGTGTGGCTGTAGTTATCAATGCAGGTTCGAATCTGATATTCGGCGAAATATCCTTCGTAACCAACGCGGCGGGAAGTGTTCTGCAGCTGGCGGTGTCTCTGGACTATGCAGTGTTTATGATACACAGGTACAGGTCGGTGAGCAAGGATTTCGATACACCTGCAGAGGCAATGGTTGAAGCTCTCTGCAAAGGCACAAGCTCAATACTGTCAAGCGGCCTCACGACAATAATCGGTTTCATGGCACTGGTCCTCATGAGATTTCTTATAGGTCCCGATCTGGGGTGGGCTCTCGCCAAGGGCGTGGCTATAAGCCTTGTTTCCGTATTCGTCTTCATGCCGGCGGTATATCTGCAGATGAGCAAGCTCATCGAGAAGACGGAGCACAGAAGACTGATGCCGGATTTTGCCGGCATGGGCAAGGTTGTGAGAAATATTATGATTCCATGCATGGTAGTGTTTGTGATAGTTGTGGTTCCGGCATTTATGGCATCGGGGAGCAATTCTTACTATTACGGGTCGGCAGAAATATTCGGAAGTGACACGAAGCTTGGTCAGGATACCGACAGGATAGAGAAGGCTTTCGGCGAACGTGACACTTATGCGTTAATGGTGCCTAAGGGCAGCCCGGATAAGGAGAAGGCTCTGTCAGCAGCGATACAGAATTTCTCCGGTGTTTCGGGAGTAATGTCGTATGTTGACACTGTGGGAGCCGAGGTTCCTGTGTCATATCTTGATGAAGACAAAGCAGCCCTGTTCAACTCGGAACATTATACGAGGCTGGTGATCTCGGCTGATATGGGTAACGAAGGAGCTGAAGCCTTTGGTCTGGTTGAAGATATAACAGAAGCGGCTGATGAATATTATCCCGGGGAGTATCATCTGGCAGGGATCGGGGTAAGTAACTATGACCTGATGAAGACGATTACTGAGGACATGCTCAAGGTCAACTTGATAGCGATCGCAGCCGTGTATCTGATTATGATGGTTATGATGAGATCCTTCCTGCTGCCTCTGATTCTCGTCATGAGCATAGAAGGTGCCATATGGATAAATACTGCGATACCATTTGTCACGGGAACACCTATATTTTATATAGCATACCTGATAATCAGCACGGTTCAGCTTGGCGCCACGGTTGACTATGCCATTCTCTTCACAGACAGGTACAGAGATTACAGGGCCGGTCTTGACCGGAAGGAATCAATCTCGCAGACAATTCGTTCAACTGTACCGTCAATTCTGGTGTCGGGAACGGCTCTGACAATCGTCGGAACTCTCATCGGGACTGTTTCGTCCCATGGAGTTCTGCAGCAGCTGGGAGTCTTCATAGGAAGAGGAGCGGTATGCTCAATGCTGGTGGTGTTCTTCGTGCTGCCGGGGTTTCTGTACTTATTCGACAGATTATTTATTAACAGGGGGAGAAACAAGATGAAACGAGCAGTGCCATATATTATGGCTTTGATGATGGTTTTCGGACTTTGCGCACCGCAGATTGCCTGTGCAGACAGCATCCCGGAGAAGGAGGAAGTCGTGTACGGGAACATGGATTCCGACGGCGGAGTGGAGAAAATCTATGCGGTAAACATATTCGAAGACAAAAATGTGACAGACTACGGTGAATACGAGAAGATTACCAACCTGACTACCTCCGACGAAATCGGATACAGCGGGAATGAGGTTACCGTGAAGGCCTCGAATACACCCTTTTATTACGAGGGGATCATGAACGACGCAGAGCTTCCGTGGAGCGTGTATATTGGCTACAGAATGGACGGTGAAGCCTGCAGTGCCGGGGAACTGCCCGGCAGGAGCGGAGCTCTGGAAATAGATATAGACATCAGCGAGAACAGGAAATGTGACAGTTTCTTCTATGAGAACTATGCGCTTCAGGTAATAGTGACTCTTGACGGAAACTACTGCAGAGACATTCTTGCCGAAGGGGCAACAATTGCCAATGTGGGAAGCGACAAACAGCTTACATACACGCTTCTGCCCGGCGAAGGCGGAGAAATGAAAATTACAGCTGACGTTACGGATTTCGAAATGGATGAAATCAAGCTGAACGGCGTAAGGCTGAATATGGATATTGATGTGAGTGATGATGAAATAATGTCCGGTGCGGAGGCTCTGGAGAAAGGCAGTGAAGCAATACATGAAGGCGCGGGTGAAATCAATTCCGGAGCGGAAGCTCTCGCCGGCGGCGCCGCTCAGCTGGAGGACGGGCTGAAAGCTCTTGACGAGGGAGTGAGCTACAGTGCATTCAGCGCTCTTATGAAAGAGAATGGTGCAGACCCGGGACAGATTCTGCAGGGAAATGCTGCCATGAAGGAACAGGCGGAAGCATTTATTGCCGCATACGGAGATGCTATGACGCCTCAGCAGAAGGCTCTCTGCGAGCAGCTCATAAAACTCCTCGAAGGAAACAGCGGCATGATAAAAGGAATGGAGCAGTATCTTGACGGAGTTGACAGAAGTATAGACAAGCTGCGTACGGGTGCGGAGGAGCTCTCCTCCGGAACAGAGCAGCTGGCGGGAGGAACAGACGGCCTGCTGGAGGGCACCGGTGAGTTTAACAGTCGGGTTTCCGGAATAGGTGAGATAATATCAGAAACAATTGAAGAGATGACCTCTGTGTTCAGAAACGACGGCCGGGTCAAATCCTTCATATCCGATAAGAACACAAACGTTAAATCTGTGCAGTTCGTATTGAAAACATCAGGCATAAGAAAAGCGGAGGATTAGTCCCTCCGCTTTTCCCAGTGATTCCGCATGGCGCGGAATGATTCGTCGCTGATCACATGCTCTATACGGCAGGCATCTTCATAGGCGGCTTCCCTGGATACGCCAAGCTCCATGAGAATTTCGGCCAGTACGTTGTGTCGTTCGTACATGGTTTCGGCCACCCTGAGGCCGGATTCCGTAAGCCTGAGAAACCCGTCATCATCCGTTATTACATAACCATCCTTCTTGAGAATGGACATTGCACGGCTTACGCTGGGTTTTGAATAGCCCATTCTGTCCCCCACGTCAACAGCCCGCACATCGGGCTTCTCAAGTGAAAGCATATATATAGTTTCAAGATACATTTCTCCTGATTCCTGCAGACTCATAGTAATCCTCCCGTTTTTAAGTCATTACTGACAGAATATCACATTTACGGTGTATTAAAAAGCACTATATTTACAGCAGTGCCTCTGATATAATTCAGATGATTATTTTGTTAGGAGGATTTGTTATGGTACATGCGATTGACAATTGTGTGCTGGCTGTGAGCAATGTGCTCTATCAGCCCTGGTTTGTACCGCTTATTCTGGTGGCGGGAGGCATATTTCTAACCTTCAGGTGCGGATTCCTTCAGGTGGGAATGTTCAGGGAAGCCTGTAAGGTTATCATGGAGAAGCCCCACGAAGGAGGAGTTTCATCCTTTGGCGCCCTCATGGTGTCCACAGCATCCAGAGTCGGTACAGGTAATATCATAGGAGTGTCAACTGCGATAATATGCGGAGGTCCGGGAGCTATATTCTGGATGTGGATCACTGCTTTCTTCGGAGGCGCTTCGGCCTTCGTGGAGTCGACGCTGGCGCAGATTTATAAGAAACGGGATGATGACGGAACATCCAAGGGCGGACCTGCCTACTATATGAAGGAGGCTCTGGGACAGAGATGGCTGGGAGTTATATTCTCCATCTTCATAATTTTCACTTACATGGTGGGATACAACATGCTGGCTTCCTACAATCTTCAGTCCACCTTCGGTGCGTTCGATTTCTATGACGAGAAGATGACACCGGTTATCATAGGCATTATTCTGGCGGTTATTTTCGGTGTTATAGTTCTGGGCGGAGCCAAGAGACTCATTCACGTAACGGAGGTCCTCGTGCCGGTTATGGGTGTTGCCTACGTGCTGGTATCTCTGATTGTTCTGGTTATTAACATACCTAATCTGGGAAGCATGTTCGGCGCTATATTCACGAGTGCATTTGACTTCGACGCTATATTCGGAGGCTTCGCGGGATCGTGCATAATGTACGGAATCAAGAGAGGTCTCTATTCCAATGAGGCAGGTATGGGTTCAGCACCTAATGCTGCAGCCAGAGCTGACGTATCACACCCGGCCAAGCAGGGACTGGTACAGATGCTGTCGGTATTTATCGATACTCTTCTCATATGTACGGCTACTGCATTCATGTGTCTGTCTTCAGGTGTGGATTCTTCCGCTTACAATCTGCCTGACGGTCCAAATGCGGCAGGTTTCGTGCAGGATTCACTGGCTTCCGTATTCGGAGGGTTCGGACCTGCATTTATCGCTATAGCAATGTGCATGTTCGCCTTCACAACCCTGATAGGAAATTATTCATACTGCGAGAGCTGCTATGAGTTTATTGTGGGCAGAGAAGCCGGCAAGATTGAGCTTGTAGTCATGAGAATAGTGGCGTCTCTGCTGATATTTCTGGGAGCTGTCGCGTCAGCCTCTCTCGTGTGGGATATTGCCGATATGATGCAGGGACTCATGGTTGTGGCCAATGTGCCTGTGATTGTCATACTCAGCGGCGTGGCCTGCAGGTGTTTGGCAGACTACAGGATGCAGATGAAGCAGAAGATTAATCCTGTATTTAAGGCGGCTGACATAGGCTTGAAGCAGAAGACAGATTATTGGAACTGAATCGGTAAATCATAACATCGCCATAAACCCCAAAAAAACTGTTGACAGAGCCTTAGCTTTGTAGTATAAAAGAAAGGATGATTTGAGAAAGGAACGAATATGGCGAGGAACAGATTCAAGAGAATAAAAGAAATCGACAGAGCCTTCGGTTCTGATTTAAATAATTGTTTTATTTTTCCCGGTTTTACAGATGTACACGTACATTTGAGAGAACCGGGTTTTTTATATAAGGAAACCATTGCCACGGGAACGAAGGCTGCGGCGGCGGGAGGTTTCACGAATATAGTGACCATGCCGAATCTGAAGCCGTGTCCCGACAGCTTGGAGAACTTGCAGGTGCAGCTGGATGCCATAGAAGAGAAGGCGATTGTGAATGTGATTCCGACGGCTGCAATAAGCGTCGGCGAAGAAGGTGAGAAGCTGTCGGATATTGAGAAACTGGCGGGCAGCGTTGTCGGCTTCACAGACGACGGCCGTGGCGTAATGTCGGATGAACTCATGAGAGAGGCAATGATCAGAGCAGGTAAAGCAGGCCTTCCGATAATCGCCCACTGTGAGGATGAGAACTATCCGAGAGACAGTCATGAAGCGGAGTACATGCAGCTGAAGAGAGACCTGAAACTGGTAAGAGAGACGGGCTGCAGATATCACGCATGTCATATATCCACGAAAGAGTCGGTGGAGCTTATAAGAGAGGCCAAGAAGGAGGGACTCCCGGTTACCTGCGAGACTGCACCTCACTACCTGGTGCTTGACAGGGAAGCCATAAGGGAAGCGGCGGCGAAGGATGACGGCGGCAGATTCAAGATGAACCCGCCGATCAAGGAAGCTGAAGACAGAGCTGCCCTTATAGAGGCAATAAAGGACGGGACTGTGGACATGATAGCTACGGATCACGCTCCTCACAGCCTCGAGGAGAAGAGCAAAGGCTTCGAGGGCAGCGCCTACGGCGTTGTAGGTCTGGAGACAGCCTTCCCGGTGCTCTACACGGAGCTGGTGCTGAAGGATGTTATAAGTCTTGACCGTCTCATAGAGCTTATGAGCATCAGACCTGCTGAAATATTCGGAATCGGCAAGGTAAGCAGAACATCGGAGGAAGCTCTCGAATCGGGAGACTACACTGTCTGGAATCTGGAGGATGAATACACCATAGACCCGGAAGACTTCCTTTCCATGGGCAAGAGTTCACCTTTCGAAGGTATGAGAGTGAAGGGAAGGAGCATGATGACGGCAGTAGAAGGAAAGGCCGTGTGGCAGAGGGACAGACTTCAGCATTCGATGAAGGTTCTGGAAAACAGAAAGATTTCCGAAGGCTTCTACTTGCTGAAGCTGACCGGTGAGCACGGAATAACGCGCCCGGGACAGTTTATTAATATCAGAGTTCCGGGATTCTACCTGAGAAGACCTCTGTCAGTATGTGACTATAATGACAGCGAAGTTACGGTCGTATATAAAATAGTGGGAGGCGGTACGGAGAAGCTGAGCTCCCTGATCCCGGGCGACAGACTTGATGTCCTGTCACCTCTGGGAAACGGCTTTGAGCTGAGAGAAAGGAAGCCTGTTCTCATCGGCGGCGGAGCCGGCGTGGCCACCATGTACGGACTTTGCAGGAAACTGGCGGATGCGGGACACAGGCCTGTGGTGATAGGCGGATTCCGCAAGTCGGATGAGATTTTCCTCCGGGAAGAATTCGAGGAGGCCGGCGGAGAGCTGCATGTGTCCACAGAGGACGGCAGCGAGGGCGAGAAGGGCTTCGTTACGGATGTGATGAAGCGGCTCACAGAAGACGGCATTATAAGCGGAGACTGCGAGTACTACGTATGCGGGCCGGAAGCCATGCTGAAGGCCGTGGACGGAGCGGTACCTGAAGAAGCCGGGGGACAGTTCAGCTTCGAGGAACGCATGGGCTGCGGTTTCGGAGCCTGCATGGGATGCTCCTGCAGAACCAGGTACGGAAACAAGAGGATATGCAGGGAAGGTCCGGTGCTGGACAGAAAGGAGATAGTATGGTAGACACTAAGGTTGAACTTTGCGGTATAGAGCTGGACAATCCGGTAATGGCCGCCAGCGGAACCTTCGGGTACGGCTATGAGTTTGCCGAACTGTATGACATAAACTGCCTGGGGACCTTCAGTTTCAAAGGGACTACGGGTGATGCCAGATTCGGCAATCCCACACCGAGAATTGCCGAGTGCAGAGAAGGAGTTATAAACTCCGTGGGACTGCAGAATCCGGGTGTCGACAAGGTTATCTCCGAGGAGCTGCCGAGACTTGCACGGGTGTTCGACAAGAAGGTTATGGCCAATGTGTGCGGCTTCTCACCTGAAGAATATGTCATGGTGACCGAGAAGCTGGATTCCTGCGAGCAGATAGGATGGTTTGAGATAAATGTTTCATGTCCCAATGTGCACGAAGGGGGCATGGCCTTCGGTACGGATCCGAAGGCGGCAGCTGAGATAGTCAGATGTGTCAGACAGAAGACGAAGAAGCCGGTAATCATCAAGCTTTCACCGAACGTGACGGATATTTGCGCGATTGCTGCGGCCTGCGAGGATGCGGGGGCAGACGGAATCTCGCTGATAAATACACTTCTGGGCATGAGAATAGACCTGAGAAGCGGCAGGCCGGTGCTGGCAAACAGAATGGGCGGATTCTCCGGACCGGCTGTATTCCCGGTAGCACTGAGAATGGTCTGGCAGGTCTATGATACGGTGAATATTCCTGTTATAGGAATCGGCGGTGTTTCGGGGCCGGAGGATGTCATAGAGATGATGATGGCGGGAGCTTCCGCAGTACAGATAGGTGCGGCCAATATGACGGACCCGTATGTGTGCAGGGACACTGTGGCGGCGCTGCCTGAAACCATGAGAAAGTACGGAATAACAAGTCTTAAGGATATAATTGGAGGTGCTCATGAGTAGAGATGTGATTATCGCCTGCGATTTCGCCGGCAGAGAGGAAACCATGGAGTTTCTGGATCTCTTCGGAGACAGGAAGCTCTTCGTGAAGATAGGTATGGAGCTGTACTACAGCTGCGGACCGGAGATTGTCAGAGAAATCAAGAGCAGAGGTCACAGGATTTTTCTGGATCTGAAGCTTCACGACATTCCGAACACGGTGGAGAAGGCGATGAGAGTTCTCTCGCGCATGGATGTGGACATGTGCAACGTTCACGCCGGCGGAGGCAGAACCATGATGGAAGCCGCTGTCAGAGGACTTACGAGAGAGGACGGCACCAGACCGGTGATTATCGCCGTTACCCAGCTCACATCAACCGATGAGAAGACTATGAGGGAAGAGCTTCTCATAGACAGACCTCTTGATGAGGTTGTTACGGAGTACGGCAGAATGGCCGCCGATGCGGGAATAGACGGAGTTGTCTGCTCCCCTCTGGAAGCGGGCAAGATTCACAGCGCATGCGGGGAGAACTTCCTGACGGTTACTCCGGGAGTCAGACTGGCCGGCGATGCGGCAGGAGATCAGAAGAGAGTGACGACCCCGGCCGTAGCGGCGGAGCTGGGATCGGATTACATAGTGGTGGGACGGAGCATAACAGGCGCCGCAAATCCGCCGGAGGCATACGACAGATGCTGCAGAGAATTTATGGGATAAGGAGGCAGAAGCAATGAACAGAGATGAAATTAAGAAGAGTGTCGCTGAAGGACTTCTCAAAATTGAAGCCGTTTTCCTGAGGCCTGAGGAGCCGTTCACATGGGCAAGCGGAATCAAGAGCCCGGTATACTGTGACAACAGACTGATACTTACAAGCCCTCAGGTGAGAAACATGGTTGAGGAAGCTATAGCCGAAACGGTGAAAAGAGAGTTTCCCGAAACGGAGCTGCTCATGGGAACAAGCACTGCGGGCATAGCTCACGCGGCCATTGCAGGACACATTACGGGACTCCCGGCAGGCTACGTGAGATCGGGAAGCAAAGACCACGGCAGGCAGAATAAAATCGAGGGAAGACTGATTCCCGGACAGAAGACGGTTGTTATTGAAGACCTGATTTCCACGGGAGGAAGTGCCATAGCAGCAGTGGAGACACTGAGAGAAGCAGGCGCAGATGTTCTGGGAATCGTAAGCATATTCACCTACGGTATGAAGGAAGGACTGGCTAAACTTGAAGATGCCGGAGTGAGGAACGTGAGCCTGACAGATTTCCCGGCCGTAGTTGAGACCGCTGCAGAATGCGGATACATAAACAGAGAAAGAATACCGGCTCTCATGGCTTTCGTGGATAATCCGAGAGACGAGAGCTGGATAGGTAAATAGATAATAAGGAGGCAAAAACATAATGAAACATCTGATTGACATCAACGATCTGTCCACACAGGAAATCGATGAGATGATCGCCGTTGCCGGTGACATAATCGAGCATCCCGAGAAATACTGCGAGAAGTGCAAAAACAAGAAACTGGCAACTCTCTTTTACGAGCCGTCAACGAGAACAAGACTCAGCTTCGAGGCGGCCATGTACGAGCTGGGAGGAAACGTACTGGGGTTCTCCGAGGCAACAAGCTCATCCGTAGCCAAGGGAGAAAGCGTATCGGATACTGTCAGAACAGTAGGGGCTTATGCGGATATCATAGCAATGCGTCATCCTAAGGAGGGTGCTCCGGTGGCGGCGATAAGAAGAGCTACAGTACCTCTCATCAATGCCGGTGACGGAGGTCACAATCATCCTACACAGACTCTGACAGATCTGCTCACAATCTCAAGAGAGAAGGGCAGACTCGACAACATGACCGTAGGACTTTGCGGTGACCTGAAGTTCGGCAGAACCGTGCACTCACTGATTAACGCAATGTCCAGATACGAAGGCATCAAATTCGTGCTTATCGCGCCTGATGAACTGAGAATACCTGATTACGTGCGTGAGGAGGTTCTCGAGAAGAACGGAATCGAATACGTGGAAACAACGGATCTGGAAGGCTCCATGCCGCAGCTCGACATCCTCTACATGACCAGAGTGCAGAGGGAGAGATTCTTCAACGAAGAAGACTACATGAGACTGAAGGACAGCTACATACTGACGCCGGACAAGCTGGAGAACGCCAAGGAGGATCTGTCCATACTCCATCCGCTGCCTAGAGTGAATGAGATTTCCGTAGCTGTGGACGATGATCCGAGAGCTGCATATTTCAGACAGGTTGAATACGGTAAATATATAAGAATGGCACTTATACTGAAGCTTCTGGAGGTGAAATAGATGATTATAGGTAAGATTAAAGACGGTATAGTACTGGATCATATTCAGGCAGGCAAGGGAATGGATATATACAATCTCCTCAATCTGAGCAAGCTGGACTGCCAGGTGGCCCTCATCAAGAATGCGGAGAGCAAGAAGATGGGAAAGAAGGATATTCTGAAGATTGACAGACTCATCGACATGAATCTGGATGTTATCGGATATGTGGATCCCGGCGTGACGGTAAACTACATAGAAGACGGCAAGCTGGTTAAAAGAAAACACCTCGAGCTTCCTGAAGAGATTACCGGAGTAATCAAGTGCAAGAACCCGAGATGTATTACTACTATCGAGCAGGAGCTTCCTCATGTCTTCAGGCTGGTTGACAGAGAGAAGAAAATCTACAGATGCATCTACTGTGAGACACAGGGAAGCAATATTTAAGTCATTTAATATATTAAATGAAGCGGCGGAGCCTGCTTACCAGAAGGGAGCCTGCGATGATTTTCAGGGCATCTCCCGGCAGGAACGGAATTACGCACATCACCATTGATGCGCCCAGACCTGTCCCCGTGCTGATCATGAACCAGGCCGTTCCCAGAAGGTAGCAGGCAGCCAGGCCGCAGACCATTGCCAGAGCAATAGTGAGCAGATTAAAGAGGTATTTCTGGCCTTTTTTTCTGCTCATTTTTTCTGTTATTAATCCGGTTACGAAGGCTGCGGCGATATATCCTATTATGTAGCCGCCCGTCGGTCCGGCCAGAACTCCTGCGCCGCCCTGAAATCCCGAAAATACAGGAGCACCTACCGCGCCGACGAGGGTGTAGACGATCAGGCTTATGCTGCCGTACTTTTTGCCCAGAAGGCCTCCGGCCAGGAATACTGCCAGAGTCGCCAGGTTAACAGGCACAGGCGTGAAGCCCAGAGGGATTGAAATCCATGAGCATACCGCAGTGAGTGCGGCGAAGAGGCCGCAGAGCGCCATATATTTTGTCTTCATTTATCATTCTCCTTGTTGTAATCTTACTGATATTTCTCCTGACGTGAGAACCTCACGCGTTCCGTCGGTATACATCACCTCCAGGCCGCCGCTGTCATCTATGGACATGGCTCTGGCAGGAATACCGTTGATTTCCCGGGAAGGGTCTTTCCTGTAGACTCCCTTGTAGACGGTAATTGTTTTACCGATGACCATGCTGCGTTTCCTGTAGGCTTCCATGAAGGAAGGCACAGCCTCCCGGGACAGCTCGGCCACATTGTTCAGAGTTCCCTCTATTATGTGTGCGGCCAGATGTGACTGTGAAAACTCCGTCTCCAGTCTTCCCGCAGTTCCCGAGATTTCCTTAGGAAAATCGGCAGGAGAAGTGTTAAGACCTATTCCTATAATAAGGCTGTCTATCTGCCCCGATTCGAAATCGGTGGTGGCCTCCGTTAGAATTCCGCATACCTTGCGGCCTTCGCAGTATATGTCATTGACCCACTTGATTTCCGGATTGAGACCGCAGACATCAGCGACTGCCTCAGCCACGGCTGCAGCCGCAGCCAGAGTAACCAGGGTGGATTTCTCCATGCTGAAGTCCGGCTTCACGATTATACTCATATACAGTCCATGGGAAGGGGAGAAGAAGCTTCTGCCCAGTCTTCCTCTGCCTGCCGTCTGCTGGCGGGCTATTATCACATCTCCGTGAGAAGGAGAAGAGCTGTTGTCAAGAAGGCGGCGACGAGCTTCCAGATTAGTGGAATCCAGGCAGTCATAAACATGGAGATCATTATTTCTTAATTGGGGAGGAAGAATTGACCGGAGGCTGTCCGGAGTAATCTGCCCCGTATCCTCCTGCATCATGTAACCTCTGTTTCTGACTGCTTCTATTATGTAGCCCTCTTCTCGAAGAGTGTTAATGGATTTCCATACGGCGGCTCTTGAAACATCGAGTCTGTCGGAGAGCTCTTCACCCGACAGAAATGAGCCGCTGTTTTTTCTGAGTGCATCGAGCACCACTTCCTTCACAGACATAAGTTACTCCTTTACCATGTTATAACATAGATGAATTGTAAACCTGATACGATTAATTGTCAACTGAATATTTTTCTTTCACATAATTTACATAATATTTCACCCTGTGTGTGATAAAATATATGGTTAAAGGGAGGCAAGATTTTAATGAAGACAACAGTTAAATATTACAAAAAGTATATTCCACTGATTGCGCTGGTTGTTGTTCTCGTATGCGGACAGGCACTTGGAGAGCTGGCGCTGCCTAAGCTCATGTCGGGAATAATAGATAATGGAATAGTGGCTTCGGATATGGCATACATAAGGAAGGCAGGACTTATCATGATTGCCGTTGCCGCTGCCACGCTGATTTTCAGTGTTTCGGGAGGAGTTGTCGCCTCGGTTACTGCTGCCAGAACGGCCAGAGATCTCAGACACGATCTTTTTCGTAAGGTTACCGGATTCGCTGCAGCAGAGTTTGACAGCTTCTCGACGGCATCACTTATTACCAGAACGACCAATGATATTCAGATGATACAGCAGGCTACGGTAATGATGCTGAGAATGCTCCTCTTCGCGCCGATAATGGGTGCGGGGGCTGTTTACATGGCGCTGAAAACCAGCGTATCTCTGTCATGGACGATTGTGCTGGCGCTCATATGTGTTCTGGGGCTGATGGTGTTCTGCTTCATAGTGGTATTTCCCAGATTCAAGGTTATGCAGGAAAAACTGGACAGAATCAACCTCATAATGAAGGAACGCCTGAGCGGCACAATGGTTATAAGGGCGTTCACTACCGAGAAATACGAGGAGGACAGATTCGATTATGCCAACAAGGACCTTACGAAGCTGTATATATTCGTAAACAAGGCAATGTCATTCATGATGCCGACGATGACATTCATAATGAGTGGTGTAGGCATACTCATAATATGGGCGGGAGCTCATCTGGTGGACACGGGCAGTCTCATGGTGGGAGACATGCTGGCTTACCTTCAGTATGCAATGCATGTCATAATGTCATTCATGTTCGTAACCATGATTTTCGTCATGATACCGAGAGCGGCTGTATCGGCAAGGAGAGTAGGTGAGGTTCTAGACAGGGAGTATTCCATAGAGGATCCGGCTGATTCGAAGGATGAAGCACCGGGCAAGGGAAGCGTTGAATTCAGAAACGTTACTTTCGCATATTCGGATACGGGTGAGCCTGCAGTGGAGGACATATCCTTCACTGCTGAACCGGGTAAGACCACGGCAATAATCGGTGGAACCGGCAGCGGCAAATCCACGCTGGTCAACCTCATAGACCGGTTTTATGATGTATCTTCGGGAAGCGTGCTTGTTGACGGGACAGATGTCAGAGAGATGACCCAGAAGGACCTGAGAAGCAGGATAGGCCTGGTTCCGCAGAAGGCAACTCTTTTCAGCGGAACCATAGAGAGCAACCTGCGTTACGGCAATGAAGACGCGACTGCCGAAGAGCTTGCGGAAGCGGCAGAAATTGCACAGGCCATGGATTTTATAGAGAGTAAACCGGAAGGTATGCAGGAGGAGATATCCCAGGGAGGAACCAATGTATCCGGAGGTCAGAAACAGAGGCTCTGCATAGCCAGGGCTCTGGTGAAGAAGCCTGAGATACTCGTATTTGATGACAGTTTCAGTGCTCTTGATTTCACTACGGACAAGGCTCTGAGAAAAGCCCTTGATGAGAAGGCGGCAGACTGTACCAGGATAATAGTGGCTCAGAGAATAAACACAATACTCAACGCGGACAGAATTATAGTGCTGGATGAAGGGCATATGGCGGGCTGCGGCACTCATGAAGAGCTCATGAGAGACTGCAGGGTATACAGAGAAATTGCACTTTCACAGCTCAGCGAAGAGGAAATTGAGAGGGGGAATGCGTGATGGCGGAGAACAAACGCAGAAGAGGTCACGGCGGACACGGCAAGGCTGCTAAAATGATGCGGGGAGAAAAGGCCAATGACTTCAAAGGAACAATCATGACGCTTCTGAAGTATCTCAAGCCCTACAGAATTGCCGTGACAGTCGTGTTTCTGGCGGCTGTTGCCAGTACCGTGTTCACCATAATATCACCTACCGTTCTGGGACATGCCACCGATATCGTTGTTAAGGGACTGACCGGCGGCGGAGTGGATTACAAGGCGCTGCTCAATATTCTTATCATGCTTCTGGTGCTCTATCTGGCATCCTGGCTCTTCGGAACGGCCCAGAGCTGGATAATGTCAATAGTGTCGCAGAAGGTTATCTACACATTGAGAAAGCAGGTGTCCGAGAAACTGGACAGACTGCCTCTCAAATATTTCGACAGAGTTACTTACGGCGAGGTTCAGAGCCGTATGATAAACGATATTGAGACGGTTAACCAGACACTGACGGCGAATCTGACACAGATGATAACATCCATAGTCACTATTGCGGGCATATTTATCATGATGCTGCGGATAAACCTCGTCATGACTCTGGTTGCGATTATGGTTATACCTGTATCTCTGATTATTATCAAAACTGTGGTGGGTAAATCACAGAAGCACTTCAGTAATCAGCAGAAGTATCTGGGCCTCGTTAACGGTCACGTGGAGGAGATGTATTCGGGACAGAATATAATCAAAGCCTTCAACAGGGAAGACATATCCTGCGAGGAGTTTGACGAATACAACAACAGACTTTGCGAGGCCGCATGGAAATCCCAGTCTTTCTCGGGAGTTATGATGCCGGCCACCCAGTTTGTGGGCAATCTGGCCTATGTTATGGTGTGCCTGCTGGGAGGCTTCCTGGCTATCAGAGGAAGCATATCCATCGGACAGATACAGGCTTTCATACAGTATGTGAGAAACTTCAACCAGCCGGTACAGCAGGTGGCCAATATAGCCAATCAGCTCCAGTCCACGGCGGCTGCGGCTGAGAGAGTTTTCGAGATTCTTTCAGAAGAGGAAGAGTCCGAAGATGCGGATGAAGATATATTTGCAGAAGAGCCGAGAGGAGAGGTTACTTTCGAGAATGTAGGCTTCGGCTATGTGGAGAATGAACCGGTTATTGAGAATTTCTCCTTTACTGCAAAGCCGGGACAGCGCGTCGCCATTGTAGGGCCTACAGGTGCAGGCAAGACGACTGTAGTAAAGCTTCTCATGAGGTTCTATGAACCTGACAGCGGCAGGATTCTCGTTGACGGACGGGATATCAGAACCATGAACAGGAGGACTCTCAGGAAGTTCTTCGGTATGGTGCTCCAGGATACATGGCTCAACAGCGGCACGGTGAGAGACAATATACGCTACGGCAGAATGGATGCAACAGATGAAGAGGTTGAAGCGGCGGCAGCGGCAGCCTATGTGGATCATTTTATCAGAACTCAGGAGAAGGGCTATGATATGGTGATAAACGAGGAGGCATCCAACATATCTGCAGGGCAGAAGCAGCTGCTTACAATAGCCAGAGCAATTCTGGCCGATGCGCCTATTCTCATTCTTGATGAGGCCACGAGTTCTGTGGATACGAGAACTGAGCGCATGATACAGGATGCCATGGACAATCTCATGGCTGACAGAACATGCTTCATAATAGCTCATCGCTTATCAACGATTAAGGATGCGGATCACATTCTCGTGATGGAGCATGGAGATATAGTGGAACAGGGAAGCCACGAGGAACTTCTCGAGAAGGGCGGCGTTTACAGCAGGTTGTACAACAGCCAGTTTGCCGATAATCCACAGGAATGAATGTGAGGTGAAGAGGTGTGAGACTGCTCATAGTCGAGGATCAGCAGGATCTTAACGAGATTATAGTCAGGAAGCTGACCCGTGAGGGATACAGTGTGGACAGCTGCACAGACGGGCTCGAGGCCTGCGAATACATTGAAAGCACCGATTATGACGGCATTGTCATGGATATAATGCTTCCGGGCAAGACGGGACTGGGAATCCTGCGGGAGATGAGAGCCGGAGGCAACCGGACGCCCGTGCTTTTGCTCACGGCCATGGGCGATGTTGAGGATCGCGTTGCCGGTCTCGATGCGGGAGCCGATGACTATCTGGTCAAACCTTTTGATTTCAGCGAGCTTACGGCCAGAATCCGCGCCATGACCAGAAGGAGCGCAGGCACGGCGGACAATGTGCTGAGGTCCGGAGATCTCTTTATGGACAGAGCGGCTCATCGCGTCACCCGCGGAGACAGAGAAATCAGCCTGACGGCCAAGGAATTCGAGATTCTGGAGTATCTCATGCAGAATCCGGGAATAGTTCTCACAAGAGACAAGCTTTCGTCCCATGTGTGGAATTACGATTACGATGGAGGCTCCAATGTTATAGATGTATACGTTCATCATCTCAGGAAGAAAATTGACGGAGATTTCGAAGATAAAAAAATAGTCACCGTCAAGGGTGTGGGTTACAAGCTGGTATGAGAAAGATATCCTTTGTGAACAGGCTTACCGTCTGGTACAGCATCATACTTATCATCATAGCCGTCGGGTCCATGGCTCTTCTGTGGGAAATGGGCAAGCAGAGAGTGGAGGACACTTCGCTTACGGCCCTCGTTGAACAGGTTTCCGAAATGGAGAACCGCCTGACGGAGGCCGGCGGAGATTTCGAGTACAGCAAAGGCCTCAGGTTCTACAGTGACGATGTGTATATCAGTATCTATGATGAAGACGGCACGCTCATAGAGGGCAGATGGCCTGCGGGCGTCAGCACGAAACCGGATTTCACCGACAGAGAGAAAAAAACGGTTTCGGACAGTTCGGGAGATGACTGGTATATATACGACAGCCTTTGCAAGGTGGACGGCAGGACTGTCTGGATAAGGGGAATCACTGAGGGCAGATACGGACGCATCCTCTCCGGATTCATGTGGCCCACGGCTGTTCTTTCACTTCTGGGACTGTTGCTGGCTGCTATAGTGATAGGAAGGATTATAGCCGTCAGGTCGCTGCAGCCGGTGAGAAATATAATATCCACGGTCGAGGGAATTCGAAACAGCGGAGATCTTTCACGGCGTGTTGAATACGAAGGCAAGGATGATCTGGGGCAGCTGGCGGAGAACTTCAACAGGCTCTTTGACAAGGTCGAGGTCATGGTGGACAAGGAGAAACAGTTTACAGCCGATGTTTCCCATGAACTCAAGACTCCTCTGGCGGTAATAACCTCTCAGAGCGAGTATGCTCTTGAAGATTCGGAGTACGCCGGCAAGGCGCTGAAGACCATAAACAGTGAAGCGAAGCGTATGGACCGTATGATAGGAAGCCTGCGTATGCTGGCGGGAAGCGATTCGGGCAATATGACGCTGGCGGCTGAACCTGTGGATCTGAGCGAGCTGTGTACCAGTATAGCAGACAGTCAGAAACTCATAGGCCAATCTCTGAACATCACCGTTGAAGAGGAAATAGAAGAGAATATTATCGCAAATGCCGACACTACGCTGGTAATAAGGAGCATACTGAATCTTATTGACAATGCCTTCAAATACGCGGGTGAAGGAAGCACAGTCGTCCTGGGCCTTCATGGCGAAGGGAATGAAGCGGTATGCACTGTTTCGGACAATGGCCCCGGAATCCGGGAGGAAAATCTGGATAAAATATGGGACAGATTCTACAGAGAGGACAAATCCCGCAGCAGCAGGGATTCCTGGGGACTGGGGCTCTCAATGGTCAGGGCGATAGTCGAAGCCCACGGAGGTAGCGTTTCCGTGGAATCGAGCGAGAATAAGGGATGCAGCTTCATCATAAGGCTGCCTAAAGAGGAGAAAACCTATGATTAAAAAATTCACAGCTTTTGCAGCGGGAATTATCATGATGTTTTCGCTGGTCGCATGTTCATCGGGCGCCGATGAAGGTCAGACTCAGATCGAGACCGGTGCCTCCGTCGAAACGACTGCTGCTCCGGAAGACATAGGAGAAGCAAAAGCCAGAGCCATCGCACTGGAACGCGTGCCGGGAGCAACGGATAACGATATAATTTCTTTTGAGAAGGATATTGACGACGGGTATGCTGAATATGAAGGCGAGATATTCTATGACGGAACAGAATACGAATTTGAGATATCCGCTTCCGACGGAAGCATACTCAGCTGGGAGATAGACAGGGACTGATTTTAATCTGATTTTAATTTTGCACTAATTCTGCTTTAATCTCGCGTGGTTATAATGTAGTCACAATAAGAGATAAGGAGGCAGAAAGATGAAAATAAAAAAGAGAATACCTGTTATATTCGTGACAGCGGCAATGATGATAATGACCGCAGCCGTACCGGCCAGCGCAGCATCACCGAAGAATGAGAGCGTTAAGTATGAAGGCAAGGGCAAGGTTGAGGTAGAATTCAGATCCAAGGTTAAGTACAGGAATGCGTCCGTAACGGTTAAGGACACCTCAGGCAAGAAGTACTCCGCTTACATAGTGGACAGAGACAGCGACGATCTGGATTTCAGAATCAGGAACTACAAGGCAGGCAAAACCTACAAGTTCACCATCAAGGGGGTTAAGAAGAGAGGAACTTCCAAATACGGCAGCGTTACGGGCACAGTGAAAATACCTGCACCGGCTGCATCATCGGAAGTAACGTCAACTAAGGCTTATGAAGCCGCAGTGCTCGATGCAGTTTCCGTATACGGCATGGATGCAGCTTCGGTAACGCTCCTGAAGAGTCACCTTGACCGTGACGACGGTGTACGTCTCTACGAAATCGAATTCACAGGCTATGTAGGCAGCACGCTCATGGAGTTCGAATACGAAGTCAGCGTCTCCACAGGCAAAATCCTGGACAGAGACTGTGAAGTGTATGATCCGTATGATGACTGATGCGACGGATGTGCGTTTAGAATTAATTCTGATATGTAATTCAACGCACATCATTTAGACAGTAATCAGGAAACCCTTTAATTTTTGGATTTTTTTATCAGAATGATTTAGTGCAATAACCGGCGAGAGCAATATTATGCTGTTTAAACATATGAAGGAAAGGGTATCCACTACTATTTCATTACAATCAAAGAAATTTCATATACATTTAATAACGTATAGATTCCGGGCACACAGAAACACAGTGTCAGCGGCGTTTTCGCAGTGACAGTTACAACCATATGCGAGACGAGACAAGAAAATAGCAAATCTCAGGCGCTTGTTTGAGAGAGTGAAACTCTCGAGTTCGCCTGAGATTCTATTTTCGTCGAGTGAGCATTTATGGTTGTCTGTCACGAGGACTTAGCCGATGCACTGTGTTTCTGTGTGTCTGGAAATACTAAACGTGCTAGCGTAAAATGTTTGTAGGCTGAAATAAAAGAAAAAGAAAAGAGAGCATCCTTTTGTGATAGTATTTAGTTACGACAAAAAACACTAAAAGGAGGATGTTCTCTATGTACAAAAGTATACACCAGTTCTGTGAAAACGGCATCATAAATTTGGATAATATATGCGCCGGATTTTTCGAAGACCCTGAAAACATCGCTGGATTCGTCAATGGAGTGAAGGATGAAGTGCTAAAGTTCGCCTGCGAATATATCTCAGATGCCTTTGAGGAGATGGATGTGAGGATACGTCAGAGCCCACTTCGGGCAAACGACTGGGTCATAGTCAGAAGAGATACTAAACCCCTGCTGACATCCATCGGTGAGATCCGATTTCAGAAGACATTGTACAAACACAGACGGACGAAGGAGCGAACATATCTGCTCGACCGGATGCTCGGGATAGAAGAAGGCGCGCGTATGACGGAGGATGCCGAAGCGCAGATGCTGGAAGAGGCCGTACAAACTTCCTACCGTAAAGGCGGTGAAGCGGCCAGTATCCTGGGAGATGTGAGCAAAGGGACAGTCAAGAACCGGCTCCACAAACTGGAGATTTCGAAAGCGGAGATACCGGAGGAAAAGAAGCAGGTGGAGTATCTGTACATCGACGCGGATGAAGATCACGTTCCACTGCAGTTCTTCAAAAAGAAGGGTGACATAAAGCCGGATAGCAAAGGACGAAAGTACAATAACGTGCAGGTCAAACTGGTATATGTGTATGAAGGAATCGAGCCGGAAAGTCCGGGAAGTGACCGATACCGGCTAATCAATCCGCACTACTTCAGCGGAGTGTATGAGGGCAAAGAAAACGAAACTCTGTGGAATGAAGTCGCAGAATATATTGAAGGGCATTACGACCTGGAAAATGTCCGGAAAATCTATCTGAATGCAGACGGAGGGGGCTGGATCAAGGGAATCCACCGGAACGGACTTCCAATCACCGAAGTGCTGGACGAATATCATCTGAACAAATACCTGACAAAGATGACCAGTCATCTTTATGACAGTGCAGATGATGGTAAGCAAATACTAAGAAACTCAATTCGAGATGATACGAAGACAGGATTCAAAGCCGTTGTAGAACAGATTCGAAGTTATGCCGGGGATGAGGATTTGAAACGGATCAAAGAAGGCGAAAACTACATTACAGGGAACTGGATGGCAGCGAAGATCCGGATGCAGAAGAAAACAGGCGTAATCGGAAGCAGCACGGAAGGACACATCAGCCATGTGCTTGCAAGCCGCATGAGCAGCCGGCCTCTTGGCTGGTGTAAAACAGGAGCCGACCGGATGGGCAAGCTTCGTGCATACTACTGGAATGGTGGCAATATGCTTGATCTGGTCCGATACCAGAAGCACTGGCGGGAAGAAAAGAGAACAGAAAAGAAAGTATACTTGTCAGAAATACTGCGAAGCTTTGAACGGCAGCACGCACCGAATGGAAAGTACTATGACAAACTGCAGCACTCGATACCGGCACAGACCCGAAAAACACTGGCTATCCGTGGGAACCTTCTTCTCCAGTGAGTAAGGAGCGAGTGCAGCTGCCACGCGCCCAAAGATGGATGCTGCGCAGCCGGCGGCCATCCCAAAAGGCCGACGTAAGCAGCAGTCCAATATTTAAAGGCGCCCCCGCAGTTTGAAAACCTGCTCATTCAGCTGCACGAGCAGTAGGAAAACAGAAAACACGCGCGCCATAAAAGAAAAGATATTCGACCTGCATGAACGTACTATGCAGAAGGAACGACTCGAGAACTTTTAACCTACAGAAACTTGACGCGGCCACTAAACGTTATATGAATTGCCGTTTCGTCAAACTTGTGCTATAATTTTAAGTTGGATAAGAACGAAATTAAGGAGTGTAAAATGTTTGACAAACTTGACTTCATAACCGGGAAATACGACGAGCTTTCACAGAAGGTTGCGGACCCCGATGTTATAAGCAATCAGCCTGTGTGGCAGAAATACATGAAGGAAATGGGCGAGATGGAGCCCATAGTCAGGAAATACACGGAATACAAGAAAACCAAGCAGGATTTGGCGGATACGAAGGAGCTCCTGGAGGAAGGCGACGAGGAAATGAGAGAACTCGCCAAAATGGAAATGGGCGAGCTGGAAGAAAATCTGGAGAAGTGCCAGGAGGAGCTGAAGGTTCTGCTTCTGCCTAAGGACCCTAATGATGAGAAGAACGTTATTCTCGAGATACGTGCCGGAACGGGCGGAGATGAGGCTGCGCTTTTCGGAGCCGACCTTCTGAGAATGTACACCAGATACGCCGAGAGAAACCGCTGGAAGACAGAGATAATCGAGATGAACGATACGGGCATAGGCGGTGTGAAGGAAGCGGTTATGCTCATAAAGGGCAAAGGCGCATATTCGCGGCTTAAGTTCGAGAGCGGAGCACACAGGGTTCAGCGTGTTCCGGAAACCGAGTCCAGCGGCAGAGTTCATACTTCGGCGGCAACAGTGGCTGTGCTTCCGGAAGTTGATGATGTCGAGGTAAACCTGAATCCCAATGATGTGAGAGTCGACGTGTACAGAGCTTCCGGCAACGGCGGTCAGTGCGTAAACACCACGGACTCGGCCGTACGACTGACACATGAGCCGACGGGACTTGTGGTTACATGTCAGGACGAGAAGTCGCAGATAAAGAACAAGGAAAAGGCGTTCAAAGTCCTCAAAGCCCGCCTCTATGACCTGGAGATGCAGAAGCAGCAGGAGGAGATAGCCGGACAGAGAAAGAGCCAGGTGGGTACAGGAGACAGAAGTGAGAGAATAAGAACCTACAACTTCCCTCAGGGCAGAGTATCCGACCACAGAATAGGACTTACGCTCTACAAGCTGGACAGCTTCCTTGACGGAGATATTGATGAGATAGTGGACGGACTGATTACTAACGACCAGGCCGAGAAAATGAAGAATTTTTAAGGGATGAGAGCTTGATATGAAGACGAAAATACTGGAAAACACTAAAGCAGATATTGATAAGGCCGCCGGCATTCTGCGAAAGGGCGGACTTGTGGCTTTCCCGACAGAGACGGTATACGGACTGGGAGCAAATGCCTTCGATGAGGATGCGGTTGGCAGAGTATATGAAGCCAAGGGAAGACCAAGTGACAATCCCATGATAGTACATATATCCAGAGCCAGCGATATAGGACAGCTCACCAGAATGCTAAGTCCGGATATCGTTACTCTCATAGAGAATTTCTGGCCCGGACCTCTGACTCTGGTTGTGAAGAAGAGACCTGAGGTTCCTTACAGAACCACGGGCGGGCTGGACACCGTGGCTGTGAGAATGCCGGACAATGAGACTGCACTTAATCTCATATCAACGGCCCTGTGTCCGGTAGCTGCGCCGAGCGCTAACCTGAGCGGAAGCCCGAGTCCGACGAGAGCGCAGGATGTCATTGACGACCTTGACGGCAGAGTGGATGCCATCATCAGAGGTGAGGACTGCAGAGTGGGAATTGAATCAACCGTCGTTGACATGACGGGCGATGTTCCGACAATACTCAGACCGGGAATAATTACTGCGGACAATCTGGAAGCCGCACTGGGCAAGAAAGTGGTGTATGACAAAGGCCTTTCGCCGGAGGAAGGGGCACCGGGAGAGGATTACAAGCCTAAATCGCCGGGCATGAAGTACAAGCATTATGCTCCGAAGGCTGAAATGATAGTGGTTGAGGGTGAGAGATCCAAAGTTAAGAGTGAGATTGAAAGACTCAAGACTCTTAACGAGAAGCTGGGCAACAATGTGGGAGTTATTCTCTTTGAGGAGAAGGCCTTCATTGAAGCGGCACACGACTTTTTCGCGCGTCTCAGAGACCTGGACAGAGAAGGTGTGGACCTTATACTCGCCGGGGCTCTCAGCGACACGGACGGAGTGGGATTCGCCGTAATGAACAGAATGCTCAAATCTGCAGGATACAATATAGTCAGAGTATAACGAAGGAGACCGGTTAGATGATAATAGCAATTGCCAGTGACCATGGCGGTTACGCCCTCAAGGAAAAAATCAAGGAATATCTCAGAGAAAGAGAAGATGTTAAAATAGTCGATCTGGGAACGAACAGCGAAGAGTCTGTCGATTACCCCGTATACGGCAAAGCCTGCGGTGAGGCAGTCGCATCGGGTAAGGCTGACAGAGGCATAGTGGTATGCGGAACGGGGATAGGAATTTCCATCGCGGCCAATAAGGTCAAAGGCATCAGATGCGGCCTTTGCACCAGCGTTGAGATGGCCCGCCTCACCCGTCAGCACAACAATGCCAACATGCTCGCACTGGGCGGTAGAACCACCGACGAGGAACTGGCAATCCGTATAACGGAGACCTGGCTGGATACTGAGTTCGAAGGCGGCCGACACAAGCGCCGTACAGATATGTTGGATAATATGTAGTGGGTAACATAAGAAAGGCAGGACAAAATGAGCAAGGTTTATGTATTCGATCATCCGTTAATTCAGCACAAGGTTGCGATGATTCGCGACAAGAACACAACCACCAAGGATTTCAGACAGCTGGTCAAGGAAATCGCCATGCTTATGACTTTTGAGTCGACAAGAGATCTGAAGCTGGAGGACAAGACAATCGAAACGCCTATATGCGAGACGACTGTCAAGATGCTCAGCGGCGAGGATGTGGCCGTGGTACCTATTCTCAGAGCCGGACTCGGCATGGTTGACGGAGTTCTGGAGCTGATACCGAACGCCAAGGTTGGTCATATCGGACTCTACAGAGACCCGGTGACTCACGAACCTCACGAGTACTACTGCAAAATGCCTGAAGACATTGACAAGAGGAGAATCTTCGTTACGGACCCTATGTTGGCAACAGGCGGAAGTGCAGTGGCAGCCATAGACTTCGTCAAGGAGAGAGGCGGCAAGGATATCGTGTTCATGTGCCTCATAGCAGCTCCGGAAGGCATAGCCGTGCTCCAGGAGAAACACCCTGACGTTGACATCTATATCGCAGCCAAGGATGAATGTCTCAACGAGAATGCATATATAGTTCCGGGACTGGGAGATGCCGGCGACAGAATATTTGGAACCAAATAGGAGGAAGTTGATGAAATATGACTTTATACCTGACAATGTAAGTGAACATGACAACGTGTATGACGTGCTCAAGGAGAGAGGCTTCATTGAGCAGTCTACAGACGAGGAGAAGGTGAGAGAGCTTCTGAAGAACGAGAAGGTCAAGTTCTACATAGGCTTCGACCCTACCGCAGACTGTCTTCACGTGGGTCACTTCATGCAGGTTATAATAATGATGTACATGCAGAAGTTCGGCCATACACCTGTTGTTCTCATAGGCGGAGGAACGGGAATGGTGGGTGATCCGTCGGGAAGATCGGACATGCGTCAGATGATGACCGTGGAGACCATAGAACACAACTGCGAACAGTTCAAAAAGCTCTTCGAGCAGTTCCTGGACTTCGATGAGGAATGGGAGTACGTGGGCAACGAAGGTGTTTATACACCGGGACACGAGACGAAGACTCCTGAACCGGGCAAGGCCGTAGCCGTTAACAACGCGCGCTGGCTGAGACCGCTCAACTATATAGATTTTCTCAGAGAGATAGGTTCCCTTTTCAATGTGAACACCATGCTCAGAGCGGAGTGCTTCAAGCAGAGAATGGACAGAGAAGGCGGACTCACCATGTTCGAGCTCAACTACATGCTTATGCAGAGCTACGACTTCATGGTAATGGCCAGAGACTTCGACGTTAAGATTGAATTCGGCGGCAATGACCAGTGGTCGAACATAATAGGCGGAGTTGATCTCACGAGGAAGGTTACAGGCAAGGAAGTATACGGCATGACCTTCTCCCTCCTGACAAACAGCGAAGGCAAGAAAATGGGCAAAACCCAGAAGGGTGCACTCTGGCTCAATGCTGAAAAGACGTCTCCGTACGAGTTCTATCAGTACTGGAGAAACGTAGGCGATGCTGACGTGAACAAGTGCCTGAGAATGCTCACCTTCCTGCCTATGGATGAAGTCAACAGGCTTTCGTCCCTCGAAGGACAGGAAATAAACAAGGCCAAGGAAGTCCTCGCATACGAGGTTACCAGACTGGTGCACGGTGATGAGGAAGCTGCAAAGGCTCAGGAGGCATCAAGAGCAGCCTTCGGAGGAGGCGGCGGCGGTCTCGACAATCTGCCGGTGGTTGAATTCCCTGCAGACAAACTGGAGCTGGGAGTTGTATCCTTCATCAAGGAGCTGGGACTTGTTCCGAGCAACAGAGAGGGATTCATGACCATCGAGCAGGGTGGACTGAAGATAGACGGCGAGAAGGTTACTGATAAGAAATTCGCAGTGACTCCGGAAATCTTCAAGGACGGTAAGATTCTGGTTGAAAAAGGAAAGAAGAAAAAGATCCTGGTGAAGCTTATATGAATGCACTGAATTTAAGTGAAAGAAGGCATGAGCGGTTATACAGCGGACTGGCGGATACGTTAAGTCCGCGGCAGTATAATCTGGTAATCGGAGGATGCATTTTTTACGGATTTCTGGCGAATGCGATAATAGTACTGCTTTTCGGGGATATGTTCGCTACGATGAATCCGGTTGCGTTTATCCTGGGATATATTGTATGCTGCATTGCAGGGGTGATACTTACGGTTTCACACAATCCCGGCATCAGTTTTCTGGGGTATACTTTAGTGGTTGTTCCTGTCGGTGCAGTGCTTTCGGTCTGTCTGCCGGGATACAGCGGCTTTGATATTCTGATGGCTGTTGTGGTTACTGGTCTGGTGGTGGTGATCATGACCGGATTGTCCGCGGCATATCCGGCTGTTTTCGCGAGGATGGGAAGAACGTTGTTTATCTCCCTGCTGCTGGGGCTGGTGATGGAGATGCTGGCAGTATTCTTACTGGGATACCGGGGCAATATGTTCAACTGGTTGTTTGTGGTGCTTTTCTCTCTGTATATCGGATATGACTGGTGCAAGGCGCAAGCTTTTCCGAAAACGCTGGATAACGCTATCGATTCAGCTTGTGACTTATATCTGGATATTATCAATTTGTTTATAAGGCTGCTTGCAATATTCGGCGACAGAGACTGATGTTTTTTGTATATTGAGTCAAAGATAATGAGAATTTCTTTGACATTGTGCATATGAACGTGTAGAATAGTTTTGTGTCACGGTTTGTGACATGATTTTTCGTGTGAGCAGGAGAAATCCGTAAGCGAGCACGGCAGAAGTTAATTTTGTTCGCCGAAAAAGCTTTTGCACGGTCAGTAAGACCGGCGAAAACCGAGTAGGCAGAGCCGAAAACGTTGGATTAGCCAACCGAGTAGGTAGAAAGGATGATGAAATGAGTTCATTTATCGCTAAGCCGGCAGAGGTTGAACGTAAGTGGTACGTGATCGATGCTGACGGCAAGAACCTGGGAAGAATGGCATCTCAGATTGCCGCTATCCTCAGAGGCAAGAACAAGCCGACTTACACACCGCACGTTGACTGCGGAGACTACGTTATCGTAATCAACGCTGAGAAGGTTGCTGTAACAGGCAAGAAGAGAAAAGAGAAGATCTACAAGAGACACACGGGATATCCGGGCGGACTCAGAGAGATGACTTTCGAGCAGATGATGGAAAAGCACCCTACAGAAGTTGTAAGACACGCTGTTAAGGGAATGATGCCTAACGGCAAGCTTGGAAGACAGATGTACAAGAAGTTAAAGGTTTACGCAGGACCGGAGCACGAGCACGCAGCTCAGAAGCCGGAAGTTCTGGATATTTAGTGGAAGGGAGGAATTAAACGATGGCAAAAGTACAGTACTACGGAACAGGTAGAAGAAAATCATCAGTTGCTAGAGTTAGATTAATCCCTGGCTCAGGTAATATCACAGTAAACAAGAAGCCTCTCGACGAGTATTTCTCACTGGATATCGTAAGAAGAGAAGCTAAGAGACCTTTTGAGATCGCAGGCTGCGAAGGCAAGTTCGATGTAATCGCTACAATTACAGGCGGCGGATACACAGGACAGGCCGGAGCTCTGAGACACGGTATTTCAAGAGCTCTCTGTGAAGCAGACAGAGAAGCGTACAGACCGGCACTCAAGGCAGCAGGTTTCCTGACAAGAGACTCCCGTATGAAGGAAAGAAAGAAGTACGGACTCAAGAAAGCTAGAAGAGCAAGCCAGTTCTCAAAGAGATAAAAAACTGGAGCAGGCTTTTCAACGAAATCCTTATATTTCAAGGGTTTTCGTCGTTGTGGAAAGTGGTGTGATGGTGCGAATCCATGGTGGTTTGCAACATATTTGCAACACGTTTGCAACAAACTATCTTTAAAATTAGGACACTTTTTAGTTGTTATGTACTAAAGAAGTGTCCTTTTTTTATGCCGTTTTTTTCGGCGTTTCGTTTTCAATTGGTATATCCTCCAGCGTTTTGTTAATAGCGTCAATAAGAATTGACATATCAAGGTGTGTATAAACTTTTTCTGTCAGTGTCATTGCACCTGAGTGTCCTACGATTTTTTTTATGGTAGTTTCCTGTACCTTTGCTTCTGACAGCATGGAAATCGTGGTATGTCTGGTACAGTGTGGTGTTCTTTCGATTCCAAGCTGCTCCATCAATGGGGTCCAGTAGACACGATAGTAATTATCATACTTGAACCCTTTACCTTTTTCGTTGTGAAGAAGATATTCGCATTCCGGGCAGGAATCGTACCAGCTCTGATAGAAAGGCAACATCTTATCTGCGATAGGCACTTTTCTTATTCCGTTCTCTGTCTTGCTGTCAATGACATCAAAGTATTGTTCGTCAAGGTGTACGTTTTCCTTTTTTAGACTAAGGAATTCTGATATACGCAGACCGTTATACAGGAGCATGAGAATGATTTGATAGTACTTGTCATCTTTCATTTCCCATATCTTTGCAATTTCATCTTTGGTGAATTTCTCACGGTCATACTTATTAGGATTTCGGTCCTTATACTGTGCGATATCCACGAAAGAAGAGTAGTCCTTGTTACAGATATCGTTCTTGATCGCAAACTTATAGAGCTGATTGAACAGTACTTTGATTTTCTTCAATGTCGGATAGTTCTTATCACACTCATCAATAACCATCTGAAGGTCTGCAAGTTTCAAATCCTTAAATACGCGATCATAAAGCTTTTCGCAGCTCTTATAGGATGCTATATAACCATTAATTCCGCTTTGTGAAATTGTTGGAAACTTTTTTGATGACCATTCTTCATATACTTGTGCGAATGTCATCTTTGATGCGGCTAAATCATATGGGCTGCTGTTGTATTCAGCAAGGAGCTGATAGCCTTCTGCTCTTGTCTTGGTATACCCTATGGTAATGGTGTCAGGTGCGACTTTACCGGTTTCTTCATTGATATGATATCCCAATGTTTTTCTGACAATAAAAGGTTTTCTTCTTTTTCCGCCAAGTTTTGATACACTTCCGTAACCGTTCGGTAATTTCATTGTTTTGTCCTCCTTTATGGCTGGACTACTTATTACCGTACCGCTCGTTCATAATTTCCTGAAATCTTCTGATGCGTTCCTCATCCGATATTTCTTCTATTTCCTTTTCTTCCAGTGGAACAGATGAATGGTAAGCCAGTGTTTTGTCCTGCCATTCTAAGAATTCATCAAAACGTGTCTGATAAACTCTGAAAGACTCTCTCTGTTTTTCTAACTGTTCAAGGAAAAGGCAGATGTCCTGGTTTAATGGCGCTTCTTTATCTTTCCCATTGAAATTTACTGAACATTGCCAACCGTCATAGTTGGGAGGTCTCTTTATTTCGATTTCAAAGTTAAGGTCCTTTACTCTGTCTAACTTAAAAAAGAACTGTAAGATGTCCGATAAGTTGGATAGAGGTTTTTTGTTTGTGTCATACCCCATGAGATAGGATGACTCACATTCCAGAACTCTTGCAATCTCATTGGTCATAGCAACGGAAAGTTCAATTTCTCCGCTTTCGTATTTCTGTACAGTGCGGAGAGATTTCCCCAAGAGGTTTGCAAGCTCTGTCTGATTAAGTCCTTTGGCTTTTCGTGCAGTACGGATTCTGAGTCCGATTTTGTTGTTTTGTACGTTTTCATTACTCATAATTTTCACCTCGTGCTAATCATAACATACCTAAATACGAATTACAAGTGCATATTTTTCCGACATGCGTCTTGACATGTGAACTGATTATGCATATAATGAATGCGAACCAAAAGTGCGTATAATACTAAAAGGGGGCGAGAAATATGAAATTAAACGTACTAAAAATGCAGATGTTGATGGCAGAGAAGAAATTGTGAAGGAGGGATATCAGTGAAAGATAAAGTATATGTAGATTTACCGCCATTTACCGGGAGAAATGTACCGATTGCAGAAATCGCAAAGGCAATGGGGAAGGATGCGCAGTATATCAGGGTAGCAATTCAAAAGGGCTTGCTGAAATTCGGAGTTGCAATGAAGATGGATAATTCCAGTGAGTTCAGCTACTATTGCTCGGATCGAAAAGTGTGGGAAGAGACTGGATATTTCAGAGATGTAACAGAGGCGAAAGTGGGGTGATGTTTATGGATAATGAGAAATTAAAACTTATTAACATGGAAGATGTACAGGTAGAGGAAGTCAAGTGGCTCCTCTACCCACTTATCCCATTCGGGAAGATTACAATTTTGCAGGGAGACCCGGGAGAAGGTAAAACTACTGTAATGCTGCATATTATCGCGCGGTTGACAAAAGGAGAACCTTTGGCGTTCTGCGAAGATGATGCAGAATATGAACCTATGAATGTAATATATCAGACAGCTGAAGATGGACTTGGAGATACCATTAAACCAAGATTGCTTGATGCAGGAGCAGACTGTTCTAAAGTTATGGTAATTGATGATAGTGACGAACCATTAACTATTAGTGATGACCGACTGGAAATGGCAATTGAGGTGTCAGGGGCAAAGCTGGTGGTACTGGATCCATTGCAGGGATATCTTGGTGCAGGAGTGGATATGCATCGTGCCAACGAAATCAGACCACTGATGCACAGATTATCGGTGTTGGCAGAGAAGTATCAGTGTGCAGTAGTCTTGATTGGGCATATGAATAAAAACAGTATGAGCAAGGCGGGATATCGTGCATTGGGTTCAATTGACATTCCGGCTGCTGCAAGAAGTGTTATTGTCTGTGGGCGAATGAAAGATGATCCTGAAATGCGAGTGCTTTGTCAGATAAAAAATTCTCTGGCTCCGGAAGCTCAGGCAATTGCTTTCAGATTAGACAGGGAAACAGGGTTTCGGTGGATAGGAGAAGTTGATGTCACTGTCGATGAGTTAATATCTGGTGAATGTAAAACCAGTAGATTTCAAGAGGCAGAAACTTTCTTGCAGGAAACACTTCAGGACGGAGAACTTTCGGCAACAGAGATTTACAGCCTGGCAGAAAAAGAAGGCATTAAACAGAAAACTCTTCGTAATGCAAAAAACAAGATGGGCGTTACTGTAGAAAAGAAAAATAACAAATGGTACTGGAAGATTGTATGAAGAAAGCAAGGTGGCAAGATGCCCATGCTTATAAGGAGGGGAATCTTGCCATCTTGAATCGTGGAAAGGAGATTTGAAATATGGGAAATAATGTGCAGATTAGCAAAAGTTTATTTAATGCTTTATATCGCTATCATGTATGCAACGACACCGGTGATGCAGTATATATCAAAGCTGAACTTGAAGAAAAAATGAATCGTCATATTGGAAGAATCATGTATGGGCAAGCAAAGACCGGCACAACAGAAGAAATACGAAATACGGCAATGATGGCGTATAAGAGCTTACAGAAACGATGACGTTTCTGTATATCAAGTAAGGGGATGGATATGTCTATCCCTCGGAGAGCGCAAAACCTGCCTGCAGGTTGCATTTTTGATGGGGAACCTGTCAAAAGTGCTTTTGCGTTACTCTTGACAAGAGTAACAGAACCCCGGCTTACGCCGGATAACGAAAGGAAGTGATTTATATGCAAAGAACCATAAGTGCCATGGTCGGCAAAGGCTCCGTAAATCACAACAGTAGGAAATTCAAAGCAGAAAATGTGAACGGAGAACGGAGCCATTTGAACATTGACTACTGTAATGAAAATATAAAAGATATATACCATCAGCTGTTTGATGAAGCCTTGAAAAAGTATAATGCCAAGCAAACTCGAAATGATCGGAAGATAGATGACTACTATGAAAAAATCAGAAGCTCAAAGCAGGAGAAACCTTTCCATGAATTGATCTTACAGATTGGTGACAGGGAGACTATGAACTCAGAAAGTGAAAATGGAGAGATGGCAAAACAAATACTTGATGAATACTTCCAAGACTTTCAAGAACGTAATCCACAGTTAAGGGTATTCTCTGCTCATCTGCATATGGATGAAGCTACACCGCATTTGCATATTGACTTTGTGCCGTTTACGACAGGAAGTAAACGCGGACTGGAAACAAGAGTGTCTCTAAAACAGGCACTATCAATGCAAGGCTTTAAGGGTGGCAGCAGAGGAAGTACAGAATGGTCACAGTGGGTACAAGCGGAAAAGGAACAGTTAGCAGCGGTTATGGAACGTCATGGTATCCAGTGGGAGCAGAAAGGTACTCACGAGCAGCATTTGTCGGTTTTAGACTATAAGAAGCAGGAAAGAGAAATAGAAGTGGAGCAGCTAGACTCAAAGATTGAGCAAAAAAAGACTGAGTATAATGTGTTATCAAAGCGGATAGAAAACTATGATGAGGGGCTTGAAGAACTTACCGTTCTTGAAAAGGAGCTTGTTTCAGGAGAAAAATATATGCTGCCGGAACCTCAAGGGTTTATGACAGTGAAAACATATAGAACTAAGATTGCAGAACCGTTAGTAGAGAAATTGAAATCAATGCTGAAGACGGTTTTGGTTCGTGCATTTGAAGGCTGGGACAACTATTACAGGCTGAACATGAAGAACGGTAGTCTTTATCAGGAGAACCAAGAACTGAACAGAGCTAATAAAGAACTTACTGAGGAAAATG
The DNA here is from genome assembly GCA_022773945.1 of Clostridiales bacterium. Lineage (GTDB taxonomy): Bacteria > Bacillota > Clostridia > Peptostreptococcales > Anaerovoracaceae > Lentihominibacter. Next base: position 40,282 of record JALFNS010000049.1, read on the forward strand.
CAAGACTGAGATCCGAAAATAAGGATTACAGTCTATTGCGAAAGGTGTTTGGACGTAAGCAGATAGATGATTTAGTGGAACAGGCAAAACATGTGAAGGGTATTAAACGAGATAATACACGATTAAGATAGTTTCGTAATAAACTGATGTTAGAAAGATAGACAATATGTATGAAGCGAGCTGCTGTGTAGTCAGTTGCCCGCTTCTTTTTTTATGAGAGGCTCTCCGGAGCCTCAAAGAACATGAGGAGGCTGCGATGAAAAGAAAATTTCGCCCTAATATTTCGATGGTACCAGCAGTATTACCCGAATTTTTTCGTCACATTACCCCTTGGGCTAATTCAAAAAACTGAGGATGTATTATATAATGAACATACAGGTTAAAGGGTTAAGATTGAGCATTTGACATTATAAGGAATGCCTTAGGTTTGTTGTAAAGAAATAAAGGAGGAGAATCTCATGAAAGGAACAAAGAGAAAGCACCGGCTGCTCAGCATACTGCTTAGCCTAATGCTTGTGGCAGGAATGATGCCGGCTATGGGTACGATAGTGTTTGCGGTGACGCCGGGCATCAATCTTACAGCTTCCACAGCGAACAGTTCCGGTGCCGGCTGGAGCTATGAAAAAGACACCAAAACTCTGACTCTGAGTGGCTATGACGGTGACTATATCAAGGCTTCCGGTATAGATGAATTGAATTTGGTGCTGAAAATTACTGCAACCGAAGACCAAATGGCCATTATTATGGATCAGCTGGAAATGCTGGGTGTTGACGTGGAAGAACTAGAAGACGGCATGCCGAAAGCCATGGAAGAGCTGACCGTGCCAGACTTTGACTCCTTTGTTGTCTTTGATATCGAAACCACAGGAACAAATGGTGCAGCCAGCGGCGACGGAGAAGCGAAAATCACGGAGATTGGTGCGGTAAGGGTTGTGAACGGTGAGGTCGTGGAAAAGTTCGACGAATCTTTCGGCGGTCATCGATGCTTTGTAAGGAGGACGGTGGTGATGGAATGATATGATTGTATTTGACGCTTCTTCGTTCTCCGAACGGATGGGCAATGGCGGACGCTCTCTTTGCCGTGTGGGAGAGCCGGTAAAGGGATTCACACGGTCAAATCACCCGGCAAAATGCCGGAAAGAAAAAAGGAGGAATTATTTTGAAAGCAAAAACAAAACTCACAAAACTGTGGAGCTTCCTGCTCGCCCTTGTGATGCTGCTCTCGTTGCTCCCCACCACGGCGCTGGCGGCAGGCAGTTACCCCGCTGCTGCGGCAGTTTTAGTTGACGGCGGCAAGAATTTTGGCAGGTCGGGGAAACTGTATTATAAAAACAACGATCCAGCGGACAACTTCACCGGCACCGCAACAGATTACAACGCCGCGTATGATCCGGATACCGGCATCCTGACGCTGCAAAATTACAACGGCGGGAGCATCATAGCAGGCGGAGCCACCACAGCGAACATCACCATTAAACTGCTTGGTAACAACACCGTCACCGGCTCTGTCATCAGTGATATGGGCGGCGATATAACCATTACTTCGGAAAGCGGCGGCACGCTCTCTATTACCCAAACAATGACTTCCTCCGGTAATGCCGCAATCGGCATCGAGACCGGTTTGTCTGGCAGCATTCAAACCGGCAATGTGACGATCACGGGCAGTGCCGATGTGAAGATCGAGGTGACACACAACGGCACGAACGGCTACGAGGACGCCTACGGCATTTTCGCAAAGGAAAACATCACCATCTCCGACAATGCCTCCGTGTACATCACCTGCGCTACGCCGCAGAATACTTATAGTAACAGCTACTGCAATGGTCTGCGTGCAGACAAAAATGTAACCGTCAACACCGACGGCACGATCAAGATCGATGTGACCACCGCCGGTGCGGATAGCACACAGAGCTTTGGCATTTATCCTATGGGAAATGCAGCCTTGACCAAGGTCGGCGAGATGGTGGTCCAGTGGAAGAAGCACAGTACCAATTCCAATTATCCCGGCGGCGCCGTTTGGGGAGGAGCAAGCTTCAACACCGGCACCCACGCGGTCAATGTGGATGAGACCAACTGCTACGCCTCCTACCGCTTCGGCACGCCCCGCAAGGTGACGGCCCAGAACGGCCAACTCACCGGCCCCGGCGTCAAGTACGCAAATGACAACGGATATTTCCTTGCGGGTGACAAGGTGAACATCACGCCCGACACCAAGAAAGGTAGGAGTGGGGAGGAAATTCCATTCAAGGAGTGGACTTCTTCGGATGTGACGCTCGACAAATCGGCTACCACGGCGAGCAACTCCTTCATCGTTCCCGGCAAGGATGTCACCGTGACGGCGAAGCACAGTCCCTTTGTCGGAACGCCGACCTTCACGCCCACCGGCACGATCGGCACCGAAGGAACACTCACCTTCAAAACGGTGGTAAAGGCGGATGAAACATATGAGGGTTTCAGACTGGTGAAGGAGGGGAATGAGAACAATGAGAGTAGTTACATCTCTATCAGATCAGATACGACCTCCACATCCAGCCCGTATGAGTACAGCTATGAAACAAGACGCCTCCCCGGTGTAAATCAAGTTGATGAGGGCAATTACTATGTCGTAGCGTATCTGGCAAATCACTATTATCTGGGCGAGAAGGTCACGGTGAACTACACCGCCGCGCCCACAGTCACCTATCCGGATCACGTCAGGGTGTACAACGCAAACAAGAAACTTATCAGCCTCGGCGACGGAGAATGCCTTACTGCAAATGATGCTGGCAGCGCAAGCAGCTATACCGGCGGCTCTTCCTATGTCGCCCGCTACGAGAAGTCCAGCGGTATGCTGTACCTCAAGGACTACCATGGCGTTGCGGCAGATGACATGATTTTTGCGGACGGCGACCTGAACATTGAGGTTGTGAGTAACAGCAGCTTTACCACAAGCACGACAGCTACCGGTAATCTGTACGGCATACGGGCCGACAGCGGCAAGCTGAACATCTCCGGCTCCGGCAAGCTGACTGTGACTGCGAAGGGTCGTGGTAATGTCTATGGCATTTCCGCAAAAGAGGGCGTCACAATCTCCGCACCGCTGGCTGTGACAGTCGAGAAAAATAATGTAGCAGAGAACGGTCCGGTGTACGGCATTTATGCGCAGAGCGGTGCGATCTCTCTCGACGGCAACGATATGATCGTTACCGCAACAGGCGGAACGGAGAATGCCTACGGTGTTTACAATGCTGCGGACACATCTACTACAATTACAGACAACGGCAACATCGGCATCAGCGGGACGCTGACCGTGAACCTGAGCAACGGTAGCTACAATAGAGGTATTAACTCGCAAGGCGGCGTCATCACGCTGGATGGCGCAACGGTGAAGATCCCCGGCAGTTATTATTACGGCATCTTCAATGACAACGGAAATGTTGTCATCAAGAGCAACTCTGATGTGGACATCTCGTCCGATATTTCAAGCAACAATGGTATCTGTACAGATACTGGCGGCGATCTGACCATTGAGAACAGCACCGTCAAGGTAAGCGCAAATGGTTTTGCGGCAGAGATCAAAGGAAATGTGTCGGTCAAGGATTCAACGGTCGAGCTGACGAGAACAAGTAGCTATTACGAAGTTATTAGGACAGGTAATAGCAGCGCAGCGAATACGATCGACCTTTCCGGCACTGGCTCGGTGACGCTCACCGCGTCGGGCGAGCAAACAAACTACGCCATGATCACTGGCAAGGTGACTCTCGGCCCCAACACGAAATACGCAATTGGCAAGCCTGACGGCAACAGCTATGACGGCGCATACGACGCAGCCAGCGACAAAACCGTCCTCAAGTTCGTGCATGAATCTGCGGCGCCCACGACCTACACGGTGAGCTTTGACGCGAACGGCGGCAGCGGCACAATGCCAGATGTAACCGATATTTCCGGCGAATATACGCTCCCTACAAACGGCTTCACTGCTCCCGATGGCAAGCAGTTCAAGGCTTGGAGAGTTGGCGGTGTTGAAAAGGCGGTTGGCGACAAGATTACCGTTACTGCTAACACTACCGTAACCGCAGTTTGGGAAGCTGTTGAGTACAATGTAACCGTGACAGACGGTACAGCTAAGGATGGTGCAGGCAATGAGGTCTCAACCAATGATTCCAATCGTTCAGTAGCAGCGGGAACAGAGATAACTATCACAGCGAATGCGGCTCCTGAAGACTACGCCTTTGATAAATGGGAAGTGGTAAGAGGTAATGTTACATTCGCAGATGCAACCAGCCAGGTCACCACTTTCAATATGCCGGGAGAGAATGTTGAGGTAAAAGCAACGTATAAGCATATCAATCATACCTATGGTGGCTGGGAATCAGATGGCACAAATCACTGGAAAGAATGTACCTGTGGTTACAAGACAGAACCTGAGGAACATAGCTACAATTCTGTAGTTACCGCAAAGGCAACGACAAGGAAAAATGGAACTGTTGAGAAAGAATGTTCAGTTTGTGGATACAGGACAACTGATACTATCTACTATCCAAAGACCATCAAGCTGCAGGCAACTAACTACACATACAATGGCAAAGTGAATAAGCCATCTGTAAGCATCATCGATGCCAACGGAAATACAGTTTCATCTGCCAATTACAATGTATCCTACGCAACCGGACGTAAGAATGTAGGCAGATACAAGGTAACTGTTACCTTCAAGGGCGATAAGTACAGCGGATCAACGTATACTTACTTCAACATCAACCCTAAGGGAACTTCCATCTCCAAGGTAACGGGAGCTAAGAAAGCATTCACTGTTAAGTGGAAGAAGCAGTCATCTAAGATGGCAACATCTACTATCACAGGATATCAGATCAGATACAGCACATCATCGAAGATGACAAGTGCCAAGACAAAGACCGTTAAGGGCTACAAGAGCACAAGCAAGAAGATTACCAAGCTTTCAGCAAAGAAGAAGTACTACTTACAGGTAAGAACCTACAAGACAGTAAGTGGAAAGACATATTATTCTTCATGGAGCGGTGTTAAATCAGTTAAAACCAAGTAGCTCTAATTAATGTTTGGCAATACAAAGTAATTGGAGTATTCTTTACTGCGAGTGTTTTCGTTTGCCGAGTGGGAGCAACAGAATTAGTTTTAAGGTGAATAAGAGTAATGAAACGTACACAGTTTGCAACACGTCTGCAACAAAGCGAAGCAAAATG
>JALFNS010000008.1 GCA_022773945.1 Clostridiales bacterium
CTCTGTACGGACATGCTACAATTCTGGCAGCCGAAAAATGGCTGGCTGTAATACTGGCGATAGTATTTATCGGAATGCTGTTCTTCGCTATTCCTATGATGGACTGGTCATGGCCTAATACTGTTGATGTATCTCTTGGAACATCAAAACCGGGAATGTGGCTTGTTGCAATGGGTATTATTTTCTCATATCCTATTTCATGGACAAACTTCGCATCAGACTACAGCAGATATCTTCCTCCGGAAACTTCATGGAAGAAGATTGCAGTATGTGCAGGCGGCGGACAGTTTATCGCACTGACATTCGCTGAAATCGTCGGAGTGCTTTTCGCAATAGCTCTGGGCGGAAGCATGGATGATCCTATTGCTCAGCTGGCAGGAGTTCTCCCTACATGGTATCTCGTTCCGTTCCTTATCGTTGTAATGCTCGGCTGCGTTGCAACAAACGTACCTAACGGATATACAGCAAGTCTCGGTCTTATTGCAATGAGACTGCCGCTGGACAGAGTTAAGTCAGTATTCGTAATAGCAGCATGTACTCTCGTATTCAGAATCGCAACACTGCTTTACGGACAGTTCTTCGAGCTGTATCAGTCATGGCTCACATACATTATCATATGGTCATGTCCATGGGTAGCAATCGTTGTTGTCGACTACTTCATGAGAAGAGGAAATTACGACGGACACTCACTGATGACATGGGGTAACAAAGGAATATACTGGTATAAAGGCGGTGTATTCTGGGCAGGAATTATCGCATGGATTGCAGGTGTTGTAATTTCGATACTGTTTACAAATTCGACACTGTATGTAAGTCCGCTGGTAATGAACTTCCTCGGCGGAGCAGATATCAGTTTCGAAGTGGGATGTATATCAGGTGGTCTGATTTACTGGCTCCTCGCCAGAAATCACCCTACTTTTAAGGAAGCCAGAAATTTGACTCTTGAGTAATCGTCTGTTAAATAGTAAAATGGCTTTATTAACTATGGATTTAGGATAACGTGCAGGATTCTGCACGTTATCTTTAAAAGGTGGAATCGCAAATGATAAGAGTGTGTGGAGATAACATGTACCCTCCCTTTGAATATTATGATTCAGAGGGGAATGCAGTAGGCTTCAATATCGATCTTATTAAAGCTATTGACAGGAATACAGATACATTCGGCGGGGGCTATGAGATTGAACTTCTGCCCTGGCAGAATATTGAAGAAGCAATTGTCAATGAGAAGAAGGATGTTATTGAAGGAATATCCATAACTAAGCAGAGAGAAAAGAACTTAGTGTTTTCGAATTCAATATTCGAAGTGTCACATAACATATATGTTCTTTCCGAAAACAGAGAAATATATACATACAGAGATCTTAAAGATAAGGTGATACTGGCGCAGAATAATGATCCTATATGCGGATTGCGCGCTGAAGACACACTGATTAAAGATACATTTTTCAAGCTTAAGCTTGTGAAAGATCTGGAGGAGGGCTTTGAAACTCTGGCAAGAGGAGTGGGAGATGCTATACTGAGCCCTGAGCCTACGGCAGAATATTTCCAGGAAAAAATGGGTGACAGAATTTCCGTAAGACCCGTTACAAGATTATACTGGACCGACTATGCCATAGGCGTGAAAAAAGATAATATTGAGCTGATAGAGAAAATCAACAACGGATTGGATATAGTTTCTAAAATCGGTGAGATAGAGAGACTGAAAACCAAGTGGTTCGGCGACAGATACAATCCGAAGGAACCGGCTAAGAGTGAAATCAATACCGCATGTATTGTGGAAATAGATTCAGAAGGAAATGTTCTTGCATGCAGTGACGGAGACAATCTGCTGGGAGAATGCGAAAACATCTTTAGTTTAAATAATGAAGGAATGACAAATTGTATCAGAAGCGCATTTCTTTCATCAAAACCGAATTCATACATATATAATGTACATAATGATGGATTTATAAGAGAGTACTGCTGTGACATTTTCCCTTGTTCCAGGGACGGCAAGGAAATTGCGGTAATAGTGGCGAGGAATCTGACTGAGGAAAAGCGACAGAGTTTCTATTGGCTTAACAGAAAAAAAGTCAGATTCATTGAGGACTTCGTAGGACGGGTGTTTGATATTATCAATGCACCTTTTACGACTATTAAGGCATTCGTGGATCTTCTGCCGGAAAACATGGATAAAGAAGAATTTATGAATGAATTTCTGAAATATGTTCCCGATGCCATTGAAAAAATCGGCGATCTGGGAAAAGTGATGATTCCTCTGTCAGAAAGTAATGAGCGTGAAAAAAACGAATTGCTCAGATCTGTTAATCTGGCTGTTTCCGAAATTGAGAATGATGAAATAAGACGTGTTGAATTTATTACAGAAATAGATGAAGACATGTATGTACTGTTTAACAAGAAATGCTTCCACAATGTTCTGACTGAGCTTTTCAGAAACTGTGTTGAAAGTAACTGCAGCACAGTAACAATCAGTGCAAAAACATCAGAAAACAAAGTCAGATTGTCTGTAAGAGATGACGGATGCGGAATTAATGCGGAAGGCATGGATCATTTATTCGAACCGTTTTACTCAACAAAGGCAAAACATTACGGACTGGGTCTGAGCGGGATATTTATGACAGTGCAGCGCAATATGGGAGAAATACATGTTAGACAGGACGTTGACAGCGGAACATGTATAGAAATGATTTTAGAAGGAGGAATATAAATTGGCAAGCATCGTAATAATGGACAGTGAGCCGGCAATATGTTCATCCTTAAAGTTCGCATTGGCTCCTCTTTACCACGTAGAAACCTTTAACGAGGGTAAGGGTCTTTTGCAGTATATAGGAAACAACCCTGTACACGCTGTGCTGCTGTCAAAGAATGCTGATGACAGTGAAGTGTTCGATATAATGGATGAAATTAAAAAATCCGGAAACAGAGTGCCGGTGCTTGTGCTTTTGCCTGTTTCATCATACGATGAGGAACCGAAATGTCTTCAGAAGGGCGCATTCAGATGCATCAGGAAGCCGATAGACATTGAGTCCATGAGGGAGATTCTAAGTCGTGCAGTTGAATTCGCTCAGTTGAAGAACAGAGTTGATGTCCTGGACAAGACCCTTAAAAGCGGTTACGATTATGCGGGCCTCATTGGGAAATCAAAGGAATTCAAGAAGGTAATAGACCTGATAGAAAAAGTTAAGGACGCTGATTCTAATGTTATGATTACGGGAGAATCAGGGACGGGAAAAGATCTTGTGGCCAGGGCAATCCATTTCAGAGGAAACAGGTCGAAGGAGAAGTTTGTGGCAATTAACTGTTCTGCCATACCGGCTAATCTTCTGGAAAGCGAACTGTTCGGCTATGAAAAAGGCGCATTTACAGGAGCGATGAGTTCGAAGCAGGGCTATTTTAAGGCGGCTGACAAGGGGACGATTTTTCTGGATGAAATAGGCGATATGGATGTGGCCCTGCAATCGAAGATTTTGCGAGTTCTCGAAGAGAAAAAGGTATATCCGGTCGGTTCGGAAACCGGTACGCCAATTGACGTAAGAATAATCACAGCCACTAATATAGATGTAGAAAAAGCAATAAAAAAGAAAAAATTTCGATTGGATTTATACTATCGACTTAATGTAATACAGATTAACATGCCGCCTCTCAGAAGCAGGAAGGTAGATATCCCTCTGCTTGTAGAGCATTTCATTGAGAAATACAGTAACGAGCAGGGCAAGAAAATCGAAGGAATAACAAAATCGGCTATGGAGCTTCTTCTCAGCAACGATTATGAGGGGAATGTAAGAGAACTGGAGAACACAATCGAGCGTGCAGTTCTCTTATGTGAGAATGATAAGATAGATGCTGAAGATGTTGTGCTGAAGACGCCTATGAAAGTTGATGCCGGGCTGTCCCGGGATTCTGAGGATTCCATATGTGCGAAAATCGGTACACCTCTTAAGGAAATAGAAAAGATGGCTATTCTTAAAACATTAAGTTATACAGGAGGCAATCAGACAAAGGCTGCAGGAATTCTGGGAGTTACAACCAGAACTTTAAGAAATAAGCTGGCCTTATATAAGGAAGAAACATCGACGGGACAGTAAAATAAAATATCATATTTTCGCATATGCGGCTAAAAACTCCTTGCTTATAGGTTGTTGCTGATGTATAATGATAAGGCGTGTGAACGCAAAGTTATAGATTTACGGGTGGTCCTCTGGATTGCTGAGCAACCACGAACATGCCGAAGGGAAGGAGGAAGAGCAATGGATGTATTAAGCTCAATCACACAGGAATATATGAAATCTGACGTCCCTGCATTTAACGTTGGAGATACCGTTAAGGTACACGTTAAAATCAAAGAAGGTAACAGAGAAAGAATTCAGATATTCGAAGGATTTGTACTGAAGATTCAGAATGGTGGAATCGGCAAGACTTTCACAGTAAGAAGAATTGCATCAGGAGTAGGCGTTGAGAAGACATTCCCAATCCACTCACCGCTGGTTGAGAAGATTGAAGTAGTTAAGCGCGGTAAAATCAGAAGAGCCAGACTTCACTACATGCGTCAGAGAACCGGCAAATCAGCTAAAATCAAGAGCAAAGAATAATCAACGAAAGGAGCCGCAGGGCTCCTTTTATTTATAAGAGGTAGAGGATGAACAATATTAACTGGTATCCCGGTCACATGAAAAAGACAAGGGAGCTGATTCGTGACAATTTCAAGATGGTGGATGCCGTCGTGGAGGTAATAGATGCCCGAATACCGCGATCCAGCAGAAATCCTATAATAGATGAGCTTGTTAACAGAAAGCCGAGAGTCGTCGTGCTGAACAAGAGCGATCTGGCCGATGAGGAAGGCAACAGAGCATGGGCGGAGCACCTGAGGGCGGCGTCGGAGAATGTGAGGGCCATATCCATGAACAGCATGAGAGGGGAAGGCCTGAAGCCTTTGCTTTCACTGCTGGAGAAGATGGCGGCCGAGCGAACGGGCAACGCGGCAATGAAGCCGTACAGACTTATGATTGTGGGTGTGCCTAACGTTGGCAAATCTTCGCTGATCAACAGGATGACGGGACACAAAAGCGCCAAGACCGGCGACAGACCGGGAGTGACCAGGGGAAAGCAGTGGCTCACATTGCCGGGCGGAATGCAGCTTCTGGACACGCCGGGAATACTCTGGCCCAAGTTCGAGGATCCGAAGACGGGAGAATATCTGGCATACTGCGGATCAATCAAGGATGAGATACTGGACGTGCCGACCCTGGCAATGAATCTGACGGGACTTCTCACGGAGAGGTATCCGGAACTTCTCAAGGCCAGATTCAAGCTGGAGGAGACGGGAGAGACGCCGCTGGAAACCATGGAAATGATGGCTCTTGCCAGGGGATGTATACTGCCGGGGAAGCGAATCGACTACGAGCGCATAGGCAGACTCATACTGGATGAGTTCAGAGGAGGAAAAATAGGTAGAATAACACTGGAATTTCCTCAGGAGTAAGTATACAATGTACAAGAGAGAAGAACTTAAGAAGACAAAGCTTGCCGAGATGAAGGAGGAGGAGAGACTTCTCCACGAGGCAGGCTTCACATATATAGCAGGAATCGACGAGGCGGGAAGAGGACCTCTGGCGGGTCCGGTCGTGGCGGCCGCCGCCGTAATGCCTGAAGATTTTTCCTGTCTGGGAGTGGATGATTCGAAGAAGCTCTCGGAGAAGAGGCGGGAGGAACTTTTTGACGTTATCAGGGAAGAGGCTGTCGCCTGGGGAATCGGCATCGTCGACCACAGTGAGATAGACAGGATTAACATTCTGCAGGCCACTAAGAAGGCCATGAGAGAAGCCCTGGCGGCCTGTGACCGAATGCTCCTGGAGAGACGGGGGCAGCGGTGCGACTATATCCTCATAGATGCAGTTGAGCTGGAGGATGAGGAACGCCCGCTCAAGGGCATAGTCAAAGGCGACGGCAAGGTTCTGGCCATAGCCGCGGCATCAATTCTGGCCAAGGTCACCAGAGACAGGATGATGAGAGAGTATGCCGAAGAGTACCCCGGGTACGGTTTCGAGAAGAACAAGGGCTACGGTACAAAAGCACATTATGAAGGTATCCGTGAGCTGGGCACATGTCCCATTCACAGGCTTACCTTCCTCAAGAATATACATTAACACAAGCGAAAAGGGAGGAACAAATGAAGACTGATATTCAGATTGCACAGGAAACGGTTATGAAGCCTATAGCTGAGATAGCAGAGGCGGCAGGAATCGACGAGAAGTACATCGAGCAGTATGGCAGATACAAGGCCAAGATTGATTACAGCATGATGAATGAGAAGCCGGCAGCTGCGGGAAACAAGCTGGTTCTCGTAACGGCGATTTCTCCGACTCCTGCGGGAGAAGGCAAGACCACAACGACAGTAGGTCTGGCGGACGCTATGAATAAAGTGGGCAAGAGAACCATGGTAGCTCTCAGAGAGCCTTCTCTGGGACCTGTATTCGGAATCAAAGGCGGCGCTGCAGGCGGCGGATACGCACAGGTTGTACCTATGGAGGATATCAATCTTCATTTCACGGGAGATATACACGCTATAGGAGCAGCCAACAATCTTCTGGCAGCTCTTCTGGACAACCATATCAAGCAGGGCAATGCTCTCGATATCGACCCCGAGCAGATTACATGGAAGCGCTGCATGGATATGAACGACAGACAGCTGAGAGTTGTCGAGGACGGACTGGGAGGCAAGGCCAACGGAGTTCCGAGAAGAGACGGATTCGATATAACCGTTGCCAGCGAGATCATGGCGATACTCTGTCTGGCAGATGACATAGAGGACCTGAAAGCGAGAATTGCATGCATAGTCGTAGGCTACAATACGAAGGGCGAGCCGGTTACGGCAGCGGACCTGAAGGCTCAGGGCGCCATGGCTGCACTGCTCAAGGACGCACTTAAGCCTAACCTGGTGCAGACACTGGAGGGAACTCCGGCCTTCATTCACGGAGGACCTTTCGCCAATATCGCTCACGGATGTAACTCAGTAATGGCCACCAAGATGGCAATGAGCCTCTCCGAGTACACCATCACTGAGGCCGGATTCGGAGCAGATCTGGGTGCGGAGAAGTTCCTTGACATCAAGTGCAGAATGGCGGGAATCAGACCGTCCGCGGTAGTTATAGTCGCTACAGTCAGAGCTCTGAAGCACCACGGAGGCGTGGCCAAGGACAAGCTGGGCGAAGAGAATCTGGAGGCTCTGGAAGCAGGACTTCCTAATCTTCTCCGTCACGTTGAGAACATCACGGAAGTGTACGGACTGCCTGCAGTTGTTGCCATCAACAGATTCCCTCAGGACACCGAAGCGGAGCTTAAGCTCATCGAGAGCAAATGCCGCGAGCTGGGAGTCAATGTCAGCCTTTCGGAAGTATGGGCCAAGGGCGGCGAAGGCGGAGTTGCACTGGCAGAGGAAGTCATCAGACTTTGCGAGAAGGAAGAGAAGGAGATGTCTTTCGCCTACGATCTTGATGAAACCATCGAGGAGAAGATAAATGACATCGCCGGGAGAATATACAGAGCCGGTGAGGTTCAGTTCAAGCCGGAGGCAGCCGAGAAGATGAAGAAGCTTGAGAGCCTGGGATTCGGCGGTCTGCCTGTCTGCATGGCTAAGACACAGTACAGCTTCAGCGACAACAAGGACCTTCTGGGAGCCCCTGAAGGATTCACCCTCACGGTTAAGGACATCAAGGTTTCAGCCGGAGCCGGATTCATCGTGGCCCTCACAGGCAGCATCATGACCATGCCGGGACTGCCGAAGGTGCCTGCCGCAGAGAGCATAGACGTGGACAACAATGGTAAGATAACGGGACTGTTTTAAGATTAGTTTATGTAGGAGAAGTGAATGACGGAAATCAATACGAAATATATAGAGTTAAGCTGTAATGACTTCATAGATGTGGTTGCGGGCAAGGAACCCATACCCGGAGGCGGCAGTGTGGCCGGTCTCGTGGGAGCGCTGGGTGCTGCTCTGGGCAACATGGTAGCTTCGCTCACGGTAGGCAAGAAGAAATATGCCGCTGTGGAGGAGGAGATGGAGGAATACATCGTGGAGATACGCCGCGTCCAGGAGAACCTGAAGGAGCTGGTACAGGCGGATATCGAGGATTTCGAGCCGCTCTCGCGACTCTACAAGGTGAAGCCGAAGACCGAGGAAGAGAAGCGGAAGCACGAAAGACAGATGGAGAGTGCCCTCTATGACGCCTGCCAGGTGCCTATGGAGATAATGCGTCAGTGCGGCAGAGCCATCGAGCTGTCCGGCGAATTTGCCAGGAAGGGCAACAGAATCGCCATAAGTGATGCCGCAGCAAGCGCCGTAATCTGCAAGGCAGCAATGGAGGCGGCGAGCCTTAATGTCTACATAAACACAAACATGATGAAGGACAAGGAAACCGCCGACAGACTCAACGGCAGATGCGCCCAGTACATCGTGTACTATGGTGCGGCGGCGGACTCCGTGTTCGGATACACAACCAGCAGACTGATGACAACGGTCATCTGATTTCAGGAGATTGATATATGGCAGAGTTACTTAAGGGAATGCCCGTGGCCAAGGCGCTTACGGAGAAGACAGGAGCAAAGGCCGCAGAGCTTAAAGAGAGGGGAATTATCCCCACCCTGGCAATAGTGAGAGTTGGAGAAAACCCTTCAGACGTTTCCTACGAGAAGGGGGCGCTGAAGAGAGCCGGGAAGACGGGCGTGGAGGTGAAGCGCATACTCCTGCCGGAGGATATCTCTCAGGAGGACCTTATAGCTGAAATAGTGAGAATCAATGAGGATGACTCCGTTCACGGAGTCCTCCTCTTCAGACCGCTGCCTTCGCATATCGACGAGAAGGCTGTATGTGAGACTCTGGCTCCGGAAAAAGACATGGACGGAATCACATCCGGCTCCATGGCGGGAGTGTTCATGGATGAGGACAGAGGCTACCCGCCATGCACGGCTGCAGCCTGCATGGCCATTCTTGACCATTACGGCATAGAGCTCAAAGGCCGGAAGGTGACGGTTATGGGAAGAAGCCTGGTAATAGGCAAGCCTGTAGCCATGATGGCCATGAGAAAACATGCCACGGTGACGGTATGTCACAGCAGAACACGTCCGGAGGATTTCGCCGAAGCGGGCAGAAACGCAGACATAGTGATAGCCGCCCTGGGCAGAACCAGAATGGTCGGTCCGGATAAGCTGGGTGAGAATCAGGTGATACTGGATGTGGGAATCAACGTTGATGAAGAGGGGAATCTCTGCGGAGACGTGGATTTTGACGGGGCAGAACCTTCTGCCGCCGCCATCACACCTGTGCCCGGCGGAGTCGGCAGCGTTACAACGGCGATTCTCATGAAGCACCTTGTTGAAGCTGCCGCCGCAGCTGAGAAATCAAAGAATTAACGGATCGGATTGAGATAGAGCTCTTCAAGCTCTTCGCGTATCTCGGCCATTTCCTCGGGAGTCATCTCCGTGAGAGGATCGGCATCGTGAGTGCTCAGCTCCTTGCTCTCTATTCTCTGAATGAGATGGGAGCTTACGTTAAAGCAGTGATCGGAGATACGTTCGATATCCGTAAGCATTTCAATAAAGGAAACACCTCTTTCGACAGTGCATCGGCCGTCCTGCAGACGGTCGATGTGATTTTTTTTCATGGTATCAACCATATCGTCTATGACCTCCTCCAGAGTCTGAGCACGGAGAGCCATAGGAATATCGTTTTCCTCGTATGCCTTCTGCGTGGTCATGAGGATGTTGTCTATAGCCTTCACCAGGAAGGACATTTCCCTCAGGCTGTCGCCCGAGTAGGATATACCGTCATTGTGGAGAAGCTGAGCCTCCTCCTTGAGATTGACAACGTGGTCTCCCACTCTCTCCAGATCGCCTACGGTGTGGAGAAATTCGGTGGCCAGAAGCCTCTGCTTGAAGGAGAGCGGTCTCTGAGTTATCTTGAGTATGTACTCGCCCAGAATCGTCTCCGATTTATCCACGAAGGACTCGTTTTCGTCAATATGCGCCACCACATTGTCGTCGTAGCGGTCTATTAATGTTGAAGCTTTGTTGAAGGAATCCCTGTCCGTAGTGAACATGAGACCGATAACCTTGCGGCACTGCTCCAGTGCAACGTCCGGTCTGTCCAGGAAGATCGAGTCCAGAATAACCAGCTCCTCCTCCATCTTGTCTCTGCCCGGCTTGTCCTTGATTATGACCTTCGAAATCTTAATAAGAACGTTGACAAGGGGCAGGAAGAAAACTGCCACCAGCAGATTGAAGAGAGTGTGGAAGTTGGCTACGGTACCGCGGCTTACGGGATCCTCCCAGAAGCTGAAACCGATAACTCCCTGATATATATATACGCCGATAAGGAAGAGGACGGAACCGAGAACGCACATGGTCACGTCTATGGTTACGGCTCTCTTGGCATCCTTGTTGACGCCTATACTGGCAAGAAGCACGGTGACGCACTTGCCAAGATTGCAGCCTATGGTGATAGGTGCGGCCATGGCGAATGTTACGATGCCTGTTGAAGCGGTTGCCTGCAGAACTCCCACGGAAGCCGATGAGCTCTGGAGGAGAATGGTTACTGCCATTCCAGCGAAGACTCCCAGTATAGGGTTTTCGAATATGGTGAAAATCCTGGAGAATTCAGGACTCTCGGCCAGAGGAGCGAAGCTGGATTCCATGAGGGTCATTCCCATGAAGAGAATACCCAGGCCCATGAAAATCTCCATCTTGTCCTTCAGGCTCTGCTTCTTGGTCATGAGTATTATGAATGCGCTGAGAGCGATGAGAATCGGTGCGAAGGAGGAAGGTTTCAGCATTGTGAGAATGAAACTGCCTCCGTCTATGTCACCCATTCTGAGGATCTGTGCAGTGACGGTCGTACCTATGTTGGCGCCCATGATAACGGGAACGCCCTGGGCCAGTTTCAGAATGCCCGCATTGAGGAAGCCCACCACCATGATGATAGTTGCGGCGGAACTCTGGATTACAGCCGTAACGCCGGCTCCGAGAATGATTCCTTTGGGCTTGCTGCTCGTAAGCCGCTCGAGGATTTTCTCCATTTTAGCCCCGGCGGCTCTCTCCAGAGCGTTTCCCATAAGCTTCATACCGTAGAGAAACATTCCGATGCCGCCCAGCATAGTCAGTACAGATTCAACAGTCACTTCATATCTCCTTAGCTTTGCTAAAATTTCTACTTATATATTATATATTCAAAGGCCATAATATGGTACTATATTTTTATTAAAAAGGAGTTAACAATGACTGATACACGAAAAATTCTCGAAGAGGTCAGGGACGGTAGGGTGAGCGTTGACGAGGCTCTGGTCAGGCTCAAGACTAAGCCCTTCGAAGACATAGGCTTCGCCAAGGTGGACATTCACAGAAGCATCCGCCAGGGTGCCGCTGAGGTGATTTACGGAGAGAGCAAAACCCCGGAGCAGATATGCAGCGTGGTTGAAACCCTCAAGGGTAACGGCTGTGACAGGGTGCTCATAACCCGCATAGACGCAGAGAAAGCAGAGGAAGCGGGAAGGAGGCTGGGAACAGATTTCGAGTACTTCCCGGAAGCTCGCCTGGCAACGGTGGGAGAATTCCCGGAGCCCGACGGTAAGGGCACCGTTCTCGTGGTAACCGGAGGAACCAGCGATATACCCGTTGCCAGAGAGGCGGAGATAACTGCCCGCTTTCACGGCAACAGGGTGGAGAGCATATACGATGTGGGAGTTGCGGGAATACACAGGCTTCTCTCATACAGCGACAAGATAATGGAGGCCACCGTAGTGGTGGCAGTGGCAGGTATGGAGGGAGCTCTGGCCAGCGTTCTCGGCGGACTGACGGACAGACCTGTAATAGCTGTACCTACGAGTGTGGGTTACGGAACCTCCTTCGGAGGACTGACTGCACTTCTGTCCATGCTGAATTCCTGCGCCAGCGGCGTATCCGTGGTCAATATTGACAACGGTTTCGGAGCCGGCTATCTGGCGGGGATGATAAACCACACCTGAAACACATAAAATCAGATAATTCCAAAAGACCTCCCATTTGAGGGGGATTTTCTGTTATAATCAATATGTATGTCTATGAAAAAAATTTATATTGACTGCACCGGCGGTGTCAGCGGTGACATGGTTGCCAGAGCTCTCACAGAGCTGGCCGCATGCGTATGCGGAGCAGAACCGGAGAAACCGGTTCTCCCGGCCTCCGGCCATGAGTATCATCACGATCATCATGACCACCGGCACGGACGCAGTTTTCAGGAAGTATTAAACTTAATAGACGGCGCGGAGAACGCCGGAGGCGAGGCTAAGGCCTTTGCGCGGGGAATCTACGAAGTGATAGCCGCGGCGGAGGCCAAGGTGCACGAGAGGACTCTCGAGACCGTCCACTTTCATGAGGTGGGCCGGGATGAAGCTGTGCTCAACGCGCTGACTACGGGAGCCGCGCTGGAGGCTATGGGATTCAGTGCCGGCGGCGAAGGGGAAATCCTTGTATCGCCGGTTTACGACGGCAGAGGCTGGGTGGACTGTGCCCACGGCAGAATTCCCGTACCCGTCCCGGCTGTGAGAGCCATGATGGACAGAAACGATTTCGAGTTCAGGACCGCAGAGGAGGTTGACACTGAGATGGTGACGCCTTCAGGACTGGCGGCTCTCATGGGAATCGGAGGCAGACCGGCAGGTCCTGAGGAGGATATCCGGGAAAAGGCGGCCTGCGTTGCCACATGCGAAGGGAAGAGAAAAACAGGCAGAGACGGCCTGAAAGTATACTATACAGAATAAGGAGTGCAATACATCAATGAAGAAAAATCTTGCCAAGACTTACAACCCTAAGGATTTTGAAGACAGAATATATGAGGCGTGGGAGGAGAGCGGCGCTTTCAGAGCCGAGGTCAACCCGGACAAGAAGCCTTTTACCATAGTTATGCCGCCGCCGAACATTACGGGGCAGCTTCACATGGGTCACGCTCTGGACCAGACTCTCCAGGATGTTCTCATCAGATACAAGAGGCTTCAGGGCTACAGTGCCCTCTGGGTGCCGGGCAGCGACCATGCCAGCATAGCCACGGAAGTCAAGGTGGTTGACAGAATCAGAGAGGAAGAGGGCAAGGAGAAGGAAGATCTGGGAAGAGAGGAATTCCTGAAGAGAGCCTGGGCCTGGAAGGAGGAATTCGGCGGCAAGATAACGAAGCAGTGCCGCAAGCTGGGTGACTCCTGCGACTGGAGCAGAGAGAGATTCACCATGGACGAGGGCTGCAGCAGAGCAGTCAGAGAGTTCTTCGTAAGCCTCTATGAGAAGGGCCTTATCTACAGAGGAAACAGACTGATTAACTGGTGTCCCGAGTGCGGAACGTCACTGAGCGATGCTGAGGTTGAACACGAGGACAAGCAGGGCTCCTACTGGTATTTCAGATACCCGTCGGCTGACGGAAGCCTGAAGGGACCTGACGGCGAGGACGGAATCGTAGTCGCCACATCAAGACCTGAGACCATGTTCGGAGACGTTGCCATCGCAGTTCACCCTGATGATGAGAGATATAAGGAATTCGTAGGGAAGAAGGTTATTCTGCCGCTGGTGGGCAGAGAGATACCTGTAATCGCGGATCCTTATCCTGATCCGGAGAAGGGAACGGGAGCCGTTAAGATAACTCCGGCACATGACGAAAACGACTTCATGGTAGGACAGAGAAACAATCTGGAGAATCTCTGCTGCATCAACCCTGACGCCACCATGAACAGCATGGCGGGCAAGTATGAGGGCATGGACCGTTACGAGTGCAGGAAGGCATGGGTTGAGGATCTGAAGGAAGCGGGCTATCTCGTTAAGATTGAAGAGATGACGATTCCTGCAGGAACCTGCTACAGATGCCATACGGTAGTTGAGCCGATGCTTTCGGATCAGTGGTTCGTGAAGATGGAGGAGCTGGCGGCACCTGCCATTGAAGCGGCGAAATCGGGACGCCTGCGCCACGTGCCTGACAGATTCGAGAAGACATACCTCCACTGGCTAGAGGAGATCAGAGACTGGTGCATATCAAGACAGCTCTGGTGGGGACACAGAATCCCTGCATGGTACTGCGACGACTGCGGCGAAATCACCGTATCCAGAGAGGATCCGGACTGCTGCAGCAAGTGCGGAAGCAAAAACATCAGGCAGGATGAGGACGTTCTGGACACATGGTTCTCATCGGCGCTGTGGCCTTTTTCCACACTGGGATGGCCGGACAAGACGGAGGATCTGGATTACTTCTATCCGACGGACGTTCTCGTTACAGGTTACGACATAATCTTCTTCTGGGTAGTAAGAATGGTATTCTCAGCATTGGAGACAACAGGCAAGGAGCCGTTCTCGGACGTATATATCCACGGCCTGGTTCGTGACGCTCAGGGCCGTAAGATGAGCAAAAGCTTAGGCAACGGAATCGATCCTCTCGAGGTAATAGACAAGTACGGAGCAGACGCTCTCAGATTCATGCTCACCACGGGAATAACTCCGGGTAACGACATGAGATTCAAGGAAGACAGACTGGAGTCGGCGAGAAACTTCGCCAACAAGCTGTGGAACGCCTCCAGATTCGTGATAATGAATCTGCAGGACGATGATGGCAACTTCCTTCCTATGGCAAAGTGCTGCGATACATGCTGCGGCATGGCATGCTGCAACGATATAGCACTGGCAGGCAACATCAGAGAAGAGGACAAGTGGATATTCAGCAGAGTCAATGAGGCGGCCGCGTATATGACAGAGGCCATGGACAGATACGATCTGGCACTTGCCGGACAGAGAGCCTACGACCTCATATGGAACGAGTTCTGCGACTGGTATATAGAGATAGTCAAAGAGAGACTCTACGGAGACGACGAGGAGGACAAGAAAATCGCCAGATACGTTCTTGTCAGAGCTCTCAAGGAGATGCTCACGCTTCTTCACCCGTTCATGCCGTTTATTACGGAGGAAATCTGGAGCTTCCTGCCTAAGGCGGAGCCGTCAGAGGATAATCCGAACTGCTTCCTCATGAAGGAGAGCTGGCCGCAGTACAACGAAGCACTCACCTTCCCTGAGGAGAGCGGAATACTCACCACGGCCATGGATATCATCAAGAGCATAAGAAACATCAGAGCCGAAGCGGATGCCGCACCGGGAAGGAAGCTCACGGCAGTTATCCTCATGTCACCGGGCAGAGAGGACAGAGTTCGCGCAGGCGAAAGATACATAAGAAAGCTGGCCAACATCACTGAGATAACCTTCACAACGGACAGAAGCCTGGTTCCTGAGGAGACCATGTCGGCCGTAATCGACGGAGCAGAGGTATACATTCCGCTGGACGATCTTATGGACTATGAGGCAGAGCTGGAGAGACTCCGCAAGGAAAAGAAGAAACTTGAAGGCGAAGTGAAGAGAGTTACAGGCAAGCTGAGTAACGAAGGCTTCCTGAGCAAGGCTCCGGAGAAGGTTGTTGAGGAAGAGAAGGCCAAGAAGGTCAAGTACGAGGAGATGCTGGCCAAGGTGGTTGAGCGTCTCGACACAGTTGAGAAAAAGGTTGGAAAATAAATGACATCAGCAGTTGACAAGTTTCACGAGTTTGACAGGTTCGGCAGTGTGCTGGGCCTGGAGAGAGTGGGAGAGCTACTTTCCAGGCTGGGAAATCCCCACCTGACAATGAAATACATTCATGTGGCGGGAACCAACGGCAAGGGTTCCACCTGCAAATTCCTGGAGAAGGGTCTCGCTGCCTGCGGATACAAGGTGGGACTCTATACATCGCCGTATATCGAGAAGTTCAATGAGAGAATACAGTTCGACGGCGAGATGATTACCGACGAGGAGCTTGAAATCTACGGAGATCAGGCTCTGGCCAAGGCTAAGGAAATGGTGGATGACGGACTGACATCACCTACGGAATTCGAAGTGGTTATGGCAACGGCCTTCCTCTATTTCAGAGCGAAGAAGCCGGATATAATAATCCTTGAAGCGGGTATGGGAGGCCTGGGTGATGCCACCAACATCATCCCTAAGCCTCTGGTGAGCGTGTTCACCAGTGTGGCCTACGATCACATGCATGTTCTTGGAAACACGCTGGAGGAGATTGCCGCCGACAAGGCGGGAATAATCAAGCCGGGATGCCCGGTTGTATCCAATGTGGCGGAGCACGGACCTGCGGCGGTTATAGCCCGTAAGGCATACGCCATGGGAAGCCGTCTCTATGACGTTTCGAAGGTCAAGTACACGATTGACTGGGAGAACCCTTTCAATCAGCAGGTGAGCATGGAGCTGTGGGAAACCGACTACAGTGAAGTGGTTACATCCATGGTGGGACGTCATCAGGCGGAGAACTTGAAGACCGCCCTGGCAGTGCTGGAGCTTTTGCGGAAGAACAGAACAATCAGGGTGGAGAGAAGCGCTCTCTACAGGGGACTCAAGGAGGCAGTTCAGCCGGGAAGATTCGAGGTCCTCTCCGAAGGAACTCCGAATATAGTGATAGACGGTGCTCATAACGATGCGGGAGCCGAAGCTCTGGCGAAGACCATGAAGGAATGTTATCCCGAGGCGAAAACCCTCATAGTTACCGGAATGGTGGAGAGAAAGGAAACGGTCAAGGTGATGAAGCACTTCCTGGAAATCGGCAGTGACTTTTTCATAACCAAGCCGGATTACGAGGACAGAGCCATGGCCACCGGGGAACTGGAGAAATGTCTGAGAGAAGCCGCGGAGGAATCCGGCCGGGAGCTGAACATAGTCGGCAGTAACGAGTCCGTATATGACTCGGTGAATGATGCACTGAAGACGGGCGAGGATTATGACGTGGTACTCTTTGCAGGATCGCTCTACCTCATAGGCGCAGTGAGAAGCGTGATAAAAGGAAGGACGGATTACGACAGGGACAGAACTCTGAAGTACAGCTGAGATTAAAGGAAACGGGAGGTATCGAGGATGACGAAAAGAGCTAAAGGAAAGGTGCTGCTCTATTACAATGCCTACTCCGGGAGCGGTATATTCAAGAACAACCTGGATCACATTATTGAAAGGTGCCAGGAGAAGGGGTATCTGGTTACACCGGTAAGGGCGGCCAACGGAGTGATGATAGACAGAGCTCTGTCGGAGATTGACGAGTCGGAGTACAGCCGGATAATAGTTGCCGGAGGTGACGGCACAATCAACATATGCGTCAATTCCATGGTCAGATATGACATTCACCTGCCGCTGGGAATACTTCCGGCGGGAACTGCCAACGACTTTGCCTTCTATTTCGAGATACGTTCCGATATAGACCTGGCTCTCGATGTGGCTCTGGGTGAGAAGACCACCAAGGCGGACGTGGGAGTTGTCAACGGACAGTGCTTTATCAACGTGTGCGCCATGGGCGCCATGGTCGACGTGAGCCAGAAGACGGACCCGAATCTGAAGAACGCTCTGGGAACTCTGGCCTACTATCTCAAGGCGGCCACGGAGATACCGCAGATACATCCCATACCGATAAAGATTAAAACCACGGAACAAGTTCTGGAGGAGAAGATATACTTCCTCACGGTTCTCAACGGCGAGAGTGCCGGAGGCTTCAGGAAGCTGAGCCCTAACGCCTCCATGCAGGACGGAATGCTTGATGTGGTGGCTTTCAGGAAGATGCCGATAGTGGAATTCGGACCGCTTCTTTTCGAGGTTATTAACGGCAGACATCCTGAGAACAAGAACGTGCTCTACTTCCAGGCTGAGGATTTCGTCATAGAGTCGGAGGAGAATATAGCTACGGATACGGACGGAGAGAAAGGGCCTGATTTCCCTCTCCGGTTCAGCGTGCTGAAGAAGAGGCTGGATGTGTTCGTTTCAGAGGAGACATGGAATTATGACTGAGATAAGAATTGAAGAGACGACGGAATACGAGAAACTCGTACCCTTTTTTATAGAAAACGAGCTTGAATTCACCGAGGAGGATGCCGAAGAGGTGCCTACGGATATTCTTAAATGCTGGAAGGCTGAGGATGAAGGCAGACTCGTCGGCGGTTTCGTGCTGGCTAAGCGTGAAGGAGAGTTCATCTGCGACGGTATAGCCGTGGACGAGGAGTACAGGAAGCATGATCTGGGAAGCAGACTTCTGGAGAAGGGCCTTGAGGAGGTGCGCTCCGAAGGCGGCAGCAGGATGTATCTTGTGGCCAGAGCTCCGGGCTTCTTCGCTAAGCACGGCTTTAAGGAAGTTGCTAGAGAGGATGCGCCGAACTTCTTCGAGTGCTTCACATGCCCGCAGTACGGGAAGACATGTCATCCGCAGGTGATGAGGAAGGATTTCTGAGAATGGTGAACCCATTAATGAAAAAAATCTGCTGCTTTGCCGCAGTGATGGTTATGGCTTTGACACTGCTGGGCGTTCCTGTTTCGGCCGTCGATGAGGTGGCGGAGACAGAGGCCGGTGAGGAGACTGTTGAGACTGTCGAGCCGGAGGGCGTCGCGGAGCCGGAGGAATCCCATGAGGGCATCTGGTACCCGGGTGATGAAGGCTACGACGAGCTCCTTGAGGAGAGCACAGGTGACCCGGAATTCGGCAAATACTACTTAATTGACGAAGAGGGAATCATCCTGTCCCGGGATGCCATGAACAGGATGATGATAATGTCTGCGGCAACAGCGGGGCTGACTCATCAGAGCAGGTATAAGAATGTGCCGCAGTTTGACTGTATAGACGTGTCCAAACACCAGGGAACCATAGACTGGAGCGCTGTGAAGGCGGCAGGCTACGATTATGTTATAATCAGAGCAGGACATACGTGGGCGTCGAACAGCAAGCCGCTCACGCCGAATCAGGATCCGTGCTTCACATCGTACATCAACGGGGCATACAACGCAGGCCTGCAGGTGGGAGTCTATTACTTCTCGCAGGCGCTGACGGAAGCAGAGGCCAGAACGGAGGCGAAGACCTTTGTCAACTGGATCGCACCGTATAAGCGCATGATTACACTGCCGGCTGTTATGGATTACGAGACCTACAACGAGTCGGGGTGCAGGTTCACTGAATCCGTAGCCAAGTCCAGGGGCAAAAGCCAGCTGACTAAGAATGCGCAGGCATTCTGCGAGATTGTTAGGGGAGCAGGATATGAACCTATGGTATACGCCAACAAGAGCTTTCTCAAAGACAGAATCAATGCCTCCACTCTGGAGAGCAGCGGTTACGGAATCTGGCTGGCACACTATACGAATTCAACAGATTACACCACGACAGGCTTCTCCATATGGCAGTACAGTTCATCGGGCAAGGTTTCCGGAATCAGCGGCAATGTTGACATGAACGTAATCTACGGCCTGGGAACCTGGGAGAAGGACGAGAAGGGATACAAGCTGGTATACCTTGACGGAACCACGGCGAAGAACACCTGGTCCGCGGTGAACGGATACCCGTGCTACATAGGAGCGAACGGCTACAGACTTACGGGAATGCAGACAATAGGAGGTGTGAAGTATATTTTTTCCTCAGCAGGACTGGGCATCCCCGGCAAGTGGTATACCATAAGCGGTAAGAAATATTACACTCAGGCGAAGGGCCGGGTGGTTACAGGATATAGGAAAATAGGAAATTACTACTACGGCTTCAGAGCCGACGGCTCCCGTTATGAAGGAGTCACCGCCACAATCGGGAAGAAGAAATACCGCTTCCTCAGTGACGGCAGATCGGTGAAGTACACGGCTAAGATCAAGTACAGAATAAACAGCAGAAAGGGTCCGTCGACGAGATACAAAAAGGCGGGCAAGCTGAAGAAGAACAAGAAGGTTGTGGTAGTCAGGACCAGCGGCAAGTGGAGTCAGATGTCCGACGGACGCTGGTTTATGACCAAGTACAGGAAGAGTGTATACTCATATCCGAGAAAGGTGAAATGAAAATGATGGGGAGAACAGGTAAAATCATAGTGTCTGCCATACTGGCTTTTGCACTGGCGGTGCCGGTAATTTCCGTTCCCGTTTCGGCAGCGGATGAGGCGACAGATGAAATTCAGGAGATGGAGAACAGCGCCGATAGCTGGAGATTCTCAGAAGGAGAGCTCAATGAGGATGCCGATGAGACGATTTTCAGAGAAAACGGCGAGGGCACTCCGCTGACGGAGGTCGACTGCTTCGGCGGATGTACACTGGCATGGAGCAAGCTTAACGGAGTGTTCTATAATAACAAAGGAGATGTCATCCAGGGTGCATACAGGAAGGGCATGGATGTGAGCAGATGGCAGAAGGATATTGACTGGGCCAAGGTCAAAAGCTCCAGCGATATCGATTTCGTCATTCTCCGCTGCGGCTACGGCAACGACAAGACAGCCTATGACGACAGCAAGTTCATAAGAAACGCCACGGCCTGCGAGCAGTATGGTATTCCTTACGGGGTGTATCTCTATTCCTACGCTGATTCCGTCAGCGATGCGAGGAGCGAGGCACGGCACACCATCAGACTGCTTCAGGGCAGGAAGCTGAGCTATCCCGTATACTACGACCTTGAGGACAAGGTGGTGAAGAAGCAGGGAAGAACAAATATAATCAGGTTCGCGAGAGAATACTGCACCATGATTGAGGATGCAGGTTACGATGCGGGAATATACGCGTCTCTCACCTGGTTCAACAAGTATCTCAACGACAGCAGCCTGGACGGTTACAGCAAGTGGGTGGCACAGTGGAACTCCACCTGCACATACGGCAAGCCTTTCAGACTGTGGCAGTGCACCAGCAACGGAAGTGTTGCCGGAGTATCGGGTCGCGTAGACATCAACTTCGACTTCAGCAAAGGCTCCGGGACGGCAACAGCACCGTCTCTGACAAAATACATCACCACGGACAACCTGAACTACAGAACGGGACCGGGAACCAAGTATGCCCGTAAGGGAACCTATAAGAAGGGCACGACTCTGTATGTATCTAAGATTACGAACAACTGGGGACTGCTTCCGAACGGGTACTACGTGTACATGAAGTACATGAAGAAGGCTGACACTTCCGTTTCAGCATCAACAGGCAAAAGCTACAAGGTGAAGACCACGGATAACCTGAACTACAGAACAGGACCGGGAACCAAGTATGCCCGCAAGGGAACCTATAAGAAAGGTAAGACGCTGACAATAGTGTCGACTAAAAACGGCTGGGGAAAGACGAGCTCCGGCTACTACGTATATCTTAAGTACACCAAAAGAATATGAGCTATAGAGAAGAATACGAAAACTGGATAAACAGTCCCTTCGTGAACGAAGAGGAGAAGGATGAACTTCGCGCCATGAGTGAGGAGGAGAAAAAGGACGCCTTTTACAGGATATGCTCCTTCGGCACCGCGGGAATGCGGGCGGTCATGGGACCGGGGACAAACAGAATAAACGTGCATACGGTCAGAATGGCTGCTAAAGCCATGGCCGGAGTGCTTCTGGAGGAGAAAGGATACAGGAAGCCTGAAAAAGCGAGGAAAAAGGGATTCTTCGCCAGACTTTTCGGTGCATCTTCTGCCGAAGAGGAGAAGCTTCCGAAGATAACCATAGTCATCGCTTACGACACCAGAAACAATTCAGAGCTTCTGGCAAGAGAGACGGCGGGAGTTCTGGCAGCATCGGGTATAGACGCCAGACTCTTCCCGAAGTGCGCACCCGTGCCGCTGTTGTCCTTCGCCGTCAGACACATGGGAGCCGACGGCGGAGTGGTGATAACCGCCAGTCACAATACTAAGGAGTATAACGGCTTCAAGGCATATGACGAGACGGGCTGCCAGATGAGACCGGAGGTTGCGGAGCGCATTGCCGCCGGAATGGAAGCCATGGATAACCCTCTCGATATAGATTCATCGGGAAGCTACGAATATGTGGAAGAAACTGTTACGGAAGCATTTATGGAAGCCATAGCACCTCTGGGAATTCCGGAAGACTTCAACATGGAGGACGCCGCAGGAAAGCTCAGGGCGGTATACACACCTCTTCACGGTTCAGGCAGGGACTATGTCATGAAAGCCCTTGACCGGGGCGGATTCAGCGGCATAAGCCTTTGCAGGGAACAGGCGGAGGCCGACGGAGACTTCCCGACGGTAACCAAGCCTAATCCTGAGGATGCGGCAGCGCTGGAGCTTGCCTGCGAGCAGGCGAAGAGGGAAGGTGCCGATCTCGTACTGGGAACGGACCCGGACTGCGACAGAATAGGTGTCGCGGTAATCGAGAAGGGCGAGGCTGTGTGCCTCAGCGGCAATCAGGTCGGCGCGCTTCTGATAGACTATCTGTCACACTGCGCCGGAGAAGGCGGCAGGAAGAATGTAATAACAACCATCGTTACAGGTGAGGCCGGTCCTATAACGGGGCTGCTTCACGGTTTTGACGTTATAAAGACACTGACAGGCTTCAAGTACATCGGCGATATTATGAATGACATGGAGGCCGATGGCCGTGAGGATGAATTCCTCCTCGGCTATGAGGAGAGCTACGGCTATCTGCCGGGAACTCATGCCCGAGACAAGGACGGAGTCTCCACGGCGCTGGTAATCTGCAGGATGGCTGCATGGTACAAGGCTCAGGGCCTCAGCCTGACGCAGGTGCTGGAGCAACTTTACGAGAAGACAGGCTACTGGCTGGATGCTCAGGAATCCTTCGTCTTCCCGGGATCCGAAGGTGACGAGAAGATGAGAAGTATCATGGCGCGTATCCGTGTTGAGGGTGCCGCCTATGACGGTTTCGTCGACTATAAGAAGGGGGCGGAAGGTCTGCCGCCGGCCAACGTTATCAAATTCACAATGGATGACAGCTCCTGGATAGCAGTCAGACCTTCGGGCACGGAGCCCAAGATCAAGGTCTACTACTGCATGAGAGGCAGCAGCAGGCAGGAGGCCGAAGACAGACGAAGAGAGGTGTCGGAGGATATACACCGCATTATGGGTTAAAGGAGAACAGATTGGATGAGTAATGAACGTGACAGGCAGTATGAGGAATACCTGGCCATGAGAGAGCATGCCCGCAGGAGAGAAAATCCGGGCAGCGTGGAAGGTACGGCATACGGCAATTCCGACATGAGAAGGAAACGTCAGGAGAGCCGCAGACGTCAGGAGGAGATGGAAGCCTATCTGGCTGCCAGAGAGCAACATCGGGACTATGAGCGTCGCGAGGCTTCCGGTCGCAGGAAGACTAAAGCGCCTAAGAACGGGAAGAAGAGCAAAGGCAGCAAGGCGAGAAGAATCGTCCTGAGCGTCCTGGCCGGTGCAGCGGTACTGGCAGGGGGACTCTTCATCTTCGCTATGAGCGCACTGGGCAATATAGAACAGATAGATATTGACAAGTCCGCAATAGGAATAGATCCGGGCGTAGACGCTCAGCTTGACGGATACAGAAACATTGCCGTTCTGGGTGTGGATGCCCGTGATATGAGCGACGATTCGGGATCTAGAACCGACGCCATGATTGTGGCAAGTATCAATGAGGAGACGGACGAAATCAAGCTTTTTTCCGTATTCAGAGATACCTACCTGTATCTGGGGGAGGAGCACGGCTACGACAAGATAACCCACGCCTACGCCTATGACGGTGCGGAGGGATCCCTCTACGCCCTGAACAAGAACATAGACCTGAACATAGATGAGGTGGTAATAATAAACTGGAAGGCGGTAGCCGATGTGGTTGACGCACTGGGAGGAATCGACGTGGAGATTCTCGACTCGGAGATAGACGAGATGAACAAGTATATTCCGGAGACGGCGAAGAACACCACGGGGGACGACACTCTGATCACCTCCGTGGGAATGCAGACTCTGAACGGAGTGCAGGCTGTAACCTACTCGAGAATAAGGAAGGACGCCGTCACGGGAGATTACAGAAGAAACGAGAGAATGAAGATAGTGGTACAGGCCACATTCGACAAGGCAAAGACGGCGGGAATGCCG
Organism: Clostridiales bacterium; assembly: GCA_022773945.1. Lineage (GTDB taxonomy): Bacteria > Bacillota > Clostridia > Peptostreptococcales > Anaerovoracaceae > Lentihominibacter. Next base: position 23,867 of record JALFNS010000008.1, read on the forward strand.
GCCATTTTCAAAATAACGGGAGATGTGTTCCCGGAGATCAAGAGCAACATATCATCCATGGAGATGATGAAGATGGCGCTCCATCTGGGAAGCTACTCCATGAAGGACAGCACCACGGGATTCCCTTACGATGTGGCGTCTGCCACAATGGGCGGAGTGTTCTACGGAGCACCGAGAAACCTGGCGGCCAACGTGAGCAGGCTTCACGAGCAGTTCTTCAATCAGACAGGCTATTCTCCGTCGGATTCCGTAACAACAATAAGCAATGAAATATCCTACAGAACAGGAATTTACTGATATGAAAGACGATAAACTGAATCTGCTGATTCTCTTCGGAGGTGTATCCTCGGAGCATGAGGTGTCGCGGGTTTCCGCAGCATCCGTGCTCAGGCACATTGACGGAGAGAAGTACAACATAACAAAGGTGGGAATCACCCGTGAGGGACGCTGGTTCGCCACAGAGGCTTCGCCGGAGGAGATAGGCGAAGGCTCCTGGGAGAAGCATCCGGGGAATGCTCCGGCGGTTATTCTGCCGGACCACAGCCGAACCCTTATCAGAGGTGAAGGTGACAGGAGCACTGTGGATGTGGTTTTCCCCGTACTCCACGGCAAGAACGGTGAGGACGGCACCATGCAGGGACTTCTGGAGATAGCCGGGATTCCTTATGTGGGTTCCGATTCATTCGCCTCTGCCGCTTGCATGGACAAGGCGGTGACAAAGGCTGTTGTTGACCAGGCGCAGGTGTGCAGGCAGGCACTCTGCAGTGTGGTACACAGAGGTTGCGACTGCACTGAAGCCGCGGGAGTGATAGATGACTTCTTCGACGGGACATACCCTCTATTCGTCAAACCGGCAGCTGCCGGGTCCTCAGTCGGCATAAGCAAAGTCACAAGTGCGGACGGACTGCCGGAGGCGCTGGAGACGGCCTTCAGAGAGGATGACAAGGCTCTGGTGGAGGAGTTTATCGACGGCAGAGAGATAGAGGTGGCCGTTCTGGGAAACAGAGATCCGGTCGCAAGCTGTATAGGAGAGATATTCACGGCAGGTGAATTCTACGACTACAGCGCCAAATACGAGAACGCTGAGTCTCGAACAGACATTGTGAGGAATCTGCCTCCTGAGAAGGAAGCGGAGATCAGAGCCACAGCTGTGGCCATATATGAGATAATGGGATGCAGGGGACTTGCCCGTGTGGATTTCTTCCTCATGAGAGACGGAACACTTGTCTTCAATGAGATAAACACCATACCGGGATTCACAAACATAAGCATGTATCCACAGCTCTGGCAGGAGTCGGGAATCGGATACGGTGAACTGATAGATAAACTGATAGAACTTGCACAGGAGAGGTAATAAAATGGCAAAGGAAAAGATTAATTTTGAAGATGAACAGGTGAGATCCGATTACAGACACACGACGGCTCACATTATGGCTCAGGCTGTCAAGAAGCTGTGGCCGGACGCCAAACTGGCAATAGGTCCTTCAATCGAGAACGGATTCTATTACGACTTCGATATGGAGCACAAGCTGACGGATCAGGATCTGCTGAAGATACAGAAGGAAATGAAGAAGATAATCCAGGCCAACTATCCGATGGAGCGCTTCGAACTGCCTCGTGAGGAGGCTATAGCCTTCATGGCGGAGAAGGGCGAGGACTACAAGGTTGAGCTTATCGAGGACCTGCCTGAGGATGAGGTTATATCCTTCTACAGACAGGGAGATTTCGTCGATCTCTGCGCGGGACCGCATATGAAGAGCACGGGCCAGATTAAGGCCGTGAAGCTCCAGAGCGTAGCCGGAGCCTACTGGAGAGGCGATTCCGACAGGAAGATGCTTCAGAGAATATACGGAACATGCTTCCCTTCGCAGCAGGAGCTGGACGAGTATCTGGCTAAGCTGGAAGAGGCCAAGAAGAGAGACCACCGTAAGCTGGGTAAGGAAATGGATCTTTTCATGCTCGCAGAAGAAGGACCGGGATTCCCATTCTTCCTGCCTAAGGGAATGGTTATAAGAAACGAACTCATAAACTACTGGAAGGAGCTCCACAGGCAGAGAGGATACGAGGAAATCATGACTCCGCTGATTCTCAACGAGCAGCTCTGGAGAACCTCCGGTCACTGGGATCACTATAAGGACAACATGTACTTCACCAAGATAGACGATGAAGACTACGCTATTAAGCCTATGAACTGTCCGGGATCCATTCTGACCTTCAAGAGGAAGCTCTGGTCATACAGAGAACTGCCTGTCAGATACGCTGAGCTGGGTCAGTGCCACAGACACGAGCTGTCCGGAGCTCTCCACGGACTTATGAGAGTAAGAACCTTCGTACAGGACGATGCTCACATCTTCATGTTGCCTGAACAGACTAAGGAAGAAGTGGTTAAGGTTATCAAGCTCTATGATGATCTCTATAAGCTCTTTGGACTCACTTATCATATCGAGCTGTCAACTCGTCCTGAGGATTCCATGGGAACCAAGGAAGAGTGGGATGCAGCCGAAACAGCACTGAAGGAAGCGATTGAGACGATTGATGTGCCTTATGTTATCAACGAAGGCGACGGTGCCTTCTACGGCCCTAAGCTCGACTTCCACCTGGAGGATTCACTGGGAAGAACATGGCAGTGCGGCACAATCCAGCTGGATATGCAGATGCCGCAGAGATTCGATGTTAACTATATCGGACCTGACGGTGAGAAGCACAGACCTCTCATGATACACAGAGCAGCCTTCGGATCCGTTGAGAGATTCATAGGAATCCTCATTGAGCACTTTGCGGGCAAATTCCCGCTCTGGCTGGCACCGGTACATGTGAGACTCATGACTGTAACCGAGAAGTTCGCCGATTACTCCGACAGAATCGCCGAGAGCTTCAAGGCAGCCGGACTGAGAGCCGAGAGCGACGTGAGAAACGAGAAAATCGGATACAAAATCCGTGAGGCAAGAAACGAGAGAATACCTTATCTCTGCGTAATCGGAGAGAAGGAGGAGACAGCGGGAACTCTCACCGTGAGAAATACGAGAACAGGTGAAGAGGTTGAGATGAAGCCGGAGGAACTGCAGGAATTCCTGCTTGAGGAAATCAGAACGAAGGCGAAGGTTAGAAGTTTTGAGGAAAATAAATAGTATAAAAATATTACCCAAATCCATGAAGCTGGCGGTGCCTCTGGTGGTCATGCTTTTCGCCGAGGCCCTGTTCCTGCTTCTGGTGCTTGCTCTGGACGTTCTGCCCTTCAAGTACATCGTACTTCTGATTTCAGCACTGGCAATCGCCGACGCGGTGATTATCGCACTCTTCAACACACCTTCGAAGCGAGGGCTGAGGAGGCTGTCGGGACTCATAGTACTGGTGCTGGTTATGAATTTGCTTCTTGTGGGGGACTTCTACGTCTACAGCACTTACGATACCCTGAGCAAAATCAGCGGCAACAAAGCCACCTGGGAGTACTACTACGTGCTCGCTCTGGAGGGAGGAAGCTACGAGGAGATTGACGACATAGAGGGACAGACGATTCACGCGCCGGAGATGGATTCCAAACAGCTTAATGAGGCCAAGGAGCGCCTGGTGACCAAGGAGTCGGTTTCATATGAGAACCATCCTGATTTCATGTCCGCGGCCAGAGAAATATTTGACGAGGACGGCAACAAGCAGGATAATCTGGTTCTCCTGCCTAAGACCAACTACAAGCTGGTCTGCGAGAATGTCAAGGGATACAAGAAGAACACGAAGATTCTCTATAAAATCAAGGTGAAGAAGAGATCAAACGACAACAGCAAGGCTGTCAACGTTACCGAGGATCCGTTCAATATACTTATCTCGGGAATGGACAATTGGGGAACCATAGAGGAATCAAACCTGAGTGATGTTAACATGGTCATGACGGTGAACCCGGTTTCCAGAGAGATACTCCTGACTTCCATTCCTCGTGACAGCTACATACCGTTCCATTCCTACGGAATGAAGGACAAGCTGACACACACCGGTATCTACGGTGAGGAGGAGACGAAGCAGACTATTGAGGACTTTCTAGGTATCGATATAAACTACACCTTCAAGGTGAACTTCACCATGTTCTGCGAGGTTGTCGATGCCATCGGAGGAATAAGGGTCTACAACGATCAGGACTTCTACTCACATCCGAAGGGCTGGCACTATAAGGAAGGTTGGCATAACATGGACGGCCACTACGCTCTCTGGTTCGCGAGGGAAAGAAAATCCTTCAAGGATGGAGATATGCAGCGCAACAAGAACCAGCAGAAGGTTATGAAGGCGACCATCAAGAAGGTGACCAGCAGCAAGGTTATACTGACTAAGTATACGGACATACTCAATGCTGTTGAGGACTATATGAGCACATCTCTGACAGATAAGGATATCAAGAAGCTGGTTAAGATGCAGCTGTCCGATATGAGGGGATGGGATATTAAAACGGCCAACGTGGTAGGGGCCACGGGCGGAGCTCCATGCTTCAGCATGGGCGGACAGCAGCTCTCCGTAGTATTTCCTAGCGAGGAGAGCGTGAATGAGGCCAAGGAAGCCATTCACGATGTCATGTATCCGGCCGAGAATGTGAAGGAGACGGATGGAGAGAATAAGGAGAAGAATAACTGATATACTGCCGGGAAGCACGGGCGCATGGGTAATGGTTCTGGTAACGATTTTTCTGGAGCTGTGTCTCATATTCCTGCTTCTGGCACTGGATGTACTCCCCGGGTTATACCTGGGGATTGCAGCTGTTGTAATGGGCGGAATTGATGTTCTCATTCTGTTCCTCTTCAGCGGAAAAAAGAAAAAGAAGGGAAAACAGATAGCCGCATGGATTGTGAGCGGGATCATGCTGGTGGTTATGGGCGCCGGGATATTCTATCTCTACAACACGCTGGACACCCTCAGTAAGATATCCGGAGGGGGTAGCAGCGACTATGACGGAGAGCCGTTCAATCTGCTCGTTTCAGGTATAGACAGCAGAGAGGACATAAGCGATGACTTCGCCAGGAGCGATGTGAACATGATAGTGACCGTCAACCCTCAGACGAAGACTATTCTTCTGACATCCATGCCGAGAGATTCATACGTTCCTCTCCACATGAACGGGGAGATGGACAAGCTCACCCATACAGGTGTCTACGGAATAGATGAGACCATCAACACAATACAGGACTGGCTCAATGTGAAAATAGACTATTACGCCAGAGTTGACTTCAACATGTTCGTCAATCTGGTGGATGCCGTGGGAGGCGTCAGAGTCTACAACGATCAGGACTTCTATTCCCATCCGAAGGGCTGGCATTACACCAAAGGCTGGCACAATATGGAGGGACGCTACGCACTCTGGTTCGTCAGAGAGAGAAAATCCTTCGAGGACAAGGACGAGAAGAGAATCCGCAACCAGCAGAAGGTTGTCAAGGCTCTGATCAAGAAGATAACCAGCAGCAAGACTTTAATGATGAACTACACCGATATTCTGGGTGCAGTGGAAGCCAACATGGAGACGGATATGAGCAGGAGCGAGATATCCGGGCTTGCCAGAATGCAGATAGCAGACATGTCACCGTGGACAATCAAACAGCAGTGTGTTGACGGAGAGGATGCGGAAATGGGCACGTGGAGCATGGGACCGAACAGACCGCTCTTCGTGTCGATACCTGATGAGGAGTCCGTTAAGAAAGTCACAACGACAATAAACAGGACCTTGAATCCGGGGGAGGAAGATTAGAATTGGACAACAAGATATATGCAGCTATTGATAACAGGAAGGTTGCGATTATAGGATCCGGATATGTGGGAGCGTCCATAGCCTATGCTCTGACGATAAGAGATCTTGCCAGCGAGATAGTTCTTGTGGATTCCGATTCCAGGAAGGCCACGGGAGAGGCGCTGGATATACAGCACGGTATCCCGTATATGGGGACCTCCGCAGTACGGGCGGGAGATTATTCCGACTGCAAAAACTGCGACCTCATAATAATAACCGCAGGAAGAAACAGGCGTGTCGGGGAAGACCGGCTGGATATGATATCCGACAACATAGGAACAATCAGAGATGTTGTTGAGAACATCAGACCGTATTACACTCACGGCGTGATTCTGATGGTTTCCAACCCGGTGGATATTCTCACATACAAGTGCGCCCAGTGGATGGATCTTCCCAACGGCAAGGTCTTCGGAACGGGATGCATTCTGGACACATCCAGACTTGTGAGAAGCATAGCCAACTACACGAACCTGAACATAGAGGCAATCAAGTGCAATATCGTGGGAGAGCACGGTATGTCCCAGTTCCCGGTATGGAGCAGACTTTCCATAGCGGGAATACCTATGAACGAGTACTGCAGCAATGTGGGACTCCCCTGGGGAGAAGAGGAACGCGACCGGATATACAATCAGGTCAAGAACATGGGAGCGGAGATAATCGCAGACAAGGGCAAAACCCACTACGGCATTGCCACCTGCGTGTGCTCTCTGGCCGATGCCGTGCTCAACCAGAGACTGACGGTGGCCCCCGTGTCATCACCCCTTCAGGGAGAATACGGCATAGAGAATGTTTCACTGAGCATCCCGTCCATAGTGGGAGTTAACGGAGTTGAGCACCGTCTCGAGGAGAAGTGGACAAATGAGGAAATCGGCAGGCTCAGAGAGAGTGCTGACAAACTCAAGAGAGCCCTGAATGAATACAAATAAGGATTTGGAGAAGAACCCATGGGATTCATACAGAAAGAATTCAAAAATGTAATGACACTTTATTATCTGCTGAAGCTGGACAAGAAGATTCCGACAGATAATAAGAAGATAAAGAAGAGACAGAACAAGAAGGTTCATAAGACCATGAAGGCCGCCTACAAGGTGCCTTATTACAGAGCCAAGTTCGATGAACTCGGACTTACGCCTGACGATTTTCACAGCGCTGAAGATCTGGCCAAATTCCCGATTATGACCAGAGCAGACATGAGAGAATGGATGCAGGGTCTTATCGAAGAGGACCCTAGCCTTCTTGAAAAGTGCCAGGTTTACGGCACCAGCGGGTCATCGGGAGTACCGCTCAGATTTCTCCTCTCACAGAGAGAGACGGCCTGCATGAACGCCAGCTGGATCAGAGTTCTCATGTTCGCGGGACATAAGCCTCTCAGAGGCAAGATGCTCACATTCCTGACAACACATCAGAAGGTTGACCCTAAGAAAGGCGACTCATGGATTCAGAAGCTGGGACTAATGAGAAGAAAGATAGTGCCTGAGCATCTCTACGTGGGAGAGGGCATGAGAGACCTTATCAACCTTGTAAACGAAGAAAAGCCCGATACCATCTGCTTCAGAAAGAACGTGCTGGTAAGAATGGCCGTTTATGCCAGAAACAACGGCATGAAGATCTGGAATCCTAAGGCCTACACGCCTGTGAGTGAGGCAGTCGACGAGATTACAAGAAAACTGCTTATCGAGACTTTCGGCCCGGGGCTCTTCGATGCCTACGGCTGCAACGAGACCGGCAACTGTGCGGTAAAACTGCCGGGAAGCGATGTTTTCTACGTATATAACGATACACATGTGCTCAACGTCGTTGATGACGACGGCAATCTGGCCGATGAAGGCAGACTTATCGGAACGACTCTCTACAAGAAGGATTTCCCGATTATCAACTATGAAATCGGTGATACGGCCACATCGGAGATGAGAGAGGGCGTTCGCTACATCAAGACGATTAAGGGCAGAATGAACGACCTGGTTAGACATGCCGACGGAGCGGAAACCTCTGCTGCGGAGCTCTACAAGATCTTTCACGGCAGCAAGGGTGTTGCCCAGTTCAGATACGTACAGGACAAGATTGACGAACTGAGAATAATAATGGTCAAGGATCCTTTGAATAAGACAGAAACAGAGGAGAGCATAGAAGCCTATATCACAGAGAAGATATTCAAGCTCTACGGACCTGACGAATACAAGCTTAAATTTGAGTGGGTGGATGAGATTCCGCCTGATAAGAACGGTAAGATGAGATGCTTCATATGCAATGTAGATAAGAACTAGAGGAATAGATAAAATGATTGATTTCAATGTGCCTCCTTTCACAGGACGTGAGACGGAGTATATTAAACAGGCTATAGACAACAGGAAGATCTGCGGAGACGGAGCCTTCACTAAGAAGTGCAACAAGTGGATAGAGGAGAATACAGGTACAACGAGAGCTCTGCTCACCACATCCTGCACTCAGGCTCTGGAGCTTGCTGCAATACTCTCGGACATAGAGCCGGGTGATGAGGTGATTCTTCCTTCATACACCTTCGTTTCCACGGCAAATGCCTTTGTGATGAGAGGTGCTAAACTGGTGTTCGTGGATATCAGACCGGACACTAAGAATATAGATGAGAAGCTTATTGAGGATGCTGTCACTCCGAAGACCAAAGTTATAGTGCCCGTTCACTACGCAGGCGTCGGGTGTGAAATGGACAGTATCATGGACATTGCACGCAGACACGGTCTGACGGTGGTTGAGGATGCGGCTCAGGGAGTTATGGCATCATACAAGGGCAAAGCGCTGGGAAGCATAGGTGATTACGGATGCTTCAGCTTCCATGAAACGAAGAACTACAGCATGGGAGAAGGCGGAGCCATTCTCATCAGAGATGAGAAGAAGGCGGAGGAAGCGGAAGTAATCCGTGAGAAGGGCACTGACAGAAGCAGATTCCTCAGAGGACAGGTTGACAAGTATTCATGGGTAAGCATGGGTTCATCCTATCTGCCCAGCGATATGAATGCGGCATATCTCATGGCTCAGCTTGAGGAGGCGGAGATCATCAATGAGGCGAGACTGGGAAGCTGGGAAATGTATCGTGAGCGACTTCAGGTACTTGAGGACAGAGGAATACTGGAATTGCCGGTAATCCCCGAGGAGTGCAGTCACAACGCCCACATGTTCTATATAATGACGGGAAGTCTCGAAGAGAGAACCCGGCTTATACAGTTCCTGAAGCAGAGAGACGTGCAGGCGGTATTCCACTATGTGCCGCTTCACTCCTCGAAGGCGGGCGTCAAGTACGGCCGCTTCCACGGTGAGGATAAATATACGACGGATATCGCCGACAGACTTCTGAGACTTCCTATGTATTACGGACTGACAGAAGAAGATATAGACAAGGTGTGCGGGAGCATCAGAGATTTTTATGAGTAAGGGGAACAGTAAGAAAAAATATTACATACTTATGCACTGCGCCCTTTTCATGCTGTCCTTCAGCGGCGTATTCGCCAAGCTGGCGGCACAGAGCGAATGGTTCACAGTGAAATGGGTTTTGCTGTACGGCATGATGTTCCTGATACTGGGAATCTATGCCCTGGTGTGGCAGCGCATTCTGAAGGGGCTGCCTCTGACGGTGGCCTTCTCCAATAAGGCGGTAACCCTCTTCTGGGGAATGGTATGGGGCGCCATCATTTTCGGTGAACACATCACACTGAGAATGATAATCGGTGCGGCCATAATATTCGCGGGAATAATAATAATCTCCACGGAGGAAACCGGTGAAGAGGAAGGAAAGGAGGCGCGCCTTGAATAGCTTCTATTTCTACTGCGGAGTATTCATATTCGGAGTGCTCGTTTCAGCCTTTGCGCAGATAGCCTTGAAGAAGACGGCTGTCAAGGAGCACGACTCAATAATCAAGGAGTATCTGAATGCGCCGGTAATATGTTCATATATAGTGTTTTTCATGGCTACGTTCTGCACCGTGTATGCATATAAGGGGATTCCCCTTTCGCTGGGACCGATTCTCGAATCCACCCAGTACATTTTTATCGGTGTGTTGAGCTATATATTTCTTAAGGAGAAGATTACGAAACGGAGAATGCTCGGAATCGGAGTGATTCTCTGCGGAGTGCTCGTCTGTTCATGCTGATTGAGGAGGAGAAGATGAAGGGAATAGTATTAGCAGGGGGTAAGGGAACACGTCTCTATCCCATGACAAAGGCGGTATCCAAGCAGCTGCTGCCGATTTATGACAAGCCGCTTATTTATTATCCGATTTCGGTGCTTTTGCTGGCGGGAATCAGAGACATACTTATAATCTCGACGCCGGAGGATATCGGCAACTATGAGAAGCTGCTGGGTGACGGCAGCCGCATAGGCGTGAATTTCAGGTACAAAATCCAGGATAAGCCTCGCGGCCTGGCGGATGCATTCATTCTGGGAGAGGAATTCATAGGCGACGACAAGGTCTGCCTGGTTTTGGGCGACAATGTGTTCTACGGACCTGACCTGACGGTAATTCTCGAAAACGCCATGAAGCAGGAAAAGGGCGCCACTGTATTCGGTTACCCTGTCAAGGACGCCAGAGCATTCGGCGTGGTCGAGTTTGACGAGAATGACAATGTAATATCTCTCGAGGAAAAACCGGAGAAGCCGAAATCAAACTATGCGGTTCCGGGACTCTATTTCTACGATAACGAAGTTGTGGAGATTGCCAAGAACGTGAAACCGTCTGCCAGAGGAGAACTGGAGATTACATCGGTGAACAATGAGTATCTTAAGAGGGGAACTCTCAAGGTGGCCAGAATGAAGAGGGGCATGGCATGGCTTGATACGGGCAATCCTGAAGGAATGCTCAAGGCTGCCGAGTTTGTTGAAGCGGTTCAGGCAAGACAGGGATTCTACATCGCCTGCCTGGAGGAAATCGCGTGGAGACGAGGTTTCATAGACGACAGTAAGCTTCGCGAGCTGGGTGAAGAGCTGAAGATGACAGAGTACGGCAGATACCTGCTGTCACTGCTGAAATAGACAGGAAGGGGTAGGGAATGAGAAAAATTACCGACTGGATTTATGCTGCGCTGATTGCCATCATGGGAGCGGGACTGATCGAGTTCTTTCACCGTCAGGCCATACGCTATAACGGCAAGTATATATCCGACACAATAGTATATGCGCAAAATCTGGGAGACGTTAAGGAATGCAGGATGGTAGCCTGGGTATTCAGCAAGCTGAATGCCCTGGACGATTCATATTATGCCATTGCGGTGTTCATGAGCCTCGTAGTGGTGGCGACGGTTGTTGCCGGATATTTCTTCATATCCTTTTTCCTGGAGAGGTTAGACTGCCGGGTGGACAGATGGAAGGTTCAGCTGGCATCCTTCTGCATGCTCTTCTCGGGGCCTATTTATGTCCCGGGATTGCATCCTTACTTTTATTCCTACACCTGGCCCAAGTATGCATGGCACAGCCCGACGGAAATGGCCATGGTCCTGTTTTCGGTAATAGCCTTCCGGATATTTGTCAAAACATACGACAGCTATTTCGAGGAGATTCCGCTGAGGCGATGGCTGGGGCTGACGGTGCTCCTGTTTCTCAGTGCCTGGGCGAAACCGAATTTCATCTTCGCCTTCGCGCCTGTGCTGGCAGTTCTGCTGATTGCGGATCTGATAAGGAGAAGAGAATACAAGTTCATTCACAGACTCAGGAGGGTAATTCTCTTAGGCAGTTCAATCCTGCCTGCAGGAATATTCATACTGGTTCTTAATCACATTGAATTCTCAGGGAGTGAGGAAGGAGAAGGTATAGAGATTAGAGTGGGATATTTCCTGAGGAACATGGAACATCCGGAAATCGCTATATTCTTCAGTCTGGCCTTTGCGCTGCTGGTATTCATTGTTAACTTCAGGAAAATCCGCGATGTCGCCTATCAGGCTGCGGCAGGTGTGTTTCTGGCGGGAACTGCAGAATACCTGATTCTCGTAGAAGGCGGGAAAAGAATCAACCACGGCAACTTCGGATGGGGAAGACAAGTGGGAGAGTATCTCCTCTTCGCCTTCGCCATAGTTATGTATATGAAAAACCTCCATGATAAGGAGTTTATGGCGGATCGGCCGGCGCTCAGGCGCATATATCTGTGCGCGGGAGGACTGCTTCTGGCGGCCCATGTGATAAGCCAGCTTTATTATGTGCTCTGCCTGCTGAGAGGCGAGCTGTACAGAATGTGACAATATGAAGACAATCGCAGCACTGCTTGAGAGGACAAATAACATAAACCGCAGCGCCTATGTGTGGAACGCGCTGAACGCTGTAATATCGGCACTTCAGAATCCTGTGATTCTACTGGTCATGACCAGGACCAACGGGATATATGATGCCGGTATATTTTCTATTGCCTTTGCCATAGCAACGCTTATGCTCTATGTGGGACTGTACGGTCTGAGGAGATTCCAGTCTTCGGATCTCCACAACAAGTACACCTTCAGCGAGTACCACGGCATGAGAATACTGACATGCACTCTCATGATATTCGTCAGCGCGATATACTGTCTTTACGGAATGATATTCACGGGATATTCCACGGAGAAGGCCCTGGTAATCTTCATGATATGCATAGTCAAGGTCTGCCAGGCCTACTCCGATGTTTATCACGGATGTATGCAGCAGCAGGGAAGACTGGACGTGGCGACCAAGTCCTCTGCGGTCAGATACACCTTCGAGATGCTTGCATATGTGGTGCTTCTCATAATAACGAAGAACCTGCTCCTGTCAACGGCGGCCTTCATGGCGGCATCCATAATCGGGCTTCTGCTGACATCGGTGAACGCAGGCCGGAACTACTGCACGTACAGGCCGTCCTTCAGATGGGAGAAGATAAAGGGCTTGGCAATTGAGGGCTTCCCGCTCTTCGCCAGCCTTTTCCTGAACATGTACATAAGCAATGCGCCCAAGTACGCCATAGATGATTTTCTCACCGAGGATGTGCAGGCTCTGTACAATATGATATTCATGCCGGCCTTCGCGGTCATGCTCATAGCGAATTTCATATTCAACCCTATACTGACAACATATGCGGAGCTGTGGCTGGACAAGACGAAGGAGTCTCTGAGGAAATTAAAAAAACACATCATTAAGCAGATGTGCGTTGTTGCAGGGCTGACTCTGCTCGGTCTGGCAGTTGCGGCAACCATAGGAATACCGGTGCTCTCGCTTATCTTCGGCGTGGATCTGAGCGAATACAGACTTGAGCTCTGCGTTGTGATGATAGGTGGAGGGGCTCTGGCCTACGCTACTTACTTCAGCACGGTTATTACCGTAATCAGACTGCAGAACACCCTGATAGTATGCTACGGCATAGTTGCCCTGGGAGCCAGGCTTCTTTCCGGGTTCTTCGTCATGAACTACGGCATTATGGGAGCCGCCGCCATGTACGCCTTTCTCATGACAATACTGGCACTCATGCTCTTCGTGATAACCGTCTGGGGAATAAAAATAAAGAGGTAGAATCACTCTACCTCAATGCTTATATTCTCCAGCGCGCGGTTAAGCGTGTCCACCGCAGCCTCAAGGGTTTCACCTCTGGTTATGACATGACCTATGCGATGAGGCCCCACCTTGAATTTGTGGACTTCATCACCGGGCTTGTAGTCAAACTGTATATCAACGATATCCGGATTCTCCGGATTTTTGTTTTCCTGTGATTTGATGTGCCCGTCTTTGTCGGCCATGAGAAGCATGCTGGCGTTGGGAACTCCCGCGTATCCCTCGGCAGGACTGCCGTCTCCCGCATTGAAATCAACATCCTCTCCGAGAGCGGTCAGCAGAATCTTCTCGTAGTAGTCATATCCGTAGAATATTGAAACCAGCTCGGCCAGGCAAGTGGCTCCGCTGCGTCCTCCGATTTCCAGAACGTATGTCTTGCCGTCCTTCATTATGAAGTCAGCGTTTATGGCGCAGTTGTCAAGACCCATGGCTCTGATGGCAAGACGGAGCTGATCCTTCACATCGTATTCAACCTCAGGGGCAAGCCTGTACGGTGCATAGTGACCGACAGGAACTCCCGTGTCGCCTTTGAAGACGTAGTCCCCGTGAGGGAGTATGAACTGAACCTCTCCGTCCTTGACGAAGGCCTGAGCTCCGAACTCCTCGCCCTCGATAAACTCCTCGACGATGAAGTAATTGGAACGTGTATTGTCAAGCACGCTGTTTCTGGCGCTGTCAAACTCCTCCGGGGAGTTCACCTTGATTATACCCCGGCTTCCGGAGGAATCGACGGATTTGAACATCACAGGGAAGTGGAGATCCGCCAGCTTGTCCTTGTAATGTTCGTCATCAAAGGAAATCTTCCTGAAGCGTGCCGTGCGGACACCGTATTTCTCGTAGCAGCTCTTCATGAGGAGCTTGTCCGTGGCGATCTCGGCTGACTTGAATCCGAGACCCTTCAGTCCGAGAGTATCGCAGACTCTGCCTATGGTGATTACAGCCACATCGGTCCCTGTGGTGATGATGCCGTCAATCTTCTCGCGCCGTGCTATGCTCAGAATTCTGGCATAATCCGTCGTGTTCTCGTAATACACCTTGTCCGCCAGCTCGAAGCCGGGATAGTTGCCCCGGATGCTTGCGACGATGGTGTAGAGTCCCATCCTCTTGGCCGTTTTAATAAGGGGAACCTGATATATACCGGCTCCCAGAATAAGAATCTTCTTCATAGTTATTTCCCCCTGTAAATATTTCTGACCACGAACTGCGGATTGTTTGTCATTCCCAGATACATTCGCCCCAGATATTCTCCTATGAGTCCCAGGAAGAGAAGTATCAGTCCCGAGAAAAAGCATATGCTCACAATCATTGAATACCAGCCGATGGCAGCCGTCGGTGCCAGCAGCTTTTTGAGAATAATCGCCGCGGCGCCCAGTATGCTGAGCAGAGAGAAGAACAGCCCCGTGTTTCTGGCCAGACGCAGAGGCACTATAGAAAAGCCCATAACGTTCGACCAGAGTCCCAGAAGCTTTTTGAAAGTGTATCCGGATTTACCGTGAGCTCTCTCAAAATGCTCAACCGGCACACACTTGATGTTTCTCGTGGTCCGCAGGAAGAGCCCCTGCAGGTGGGTGTACTGGCTTTTGTACTGCACCACGTAGTCACGGACGAACTTCCTGATAATCCAGAAGCTTGAAGTCTTAAGCTCCTTCGGCTTGCCGATGAGAATCCTGAAGGACATGTAGTTGACCCAGCTGCCGAATCTGCGGAAGCCGGATTCCTTCTTTTTCTCGTAGTAGCCGTAGACTATATCATGACCCTCGTCAAAAGCATCGAAGAGCTTGCCCAGCTGGGACGGGTGCGTCTGCATATCATCATCCATAGCTATGAGAACGTCGCCCCGGGCATAATTTAATCCGGCCATCACCGCATTGTGCTGACCGGCATTCTGAGCGAGTTCTATAACAGTCACGAAGGAGTACTCCTCCGACAGCTCCTTCAGCACATCCAGAGTGCTGCCGCCGTCCGGCGAGAAGTCGTCAACGAGAACGAATTCGTAAGGTGTCCTGCCGAGTCTGTCCAGCTCGGCGGAGGTTTCCTCAACCACCTGACGGATGGTGTGCGCTGATTTGTAACATGGTATTATCACTGAATATAACATAATACAGTCATTTTAATATATTTGACACCAATTAGCAATGTTATATGGTATAGTCTACTTATGAAAAAATTTATCACAAACCCATGGATTATATCAATAATAATCAACACAGTCGTGCTTCTGGCGGTCATGCTGCTCACGGACACGGCATACGAAACAAACGATGATTACGTCATATCCCTGCGAATTGCGGACGGCTATCCCTACAGCAGCTTCGTGAACTATTTCCTTTGCAGGATGCTCATCGGAATCCAGAGCATGCTGCCCGGAATCAACGTGTTCACCGTGATGCAGATTTTCGCCTCCTGGGTGAGCTTCGTGTGTATCACGCGTGTCTTCATGGACACGATGAAGAACAGAGGCGTTCTCACGGTGGCATTCTTCATCATGACGGTCTTCGCGGCGGATCACTACAGCATCCTCCAGTTCACCAGGACATCGGCTCTCATGCTGACCTGCGGCATGCTGCTTCTGATTCATTCCATGATACAGCGCAAAGGCTTCGGCTGGTACATTATGGCCTTTGCACTGATATACCCGGGAACCTGGATGCGTGATATGAATCTCATAGTGGCCATAGGCAGCGCGGGAATATTTCTCGTGGCATGGGTGATAATAAACAGACGGGAGCTGATACCTGAAGGATACCTGAAACCGAAGCGCATTCTCATCTATGCGGTATGCCTCCTTCTTCTGGGCGGCGCGGCGGGAACCAGCCTTCTGACCACCCATATCAACAACAGCACAGAGGAGCTCGCTGAGTTCTCCGACTACGACTATTACAGGTCACTGGCGACGGATTACCCTGTCTACGAGGATTACGAGAAGAACAGGGAGGACTACGAGACGGCGGGAATCTCCGAAAACGACCTTTACCTCATCAGCAACTGGTATCTGGACTACAACGGTGCGGCATCGGGGGAGAATCTTAAGAAGATCAACGAGATATACAAGTCACACGGAGGAGAGACCGAGTCTGTGACTGCGGCAGTGAAGGAGGCCGTGAGCGGGTGCCTGGATGACGTGAAGGATTTCAACCGGAGAGGCATGCACCTCATCATAATAGGGCTGCTGCTCATTGCCGGCATAATCGCGTATAAACCGAGATATCTGCCTTACCTTTTCGGCACATGTCTCTTCGCGGGCGTTCTTTACCTCTACCTGTTCTACGTGGGAAGACCTCTCTACAGGGCAACCTATATAGCGGATATAGGAACGATAGTCTGGATGCTCTATTATTTCGACAGCCGGTATCTCAGGAAACGGGAAGTTGGGAGCGGAGCTCTCAGGGCGGCGGCAGGCCTTTGCATTATCGCACTGGTTGCCTGTCAGGCGCCTGTAATCAAGGCCTCGAAGCAGCTGCACAGCTACGGGGTCAACAACTGCATTTCGGAGGAAATGGCGGATTTCATCAAAGACAATGAGGAGAATTTCTATGTCTTCGGCAAAGGCACCAGGGGACTCTCCGAGTATTACGCAACGCCTCTCAGGGTACCGGAAGAAGGGTATCAGAAGAACGCCCTCGGCTTCGGAAGCTGGGGAACGAAATCACCTTACATACTGGACAAGCTGGAAGCGTACGGCCTGGAGAACACCTTCGAAGATCTGATAGACAATGACAAGGCTTTCCTGTTTGAAGACAAGAATGTGTCCCGCCTTACCGAATACATGAACAAGTGGTACGGCGACAGCTTCGGAGAAATATATCCGGAGAAGGCAGGTGAAGTGGACGGCCACAGCATGTGGCGGATGAGAAGCAGATAGCTACTTCTTTTTCCTGCCGATAAGCCATGGCAGATAACGTTCAACAATATATGCCGCAGGAATCAGCACTATGAATATTACCAGAGCGGCGAGAACAGGCGCTTCCGACACGAAGGCCTTCGTGACAGGGCTGAGAGTGTTCATGGCGATTATACCAAGCTCATGCAGGCAGAGATACACAACCGTATTTCTGCCTATCAGTTTAAATGGAGGCAGAGCGGGTACGGTCAGAGATATGACGTAGAACATGAGACTGAAGGCCAGCACCGCGATGAGAAACAGGACGAAATTGCCGTAGTGGTTGAGGCCCATGGTTATTTTCACGTTTCTGCCGGCGGCGAGGAAGCCGATCAGGAATAATGCCGCAATCCACAGAACCGGCATGCGTCTAAGCACATCGAACCTGTCCCTGTTCTTCATGAAGAGATATCCGAACATGAGAAGCATGGCGGCGACAGGCACCGTGGACAGATGCCACGGGTAGAGAAGGTTTATTGAATCGAAACGCGAAATTACGTAGCCGATGATTCCCATAATCATGCCTGTTGCGAAAAGCGGCACGCTGCGGTCTCTGCAAAGCCTTATCATGGCGAACATGAGCAGAGTTGCCAGGAACAGCGTGGTCAGAAACCATGAAGCGGATATGGGCAGGGATGACCATGTCGGATTTGAGTAGACTATGGCCGTAAGAAGTCCCGTCAGGCTGCCGGCTTCAGGGTCGAAGAATCTGAAGTAACAGAGCCAGAGGGGGATTGTGAGCAGATTGAATATGAGATAAGGCAGGAGCAGCGTTCTGCACTTGTTCTTGAAAATGTCCGCAAATGAGTATTCACGGCGGGAGAGCTGCAGATGCAGCGTCATACCCGACACTATGAAAAAGAGGGGCATATGAAACGAATATATGTAGAACTTCAGCGATCCGGCTGCATCGTTTGTGGCGGCATGGCCGCATATTACCGCGAACATGGCCAGGCATTTAAGAACGTCCAGCCAGTCCAGTCTGTTGTTTGTGTCGATATTTTTCATGCCCTAATTATATATTAACAAAAGATAAGAATCAACGTGGCTCAATCGGTTGATTTTGGAATGTGCCTTTGTTAGAATGGTATCAGGTGTGATAACTTTTTGAATAACAACAAGGGGAAGAAAATGAACAACATCAAGAGAAAAATAATCGTGTTCATCACGTCCTTCGTAATGCTGGCGACAACAGGCGCCGGTGTTTTCGCTGCGGACGGAATCAATACGGACGGTGAAGACATTACAGAGCCGGCAACACAGGTTACCGAGCCGACTGCGGAACCGGTTGTTGAAGAAACGGATACAGAAGGGGACATTGAAGAGCCTGAAGAGAGTCTGACGCCTTTTGAGACGGTCACTCCGATTAATCTCACGGCGACCTTGAGCGGTAACAACGCTGTTGTCCTCAAGTGGACAGCATCGGAGGGAGCGACTTATGACATCAAGTACGTTGTTAAGGGAGCGGATGATTCAACGGCTAAAGTTATAGAGAATGTGACTCCGGTCAACGGCAGTTATACGGTTTCGAATCTGAGCGTATGGACTGAGTATGTATTCCGCATTCGCGTTCACTCAGATACAGTTCCTGCTGAATTCAGCGGAGAGGTAAGCTGCAAGACAAGTACTAAGGTTACGGGGCTTAAGACGTACTCATCATACAAGTCTGTTGTTCTCGAATGGCCTGCTGTAAGCGGAGCTACTGGGTACATTATCCAGAAGGGAAGTACCACATCCAACATGGGAAGACTCAGGCTGGTGTCGAAGTATGTCAGCAACTCGGAGTATTTGGAAAGCGGCGGAATATGTCAGTTCACCGACACCAGCGGATACTCGGAACACCGCAATTACAGCAAGGTTACGACCGGCTACTATTACAATGTCATAGCGGTTAAGTTCGATGTGACTCCGGGAACGAAAATCACCGAGGCCACAGCTCTGTCGAGAGCCGGCGCATCAACGGGAATCAAGGCCGCAGCATCTGCGACAAGCGGCAAGTCCTACTGCGTGAGAACCATGTTCTACAAGGTGTATCCGAAGATGAACAGGAAGCTCACCAGCAAGAACAAGGTTAACGGTAAGCGTAAGACGAAAACCTTCAGCAAGTCAAAGGCGATTTACTGCTACGGGTACACGGCGGGCTGCTATTACTTCATGGACGGGAATTACAGATTCAGAATATCCAGAATCAATACGAAAGGCCAGAAGGTTTACTATCACGGTCAGAAGGCCGCCAACTATTCCTACAAGGAAGCTGAACTCTTCGTCAACAGATACATGAAGACAGGCGGCATGTCCAAACCGACCAAGACGGGCTACTGCATCTGGGTAAGTTTCTACGACCAGCATTCATACATTCTTCAGTACAAGAACGGCAAGTGGGTGATGGCAACGAAGGGGTCCAAGCCTACAACCGGTAGCGCTAAAAATAAAGCCTGGAAGTGGAGCACCAGAGACTGGGAGAGCTCGACAGGTAAGGCCTCGACGCCTTCCTACACGGGCAACAACCGGATTAACAGCTACCGCGTATCCAGACTCAAGGGCATACCGTATTGGAACGGCTACCACGGCAAGAACGGTTACCACGGTAAACAGTCCTACTATCCACTCGGCAAACCGGCATCTCATGGCTGCATCAGAAACGCCAACGAGAACGCCAAGAAGATATGGGATATGAAGTTTATCGGAACACCGGTGATTTGTTATTAGCGAATAAACTGCAAAGAAGGGGCTGCATTAGGTTGCAGCCTCTTTTTAGTATTCGTTTTTTTTGAAACAAGAAACAAGGATGAATGATATAATCTTCGCGTGAGTTAATGTTAGAAAACAAAGCTTGGTATAACCATATTAGAAAAGTTGTAGAGCGAAGAAGATGAAAATGAAAAGAAAGAAAGCAGCTATAGGGATAGTGATAGCTATAATTATAGGAGCAGTAGTCGTTGGTTTGCTTATATATAATTCGCATAAATCTTCTATTGATGTTCAATTGATAGACAAGAGCACCTCAGAATATCTGGTCATGGGTATCCCGGAAAATTTTACTTTTCATGTCAATAAAGAAACACAAAATAATGAGCAAGTGCAGGTCTATGGTATAAACGGTGAAATCGTCAATACTCAAATCAGCGAGAAAGGTGACGAAATTGAAGTTAAATCGCCGGCGGGAGGATATGAGCCTGGAGGTGTTTACACTCTGGATATTACAAATGTAGGGACGCTTAACGATGAAGGTTTGAAATCCGCTAAAAAACTTATGTTTGTAATAAAAAAGAAAAATGAGTCAAATGTAATATACACTGAAAATGTAAAAGAGTTGCAGGAGAGCAAGGTAACAGTTAGCGATAATGGAATTACGATAGCAGGATCTTATAAAAACGGTGATATTATTCTTGTTGATGCAAATAATGACGGAATAGAAGAAATGTATAAGTTGAGCAGTGCTAAACATAAGCAAGGGCAAACGAGTGCAGAATATTCTAATCCTGAAGCAAATGAAGTTTACAAAGAAATTGATGTATTTTTCTATGACAGTATTGACATGGATAATGTTGTTGTAGATCAAGAGAAACTGTACGGGAACTTAAAAGAAACAGGAATCCTTGATATTGTATTTGACGATGTTTATGCGGCCTATGAAGATGAAATGCCGGAAATCAAATTTGATGTTAAGGGGAAGGGCGATGATTCGAGTTATGCGATGAAAATAACGGTCAAATGGCCGGAGAAGCCTGTGAAGCTTATAATCGCATGTGAAGTGGGGTGCAAAACATTCTATAAGAATAAAGAGAATACGGTTGTTTTGAACAATTCGTTTTCTGTAGGGGGCAATGTCAAAATAAGTGTGGAAGGAAAAAACGGTGAAGTAAAAGAAGAAGAAATCAAAAAGGCCATAGATAAGTTCGTCTCACTAGAAGGTGCAAAAACAGATAATATGGATTACAGAGTGCCAATCGTACCTATTAAGATTCCTATTTATGGTCCAATTTACCTGGATTTTGAGCTAGGGATGAAGGGCTCGCTTGATATGTCAGGAAAGATGGATTTTGCCATACGAAACAAGGTAGTTCTAACAGAGGGGATAGTATATGAATATACGAAGACAAAGGTAATAAAAAAGTATTGTGAAGTCGAGCCGATACTAGATGCATCGTTGTCCTTAGAAGGGAAAGCTTATGCTTTTGCTGGATTCTATGCTAATGGTGGAGTTGTAGTTCCGTTCTTGATAACGGTGGAAGCAAACGGCCAGGTCGGCCCGTATTTCGAATCAAAAGGATGTTTAATACTGCAGGATGTTCCTAAAAAGCCAAAGGTTGAAGGTTATTATGATTTCAGCACGGGAATAATGTACGATGCAAGTATTAACATTAAGTTACTGAAACGGCATAAAATCAAAATACCGCTTATCGATGATAAACTTTGCATGTGGGAAGGCACAAATGGAGAGAAACTAAAAGATGTTGATATTAACGAGTCATATACGTTACTAAATGATGGCATTCAGATAGGTGAGCTACACGCTACATATCACGATATACTTGAAAATGAGGATAATGTTGAAACACTTGAAGAATACGAATTATATGTAGATGGTGAGGCAGTAGATGTTAAAGCTGGAAGTCTAGCGATTGATAAAGGCCCGGGGGAATATACCTTTGAAGTAAAATGGAAAAAAGAAGGAAAACCATATAATTATAAGAGAAAAGTCAAAGTTGAAGAAGATAAATATGATCCACAGCGGATAGCGTTTTTGACAGACTACATATGGAAAGCAGGGTTCTCGGTGACTAATGGCGGGATGTATTACATTAGATTTAACAAGGACGGTACCGTGAATGCTGTTCATGCAAATACAGGAGAATGTTCATATGGGGTATTTGAGTATTCAAATGGCGTTCTCATTCTATCAGTGAACAGCGATATAATTGAGGTAAAAAATGAGAAGTTTAGAGGAGATGAAGAAAGTTTTATATCGGTAAAAAAACATGAATCACAAGATACGGAAATCAATTACAGTTTGGAACGAATTGAGGATAAAGAGGAATATTTTATGAGCATGGTCGAAGTTGATATGAACATGGCAACTAATTTTAATATGGTTGCAAACGTAATGGCGGAGGACTATTAGAGACTTCATATTATCTGTTTTTAGGGATTCCTTTGATTTTAGATACATCAGGCTATAAGCTGAAGGGCATGATGTATCTTGATTCTCGTTTTCTTCCTGAAATAGATACATTCCCTTTGGGCTTTGCTGCCGGCATGTATCTATTTCAGCAGGAAGCCGGGAATTTAGATACATTCCAGAACCGCTTAGCCGCCAGGAAACCCTTGTGACCGTAGATTTTGTATCTAAATTCCCTATTTCCAAAGAAAATAGATACATACCACTCCTCACAGCGAGGTTGGCTGTATCTATTTTTCACGATTTCTTTAATTTTGGATACACACGCCCATTTTCAGGAGCGGCGGCCGAAAGGCAAGAGGTTACTCAACCTTGGTCAGTGTTACGTACAGATCGGAGTCTTCGATGACCATGTGGCATTTCTTGCCGTAGAAGAGCTTGCCGTTCATGAGCTCGCTCTTGTATTCGATGCCTCCGTCTATCTTCTCCCATGTACCGGAGAAGACTTCATCGGTAACATCGGCATCAAAGGTGCCGTCTTCGTTGATGGTTATCTCCAGATGGCCGTAGAGCATTTCGGCATTGTCGGAAGTGGCCTTCCATGTGCCGTAGAAGTTGTCCTCATCCTTGTTGAGCTCCGTTGCCTTTTCCTTGAGCTCTTCGTCTGACAGGTTAGCATTATCGGAAGTCTCGACCTTCTTATCCTTATCGCCGGAATCTTTATCGCCGCAGGCTGTCATGGCCAGGCCGGAGAAAGCAATCATCACAGCAACCATGACCAGCATCAGTATTCTGTTCTTTTTCATCTTATTCATCCTCCTAATGATATGTTAAACTAAAGTTGGTTTCATATCAACATTATATGTGAGCTTTGTGGTAAAATAAACTAACTATGTACAGTATTAAGAATTTAGAAAACATGAAAATAAACACGAGAAGAACCGTGGGGATTTATTCCCTTGTTTTTGTCGTGGTTTCAATAGGAATATTTGCCATGTTCATCCTTCTGGACAGAACCTTCGTCCAGTTCGGAGACGCCTACAGACAGGGATATTTCTGGATAGCCGAAATCAAGCATAATCTGGAATCCTTCTTCGGCGGCGACGGATATCCGGCCTGGTCCTGGTCCAGAGGAACGGGACTTGAAGTCGGCTACCTGACGGATCCGTTCAATCTCATAGCGGCACTGTTCCCGTGGGCGCACCTGGAGCTGGGATATACACTGGCGCTGGTGGCCAGGATGTATCTGGCGGGACTGGCATTCATAGCCTTCGGCAGGGAAGTGAGAATGTCACATTTCTCATGCCTCATGGGCGGAATCTTCTATGCCTTCTCAACCTGGACAGTGAACATCGCACTCATGCAGGCGCGATTCGTCATGATAATAGTGCTCCTGCCGATACTCATCCTGTCAATTGACAGAATCTACAAGGGCAAGTCGCCTCTGCTCTTCATGGTGACCGTAGGTTACTACATCATAGAGAACTCCTATCTGGCCTTCATGGCCGGCCTCATGGCGGTAGTTTATATATTCCTCAGGTACTTCGCCTACAGCGAGGGCAGCTTCAGAATCAGAGACTATGCGGCTAAAATCGGCATGTTCATGGTCTACGGACTGACAGGCGTGCTGATGTCGTCGATAATGCTCATACAGCGATTCGTCCGTGTGGGCGCCGCGTCCACGGAGAGCTCCGGACAGGGAATCGACCTGCTGTACGGAGAATCCTTCTACCTGGATCTGGGCAAGCACATAATATCCGAAGGACTGACGGACGGGTACTCCTATGTGGGAATACCGATTCTGGCAATAATGCTCCTGGCTGTGGCCTTCAGACGGATTTCGGTGAAGAACACACCGGTCATCATGACGCTCATCATGTTCGGCATGATGCTCTTCCCATTCTTCAGCAGCATGTTCAACGGCTTCAGCTACAATTCCGGGCGATGGTACTACATGATACCCTTCTTCGCCATATGGGCGGCAGTCGAGAATCTGAACAGACTCAAGGAGAGAGGAAACCGGATAGCAATGGCCATAGGCCTGGGAGTAATAGCCATAGCAACTCTGGGGTTTGCGGCGGCAGGCCTCGTCGATCTGGATATCAACAGCGCCGCGTTCATCGCCGTCAACGTAGCCGGCGGACTGGTGCTCCTTATCATAATATGCAAAGTCCGCAGCACCCCGCGCAGGCGGCAGCTCCTGACAATAGGAGTGACATGCATCACGCTGGTTGTGGCATGGAACGGCAGCCTTTACGGTAACATGGGCAAGTTTGTCCACGACGGGGACATGTACAAGCAGCTGGCGAAATCCACACAGAGAGTTTCGGCGAGCATAGATGACGATGACTTCTACAGGACGGATCAGGTCTACTGGATAAACGTGGACAAGGAGATGAAGATGCCGGCCAACGAGAATCTGTGGTGGCAGTCCAAGAGCATATACATGTACGATTCCAAGCTGCCGGCGGCGCTTCTCGATTTCAACAAGCTTGTCGGCAACAGCTACGGATATTCCAAGAGAGTATACATGCTCTCCAACGATAACAGAGCCGGACTGGACTACCTCTACGGAGTCAGATACTTCCTGGGAGATGACACGACAAACGGCAGAACCGGAGCGGACGAATACGCGGACTACGGCTTCGAGCACGAAGAAACCATCGACGGCGTCCACGTGTTCAGGAACAAGTATGACGCGGGACTGGGCTTCGCATATGATAAGTGCATCAGCAGGAGTGAGTTCGAGAAGCTGACACCTCTGCAGAGAGAACAGGCGCTCCTTCAGGCGGTTGTGATACCCGATGAGTTCATGAAGGATGTGGATATTGAATCCGTCACAGTCGACGATATCGAAACCGACGTCACCGATGTGAAATACGAGGTTACGGGCACCGACGGAGTTGCGATCGACGGAGGGAGAATCACTGCATCGAAGGAGGACGCATCCTTCACAATCAGAGTCAATGACGCACCGGCGGGACAGCTCATAGTCTCCTTTGACAACCTCATCAGAGGAAGCGACGAGACCAGCCGGTCCTTCAAGCTGAAGTGCGAGAACGAGAGACTCAGCGAGTCAGCAGACAACGAGCAGACAAACCAGTCCATTTACAATGTGAGGGATTACAACCTGAACATGGGATATTACGACGGGTACAGCGGAGAAATCAGGGTTACGCTCTCCGAAGCGGGAGAGTACAGCTTCGACGATATACGCATATCCTCAATGAATATGGACATATATGATAAATATGCCGGAGAAAGATCACAGGAGCTTTACCGTGTTGAGGAATACGATGACAGCTCGGTGAAGGGAACGGTGGATCTTCAAGAGAAGGGCATCGTGTTCTTCTCCATAGCATCCTGCGGCAACTGGGATGTATACGTGGACGGCAGTAAGGCGGATAAAATCGTCGGAACCAACGTCGCGTTCATGGGTGTCGAAGCAGACAGAGGACACCACGAAATAGAGCTGAGATACAATAACAGCCTGGCTGTGAAGGGAATGATAACGTCCCTGGCAGGACTTGTCATCGGGCTGGCAATTGCACTGATACACAGGAGGAAGAAAGCATGAAAAAAGTAATAACCTACGGAACTTTCGACCTGCTCCACTACGGGCATGTCAATCTGCTCCAGCGAGCCAAGGCACTGGGGGACTATCTCATAGTGGCAATCTCAACGGACGAATTCAACTGGAACGAGAAGCAGAAGAAGTGCTATTTTTCCTATGAGGAAAGAAAAAGACTCGTTGAGGCCATAAGGTACGTGGATCTGGTAATCCCGGAAGAAAGCTGGGATCAGAAGGTTAACGACGTCAAGGAGTTCAAGGTGGACACATTCGTAATAGGCGATGACTGGGAGGGCAAGTTCGACTTCCTGAAGGACTACTGCGAGGTTGTATACCTGCCGAGAACACCTGAAATTTCGACAACCCAGATCAAGAAGGATCTGAAGAAGTAGACCATGAGAAGAAAAAAGGGCGGATATCCCGAATATCTGAAGCAGCCGATTGACAGGAGAAAGTTTCTTCTTGAAGCGGGACAGGGCAAACATATCAACGGGAATGTGTTTGCTCTTTTGCGATGTCTGGAGACAGACGAGAGCTGGCAGAGCATAACCCCCTATGTGACCGTTCTCAAGGAGAACCGTGAGGAAATCCGGGAGAAGCTGAAGCTTAACGGCTTCACGCGGACGAAGACTGTAGTCAGAAACAGCGACGCCTACAAGAAGATTCTCGCCACTGCAGGCTATCTGGTGACGGACAACTCCTTCCCAACATATTTCATCAAGCGGGAGGGGCAGGTATATCTCAACACCTGGCACGGCACACCCCTGAAGCAGCTGGGCAGAGCGGACATAGAGAACTCCACATCCATCGGCAACGTGCAGAAGAATTTCCTGGCGGCGGATTACCTCCTCTTCCCGAACACATATACGAGAGACATCATGATGAAGGATTACATGATGGAGAAGGTCTACGCCGGCAGAACCCTCATATGTGACTACCCGAGAAACGACGCCCTCTTCGACGAGGAGAAGCGAAGCCGCATACGCCGTGAGCAGGGGCTTGAGGGAAGCCGTGTATTCGCCTATATGCCGACGTGGAGAGGCAGTGGCAGAAGCGCTGACGCAGACAGCCAGATTCGCGATGCAGAAGCGGCTGTCAAGACGATAGAGAAGTCCCTGGGAGAGGGCGACATTCTATATGTGAACTTCCACTTCCTTATCGGTGACAGGCTGGATTACAGCAGCTTCGAGAAGGTGAAGCCCTTCCCGAAGGATCTGGAAACATACGACTTCCTATGCGCCTGCGACACACTGATTTCCGACTATTCCAGCGTCATGATAGACTTCGCCCAGACGGGCCGCAGCATAATCATGTACATGTACGACTACGATGAGTACGCGGCCGCCAAAGGCTTCTATTTCGATGTGCGCACTCTGCCTTTCGAGAAGGCATACAGCGAACCGGAGCTCGCAAAGGCTGTAGCCCGCGCCTCCTCCGGAGAGTACAGGCTGGATGACACCTTCATTGACCCCTGCAGAGGGAAGGGATCGGAAACAGTTCTGAAGCTGATGATCGACGGGGAAGGCGTGGAGACGGAAGACTTCTCGAAGCAGAGCCCTGTGACTGTACTCTACGCAGGAGACCTGAGCAGCGAAGTTAACAGAAGGCTGACTGATGAAACTGTCAAGGATGAAGAGAACATCGTCATAGCCTTCGAGAACGAGCTTGACTCTCAGACAGCAGAGTATCTCCGCAATCTCGATGAGAGAATCGACTTCATGCGCATCCCGGGCAAGGGAGATATGAGCAGGAAGGAAAAAATCTGCCTCTATCTCAACAGAAGCTACGGTCTCATGAAGGGCGCGGCGAAAGAGTATTACCGCAGAGAGTATGACAGACTCTTCGCCCGGATAAACTGCAGGGAAATCAGACTGCTGAACACGGACATGTTCTACAGAATAGGCGCCATTAGTGCAGGAGACAGGAAGACGTCCGTATACCGCATTCCGCTGGCCTTTTACAACAGGCCAAACGAAGTCTTTTACAGCCACCCTGCGTCGCTGAAGAGAACTATGGACAGATTCGACGAGGCGGTAGAGACAGGTCCGGATTATGCCGGCGAAATATGGGAGAACAACAGCTGCGAGGGAATCCACGCGGTTCTTAATGATATAGACATAACCGGTTCAGGTGACGAGATTACCCTGATGGGCCGGGTAAGGATAAGAATGGAAGCCCCGGGAGGAGAACCGGGTGAGAACATAGAAATAAGCTCGAAGGTCTACGGAAACAGACTGAAATACACTGCCGCCTGGCAGGTCAAGAGCAGGAAGGTCCGGGGCGATGTGTGCAGCATCAGGGCGACCTTCAGGATAAACATGCCGGCGGGAGAATTCGAAAACTGGTACTCCAGCAACATGATAAGCATGGAACTCCGCGCCGGGGAGAACACATACAAGGTGCCTCTCATGTCGGATAGGAGGAAGAGACCATTCGGAAGCAGAATATGCGCCATAGGAAACAGCGGTCTGGTCTGCGAGTTGAAGGAGGACTACAGGCAGGTCCGCCTCATGATAAGGCAGTCCAACATCACAGACAGACCGATCGAGAAAGTTAAACTGGCTGCGGCCTTTGCGCTGTCACGGATCGGGGGGAGGAAGCCTGTTGTCCTCTACGAGAAAAACTGCAGCAGATACGAAGAGAGCGCCTCTGCGGTCTTCGAGAAGCTGGTGGATATGGGACGGCGGGATGTGAGATTCATACTCGCGAAGGATTACAGCCACAGAGACGAGATTGAACCGAAGTACAGGAAGTACATGGTGGACAGGTTCAGCTTCAGCCACTATTACAGCATGTTCGCGGCGAAGAGCATAATCTCATCCGAATCACTTGATCACATTCTGGAGAAGAAGTGCGCGAGCAGGCTTTTTAAGAAGCACGTGTTAAGTGGCCGTAAGAACTACGCATTTCTCCAGCACGGAGTCATGTACATGGTGTCACTGGACGCGGAGCAGCGGGCCTTCTTCAGGAAGCGGGAGACCGGCGGCAAGGAACGAGTTGTGGTTTCCTCCCGCCCGGAAGCGGAGCACTTCCTGGACAATACGAATTACACGGAGAAAGACCTTTATATATGCGGCCTGCCGAAGTTTGACAGGAGCACTCGCAGGGCTGATGCGGACAGGATAGTCATAATGACCACCTGGAGACCGTGGGAATACGTTACGGCACAGCACAACCTGAGCGATACGGGCTACTACAGCCTGCTCAGACTCATGGTGGACAGCGTTCCCGAGGAGCTGCGAGACCGGCTGGTTGTTCTGCCACATCCCCTCGTTCAGGAGCAGGTTGAAGCATTGCCGCCGGGGGACCCTGTGTGGAAGTATTACACTCCGGGCAGGAAGTACGACGAGATACTCCGTGAGGCGCAGGTGCTGGTTACGGATTACTCATCCATCGCCTACGACGCATTTTACAGAGGGACGGCCCTCGTATTCTGCTGGCGGGACAAGGATGACTGCATGAAGGAGTACGGAGAGAGTGCACACCTCATGCTGACGGAGGAGCTGGCCTTCGGAGAAGTGTGTACGGACGGAGCGACGCTGACCGAAGCGATTGCAAAGGCTTATGCAGAAGGACAGAGGAAAGAATACGTTGAGAACTACAGGAAGATTGTAGAATTCAGCGACGGTCGCAATACGGAGAGATTCATCGCCATGGCGAAGAAAGACGGAATACTCTAATGAAAAAAACGCTCATGAGAATGGGAGTGGGGGTTTTGAGAATAATCTATGCACCCTTCAGACTTCTCAAGGTTAAGAAAAACAGAATAACCTTCATGTCCAGGCAGAGCGAAGGGGCTTCAATTGATGTGAAGATGCTGGCTGACAGAATCCGTGCCGAGCATCCCGAAGCGGACCTGCGGGTGATGGTCAAAATGCTGAAACCGACCGTCGGCGGCATGGCCGGGTACTGTCTGCACATGATAGCTCAGATGCATGCCCTGGCCACTTCGAGGGTTGTGGTTCTTGACGGCTACTGCATAACGGCGTGTGTTTTGCCTCATAAACCGGAAACCCGGGTGATTCAGATGTGGCATTCTCTGGCGGCTATCAAGAAGTTCGGCTATCAGAGCCTGGACACGCCGGCAGGGCACAGCAGCGAAGTTGCCGAGATAATGTGCATGCACAGAAATTACGACTGCATTATCTGCCCGAGTGAAGCTACGGGCAGGCTCTTCTGCAGGGCTATGAACACGGATGAGGATAAGATGGCAGTTCTGGGGCTGCCGAGAATAGATGTTATCAGCAGACATGATACTCAGGCTGCTGCACGCATCCGGGAGGAATACGGAATCCGGGAGGATAAGAAGATTCTCCTCTATGTTCCCACCTTCAGGAAGGGAGAGAAGGTCCGGGTGCGCGAGCTGGCGGAAGCCCTTGACAGAAGCAGATACGAGCTGGTTGTCAAGCTCCATCCCGTTTACAAGGAGGAGGGAGATGTTCCCGAGGATGTCATATCCGATGACAGATACAGCTCCTACGAGTGGCTCAACGCCTGTGACGGAGTCATCACCGACTATTCCGCCATGGGAATCGAAGGAGCACTGGCCGGTAGGCCGGTGTACTTCTACCTCTACGATCAGGAAGAATACGAGAAGAATGTGGGACTGAATATCAACCCTATGACGGAGCTTCCGGGAGCCTCTGCCGTGACAGCAGCGGAGATGGCCGGGATAATAGAGGGAGAATATGACTTCGGGGCTTTGCGTGAGTTCAGAGACCGGTACGTTACAGCAGACAGGGATAATTGTACGGAGAGATTGGCGGATTTCATATGGAAAAAATCAAGAAATTCATAAGGAACATTTTGAGGCACAACGACACGCTTAGGATTTTTGCCAGGAAAGTGAACGTGGCCCTCAAGCAGCTCAGATACAGGAAGATTGCCTCAGGCGTCGAGATTGACGAGAAAAAGGTGGTTTTCGAAACCTTCATGGGCCGCCAGTACGGCTGCAATCCTAAGTGGATCTACGAGTACATGATAAGCAGGCCGGAGTTTGATGACTATAAAT
Source organism: Clostridiales bacterium (assembly GCA_022773945.1). GTDB lineage: Bacteria > Bacillota > Clostridia > Peptostreptococcales > Anaerovoracaceae > Lentihominibacter. The sequence goes on from JALFNS010000008.1 coordinate 54,719, forward strand.
TCGTATGGGTTGCCAGGGACGAGGCCAAGCTGGAGGAGATGAAGCAGCTGGAGAGAACCGAGGCTGTGATGCTCAGATCCGGTGCGTACTACAGGGCCTGCGCTTCGGCGAAATACATAATCACCAACTCCAATCTGGATAACGGAATAATCAAGAAGGACGGACAGATATTTCTCCAGACCTGGCACGGCACTCCGCTGAAGAAGCTGAGATGCGACATCGTGGCGGAGAAGGGGAACGCCATGAACTCCCTGAAGGAAATCTACAGCAAAAACGATATGGACATCGTCAGATTCGATTACTTCATATCGCCTTCGGCCTACTGCACGGAGAAGTTCACCAGCGCCTTCAACCTGAAGAAGCTGGGGAAGGAAGATATAATAATTGAGACGGGATATCCGAGAAACGACCTGCTCTTTAACTATGATGAGAAGGATGTGAGAGCGGTTCGCGAGAGCCTTTGCCTGCCTGAGGGGAAGAAGGTCATTCTCTATGCGCCGACCTTCAGGGACAACCAGCACGACGGCGGCGGATACACCTACGACACACACGTGGACTTCGACAGACTCATGGAGAAATTCGGAGAGGAATACGTGGTGCTTTTCAGAGCCCATTACTTCGTGGCAAGCCGGTTCGACTTCAGCAGGTACGAAGGCTTCATCTACAACGTGTCGGATCTGGACGACATCACGCCGCTCTACCTCATATCTGATATTCTGATTACAGATTATTCGAGTGTCATGTTCGACTTCGCCAATCTGGAGAGACCGATGCTCTTCTACATGTACGATCTGGAGGAGTACGACAAGGATATAAGGGGATTCTACTTCCCTGTAGAGGAGCTGCCGGGGCCAATTCTCGGGACAGAGGCGGAGCTTCTGGACGCCATCGGGAACATTGATGATGTGGAGAGAAAATACGCTTCGCAGTACGAAGCCTTTAACGATAAATTCAACTACCTTGACGACGGTAATGCAGCGAGGAGAGTAGTCAATGAGCTTAAAATGGAAAATTAGAAACGAGCTGACCAAGCGGAGCAGGCTTATGAAGAAACTCATAGATGCCGCCGCGTTCAAGAAGAACAGCAGAAGGTACAAGGCTCAGGCAGTAAATCCTGTTCAGGACAATGTAATAGTGTTCATGTCCTTCATGGGAAACAAGTATGCCGACAGCCCGCGGGCCATCTACGAATACATGCTGAACAATCCCGAGTATGACAAATACGAATTCTGCTGGTTCTTTAAGAATCCGGACAAGTACAGGTTTCTGGAGAACAACAGCAGAACCAGGGTGTACAAGTACAATTCCGACGATCATTACAGGTATTATGCCACGGCCGGGTACTGGGTCACGAATTCCAGAGTTCCCGATGTCATCCCCAGAAGGGAGGGACAGGTGTATCTTCAGTGCTGGCACGGCACGCCTCTTAAGCGGCTTGGCTTCGACGTGAAGGTTCACGGGGCCAATGCCAAATACACGCCGAAGGATGTGAGCAGGCAGTACGGAATAGACGCTATGAAGTATACATACATGACATCACCGTCGCGTTTCTGCACGGAGAAGTTCATATCGGCCTTCGGCCTTGACAAGGTGGGGCGCGAGGACATTATCATCGAGAAGGGATATCCGAGAAACGATTTTCTCAGCAATTTCACCGAAGAGGACGTGAAACGTATCAAGAAGCAGTTCGACCTGCCTGAGGACAAGAAGATCATCCTCTACGCACCGACCTGGCGTGATAATCAGCATACCAGCGGCGTGGGCTACGTGTACAAGGAGGAAGTGGACTTCGACAGGCTGCGTGAGGAGCTTGGCGATGAATATATAATCCTCTTCAGAGCCCACTACTTCGTGGCAAACAAATTTGACTTCGACAGGTATGAAGGCTTTATACGCGACGTTTCGGGATATGACGAGATAAATGATCTGTACGTGATATCCGACATGCTCATAACGGATTACTCGAGCGTATTCTTCGACTATGCCATACTGAAGCGGCCGATTATCTTCTATATGTACGATCTGGAAATGTACAGGGATGAGGTCAGAGGATTTTACATTTCTCTGGATGAACTGCCGGGACCGGTTATCACCGAGGGCGAGAAGCTTGCTCCTGCGATTATTGCCGGATTAAACGGGGAACCGGACAGCAGGTATGCCGCATTTAACGAGAAGTACAATTACCTGGATGACGGGGGAGCCTGCAGGCGCGTGGCGGAGACGGTGTTTCATTAACAAAAATTAAGCGACACGGGAGCCGCTGTGTGGTAAAATCAGGTAATCGGAGGATTAGATAAATGAAGAAGAAATTATTATCACTTGTTATATCTCTGGCGATGCTGGCGGCACTGATTCCTGTCTCCTCTTTCGGAGCATCGAAGACTTACACGGGATCGTGGCCGACACTTCCGAATGCGCTGGCCAAGAAGGCGATTGAATGCTGTTGGCCTTACGGAACATCGTCAATCAAATACAAATACTCAACGGGAAACCCGACGGATGCCTATCAGGAAGCCCTGGATGCGGCATATCCTGAGGACGTGAGATCCAAGTGGGGACAGGCCAAGTCCCGCGCGGGAGCATCCTGCGACGTTTTCGTCGGAACGGTTGCACGCGCCAGCGGGTACGATTACAACTTCCCACGGGCCCTCTCCAAGGATCTGACATATCTCCCGGGCACAACATCCAAGTGGAAGAAGGTGTCTGTTACCAAGGTCAAGGATATGCAGCCCGGTGATATCATAATGTACCTCAACAAGGGCGGCGGCGGACACATCTGCGTATACGTTGAAGTTAACGACGTCGGATATATAGCGAATGCTCATTATCAGGACAAGGGCGGATGCTACGGAGTAATGGACGCAAAGGCCAAGGACTACAACCCTTCAAATTACAAGTCCTTCGCCGTATACAGACAGGTTACGAACAAGGTTTCTTTCTTCTCAAAAGGTGACAGATCATCAGAAGTCAAGAAGCTTCAGCAGTTCCTGAACTGGGCAGGCTTCGACTGCGGAACGCCTGACGGATCATTCGGACCCGCCACGGAAACAGCGGTTAAGAACTTCCAGAAGGCAGTCGGAATTGAGGTCGACGGCAAATTCGGAGTCGGTTCTCTGAACGCGGCCAAATCCTACGTTCCCGGCCAGATCGTCTCAAAGCCGCTGACCACGGACAAGACAGTCACAGTCAAGAAAGCCTACACGGGCAAGTACCCTGCTTCTACGGTAAGCAAGAAAAAGGGAACAAAGACAAATATCAAACGCTGGCAGTCCTACCTTAAGTGGTACGGATACTCCTCAATCAAGGTTGACGGCAAATTCGGAAACCAGACGGTCAAGTACACGAAAGCCTTCCAGAAAAAGAACGGCCTCAAAGCAGACGGTGTGGCAGGAAGCAAGACCATAGCCAAAGCCAAGAAAGTTAAGAAATAATAAGAACAGAACTCCCCGTGCCCCGTGCCAAGCGGGGCGCATATGTTCACGCAGAATGACAATCACCGGCCGGTCATCATGTATCTATTATAGAGATTTTCTTCACTTTTAGATACATACAAGCCTTAATCCGAATGCCTTTTGTATCTATAATTTTGATTATTTCCTAAAATAGATACAGCACCTCCGGATTCCGATGCCGGTATGTAGCTACTTTTACTGTTTTCAAAGAAAATAGATACATATCACCTTCATAGTGAAGGGTGACTGTATCTATTTTTTGTGTTTTCCTTAAATTTAGTTACACGTGCCTGTCATTTTAAAGTTTCGCGATTTCCTCTTGTGACAGTCCTGTATTTTCCGCGATGATATCAATCGGAACTCCTGCTTCTCGCGGGCTATTCTCGGCTCTCTGAGTCTATCTTCTCCGCTTTAATGTCCATAACAATGGAAATAAATGTAATTCTAACAGTTTTATTGAGGAGCGGGATTCGTGGCACAATGATAAAAAGAATAAAGTCGAGTTTTGTTGATATTGTTCCGAAACTATTGACATTATTCCGAAATAGTGGGTATAATGACGTAAAATAATGCGAGGAGGTATCGCATAATGACGGATACTATGTTTGTAAAAGATGCTGCTAAGCGATGGAATATATCTGAAAGAAGAGTATCTACTCTTTGCAGGGAGGGTAGAATTAGCGGAGCAAAAAAACAAGGTAAATCTTGGCTGATTCCTGTTGATGCTAAAAAGCCGGCGGATGGCCGCGTAAAATCGGGGCGCTATAAAAAAGCGGCGCGTCCTGTAAATCTTCCGCTGCCGATTGGAATTTCAGATTATCGCCTGGCTTCTTCGGAATATTACTATATTGACAAAACCATGATGATCAAGGAGTTCATTGACGAACGTCCAATGGTTTCTCTTTTTACGCGTCCTCGCCGTTTTGGTAAGACCTTAAATATGGATATGCTTCGTACGTTCTTTGAAAAAACCGATGAGGATACTTCAGTGTATTTCAGAGATAAAAAGATTTGGGCGTGCGGGCAAAAGTATCGTGACTATCAAGGAAAGTATCCTGTTATCTTTGTTACATTCAAGGACATTAAGTTTAACACCTGGGAAGAAACTTTTAACGCGATTAAGGATGTCTTTTCTAAAGAAGCCGCCCGTCATATGGAATTGCAGTCTTCCGAAAAATGCAATGAGTACGAGCAAAAAGCATTTGAGAAATTGTTATCCGGCGATGTTAATGAAGTTGAGCTGTCCGGCGCGCTTTTAAATTTGTCGAGTATGCTTCATAAACATCACGGAACTGCGCCTATCATTATCATTGATGAGTATGACATCCCTATCCAGCAAGGGCATACGAAAAACTATTACGATAAAGTTATTCTCTTTATGCGTAATCTTTTCTCCGGTGGACTTAAAGACAATAGGCATTTGTCCTATGGCTTCCTTACGGGTATTCTTCGTGTTGCAAAAGAAAGTATATTTAGTGGTCTTAATAATCTTACTATTCATTCCGTCTTGGATAATAAATACAGTTCATATTTTGGCTTTACTTCTGATGAAGTCAAGGAAATGGCAAAATACTACGGTGTCCCCGACAAATACAACGAGATCTGCGAGTGGTACGACGGTTATCGTTTTGGAAATACCGAAATATTCAATCCGTGGTCTGTTATCAACTATTTTAGCAACGGGTGTGAACCAAGGGCATTTTGGCAAGCTACGGGAAGCAATGATATTATCGGAGAAATTATTTCTGAAGCTGATAAAGAGATTTATGAAAAACTCACCTCGCTTGTTAATGGAGAGACCATTACTACTTATATCGATACAGGGGTTATATATCCTCAAATAAAAAACAACCCTTCAACCATCTATAGCTTTCTGCTTGTTACGGGCTATTTGAAGGTTTTAAAAACCACACCGGCATTCAATGGCGATTTCATGTGTGAGGTTTCTCTGCCTAACAGAGAGATTTCCATGGTATACCATAAGGAAATCTTACAGAAGCTTAACAATATTATCCCTCAACCTGCCGCCATTTCCATTCAAGAAGCGATATTTTCAGGCGATAAAGAGAAATTGCAAAGGCAGATTCAAACTCTGCTAACGCAGTCTGTAAGTTCCTTTGATACGGCAGGAGAGAATTTTTATCACGGATTTATGCTCGGACTGTGCGCATTGCTCGGAGGCTCTTTCATATCTTCAAACAGGGAATCCGGCGACGGAAGATACGATATTCAGCTCAAACCCACAAGAAAGAATTTGCCCGGTATTTTAATTGAACTTAAAGCCGAAAAGAACTGCACGGAAGAACAACTTAAAATGCTGTCTAAGAAGGCTCTTCAGCAAATTATTGATAAGAAATATGATGTTGAACTAACCGCCGCAGGAGTTGAAACAATCTATAAATACGGGGTTGCTTTCAGCGGCAAAAAGGTAGAAATTACAGTGGGATGAACGACCGAATGCTTGTAGAAGAAAATACGTATTATCAAAAGAAGCGCGCGAATTTAATATAATAGATGTGGTGGCCTCATCCTCACACAAATTAAACCCACTTTTTTTATCCGCCGCTTTTTGATATAATCAAAAGGTGTTATATTTATCAGTCCCGGTAGCGGGAGAGGAGAGTTAATGACCAAGTATTCAATAGTCGTGCCGGTGTACAATTCTGAGAAGACACTGGCTGAGCTTCATGAGAGGGTAAGAAATGTGTTCACGGATGTGGTCGGAGCGGATTACGAGCTTATCCTTGTGGACGACTCATCTAAGGACGGATCCTTCGAGGAGATGAAGAGAATCCACAGTCTGGACGATAAGGTGAAGGTGTTCCAGCTGGCCAAGAATTTCGGACAGCACAACGCCCTCATGTGCGGATTCGCACAGGCCACGGGAGACTATGTTGTCACAATCGACGATGACCTGCAGCACCCGCCGGAGGAGATACCTAAACTTATAGAAGCCATGGCGGCAGACCCGGAAGTGGACGTGGCCATAGGCAAGTACGACTCCAAGAAGCACGGCCCTATAAGAAACCTCGGATCCAAAGTTATTAACAGAATAGCCATGGACACTAACGAGAAGACGGAAAATCTGGACATGACCAGCTTCCGCCTCATGAAGAAATACGTGGTTGACTATATAGTGAACATCAAGATAGACACGCCGAGAATCGGCTACCTTATAATGGCGATTACGGACAGGATAATCAACGTGACTGTACACCACGACGAGAGAAAGTACGGAACGAGCCAGTACTCCTTCAAGCGACTGGTGAGAGACTTCAAGCTGGAGGTAATGTCCAACACTGTGCTGCCACTGAAGCTGGTCAAGTACGTGGGCGGAATCTCCTGCCTGGCCAGCCTGGTTCTCATGATTGTCTACCTGATCGAGTACATAACAGGCAGCATCGAAGTCCTGGGATGGACCACAATTATCGTACTCATGCTGCTTTTCTTCGGAATAACTCTCATGTCCATAGGCATCATAGGAGAGTACCTGATGCGAATCATAGGAGAATCGAAGAAAATACCGAACTATTTCATAAGGAAGAACTAAAGAATGAAGACAGTGCTTATACTGGGCGCAATAGATTCATTTTGCGACCTGATAGAAGATTACAGGAGAATGGGCGTCAGGACTGTCGCCTGCGACTACTACGAAGGGGCGCCGGGCAAGTCTGTGGCCGACTTCGGCTACGACGTGAGCACCCTGGACGTGGACAAGCTTGAGGAGATAGGCAGACGGCACGATATAGACGGAGTCCTCTGCGCATTCTCGGACAGGAACATCGAACCCTGCTATGAACTGGCGAAGAGAATGAACCTGCCCCAGATATACAATCCGGAACTCATCAGACTACTGACAGACAAGATATACATGAAGCAGGCTCTGAAGGAAGGCGGCTTCCCCATCACGGAATACGCCATTCTCAAGTCGGACTTCAGCGACGAGGAGCTGAGCGGTTTCACCTTCCCGGTTATCATCAAGCCCATCGACAGTTCGGGGAGCAAAGGCATATACATCTGCGCCGACTGCGATGAAATCAGGGCCAGGATGGGAGACACCATCGAGAAATCGGTCAACTACGATGATAGGTTCATCGTTGAGGAGTACTATCCATACGATGAAATATCGATAACAGCCTGGGTGAGCGGGGGCAGAGCCTATGTCACATGCGTATACGACAACGGCAAGAACTTCGACCCTGAGAACCCGGCCAACGTGAGCCTTTGCAATGTGGTGTTCCCGTCGAAATACACGCGCGGAAACGTGGAGTATTTCAGAGACCTGGTGCAGAGAATGACAGAAACCTTCGGAGTGGAGAACGGACCGGTCACGGTCCAGTGCTTCGTGGGACCTGCGGGACTCAAGGTGAACGAGTTCATCTGCAGACTGGCGGGAGACGGCGCATACATGTGCTCCGCCGTTATGGGAGCGCCGGCGGTTGCCGACAAGACGGAGAACTACGTTATAGGCAATCCGGTTGACTGCGCGGACCTGGAGGCATTCAACCCGGATGTTGACGAGACATATTATCAGATAGGTGTTTACGTCAACGTGACGGGCAGGATATATTTTGATTTCACGAAGGAGGAGCTTTTCGAGAAGGTGCCGGGGCTTGTCAGAGCGGATGTGTACGCGAAGAACGGCAGCGAGTACAAATTCGTCACAACGGGCGGCACAGTTGTTTGCAGGCTTTACGTGAGAAGAGAAGATCCGGAGATGGGATACGTGGATTATCTCGACAAGGTTAAGGAAGTAATCAGCATCAGAGACGAGTCGGGCTGTGAGATAGCCGATTTTCACGAGCCGGATCACGAGCTGAGGGATGAATGTTATGAGATTTAGGAAGTTACTTACAGTTACAATAGCGGTACTGATGGCAATGTGTGTGCCGGCTTTTGCTTTTGCGGAGCCTCTGGACGGAGGAACGGACACATACAACGGTGAGCTGCCGGAGCTGCAGAACGCCATAGCCAAGCAGGCGATTAACTGCGCCTATGCGCCGGGAACCTCAAGGTCCGTGTACAGATACCACGGAGGCAGCCCGAAGCCTGCATACAAGGCGGCTCTCAGTCAGGCCTACGGCAGCAGATCCGGGTGGAGCAAGCAGACTAGGGCAGGCGCGTCCTGCGACGTGTTCGTGGGAACCGTGGTGAGAACCAGCGGATACGACACAAACTTCCCGAGAGCACTGGCCAAAGACCTGAAATATCTGCCGAGCTCGAGCAAATTCAAAAAGGTAAAGCTCAGCAGCGTATCGGAGCTTGAACCGGGAGATATTTTCTTTTACCTGCGCCACGGCGGCGGAGGGCATATATCCGTTTACGTTGAGATCGGCGGTGTGGGCTACATAGCCAATGCCCATTATTCCGGCGGCGGAGCCTACGGGTGCATAGACCAGAAGGCAAAGAGCGTGAGCGGGTCCGGCTACAAGATGTTCGCCATATACAGAGCGACGGAAGACTGCACTGCTCCATTCTCTCGGGGAGACGAATCGGAGGAGGTGGCTAAAATTCAGGATTTCCTCAAGTGGTCAGGATATCTGGAGGGAGAATCTGACGGCAAGTACGGCAAGAACACGGTTAAGGCTGTGAAGGCGTTCCAGAAGGATGCAGGTCTGGAGGTTACAGGTGAGTTCGGTGCGGATTCACTGGAGGCAATCAGCTCCTACACCAAGGATGCGGCCGGCACGAACAAGGAATAGAACGGGAACATTGGGATGAGAAGAAGCAGTAATTTAGGATTATGGGTAATACTGACAGTCATGCTCTTTGTCGTGACTCTGGCAGGCTTCGCGGGCCTCGTCATATATGAATATGACGGTGAGAAGGACAGCGTGGAATACTACGTCACCACGAAGGCCTCCTCAGACGGCGAGGAGCTGACAGAGGTGTCCCGGATAATGAGCCTCTGCCTCAAGGACACGGGAGACTGCGGAGTCTTCCTCATTGAAGACGGCTTCGCCTCCGAATGGAAGGAGGATGAGGACGGCAACATCATTATCGCCGACGGTGAGGAGGAGATTCTTCTGGAGAGAAGCCTTCAGGGCTACACCTACACCGGGAATCTGAACGGCAGTGATATGGAGATAGAGCTGGAGAAGGCGGACAAGAAGCCGGAGTGCTTCAGCGAGCACCCGGAGCTCACCTTCGGAATCAAATACGGTAAGCAGGATACGAGTAGCTTGTGTAACTACATGCAGGACGGCCAGTACCTTATAGACGGAAGCAGGATCTACGGCAAATACTTCATCGACGGCAAATGCACCTTCAGCTGCGGCACCATCAATGAGGATGGTGAAGAGATAACCGTTGAAGATGCGAAGACCTTCGAAACAGGCGGTCAGGCAAAGTTCCTGGTTAAGGAGGGCAAGCACATATACTATCTCTGGGCTCCCGCCGACGGATCCACGGAGAGCATAAGAAGAGTGAACACTGAAACGGGAGAAACGGAGACCCTGAGAGAAGGCGACGTGGACTACGTCCAGCTGAGATTCGGCAAAATCTACTTCGCCGATGCGAAATTCAGGTTCTGCGTCATGGACACGGACGGAGACAATGAGGAAGTGGTTCTGGACAAGGAAGTCTACATGCCTTACGTCATAGACAAAGGCTGGATCATATATCAGGACGACGGTGACGGAGAGAAGCTCCATCTGACGAACCCGGCGAGCGGATACGACAGAGCCGTGACGGGAGAGAGAACCTACTCCTGGACGATAACGGGCAAAACCCTCTACTACACGTCCACAGGCGACAAGGAGGATGAAGGCAAGCACAAGTGCCGACTCCACAGAATGAGCCTCAATGAGCTGAAGACTGCCGAGTCCGTGAAGGACATGAACATAGAAGTTTCAGAGAAACACATGGGAGACTCCTTCGAAATCAATTCGAAGAGCATATACGGCGGCGACGGCACCCACGAAGCTCTGGACGCTTGGAACACATACGCCAACAAGCTGTACGAAAACGGCGGCCAGGAGACTTACCTCCTCTACCTGACGGACAAGTATGAAGTCCGGGGTAAGATAAACCAAATAGGCAATTTCACAGAGATAACCATAAGGAATATTAAGACAGAGAAAGAAGGGGTTATTTAACGGTAATCCTTTTTTTTTCGGTGTAATAGTGGTAAAATTGACAGGTAATTTGTGTGATTTACAAGGAGATTCAATTGGAAACAATTAAGACCATATTCAAGGAACATTTCGAGTGGCGAAAACAGATTTTCAAGCTGGCCAAATCGGATATAATCAAGACTTACAGCGGTGCGGCTCTGGGATGGGCATGGGCTCTGGTCAAGCCGACGATTACAATAGTCGTGTTCTGGTTCGCCTTCACCTACGGCCTGAGAGCCGGAGGAGGCGTCAACGGTTATCCCTTCGTTCTATGGATGATACCCGGCTTCATAGCCTGGTTCTTCATGAGCGACATGATTTCACAGGGAACGCAGGCAATACGGAAGTACAGGTTCCTGGTAACCAAGATGAAATTCCCGGTATCCACAATACCTACATTCGTAGGTATATCCAAGCTTATGGTGCATATAGGGCTCATGGTAATATGCTGCCTCATATTCATAATAACAGGACATATGCCTGACATATACTGGCTGCAGACTCTGTTCTACATGCTACTCATGGCACTTTTCTTCATTTCATGGAGTCTATTCGCCTCCATGCTGGGCGCCATCAGTAAGGACTTCGTTAACCTTATCAAGTCCGTTACCACAGCCATATTCTGGTTCTCCGGAATAATGTGGGATGTTAACACCATAGGAATTCCGTGGCTTCAGAAGGTGCTCTATTTCAACCCGGTGACATTCATAGCCACAGGCTACAGGAACTGTTTCATATACAAAGTCTGGTTCTGGGAGGAGCCGCTCCAGCTGGCAATATTCCTGGGAATGTATCTCATTATGATAATAGCTTCCGTGTGGGCGTACAAGAAGCTCATTAAAGAAATACCGGACGTACTATAACACTTCAGGAGACAGCAGATGGAGAACAATACAGTAATAAAATTCGAGAACGTGACCAAGAAGTACAAGCTTTACAAGAATGACAAGAAGCGCTTCATGGCCATATTCTCCAAGAAAGTGCCGTACAAGACCAAGCTCGCCGTGGACCATGTGAGCTTCAGTGTCAAAAAGGGTGAAGCTGTGGCCATATTCGGCAAGAACGGCGCCGGCAAATCCACCATTCTCAAGATGATTACCGGAGTAACCTATCCCACGGAGGGAGAGATTAAAGTCGACGGCAGAGTCAGCGCCCTGCTTGAGCTCACATCAGGCTTCGACCCGGAGATGACAGGCAGAGAGAACATATATCTCAAGGGCCAGCTCTGCGGACTCAGAGACAGTGAGATAGAGGCCATCGAGCAGACTATAGTGGACTTCGCCGAGATAGACGAGTACATAGATCAGCCTGTCAGATCCTATTCCAGCGGCATGAAGGCCAGACTGGGCTTCGCCGTGAACGTGAACATCAACCCGGAGATTCTCATAGTCGACGAGGCTCTCAGCGTGGGAGACAGAAGCTTCAGAGAGAAATGCCTGAAGAAGGTCAACGAGATAATAGAGAAGGACAATGTGACGCTTCTCTTCGTCACACATTCCACGGGAACCGCGCGCCAGTTCTGCAAGAGAGGAATAGTGATGATCAAGGGCAAGATGGTCTTCGACGGCGACATAGACGAAGCCATAGATAAGTATGAAGGCAGATAATGGGTGTTTGAATAATCCCTGTCATATGTTAAAATATAAGAACTACACAAGTTAAGGAGAAAGAAGAACATGAGAGAACAGGTACTTGAGATACTGACAGAAATCAGAGGGGACATCGATTTCGAGAATGAGAAGAAGCTTATCGATGACAATATTCTGGCATCACTTGACATAGTGGCCATAGTAGGTGAATTCAACGAGGAGTTTGATGTGGAGATATCTGTTGAAGACCTCATCCCTGAGAACTTCAATTCCGTTGATGCCATGGTGGAACTCATAACTAACGCACAGGAATAACAGCATGGCGTTTACATCACTGAATTTCCTGCTGTTCGCGTTGCTTACGGTAATAGTGTATTACGCCATCCCGGTTAAAGGACGATGGCTTGTTCTGCTTTTTGCAAGCTACGCATTTTACCTCTTGTCAAGCCCGAAGACCTTCATCTTCGTGCTCTTCACGACGGCGGTGACCTTCTTCTGCGGCAGAAGCATAGGAATGTGCAATTCGGAGCACAAGGCCTTCATGGCGGAGAACAAGGCTTCAATGAGCCGGGATGAGAAGAAGGCAGCCAAGGCGGCCAACCAGAAGAGAAAGAAGAAGTACGTGGCAATCGCCCTGATTCTTGATTTCGGAATTCTGGCGGTGCTCAAGTACTTCAGATACTATCTGGAGGCGCTTGGCCTGGGCTTCGATCTGGGAGGAATTCTCATACCTCTGGGAATATCCTTCTACACATTCCAGTCGGCAGCCTACATTATCGACATATACAGAGACAAGATATCACCGGATACCAACATAGCCAGGTTCGCACTGTTCACGGCCTTCTTCCCGCAGATAATACAGGGACCTATAAGCAGGCACGATCAGTTGGCGCACCAGCTCTACGAGGGACATGAATTCGATTACAGGAATCTGACCCACGGAGCTCAGCTGGTACTCTGGGGATTCTTCAAGAAGCTTGTAATCGCGGACAGAGTGGCAATACTGTGCGATCAGGTTTTTGACAATTACGGAGACTATTCGGGAGAGGCCGTATTCGTGGCGCTCCTGTTTTATACTATTCAGATATATGCCGATTTCAGCGGAGGCATAGACATAGCCAGAGGAGTTGCCCGGTGCATGGGCATAGACATGACGAACAACTTCATGCGCCCTTACTTCTCCGACAGCCTGTCCTCCTTCTGGAACAGATGGCATATTTCACTGAGTCACTGGTGCCGTGACTACATATTCTATCCCGTTGCCATGTCTAAATTCTTCGGCAAGCTGGGCAAGAATCTGAGAGGGGTGCTGGGAGACAGAGTGGGCAAGCTGGTGCCTGTTATAATCGCCCAGTATGCCACATTCATAACGATCGGAATATGGCACGGAGCCGAGTTCAAGTACATCGCCTACGGCCTGTACAACGGAACGGTAATCGTGCTGGGACTCCTCCTGGAACCTTATTTCAGGAAGATTATGGAGAAGCTCCATATCAATGCGTCATCCCGCTGGTGGAAGGGCTTTCAGTATGTGAGAACCTTCTTCATCGTGGTCTTCGGCAAAATATTCCCTAAGGCTGCATCCTTCGGAGCGGCACTGACAATGTTCGCATCTATGTTCAGACTGCACAACGGGGAGCCATTCGCGGAGACACTGCTCTCACTGGGACTCAATGAGACAGATTTCCTGATCATTCTCGTAAGCTGCATCGTATGGCTTGTGATAAGCCTGGTTGAGGAGCGTGACATGAGAATGAACGGAGGGGACGGCACTGTAGGCTTCAGGCAGGCGATGGACAGAATGCCTCTGCTTGTCAGATGGATTCTGATACTGCTGATGTTAACCGCAGTAATGGCCCTGGGAGTATACGGACCGGGATACGATGCAGGAGCATTTATATACAGAGGATTTTAATGGCGAAGAGAAATTATTCGAGTAAGAGAAGCACAAGCTCCAAGATCAAGAGAGGACTGAAGAGGCCGGTCAAGAAGACACTGGCTGCACTGAGCCGCAAAAGCAGCGGATTCAAGAGGTTATACATGTCCTTCAAAATCAGATTCAGAAAGCACAAGTTCAACAAATTTGACAAGCTGCCGGTCGACGGCAGGGTGGTGGTGTTCGAAGCCTTCTCGGGAAGAGAATATGCGGACAGTCCGAGGGCAATATATGAATACATGGTGAATTCTCCGGACTATGAGGATTACAGGTTCGTGTGGGTATTCAAGGACAGATGCATGGATAAGTATCTGTTCCTGGAGCAAAATCCGCGGACAAGCCTTGTTCTCTGGGGAACTCCCGATCACTACAGAACCTATGCCACAGCCGGATACTGGATTACCAATACATGGGTTATCATGGCCATGAAGAGAAAGCCTGAGCAGACCTATGTTCAGTGCTGGCACGGCACACCTCTCAAGAGACTCGGATTCGACATAGAGGTTGACAGAACCAAGTTCAAGAAAGAGCCGGACAACGCCAGAGAGGTGTTCGAAACGGATGCGAGGAAATATTCCTATATGGTTTCGCCGTCCGCATATGCATCGGAGAAATTCATATCAGCCTTCAACCTGCGGGAGCTTGGCAAGGAGGATATTATAATCGAGGAAGGCTATCCGAGGAACGATTATCTGGTCAACTACAAGCCGGAGGACGTGGGCAGGATAAGGAGTAGCCTGGGAATACCGGAAGGTAAGAAGGTTATCCTCTACGCGCCGACATTCAGAGACGATCAGCGCG
>JALFNS010000007.1 GCA_022773945.1 Clostridiales bacterium
TAACTCCCTGATTTACAAGTTGTGTGTTCATTATGACCTCCGTTTGAAACTTGGTATGATTTAGTTGAATTAAAGTTTTTCATACCTTATTGTCTCAAATTTTAGCCTCTCACGACAGGCACCACTGGTTTACCACTTACATTATTACTCAGGGTTGTTTCCCTTGATAATGTTTTTCCTAAAGTTATCGATGCTCTTCTTAGTTTCGTCAGCTCTGTCTGCAGGAAAGCTATACCTCCAGTGATCATATTCCGAAGTAAGAATGCTGCCACTGGTAAGTTTAGACTTTATTTCACTCCACGAGCGCAGGTCCTCTGCCAAGGCAAGGCTATAATTCGGATGATTGATATCCTGCTTCAGACATACCTGCCCGTCAAGGGTGGTAATTGTCAGTCCATAGTTATCCTCCAAGGCAAATAACGTGTGCATTATTCCGATATACGAGTCTATATCCGGAACATTGATTGCTTCACTGGCCACATCAAATATCTTTGCCATGTCATTTATCATGTCCTGCTTAGGCTTTCTCTTTTCGTTTTCATACTGCCCTACACGGATTACGGCAGTCTTTTCATTGAACCCCAGCTTTGTTCCAAGCTCATGCTGCGTCATTCCCAACGCATTGCGGAACCTGCGAATTCTTTCTCCTATAGCCATACAGTACCTCGCTTTCTATATACTCCTACGGAACAGGATAGCATATATGGTTTTAGAAATCAATATAAACAAAGCATTATTGTTTAGTTTTGTGTTGACTAAAACAAATATGGTTAGTATAATAAATATCGAATAAACAAATATGCTAGAAGGAGGGATATCAGCAATGACTAAATTAGATAAGAAACAGCTCGAATACTTGTCAAGAACAATAATGCCCGAATTATACAAACGTCAGGCTCAGAAAGACGATTATTTGGAACAACTCAAAAGCAGTTTAAATGAAACCAAAGTGAAAGAACGCAACGAGGCAACTTATGCAGAATAGGAGGCACTATGGGAAAGAAACCAAAAAGAGATCCACCACCGAAGTTTGCAACCGGGGGAACATGGCATACACACCACGTCATCTTGTTTGATGATTTGCTAAATTCCCCTGCGTATATAGCACTCAGTGCAACGGCAAAGGAAGCATACACAATTCTGATGCAGGAGTATAAGGGCAAATTTACAAACAACATTGTAAAATGCCCATATTCAACTTTTAAGTCAAAAGGGATGAGACCAAATACTTTATCGCGTGCATTGCTGCAGCTTGAGACATACGGCTTCATATCAATTGAACACGGAGGTCTGGAACACCAGCCAAGCAAGTACAAATTTATCGACAAATGGAAAGAATCATACGATCTGGAATTTCTGAACAAAGCTAAAGCAGATTTTGATGAAGCTATCAGAAGAAAGAAACTGGCTAAAGATATCAAAGCTAACGCAAGCTGAGTCAATTTCCTCAGAGGAATTAAAATTCCTCTGTATGGTATATATATAAGCTGTAACGAAAGCGTTAGCAATGGGAGTAGCAAAATGCAGCATAATAGATGTCGAAACCGTTATTAATCAGCAAAATCCATTTAAATATTACTAACGAATCAGTTACCTGCATCAGTAACGAAAACGTTAGTTACAAAAGAAAACAAAAGCAGAACAAAACTAAATATCAGAGCCGCAAATATAATCAGCCATAGCAGATATCCTTCAGCAAATAAAAGCGGCTCTCGCGAAAGAAAAATCTCAAAAGATGCACCAAATCTCTACAGTAAAACGGTTGCATCCGAAGACCCTCGGAGAGCGCAAAACCTGCTTGCAGGTTGCATTTTTGATAGCTTGCTGTCAAAAGTGCTTTTGCGTTACTTTCGCAGAAAGTAACAAAGGCAGCTGCATACGCAGCAATTGGGAAAGGAGGTATTGCATGAAACGAACAATCAGTGCCATGGTCGGCAAAGGTTCCGTCAACCACAATCAGCGCAAATTCACAGCAGAGAATGTCGATAAAAGCCGGAGCCATCTTAACATGGTATATTACAGTGACAAAATCGAAGATGTTTATCATCAGCTATTTGATGAAGCACTTAAGCGATATAACGAAAAGCAGACAAGAAACGATAGAAAGATAGAAAATTACTACGATAAGATCCGCAGTTCGAAACAGGAAAAGCCTTTTCATGAGCTAATCATACAGATTGGCAATAAAGATGATATGGCTGCAGAAAGCGAAAACGGAGAACTTGCCGAAAAAATACTGGATGAATATATCAAAGGCTTCCAGGAAAGAAATCCAAACTTAAAAGTATTCTCAGCTCACCTGCACATGGATGAAGCTACACCACATCTGCATATCGACTTCGTGCCCTTTACAACAGGCAGCAAACGTGGTTTAGACACAAGAGTATCATTGAAACAGGCTTTACTGTCTCAAGGGTTTAAAGGCACTTCTAAGGGCGATACTGAATGGAACAGATGGGTACAATCCGAAAAAGAAGTGTTAGCGGAAATAATGCTGCAGAATGGTATTGAATGGGATCAGCATGGAACTCACAGGGAGCACCTGTCCGTACTTGACTTCAAAAAGGAACAGCGAGAGCATGAACTTGAAAAGTTAGAAACAATAATAGGTGACAAAAAACTTGAGCACGACCTGCTTAATAAAAGAATCAGCAACTACAATGAAGCACTTGATAAACTGACCGAACTGGAAGACGCTTTGCAAAATGATGAAAAGTATCAGCTGCCTGAGCCGCAAGGTTTTATGACAGCGAAAGCATATAAGACTAAGTTTGCCGAGCCGATAATAAAAGAGCTCAAAAAGCTTGTAAAATCTGTTCTGGCAAGAAGTTTTGAGGGCTGGGAGAACTACTACAGGCTCAATCAGAAGAACGGAAGACTATATAGCGAGAACCAGGATCTTATTAGAGAAAACAATTATCTGAAACAGGAAAATGCTAAGCTGCAAACCGAAAACAAGGACTACCGGCTGCTAAAGAAGGTTTTGGGCAGTAATGTGCTAGGAGATTTAATAGAGAGAACAAAAGCTGAAAGAGACCGTAATCGCAATAAAGGACGCTCAAGATAAGATTTATAGAAAGGATGGATGCAACATGAAAAACGCAGTTATTTATGCCAGATACAGTTCTGACAAACAAAACGAAATGTCAATAGAAGGTCAGATTGATGAATGCAGAAGATATGCAGAGGAAAATGATATGATTGTCCTGCAGGAATATGTAGACAGAGCACAAAGTGCAACATCTGACAAAAGACCCAACTTCCTGAGAATGATTGATGACAGCGGAGACGAAAGCTTTGAAATAATACTGGTATATCAGTTTGACAGGTTCGCAAGAAACAAGAATGATTCAGGTTACTACAAGAAGATATTAGCCGACAATGGAGTCCGTGTAGTATCCGCAAAAGAGCACATATCATCTGACAGTTCAGGAGTAATAACAGAGGGACTGTTAGAAGTGTTTGCAGATTACTTCAGTAAGCAAATGTCTGAAAAGATTCACCGAGGAATGTACCAGCGTGCAGACCAATGTAAGTATAACGGTGGAACAATGACCTTTGGATATGGTGTTGATGATGAAGGATACTATGTCATCGATGAGAATACCGGGCCGATTGTAAAAGAGATTTTTGAGCGAATAGCAACAGGAGAAACTGCAAAATCCATAGGAGATGATTTGAATGCAAGAGGCATTCTTACAGTACGAGGCAACCCGTTCTCAAAGAACTCGCTTCAGAATATTCTTCGAAACGAGAAGTACAAAGGCATCTATATTTTCGGGGACACCCGTATTCCCGATGGAATGCCTAGAATCGTAAGCGATGAACTGTTCGAGGATGTGCAGGAAATCTTAAGTCACCAAAGCCGTGGGCACAGACCTGCCGTAGAAGATTACATTCTAACCGGGAAGCTCTATTGCGGCTGTTGCAAGCAGCAAATGATTGGCAGTTCCGGTACATCAGGAACCGGCAATACCTACCGCTACTATATCTGCAAATCCGCACGCAACCGCTGCAGAAAGAAAAATGTTCCAAAGGATTTTATCGAAAATCTCGTTATTGATGCCTGCATGAAATGCCTCACAGATGAGGTGTTAGATGAAGTCATCAAGACTGTTACAGAACTAAACAAGCGTGACCGTGAGAGCCCTGAAATTATACGTCTGAAAGATGAAATCGAATCATTAGAAACCAAGATTGACAAACTGATTAATGAAATAGAAGAAGGTCTAGGCTCGTCGAGAGTTGCAAAGCGGCTTTCTAAAAGAGAGGAGGAGCTTGAATACTTGCAGAAGTGCCTGAAACATGAAGAGGCTAAACAGTGTACAATAGAGCCGGCAATGGTAAGAGATTTCATGCGCAAGCTCAGAAGAGGGACATATGATACACTAGAATATCAAAAGATGCTGGTGCACATTTTTGTAGATAAAGTATTCCTGTATGACGATCACTTCACATTATTGCTGAACAACAATAAAAAGCGTGCAAATACAAGTAAAGCAGAAGTTGAAACCATAGAAGAGTACTTTGCAGGAGTAAGTTCTGATACAGAAGAATGCAGTGTACCAATTTACAAGGCCTTAGGATTAACGTCCTAAGGTTTTTTCTTTGTCCGGGGTAAGAAGCCAAGAACCCAGTAATATCAAGGGCTCTGGCGATTTCGGGATAGGGCGGTTTATCCTGTTTTCGGTGTTGTTTTTTGCAATTTTTTGCAGATTTCATAGCCTCTCAGTTTGAGAACATTTCTCGTTTTTTGAGAACACTGATGTTTTTTCATCTCATGAAATGCTACTTGCGATATGTGTCAATTACATTATGACTTATTGCAACTGTAAAATCCACCTCTCTCTTTTGTTTTGTCTATACTCAAGCAACAGGGGCGGGGCTAAGAAGTATAGGACGGCAAAGTGAAAATTCACTTTATATAGTGAATTTTCACCAATACGCATTGAAAAAAGTGAAAATCTAAGTATAATAGAAGAAAACAATGCGTGATAGAGGTGAGATTTATGCGATACGAAAGCGAACACATTGAGTATAAATCCAAGTTTACGGATGATATTTACAAGGAAGTAATAGCCTTCGCAAACACCGATGGAGGGGAAATATGCCTCGGAGTTGATGATAGTGGAAATCTAGTCGGTATTGAAGACGTTGATGAGACATACACTCGTCTGACCAACGGTATACGCGATGCAATTCATCCGGATGTGACCATGTTTGTGCGTTATATCTTGGAAGACGGAAAAGCAATCCGAATTGAAATAGGAGAGGGAAGCAGCAAGCCTTATTATTTAAAATCCAAGGGACTGAAACCGGCAGGAGTGTATGTCAGGCAGGGGGCATCAAGTGTACAGGCTTCGCCTGAGCAGATACGTCATATGATTAAGGAATCGGACGGTGACGATTTCGAGGGTGCCCGTTGCCTGGAACAGGAACTGACCTTTAAGGCTGCTAAAACGGTGTTCGGCCATTATGGCGTTGAGTTTAACGATGAAAAGTACCGTGCACTTGGGATTACAAAAAATGATATTTATACCAATCTGGCACTTCTTCTCTCAGATCAGTGTCCGCACACAACGAAGGTTGCTGTCTACAAAGACGAGTTTTGCACTGAGTTTCGGGACAGCAAGGAATTTGGCGGTTCGGTTCTTAAACAATTTGAAGAGTCGATAAATTATCTTGCCTTGTGCAACAAAACTGTATCTACAATCAAGGGGGTCCTCCGCACGGACAAGCAGGATTATCCCGATGAGGCTATTCGAGAAGCACTGCTCAATGCCATTGTTCACAGGGATTACAGCTTCAGTGGCAGCATCATCATAAATGTTAATGACAACAAATTGGAGTTTATTTCTCTTGGAGGGCTTTTGCCGGGATTGTCTGTAGAAGATATTCGGATCGGCATTTCTCAGCCGCGAAACAAGAATCTGGCGGAAGTTTTTCATCGCCTGCACCTGATTGAGAGCTATGGTACAGGTATACGCCGGATTTTTAGGTTGTATGAGAAATGCGCACTTAAGCCAAGTATAGAAACTACACCGAATGCTTTTAAAATCGTGTTGCCGAATATGAATTCCGACGACGCTCTTAATGAGGATTCATCGTCAAAATCTGATGAAAGAATCAGCACTGTTACACCGCAGATGAACAAGGTGCTTGATTATCTGGCAGAGCACGGGGAAATGAACGAAGACGATTTACAGAGCCTCCTGGGTGTTAAGAAGACCAGAGCCTACATGGTGGCTCGTCAGATGAAAGAAGACGGCTTGATAGATATTGTGGGAAGGGGCGGGACTAAGAAGTACAGGACGGCAAAGTGAATTTTCACTTTGCCGCTACTTTCATTAGTTTCTCCAGCCCCTTGTCAATCTGCTTACGGGTTATCACAAGAGGCGGCAGGAGCCTGATTTTATCCTTGGCGGTGAGGAGCATCACGCCTTCATCAAGAGCTGCTTTCACAACATCCTTGCTGTCTTTGCCGGCTATGCGAAAGCCCAGCATCATGCCCAATCCGGTTATATCGCAAACACCCGGAATTGATGACAGTCTTTCACGCAAATATTGCCCCTTCTCGCGGACTTCCTGAAGGAATTCTTCAGTCATACGGTCCATGATAACGCATCCGCCGGCACAGGCCACAGGATTACCGCCGAAGGTGGCGCCGTGATCTCCCGGTTGCAGCACATCGGCAGTTTTCTCGCCGAAGAGAACACCGCCCAGGGGGAGACCGCCGCCGATTCCCTTGGCGAAGGTGACCAGATCCGGCTGAAGTCCGTACTGCTCATAGGCGAAGAGTGTTCCCGTTCTGCCTATGCCCGTCTGAACCTCATCTATAATCAGCAGAATATCCTTCTGCCTGCAAATCTTCTGACAGCCCTGCGCGAACTCCCGGCTCAGGTGAATCACGCCTCCTTCACCCTGTACAAGCTCAAGCATGATGGCGCAGGTGTTATCGTCTGTCATGGCTTCCAGCTGCTTCAGGTCTCCCGCAGGGCAGTAGTCGAAGCCGGGCAGAACAGGTCCAAAATTCTGCTGCAGATTTGCCTGTCCCGTGGCCGTCAGTGAGCCCATAGTTCTTCCGTGAAAGGAATTGACCAGTGTGATTATCCTGTTTTTCCTGCCTTCCGATTGGAGATTTCCGAACTTCCTCGCGGTTTTCACAGCGCATTCGTTAGCTTCCGTGCCGGAGTTTGCGAAGAAGACCTTCTTCATTCCGGTTCTCGCTGTAAGCTTCTCTGCCAGGCGAATCTGGGGCGCTGTATAGTACAGATTGGAAATGTGCTGCAGCGATGCTGCCTGACTGCTGACCGCCGCAATCCATTCATCGTCGGAGAATCCCAGACTGTTCACCCCGATACCGGAGGTAAAGTCGATGAGGCTGTTTCCTTCTGAATCGGTGCATAGTGCGCCTTTTCCGCTTACTATAAGTTTGTTGTACCTGTCGTAGGTATGAGCAATGCAGCTGCAGTCTTTTTCGTATATACAATCAGTCATGATAGAACTTTTCCTCCTTGTCACCCAGAATTGCCGTTCCTACGCCCCTGTGAGTAAAAATTTCCAGCAGCAGGCAGTGGGGAATCTCTCCGTTCAGTATATGTACTCTCTTCACGCCGTTTTCAATGGCACTGATGCAGTTCTTTATCTTCGGCAGCATGCCGCCTGAAATTTTACCTGCCTCAATAAGTTCTTTGGCAGTGCTCACATAGAGCTCGCTTATCAGTGTGTCGGGATCATATCCGTCCTCGTACACCCCGTCAGCATCGGTGAGGAAGGCCAGCTTCTCCGCTCCCATAGCTCTGGCTATGGCATAGGCCGCATCATCTGCATTGATGTTGTAGGCCTGACCCTTTTCGTCCGAGCCTATGGTATAAACGACGGGCAGATAGTCCGCCCTCAGAAGATCCCACAGAATTTTCGTGTTCACGTTCTCGATTTCGCCTACAAAGCCTATATCCCTGCCTTCCGGCATTTTGCGGTGCGCCGTGAGAAGGCCGCCGTCCTTGCCGCTCACGCCTGCTGGAAGCACGCCCAGGCTGCCTATCATGGTCACCAACTCTTGATTCACCTTGCCCAGTACCATTTCGGCAACTTCCAGAGTTTCTTCGTCCGTAACACGGAGTCCTCCTTCAAATCTGCTCTCTATGCCGACTCTGCCGCACCAGCGGCTGATTTCCTTGCCGCCTCCGTGAACGACAATCGGTTTGAATCCGACCAGTTTCAGGAGCACCACATCCTCCATAACCTTTTTCTTCAGTTCTTCATTTTCCATGGCGCTCCCGCCGTATTTGACAACGATAACCTTACGGTTGAATTTCCGGATGTAGGGGAGAGCCTCGATGAGAATTTCCGCCTTGTCAAGGGCTTTGTCCATGTTCAGTCTGTTCACCATGATACACCTCCTAAGAGCGATAGGCGCTGTTGATCTGAACATAGTCGAAGGTCAGATCGCAGCCCCAGGCTTTGGCGTGAGCATCTCCGTCGTGAAGATCCACGCTGATTGTAATTTCCTTTTCCGAAAGAATCTGTGAGGCCTTTGCTTCATCGAAGGCCATATGTCTGGAACCTCTGCACACCACAGTATCGCCGGAGGCAGATGAAAGTGTGACATCAACATTCTCTACAGAAAAGTCTCCCGGTGTGTACCCCACCGCGCAGAGGACTCTTCCCCAGTTCGCATCTTCGCCGAAGACGGCTGCTTTAACCAGACTGGAGGAGGCCACAGAGCGGGAAATTGTTCTGGCTGTTTCTCCGTCAGGGGCGTGATTAACGTGGCATATCAGAAGTCTGGAGGCTCCTTCGCCGTCGGCTGCGATGCATTTGGCCAGATATACGGCAGCTTCCTTGAGGGCTTCACAGAAAAGGGAGAAGTCTTCACCTTCATCACATATCATATTGTTGCCTGCCAGTCCGTTCGCCATGATTACTGCCATATCATTGGTGGATGTGTCTCCGTCGATGCTGACCTGATTGAAACTTTCGGTAACTGCAGTTTTCAAGGCCTTGTGCAGCAGCTCCGGTGAGACGGCGGCATCCGTTGTGAAAAATGCCAGCAGGGTGGCCATATTGGGATGAATCATGCCGCTGCCCTTGGCTATTCCGCCAATAGTGCAGTCCTTTTCACCTAGTTTGAATGATACGGCTATTTCCTTTTTTACAGTATCCGTCGTCATGATAGCCTCCGCCGCCTTTGCGGATCCGTCGGCGCAAAGGCTTTGCGCCAGAAGGGGAATTCCTTTCTCGAAGGGCTCCATAGTAAGTTCCTCTCCGATGACACCGGTGCTGGCGACGATGATATCTTCGGGCATGCATCCGCAGGCCTCTGCGGTGAGGATGCAGGTCTGACGTGCAATACATTCTCCGTTGTCCGCGCATGTGTTGGCGTTTCCGCTGTTACATATAATTGCTCTGGCATGACCGTCGGCCAGATGCTCTTTCGTGACCTTCAGCGGCGCTCCCTGGACCTTGTTTGTCGTATACATGGCAGCGGCACTGCACTGCACGTCACTGGCGATTATGGCCAGATCTTTCTTTGATGTATTCTTTCTGAAGCCGCAGTGGATTCCTCCTGCTGTGAAGCCCTGCGGCGCGCATATACCTCCGTCAATATATTCAATCATATTTTTTCCTCCATTCATTTATTCAGCGATTCCAAGCATAAGATTCATGTTTTCAACGGCAGCGGTTGCGGCGCCTTTGCCCAGATTGTCAAAACGGGCGCTGACCACCGGACGATCGTCGTTTCCGTGTACCAGGATTTCCAGACCGCTTTCTCCCGAAAGGGTGTTGCTGTAAAGTGTACCTTCGGGCTGCTCCGTGCATACCCTTACCGCCGGCGAATTTCTGTAGTATTCCAGGTACAGCTCTCTGAGCGCCTGCGTAGACAGCGGCAGTTCCATCAGCTGTCTGTGAAGCGGTATGTTCACCAGCATGCCGCTGTAGTAGTCGCAGACCACAGGCATGAATGATGGTGTAACGGTAAGACCGGAATACATGGTCATCTCTCTCAGATGTTTATGATTCTGACCCAGCCCGTAGACTCCCGGGCTGTCCAGCTGCACATCCCGCTCAGGCTGCTCGTACTCGGCAATCATCTTCTTGCCGCCACCGCTGTATCCCGTCAGGGAAAAGGCGGAGAGAGGGTATTCACTGCTGATTACGCCCTCTGCTGTCAGAGGGGCAGTCAGCAGAATGAATCCTGTGGCATGGCAGCCCGGATTGGACACCCTGTTTGATGATGCGATTTTCTCACGCTGTCCTTCCCTGAGCTCAGGAAGTCCGTAGACCCAGTCCGGATTCGTTCTGTGAGCCGTGCTGGTGTCGATGATTCTGCAGCTTTTCGGCAGACCGGTGCAGATTGCCTCGGCTTCCTTGTCTGGAAGACACAGGATTGACAGGTCTGCATTTTCTATGCAAAGGCGTCTCTCATCCGGATTTCTTCGTTTGTCTTTATGAATGTTTATAATATCAATTTCTTCTCTTGGTGATAGCAGTTCGCGAATTTTCAGTCCCGTCGTACCGGAACTTCCGTCGATAAAAACGTTGAATTTTCTCACTTTTCTCTCTTCCTCCTTTTAAGAATGTTGGGTATAACGATACACCAATAAGAATAAACAGTCAACAGCTTTTTGAAACTTTTTTCAATTTATTGTATAAATATACAATTATGCAATAAAAAATACCGGCCTCAACCGGTATTCTCTCAAATCAGAAGAAAAAGTCCTTAACCAGCTTTATGAACAGCAGTGACAGTATCACATAATACATCGGCCGGACGAAGCGTGAACCTCTGGATATGGCCAGAGATGCACCGATGTAGTTCCCCAGGGCGTATGCAGGAACGGCGAAAATCACGTACATCCAGTTCACACATCCTGACAGGGCGTAGGTTATTCCCGATATGATGCTCACGAACAGCGTGACGAAACGTGTGTTGCCGTTGGCCGTAACCAGATCGTATTTCAGAAGTGATGCAAAGGCCAGCATGTAGAAGGTCCCGCTGGCGGGACCGTAAAAGGCGTGGTATGTTCCAACCACGAAACCGATTATCGCTGATAATATTATCATCCTGCGGCGGGAATTTTCTCCGGATCTGTCCTCGGCGCCCACGTTGGGCTTGAGAATCGAGAACACTGCCAGTACAGGTATAAGTATCATCAGAATGAGCTGCAGATACCATTCGGATACGAGAAGGTTCAGCCTGGCGCCGGCGAAGCCGCCGACGATTCCGAAGGGTACTGCATATATGGCGTTTTTTATATCTATCCTGTCGCTTCTGTAGAATTTGTATACGGATGTTCCTATTCCGGGTAGAATGGAAACTTGATTTGTTCCAACTGCTATGTGAGCCGGGACTCCCACGGCGAAAAGTGCCGGCAGCATGACAAGGCCGCCGCCTCCGCATACGGAATCCACAATGCCACCGATGAGATATGCTGCGAATACTATTATTATCTTAATCATTTCAGCCTATTATAACACATTTCAAGTGTTTTCTATCCGGCTCATGTACACCTGAAACCCTGTTTTGGTCTCCCAGGTGTACATAATTAGGATACCCCCCGACCTCGATTTATGCCTGAAAGCTGTTTTTGGGGCCTTTATACATGAATATGCCCTCTAAAAATTTAAATATCTACACTTTGACACCGGTTTTTATCCTTTTCAGCGTACCGAAGGCACTCTTCGAAGCAGCTATTGTACACCTAAGCCCTGCTTTTGGCCTCCCAGGTGTACATCGGCCGGACAAAATACCCCTCCCGGGTATATTTTATCAGTGGTTTCAGCCTGAGATTTGTTTGCTATCTTTTCCAACAGGTTAATAATTCAATAGGTTTGTACATAAGATCCACCAGCAGGTTGTAGGCTTTGTATACCGGCTCCCGGGAAAACAGCCACAGAATAACGATGGTTGTCAGCAGAGCGATTAGAAAACTCGTGATTCCTCCGGGACCTGCTGCAGGAGTGTACATGAACAGGTATCTTACGCCGATGTGAAGAAGGTAGATAGTTATGGTCTTCCTGCCGATATCGGAGAAAAAGGTTTTGCCCGCCGGCATCAGATTCACGATTACAGCAAACCAACCGAAGAAGAGAATGAGAATAACCAGACTGATGAGCCAGCCCTCAGGGAAGGTGAGACCGCGGCTTTCATAGGAGTCTCTCATATAGAGCATTCCCATCGGAAACAGTCTTAGACTGACGATGGCAACAGATGCGGCCGTAAGGACTGCTCCCAGCGCAATTGTGAATGCCTTATTGATGCTGCGAATCTTCTCGAAATGACGCGGCTTCATCTTGTATCCGATGATGTAAAACAGGAAAAAATGACATATTCTGGCACCTGCCAGCGTATTATCCAGAGGCAGGCAGCCGGCAAGGAAATAGAGAAGGAAGGCCGCTGGCAGTATGTATTTGAACTTTGATGCCAAATCAACAGTAACTCTGAACACAAACATAGCCAGCATGAACCAGAGTGCGAAGCTGGTGACAATCAGGTCTCCCCTGGGCCTGCCGCATATGAGCATGCTTATTCCGCTGACCAGGAGCGTAAAGAAAATATACGGCAGCAGGAAATTTTTAACCGCCGTGTTTCTGCACTTAACCGTATTTCCGGAGAAGTATCCGGATATTAGAAAGAATCCCTCCATAATGAAGGAGAAAATGATGAAATAAATATAACCGCTCGGTGAATTGAGTGTGAAGGTGGGACTCTGCTTCAGAAGGTGAGCAAAAACCGTTGAAGCAATCAGAAACGCCTTTATGTTGTCAAATGTATAATCTCTTTCCTCTATAACCATAATGAAAATATTATATTTCTTTATAGACTGCAAGTCAACTTATGCCTCCGCCACTTTCATCATAATGGCGCATTCCATCCGTTTCCTGAAAAGCTCGCAGCCGGCCTCGTATATTCCCTGTACTGAGCCGGTGGCGTGATAGGCGTTGGCGGCGCAGCCTCCCGAACAGTAGAGCTGTGCCCAGCAGTCCCTGCATTCCGGCCTGGAGTAGGCGTTGCAGCTACGGAACTCCTCTCTAACTTCAGGTACGGTCACTCCGTCGTAAACGTTACCGAGACGGAATTTTTCCTCACCGACAAACTGGTGACACGGATACAGATCTCCTGCCGGAGTCACGGCCATGTACTCGGTACCCGAACCGCAGCCGGATATTCTCTTGTAGATGCACGGACCATTAGTGAGATCGATATTGTAGTGATAGAAGCTGAATGGGCGACCTTCCTCGCGGCGTTTCAGCATCTCGCAGGTGAGGATTTCGTACTGCTCTTTGACGATTTCGATGTCCTCGGCGGTAAGAGCCGCAGGATCGTCAGGCGCACATACAACAGGCTCCATGCTGAGCTCGGTGAAGCCCATATCGGCCATGTGGAACACATCCTCGGTGAAATCCGGATTGGCATGAGTGAAAGTGCCGCGCATATAGTAGTTTTTGCCGCCGCGGGCCTCCACCAGACGCCTGAAACGAGGCACAACGGTGTCGTAGCTGCCTTTGCCCGAGAAATCGACGCGGGTCAGGTCGTTAATCTCCTTGCGGCCGTCAAGGCTGAGAACCACATTGCTCATCTCTCTGTTGGCGAAGTCGATGACATCATCGTCTATGAGAACACCGTTTGTGGTGAGCGTGAACCGGAATTTCTTGTTGTGAAGCTTTTCCTGCCGGCGTCCGTAGGCGACCAGCTCTTTAACGACGTCGAAATTCATGAGAGGTTCACCACCGAAGAAGTCGACCTCCAGATTGGTGCGTTCTCCTGAATTTTCGATGAGAAAATCAAGGGCCTTTTTGCCCGTCTCCAGGCTCATGAGAGCCTCTTCACCGTGGTATTTGCCCTGGCCGGCGAAGCAGTAGGAACAGTTCAGGTTGCAGGCGTGGGACACGTGAAGGCAGAGAGCCTTGACAACGTTGCCGGAACGCTCCTTGAACAGACCGGCGGAATCGGCGAAGGTGTCCTCCGAAAAGAGCAGACCCGCTTCCCTGAGGGATTTCACGTCCTCAATGCAAAGTCTGACATCCTCCTCCGTCACAGTGTCATCATCCTCATAGTCACGGAGGATGACAGAAACTATCTCGTCTTCAGTCCTGTCTCTGAACATTGATATTATATCGTAGGCCACGTCGTCCACCGAATGGATGGATCCGGAACATGTGTCCAGAACTATGTTGTAACCGTTTAATCTATACTGATGAACCATAAATCAAATCTCCCTGAATAAGTACATAAAAAATGCCGCCGCATGGGCAGCATTCTCATAACCTGTTATTCCTCTGTCTTCTCACATGGCTGGTTTGCTACGCCGCAGCTTGTCTTGCATGCTGACTGACATGATGTCTGGCATTCTCCGCAGCCGCCGTTCTTCGAGCTTTCACATAAGTTACGAGTTTCAAGTGTCTTGATTCTTTCCATGATAACCTCTTTTTATTGTTAGTTGATAATTATATAAGTCACGTGTTAAATGATAACACGGGAAATTTGGGAAGTCAACGCCATTGCATTTATACAGGACTTTGGGATATAATCTACTATGTATAAAAATGTTCACATAACGAAGGAGGTATTCAGATTAAATGGATCAAAGCATCACTGCGGAGATACTGGCAATAGTGATTCTGGTTGTGTTTTCAGCCTATTTCAGCGCCACGGAGACAGCGTTCACATCCCTCAACAGGATTCGCATCAAGAACATGGCCAATGACGGTAACGTCAAGGCGGAGAAGGTGCTCAAGCTCTCCGATTCCTACGACAAGCTGCTGACTACGATTCTGGTGGGAAACAATATAGTCAACATAGCCATGACGGCAATAGCTACGGTGCTCTTCGTAGAACTCTGCGGCGAGTACGGAGCCACGCTGGCAACAGTTGTTATAACCGTGACGGTTCTCATATTCGGAGAAATCACTCCGAAGAACATAGCCAAGGAGAAGGCGGAAGCCTTCACTATGGCCACATCACCTGTAATAAGTTTTTTCATGACGCTGCTTACGCCGGTAAACTTCATATTCACCAAGTGGAAACAGTTAATCTGCTTCGTGTTCAAACTTAACAAGGAGGATACCATAACCGACGATGAAATCCTCACCATGGTTGAGGAGGCGGAGACGGGAGGCGGAATCGACGGAGAGCGCAGCGAGCTCATACAGAACGCCATAGAATTTGATGAGCTGACGGCAGAAGATGTTATGACACCGCGCCCTGAGATGGAAGCCATAGACATAAGCTGTCCCGAGGATGAGCTTGAGGAGCTGTTCCGGGAGACGGGATTCTCCAGGCTGCCTGTATACGAGGAGGATATCGACAGGATAATAGGTGTAATACACCAGAAGGACTTTCACTACTACGTGCTGGGGAAGAGCCACACCATATCCGAGTATGTGACCCCTGTGGTTTTCGTCACGGAGACCATCAAGATATTCGATCTCCTCAGGAAGATGCAAAAGCTGAAGAGCCACATGGCCATCGTTATTGACGAATACGGCGGAACGGCCGGACTTGTGACCATGGAGGACATCATTGAAGAACTCGTGGGAGAAATCTACGACGAGTACGATGTTATACAGAACAAGGAGGTAATGCCTCTTCAGAACGGAAGCTACAGGATAAGAGGAAGCGCCAACCTCTATAAGGTATTCGACTATCTGGAGATAGTGGAGGAAATCCAGGAAGTAAACACAGTTAACGGATGGGTTTCCATGGTGCTTGATAAGATTCCGGAGAAGGGCGACAGCTTCCGCGTGACGATCGATAACAGAGTAATCAAGGTCAGGGTTACCAAGGCGGATGAAAGAAAGGCCCTGGAAATCAACCTGGCCCTTGAGGAAATTCATGATAAGGATAAATCGGATACAGACGAGAGAAGAGAGGATAAAAAATGAGTTTAATGGAAAAAAT
>JALFNS010000029.1 GCA_022773945.1 Clostridiales bacterium
CATATCGCCCCATATTATGCAGCGGTTCAGGTACTCCAGCCCGTCTTCGGTCGTCGTATCTATTGTCTTGTTTCTCGGTGATTTAGCCATACATTTTATTATGTACCGATTTCAAAATCAAATCAAGTTAATTTATTTTCCTCGGGGAGCTTCGAATGTCGTATAATGTAATTATGAATACTTACACAATATGGGTTCTCATATGCAGCTGTATGGTCTGCTTCATGCAGGCCGGATTCACCTGCTTCGAGGCAGGACTCATCAAGACAAAAAACATCATAGCTGTTGCCATTGAAAACCTCATTACTCTGATGATCTCGGCAATCATATATTTCCTCTTCGGATACGCCATAATGTTCGGAGGTCCGGAAAACATCGCCTTCTCAAACATCAGCGTATCTGAGGATTTCGCTCATGCTCTCATGCAGCTCATGTACGCCTCAATCTGTATCACCATATTCGGCGGCGCCATGTCGGAAAGAACGAAAACTCATGCCCTGCTTCTGGCTGCGGGAATATCCAGCCTTCTCATATATCCTGTGATGGGCAGATGGGTATGGAACGATACCGGCTGGCTCGGCAGCCTGGGTTTTATGGATTTTGCGGGAGGTTCGGTAGTCCACCTTTCCGGAGGCCTGATAGCACTGGCCGGTATAATATGTGTCGGCAGGAGGAATGACCCTGATTCGGGCAAATCGAACATTCCTTTCGCCGTTCTGGGTCTGTTCATCCTCTGGTTCGGATGGTTGGCATTCACCGGAGGCAGCTGCCCGGAATTCAACGAACGTGTTCCCCTCACCCTGCTGAACACTGCCATAGCTGCGGCCTTCGGCATGGCCGGTTCTCTCACCATGCGACTGTTTAACAGACAGAGGGGCAATTTCCTGATATCAATATTTGACGGCATTCTCGGCGGACTGGCGGCAATATCAGCCTGCGCATACTATGTGAGCCCGGTGAGCTCTGCTGTTATAGCCTTCATCGCGGGCTCAGTGGCCATGGGATGCCATTTCATACTCAAAAAGCTGGATATCGACGATGCGGTGGACGCTGTTCCCGTTCACATGGCGGGAGGTCTGACAGGACTGCTTCTTCTCCCCGTCTTCGCCGAAGCACGGTTTCTCATGTGCGACGGCCGCCTCGAGCAGTTCGGCATACAGTGCATCGGCATTGCCGCGAACATTGTCTGGACCTTCGGTCTGGCCATGATAATGTTCAAGCTGATAGACCGGACAATGGGCCTGCGCGAGAGTGCCGAGGCTGAAGAAAAAGGTCTCAACATCGCCGAATTCGAAGACATATATTCCTGGGAGCACTTTATGGAGAAGAGCGACTATCAGGAGCAGATATACAAGAAGAACAAGCTCCTGCGAAAGCAGGCGCGCCTTCTGACAGTCACCGAGGAGCAGGAGAAAAGCAGGATTCGCCAGGAGCTTCATGACAGTGTGGGTCAGACCCTGGCCGCCCTCAAGCTCACACTGAACGTAGCTAAGAAAAAGGAAGACAATGCCGCTCTTGTGGAAAACGCCATCAATATGACCGACGACACAATAAGCGAAATGCGTGCCATACTCAACAATCTCCACCCGCCGAAGCTGGAGGAAGGACTGCTAAAGGCCATCGAGGCACTCTGCGACAGCTTCTCTGCACTTGAAGGAGTGACCTGCAGCCTGTCGGCTGAATGTGACGTTCCCCCTTACGATGAGACTCAGTCTCTGAACATATACAGGGTGATTCAGGAATCCTGCAGCAATGCAGTGAAGCACGGCGAGGCAAGTGAAATAACTGTCAGAATTACCGAATCAGACGGAGGCTGCACCTTCGAAGTCACGGACAACGGCAAAGGCTTCCACGTGGCGGACAAAAAATTCGGCATGGGTATCCCGTCCATGACGGACAGAATGAGGATGCTGGGCGGAGATTTCTCAATCTACAGCACAATAGGCGAAGGAACCAGAGTGGTAGCGGAGGTGCCTTACAATGAATGACAAAATACGGATTTACCTGGCGGACGATCATAAAATACTGAGAGAATCTCTCATAATGCTCCTTTCTCAGGAGGATGACATAGAGATTGCAGGCAATGCATCCGACGGTATTGAGACAACGAAGGAAATATATGAGCTTGACGGTCGTGTCGACATACTTCTCATGGATATAGCCATGCCGCGAAAAGGCGGATTCGATACGGCACGGGAAATCAGGGACAGCTTTCCCGATATCAGGATTATTTTCCTGACCATGTACAAGAATGAGGAGATGCTGGCTGAGGCCTTTGAGAACGGAGCATCAGGATACGTACTCAAGGAAAACGCCTTCGAAGAGCTTGTGACGGCAATCCATCAGGTGATGTCCGGCGAAATATACATATCGACGGTGATGGCTCCCCTGCTGCTCAGCGGTTTCCTCCAGAACGAGAAGAACAACAGGGATCTTTCGGGGAGGGAGCGCGAGGTGCTTAAGCTCCTTGCCGAAGGCTACAGCAACAGGGAAATCGCCGAGTTTCTCTCCATTTCCGTGAAGACGGTTGAAACTCACAGGGCCAACATCATGAAGAAACACAACTTCAAGAACATAACAGAGCTCGTTCTCTACGCCGTGAGAAACCACATAATAGAAGTTTAAGGTAAAACCCCCGGATATTTGGGGGTTTTACTGTATTTAAAATGTGTGCTTCTTTTCGTAAGATTTAGTTAAATCAGTTGTGTATCATTACAAATCGTGCGAAAGGAAGTGTTTTTTATGATTAATACTGGCGACACTGCTTTCATGCTGGTCTGTGCAGCATTGGTATTCATCATGACACCGGGCCTGGCCTTCTTTTACGGCGGTCTGGTTAACAAGAAAAACGTATTGACAATTATGATGCAGAGCTTCATATCAATGGGAGTTGTAACCATCATCTGGTTCGTTGTCGGTTTCTCACTGGCCTTCGGTCCGGATGCGGGCGGCCTTATCGGAGGGCTGAAGTACTGCTTCTTCAACGGAGTCGGGCTCGTGCCAAACGGACAGTACGGCGAAACGATACCCTTCTTCGCCTTCGCAAGCTATCAGGAGATGTTCGCCATACTCACTCCTGCTCTTATCACGGGAGCATTCGCGGACAGAGTTAACTTCAAAAGCTATCTGGTATTCCTGGTATTCTGGACTTTGCTCATCTATATACCTCTCGCCCACTGGGTATGGGGCGGCGGATGGCTCGCCAAACTGGGAGTCGTTGACTTCGCAGGCGGAATCGTAGTTCACGCCAGCGCAGGTCTGGCAGCCCTCGCTTCCGTATTCTTCGTAGGCAAGAGACGGGAGCGTACCAAAGAAAACCTGGAGCCTCACAATGTAACTCACGTTGCTCTGGGAACCGGCCTTCTCTGGTTCGGATGGTTCGGCTTCAACGCCGGCGGCGCTCTCGGTGCCAACGGACTGGCAGCTACAGCATTCATCAATACTGACCTGGGTGCCTCCTTTGCCATGGTTACATGGCTTATCATTTCCTGGGTAAGAGACAAGAATGCCAGCTTCGTCGGTGCACTTACAGGTGCAGTTGCCGGTCTGGCGACAGTTACCCCTGCTGCAGGCTACGTTCAGCCGTGGGCTGCTGCTGTTATCGGCATTATAGCCGGAATCTGCTGCTACTTCGCGGTACAGCTCAAGAACAAGCTTGACTGGGACGATGCCCTTGATGTATGGGGCGTTCACGGAGTCGGCGGAATTATCGGCTCCATACTTACAGGCGTCTTCGCCGTAAGCTCCATTAACGGCGTCAGCGGGCTCATTGAGGGCGATGTCCACCAGTTCCTGATTCAGATATTCGGAACGGCGGTGGCTGCGGTTTACGGTTTCATAATGACCTGGATTATCCTCAAGGTCGTTGACAAATTCCTCCCTGTCAGAGTTACCGAAGAGGAAGAAATCGAAGGTCTGGACCATGCCCTTCACCACGAAGAGGCATACCATATGGAATAGTCCTCCGGTAAACAAAAAAACATTGGAAACTTTGTAAAAAAGTTCTTGAATTACGGTCTCCAAAAGGTTATAATAAAAAAGTCGCAGGCAAGAGCCGGACACAACTGAATAAGCGGCCTTGGCGGAATAGGCAGACGCGCACGTTTGAGGGGCGTGTGGGAGACCGTGCCGGTTCAAGTCCGGCAGGCCGCACCATTAAAAAGAGGTTTTCGTATGAATACCTCTTTTTTCATTGGCACGACGTCGCTCATTACGATCAAAAAAAGAAGCCGCCGCTTGCTGCGACAGCCTCTTATATAAAATGTATCTCTGCAATCAGGCAAAAACATGAAGTATACAAACAACCTTCATGTTCAAATACCATATAACATTCTCATTTCGGCTTCCACTTCCTCTGCCGGTGTGACGCGTCCGGCTTCGAGATCGTCCATTCCTTTCTGAAGTTCAATGTCTATCTGCTCTTTTGTCATGCTACCCATAGCAATAGGGTCTTTAGTCGGAAGTTTCATATCAAATGGTATTCCCTGATGTAGAACAACCTGTTTGAGAAACATACCTATCGCATTAGACATGGGTATTCCAAGCTGATTCAGAATAGACTCAGCCTGCTCTTTTGTTTCAGGATCAACCCTGGTATATACACTCGCGGTCTTACATGCAGTTCTGGTCACAATAATCACCTCTGTTTCTACATTTTTCTTCATTATACAAGTTTTGATTGCTAAAAGCAATACAACTTGACACTTTCACCAAGCACTCTAGCGTATATCTACGCACGCCACTACAGACCACGCCTCGCACTAAATCCGCCCTGCCACATCCTTTAGTCTCGCCTCCAGCTCCTCCGGTCCGCCGCTGTTGTCCACGACGAAATCGGCGGCGGCACGTTTGGCCTCCTCGCTCATCTGATTGTCTATTCTGCGGCGCACCTCCTCCGGGGTCGCTCCGTCTCGCCTGCATACCCGCTCGATGCGCACATCCGTATCGACGCTGATGAGTATAACCAGGTCGCAGAGCTTGTCCACACCTGCCTCATAGAGAAGAGGCGCGTCTATTATGATACCGGGGCAGCCTTCCGGCGGCGACTTGCGTATGGAGTCGATTTCCCGGACAATCTCACTGATTATTTCCGAGAACATTATCCCGTTGTAGATTTCTAGACTCTTCTTGTCTGTAAACACAAGCTCGGCGGTTTTCTTCCTGTCGAGAACCAGATGCGAGTCACGGGCATCAGAGAAGATTTCCGGTCCGAAGGTTTTCTTGATAACAGAGAGTACCGGCGAGCCGTCACGGGTAAGCTGCCTGCCTATCTCATCGGCGTCGATGTGGGCAAACCCCATGGACACCAGATAGGATGCGGCGGTTGATTTCCCGGATCCGATACCCCCCGTCAGACCTATCACGGGCAGCGCGTCTCTACTTAAGCTCATACCAGTTAGTCCCTTCGTTAACATCCGCCTTCAGCTCCACCGCCAGCCTGCAGGCATTCTCCATCTTCTCCCGAAGTATACGCACAACTCTGTCGTGCTCCTCAGGCAACGTATTTATAATCAGTTCGTCGTGAATCTGAAGAATCAGCTTCGATTTGAGGCCTTCCTCTCTCAGCGCCCTGTGCACATCGATCATGGCAAGCTTGATAATATCTGCAGCCGTACCCTGCACAGGCGTGTTCATTGCGAGCCTCTCACCCACCTGCCGCGTCATGTACTGAGGCGCGTTGATCTCCTTGATGTAGCGTTTGCGTCCCAGGAGCGTGGTCACATAACCATTCTCCCTGCAAAAGCTTACGGAATCATCCATAAACTTCCTCACGGCCTGATGCTTGCTGAAATAAGTTTCTATATAATCCTCGGCCTCCCGGCGGCTGATCTTCAGCTCGCTGCTGAGACCGAAGGCACTCATACCGTAGATGACACCGAAGTTTACAGCCTTTGCGCGGCTCCTCTCCTCGATGGAGATGCTGTCCTCCGGCACACCCAGAACACGTGATGCGGTTGCTCTGTGTATATCCTCCCCTTTGTTGAAGGAATCGATGAGAGCCTCGTCGCCTGAGAGATGAGCCAGAACCCTGAGTTCTATCTGTGAATAGTCGGCGCCCAGCAGAGTGCATCCCTCCTCGGGCACGAAAGCCTGCCTGAGCCTGCGCCCCAGCTCCTGTTTCACAGGAATATTCTGCAGATTCGGCTCCGTGCAGCTGATGCGTCCAGTAGCCGTTACCGTCTGTCTGAAGTGGGCGTGAATCCTGCCTTCCTCACTGATGAGGGGGATGAGCCCGTCAACGTAGGTGCTCTTCAGCTTGGACAGCGTTCTGTACTCCAGGACGGCCGGCACTATCTCGTGCTTATCCTCGATTTTCTCCAGAACCTCCGCGCTGGTTGAATAGCCTCTCTTTGTCTTCTTGCCGTGAGGCAGCTCCAGCTTCTCGAAAAGTATGTTTCCCAGCTGCTGAGGTGAATTGATGTTAAACTCCTCGCCTGCCAGGTCGTATATTCTGCCGGCTATTCTGTCAATCTCCTCCGAGAGCATCGCACCGAAATCACGGAGATAGTCTCTGTCCGCTCTGAAACCTTCGTGTTCCATGGAAGCCATAACCTCTATGAGAGGCAACTCAACCTTGTTGAGAACTTCTTCCAGATTCTCCTCCCGGATTCGCTCCTTCTGAAGACCGGCAATATCGAAGATTCGCAGGCAGCAATCCAGCCCGTATTCCGCCGTATCCTTCACATGGTCCCCAAGCAGATCCATCTGCCCGTGAGAAGCCATAAACTCACCGTATTCCGTCAGAGACCTGTGGAGATATTCATTGGAAAGAGCGCTCAGAGTGTAGCTGCTCCTTCCCGAATCCAGAACATACTGGGCTACCGCCGTGTCGTGCTCCGTCGTGAATCCGTCGATTCCCAGCGACATGAGCATGAAGTAGTCCTCGATCAGATCGTGACCTGCAAAGGCTGCGTCAAGACCCTTCATCCAGGCTGTGAAAGCATCCCTGACCTGAGGATTGTCCAGCCTTATATAGTAGCAGCGGTCTCCGTCGAGAATGGATACTCCTTCAATCGAAGGTGCCGCCACGTGATTGTTGTCGCCGAATACCTTAATTGTGCATACGCCGCCTGTCAGCTCCGGCATGTCCGTCGTGTCTATGATTTCCAGAGTTATGCTGTCCCTGTCACTTCCCACAGGAGCCTCGTCCTTCGCCGGCTGAGCTTCGCCCACATTGAGCCTGCTCAGGAATCTGTTGAATTCCAGCTTTTTGTAGAGCTCAATGAGTCTGTCGTAATCCGGCTCCTCCATCCTGCAGTCCGCCACGGTGAAATCAAGGGGAACTTCCGTGAATATAGTGGCCAGACGCTTGCTCATCATTGCCTGCATTCCGCCGGCCTCCACCTTTTTCTTCAGGCCTTCAGGCTTCACGTCATCCACGTTCCTGATAATCTCCTCCACGCTTCCGAACTGCTGAATCAGCTTCGTCGCCGTCTTGGGACCCACTCCCTGAATACCGGGGATGTTGTCGGAAGTATCGCCGCTGAGGCCTTTGTAGTCGATGAGCTGCAAAGGCTCGAAGCCGTATTCCTCCACGAAAGATGCTCTCGTGTAAATGTTAAAATCCGAAACGCCTCGCTTGGTGTATATGATTCTGGTTACGTCCGTAGCCAGCTGGAGCTGGTCCCTGTCTCCGGTGAAAATTACCGGCTCCAGGCCTTCGCTCTCCGCCAGGCGGGCCACGGTACCTATAATATCGTCCGCCTCATAGCCCTGTATTTCGAAACGCCTGATTTTCATGGCATCCAGGATATCCTTGAGGACAGGTATCTCCATGGCGAGTTCGGGAGGCATCTTCTTCCTGCCGGCCTTGTATTCGTCGTATTCCTCGTGTCTGAAGGTCGGTCCCTTCATGTCGAAGGCCACCAGCATGTATTCCGGACCGTAGTCATCTATGATTTTATTGAGCATATTGATGAAACCGAAGATGGCATGAGTGTACATGCCGTCCTTCGTGATCATAGGATTTCTCATGGCGTAATATGCTCTGTTGATCAGGCTGTTGCCGTCTATAATAGCGATTCTATCCATTCAAGTCACCTTTCTCGTCAAGTCTGAAGCCCTCGGGGAGAAGCTCCTCAAGAGTATGCCTTCTCAGCGCCCCGTCTCTGCAGGTAATTATCTCTATATCGGGTGCGAATTCATACATGAACTGTCTGCAGATACCGCAGGGCACGGCCTCCTCATCGCCGGCAGACACTGCTATGGCCGAGAAGCTTCTCTCGCCTTCGGAGATTGCCTTGACAAAGGCCGTTCTCTCAGCGCATATGGTGGCTCCGTAACTGGAGTTTTCTATGTTTACACCCGTGTAGACTCTGCCTTCTGCCGTTAAAAGCGCCGCTCCCACTCTGAAACCGCTGAAGGGCGAATATGAATTCTTTCTGGCCTCAGTCGCCAGCTTATAAAGTTCCTCTCTGTTCATCACAGCCTCCCCTTCAGATCACGTGCCGCCTTGAAACCGTAAGCGGACTCCGCCTCGCGGACCGCGGAATTTATGGCCTTTGCCATAACGTAGGCTCCCAGGTCTCCGAGAGCGTCCTGATTTATTGTGACCTCCTCCGGCAGACTGCCGCCTGCCATGAAGAATATGGTGTCTCCGTCGGCTGATGTATGAACCGGCTTGATGGTTCTGGCATAACCGTCGTGAGCCATATCCGCCAGCTTGTTGCACTGAGCCTTGGTGAGAGCCGCATTGGTGATAACACATCCGATTGTCGTGTTTCCCGTAAATACATTATTGTCAACCATGACATCATTCCACATTATCCTGCTCGTATCTCCAAGTGTGCAGCCGTCCTCCTCGAGGATCCCGGCAATTTTTTCCCCTGTATCCGTATCGAATATATCACCCAGTGCGTTAACCGCCACGACTGCTCCGATTTTAAGCTCACCGATTTCCAGAGCGTAAGCTCCCAGTCCGCTCTTCATAAGCCTGTCCGGGCCCAGAAATTTACCTATAGTCGCGCCCGTTCCGGCTCCCACGTTGCCCAGTGGCAGTCTGTCTCTCGCCTTCTCCGAGTCGATGCAGGCCGCATACCCCATCTCTCTGTCCGGTCTGCAGGTAAAATCCCCTGCAACCAGATCGAAGAGACAGGCTGCAGGAACTATGGGAACCACACCCATGCCCACATCGAAGCCTGTATTTCTCTCCTCCAGATACTGCATCAGTCCTGAAGCTGCATCCAGTCCGTAGGCACTGCCGCCGGAGAGCATTATACCGAAAACCTCCTGAGTCATCTTCTCCGGATTGAGAAGATCCGTCTCCCTGGTGGCAGGACCTCCGCCTCTCACGGATACCCCGGCCCGAGCTCCTCCCGGTGCCAGTATTGCTGTGCAGCCGGTGCCACCTTCGAGGTTCTCACTGTGTCCTATTCTGAAACCATCTATCTGTGTAATATCTATCTCTCTCATGGCAATCTCCTATACCACCGCCTGAACAGCTACAATCAGTGCTATGATAACACCCGTAATACCTTCGCCGCCCAGAAGTCCTGAAGCAATTATTGTTCCCGTGCCCTTCTCCTCGAATGCCGGACACAATCTGTCAGTTATAAATCTGAGCAGGCCTCCTATAAACGCCGTAGCCGACATATAGAAGGGCAGATAAACACCCAGTCCCAGAGTCATCACAGGCACCTTCAGTTTATACAGCAGAACGGCCGCCACGAGGCCGATAATGAATGCCGGCATGTTCGGAATTCCGCCCACCATTGCGGCAACTGCAGCAGCCTGTGCTGCCGGGAAGGTCTCGCTGCCGAAGCAGTCCCCGCCGTAAGCCGCTATTATTATCATGAGCACGCCGACGGAAACACCGCCGCCTATTATGCTTCCCACACACTCGGATATCCACTGGGCCTTCGGATCCGTATCAAGAATCCGGCCGGCCTTGAAGTCGTTCATTATATCACCGCAAAGTCCGCAGGCAACGGCCACAACAGCCGCCGCGAAAAATGCCTCCGTGCCTTCTATGCCTGTGCAGGCCTTACAGAGAAGAAGAACCAGTATTCCGAAAATCTCCATAGGGTTTATTCCCGTCTGTCCCACGCACTGTGCCGACATGGCGGTGGCAACCCATGTTCCCAGGATTACCAGTATCGATGAAATCACACCCATCTTCAGCACTGCTGTGCCCAGGAAAGCTATTATTATCATGGCGAAGGGTGCCCATCTCACAGGTATCACCGCGGTGTCCAGACTCTCCTTCCTGAACATTCCGCCGAACATTTCCTTTGCCCGGGGAATTATTCCGAAGAGTATTATTCCGACGCCTGTACCTACCATGAGACCAATACCCAGTGACTGTTTAATCTGTCCGGCAGTCATCACATCCCACAGTCCGAATTCCGTGCCTCCGAGAAGTATTCCGAAATCGCCTATGATGGCTCCCGCGAACCACACGAAAATAGCCGCCGGGCCGATAATGTACCCTATGCCCACGAGCATAGGCGACACATAGACCCCGCAGTAGGAACCGTATGCCATCATTTTTCTGTTCAGGAGGGTTGCCGGAATTCTGGCGAACCAGTCTCTGAGAAAGGTGAAAACAGCAACAACTCCCATGGTTGTGAAGAGAGCTCCGGCTTTACGTCCGCCCTTGTCCCCTGCCGTGAGAGTTTCCGCACATGCCTCACCCATAGGAAATGACATATCACTGCTGTCCTCTATATAGAATTTTCGTATAAGTGCGGTGAAGATAAGACCCAGCACCACTCCTGACATGGTCATTATGAGAAGCTTCCCGACGCTTATATCCGCATCCGGATTGAGCATCCATATTCCGGGTATGGTGAAGGCTATTCCTCCCGCCACCATTGCTCCCGCCGACATTGCAGTCTGGGCCACATTGATTTCCCTGAGATTCGTATTGCCCATAGCCTTGAGGCAGAACATTGAAACCAATGCCACGAATATTATCGGCCAGGGCAGTGAGCTTAGTTTCAGTGCGATGAACATGGAACTGGTGGTGATCACTACTGTTCCCAGTGCACCGATAACCATACTTCTGACAGTTAACTGGTCTTTCATTAAATTCTCCTTATAAAAACAAGAATCCCGACATGCCGTCAGGGATATAATTCACGCCCTAACCGATGTTAGGTGGATGTCCTGCCTTTGCTGTCTGACGTCCCGTCTTAGCGGGCGTGCCATCTTTCAAATGGACGTCCGGACTTCCAATGTGATAATGTAGGTTGAATTATATTGCCCTTAACGAACATTTCAGGATTGTCGTAGTTTATTCTATTTCGCTGAGATCAACGCTGCAGTTGTGGTGAACCTTCTGTACGTCGTCGTTGTCCTCGAGAATGTCAATCATCTTCTTCAGTTTCTTAAGATCTGCAGGGTCCTTAGGAGCAGCCTCCATGGATGGTACGTATTCAATCTCAGATTCTACAAATTCGTAACCTGCGTCTGTGAGTGCTCCGTGAACATCCGTGTAAGCTGAAGGCTCTGTGTAGATAACGAAGCTGTCATCGTTCGTCTCCATGTCATCTGCACCTGCTTCGAGAGCCGCTTCCATGAGAGCATCCTCATCAATTTCATCAGTCTTCTCGATAACGAGCACACCCTTGCGAGCGAACATGTAGGAT
The DNA here is from genome assembly GCA_022773945.1 of Clostridiales bacterium. Classification (GTDB taxonomy): domain Bacteria; phylum Bacillota; class Clostridia; order Peptostreptococcales; family Anaerovoracaceae; genus Lentihominibacter. The sequence continues at coordinate 11,589 of JALFNS010000029.1, forward strand.
ACGCATCCCGGAGTTCCCAGATTGCCGCCGTGCTTGTCAAATGTTGATCTGACTGCGGAAGTCGTTCTGTTGGTGTTGTCGGTGAGAGCCTCTACTATGACTGCCACTCCTCCGACTCCGTAACCTTCGAAGCTGAGTTCTGTATAAGTCTCTCCCTCCAGTTCTCCGGAACCTTTCTTAACTGCTCTTTTGATATTGTCATTCGGCATTCCTATAGCCTTGGCCTTCTCAATGGCAACTCTCAGAGTCGCATTGTATTCCGGATCTCCTCCGGCCTTGGCCGCTACTATAATCTGCCTGGTGTATTTAGTGAACATTGCCGCACGCTTGGAGTCCTGAGCCGCCTTACGTCCTGCAATTGTACCGTGTCTTCCCATCAAGACACCTCCCATCTTTAATATTGAATTTACACGCTTTATTCTACACGATTAACAGGAATAATTCAATATTACAGGGACTAATTATCGCTTTCTTCCAGATTCCTGTGAGCCGTTGTCATCATCAGCTTGATTCTGTTCAGCTGGTTAACATGAGATGCACCCGGATCGAAATCTATAGCCACTATATTTGCCTTCGGACTGAACTTCCTCATGGCCTTCATCATGCCCTTCCCCGTGACATGATTAGGCAGGCAGGCGAACGGCTGAAGACAGGCTATGTTCTCAACTCCGTTCTCAATGAGCTCCACCATTTCTCCCGTGAGAAGCCATCCCTCTCCGCACTGGTTTCCTATGGAAACCACGTGAGATGCGGCTCTGGCCGTATCCTGTATATATGCCGGCTCGTTAAAGCGCTTCGATGCTCTCAGAGCCTTTCTGGCAGGCTTTCTTATTAGCTCCAGAACCTTGATTGCCGCCGCATTGCCCAGCATCAGTGTCCTGCTGCCCGACAGGTGCTCGTAGTTGAACTTCTTGTTGTACATTCCGTAGAGGAAGAAATCTATCAGGTCGAGAACAACGGCTTCTCCGCCTTCATCCTCGATTACTCCCACTATATCGTTGTTGGCTACAGGATGATATTTAACCAGAATCTCCCCGACAACACCGACCTTAGGTTTCTTTATGTCCAGAACAGGCAGATTATCGAATGCCTCACAGATCTTCCTGCAGTTGGTTGCGAATTCTCTCCAGCTTCCGTCCCTGAGATTTTCCTTGGCTATATCGTTCCATTTCTCATAAAGGGCGTTGGCCGAACCCGGCTCAGCCTCATAAGGTCTCGTGGCATAGAGAACTCTCATGAAGAGATCGCCGTAAACCACTGCCATCATGCCTCTCTTTATCAGCTTGTAGCTGAGGAGCTTGAAGCCCGGATTGCTCTCCAGTCCCGCCGTGTTTACAGATATTACAGGAACCTGTGACATGTCCAGATCCTTCAGAGCCTTTCTTAGGAGAGACACGTAGTTCGAAGCCCTGCACTGTCCGCCCGTCTGCGACATGAATATGGCTGTTCTGTCAAGATCGAACTTACCTGATTTCAGGGCCGCTATAATCTGACCCAGAGTCACGATCGTAGGATAGCAGGCATCGTTGTTTACGTATTTAAGTCCTTCGTTGACGGCATCCTCACTCACCTCCGGCAGCCTGACGGCATTGTAGCCGAGGGACTGTATTGCCGTTTCAACAAGATCGAAGTGTATAGGCGCCATCTCCGGAATCAGTATTGTATATCCGGATTCCTGCATCTCCTTAGTATATATCTCACGCGTATACGGGCTGTTGTCCGGCTCCACGGCAACCTTTCGAAGCTCCCTGGCAGCTATTGCCGCCTTCAGAGATCTTATCCTTATCTTGGCTGCACCCAGATTGGAGCCTTCATCTATCTTAAGCACCGTATATATGTTGTTGCTCTTGTGGCAGAGCTCCTCCACCTCATCGGTTGTTACAGCGTCAAGCCCGCATCCGAAGGAATTAAGCTGTATTATCTCCACATCATCTCTGGTGCCTGCGAATACTGCCGCCCTGTACATTCTGGAGTGATACATCCACTGGTCCAGAACTCTCACAGGTCTGTTGAGATCAACCATATGAGCCACGGAATCTTCAGTGAGGACCACGAAATCGTAGGAGTTAATCAGCTTGTCAATGCCGTGGCTGATTTCAGGATCCACGTGGTAAGGTCTGCCGGCCAGAATTATGGATTTCAGTCCGTGCTTCTGCGCATATTCCAGTGCCTCCTCACCTGCCCGGTGAATATCCTCGTGGAACCTGCCGTCCTCCATACGTGCCCATTTAACGGCCTCCTTGATTTCCCTGCGGCTTATGCCTTTGCTCTCCAGTACGGAAGCCAGCTCTCTGACGAGACGCTTGTCATCATCATACGGCAGGAAAGGATGCATGAATTCCACATCCTCCTTCTCGAAGATTTCATCCATGTTGTTGGCGATAACCTCCGGGTATGTGGCGACTATCGGGCAGTTGTAGTGGTTCGGCTGATTTTCATCCTCCACTCTCTCGTAGTTTATGCTCGGGTAGAATATGAACTTGCAGCCTTCCTCCACGAGCGCCTTGATGTGACCGTGCACCAGCTTGGCCGGATAGCATGCCGTATCCGATGAAATCGTGTCCATGCCCTTCTCGAATATGCTCTTCTTCGAAACCGGAGAGAGAACTACTCTGAAGCCCAGCTGCGTAAAGAATGTATGCCAGAAAGGATAGTTCTCATACATGTTGAGCACTCGAGGGATTCCCACAGTGCCGCGGGTCGCCTGCTCCTCATCCAGCGGTTCGTAGTCGAATACCCTGTTGAACTTGTATTCATAGAGATTAGGGATATCGTTGACGGCATCCGTCTTGCCTTCACCCTTCTCACATCTGTTTCCTGTTATAAGTCTCGTACCGTCATCAAACTTGTTGATGGTGAGGAGACAGTTGTTCTCGCAGCCTTTGCATCTGGCCGTCGAGGTTTCTATCTCGAAGTCGTCCAGCTTGTCGGCCGTGAGAATTCCCGACACGTCACCCTCTCTGCTGCCGTCTCTGGCGATGAGAGCGACTCCCAGTGCACCCATGTGTCCCGAGATATCAGGTCGCACAACCTCCTTGCCGAGGATAAGCTCTATGCTTCTGAGGACGGAATCGTTGAGGAAGGTTCCTCCCTGAACGACGATTTTCTCTCCTGCGTCCTCCGGATTTCTGAGCTTGATTACCTTGTAGAGGGCGTTTTTGATTACCGAGTAGGACAGTCCCGCTGATATGTCGCCGATAGTGGCGCCTTCCTTCTGAGCCTGCTTAACCTTCGAGTTCATGAATACGGTGCAGCGTGTTCCCAGATCCACCGGGCCTTCGGCGAAGAGTCCTTCCCTCGCAAAATCCGCAACGTTCATGTTCACCGACTTGGCATATGTCTCTATGAAGGAGCCGCATCCCGATGAGCATGCTTCGTTGAGCATGATGTTGTATATGGCGTTATCCTTAATCTCCATACACTTCATGTCCTGGCCGCCTATGTCCAGGATGAAGTCAACGCCCGGCAGGAATTTATCCGCAGCCCTGTAGTGAGCCATGGTCTCGATTTCGCCTATGTCAACCTTCAGAGCAGCCTTGATAAGGTTTTCTCCGTATCCGGTCACGCCTGATTTAGCTATGTAGGCACCCTCAGGCAGTTTGGAATACACTTCTCTGAGCATCTCCATGATAGGCGCTATAGGCTTGCCTCTGTTGCTCCTGTAGAAGGAGTAGAGCACATTGCCCTCCTTGTCTATGAGAACGGCCTTGGTCGTGGTCGAGCCTGCATCTATTCCCAGATAGAGGCCGCCCTGTGCCTCTTCTATAGGCTTCCTGCTCACCTTTGCCCTGTCGTGTCTCTCTCTGAATTCCCTGTATTCCTCCTCGTTTCTGAAGAGAGGGTCGATTCTCGGCGTGTCGTTGAGCTGTGAGCTGTCCGCGCCGTCGAGACGGCTGAGTATCTCTCCCAGATTTGTGGTCTTCTTCTTCTCAGCCAGGAATGCCGCTCCCATGGCTACGAAGAGCTTGCCGTTCTCAGGGAAAATAACATCCTCCGGTGCTATGTTGAGAGTCTCTATGAATCTCTGTCTCAGCTCCGAGAGGAAGCTGAGAGGACCGCCCAGGAATGCGATCTTGCCTGTAATAGGATGTCCGCATGCCAGACCTGTGATGGTCTGGTCCACTACAGCCTGGAATATTGAAGCGGCCAGATTCTCGATTCTGGCTCCGTCATTGATGAGAGGCTGTATGTCCGTCTTGGCGAAAACGCCGCATCTGGCGGCTATCGGATATATGAGTGTATGCTTCTTGGCGGCCTCGTTGAGTCCTGCCGCATCGGTGTTGAGAAGCACTGCCATCTGGTCGATAAACGCTCCCGTACCTCCCGCACATGTTCCGTTCATTCTCTGTTCTATGGTCTGTCCGTAGAAGGTTATCTTGGCATCCTCTCCTCCCAGTTCTATAGCCGTGTCTGTTTCCGGAATGAGCTTCTCCACGGCACAGCTGCATGAAATAACCTCCTGCTCGAATGGAAGATCCAGAAGCTTGGCCAGACTCAGTCCGCCGGAGCCTGTTATCACTGCACGTATCTCCTCATCTCCGAAGGTCTCATATGCCTCCTCTATAAGCTCACGTACCTTGAGAAACACATTGGACATGTGCCTCTCATATCTGTCGTATATAACATTGTCGTCCTTATCGAGAAATACCAGTTTAACGGTTGTAGATCCTACATCGATACCTAATCTCATAAAAATAACTATCTCCTGTCATTCAGTAATTTAACATTTATTTACAAAAAACCACACTATATTTTAATAGTGCGGCCTTCAAAATTCAATCGTACTTTAGTATTAGATTACCTCAAAACCTTGATTTTTCGCCCTTCCCAGAGTCTGTCCTCCGAATCCGCCTCCACAAGGTCGAATATCCGGGGATCTCTGAGCAGATGCCGCCACACAGTGTAGGTAGCCTGAATAAAATCCTCATTAAGCTCGATCCCGTCTGAAATCAGCGGACAGCTGTAGGGCAGTTCGTCACAGTAGAGTATTATATGAAACACACCATCCTCATCTATGTGCGGTGCCAGAGGGAAAGTTCTGCACTGAATAGGTCTCTTCTCTCTGGGACACACAGGTGCCGTCCTGCACTGTATCATGTAGACTTTGCCTTCCCAGCTGTCGGGATAGCAATAGTCCTCCGCCATTATATAGCCCCAGTCTATCCAGTCCTCTTCACCTTCGTGAATCTTCTCTTCTCCCGGAAGCAGAAACAGTCCCATGTAACCGTCGGCATTCACATCACCTTCGCCGTGAAAATCCAGGTCCTCAGGCTCATAGGTGCAGGTGCAGCACTTCGCACCGCAAAGTCTGCCGCAGTCGTCGTCAATCGGTGACACTCTGTCCAGGAGCCTGTACATGGCCCTGTATGTTCTCTCGGAAACGGATGAAATCATTTTGTTCCTTCTCCCAGATGCTTCAGCTCTTTTCTGTAAAGATGCGTGAATGTGATTATAAGGTATGCCGTTCCTATTATCTCGGCCAGAGGGAATCCCAGCCATACGTAATTCAGCCCGAAAACTCTGCCGAAAATATATGCTATAGGCAGCACGCACACAAGCTGTCTTATGAGGGAGCTCCACAGACTGAGGAATCCGTGACCTGTCGCCTGGAATACGGATGAAGTCATTATGCCGTAGGATGCCGGCAGGAAGCATATACTTATAAGTCTCAGGGCAGGCACACCTATCTCATACATTTCAGGATTACCGCTGTCGTTGAAGATCGAGAGCAGCTGGTGAGGGAACATCTGGAACACGATGAATCCGGCCAGCATTATGGCAAAGGCCAGTGCGAAACCCTTCTTGTAGGTTTCCATGAGACGTTTCTTGTCTCTCGCACCGTAATTGAATCCCATAATCGGCAGCACTCCCTGGTTAAGGCCGAATACAGGCATGAACACGAAGGACTGAAGCCTTCCGTACACTCCCATTACCGCAACAGCCGTTTCGGTGAATGTGTTGAGAATCATGTTCATACCGAACTGGAGCACGGAAGCAATGCACTGCATGAGAATGCTCGGAAATCCCACTGCATATATGTCTCTGGCTATGGCAGGCTGCCATTTCCAGCCTCTTAGTCTGACTCTTACCTTGTGGTCTCTGGCGAAGAGTATGTACTGTCCCAGGACCATGGAGAGAAACTGTCCCGTTATCGTGGCAACAGCAGCACCTGTAATTCCCATCTGCGGGAAAGGTCCCAGACCGAATATGAGTACAGGGTCAAGAACTATGTTCGTCACAGCTCCTATAACACTGCATATCATCGGCATCACCATGTTGCCCGTGGCCTGAAGTATCTTCTCCGTTGAAATCTGAACGAAGAGAAATACAGAACCTATTGTCACTATGGACAGATATATGGTTCCCTCTTCAATTATGTATTCAGTATCGGTCATCAGGTTCATCAGAGGACCTGACAGGAATATTCCGAAGACAAGAAATATGGACCAGCTGAAGAATGACAGCCTGTATCCGTGGCTTGCGGCCAGATCGGCTTCCTCCTGTCTCCCCGCCCCCAGTCTCCTGGAAATCAGCGAGTTGATGCCCACTCCCGTTCCCACGGCCACCGATATCATAACCATCTGCACAGGGAAAATGTACGTTATGGCGGTGAGAGCCGCTTCACTTATCTTCGAAACGAAGAAGCTGTCCACCACATTATATAAAGCCTGCAAAAGCATGGATAGAATTGCAGGCCATGACATGTTAACTATCAGCTTGCCGACAGGCATAGTGCCCATCTTGTTTTCACTCATATATAATGGATTCCTTTCGTAAAAACTATAGTGTAAGTTTACCACCACAAGTTATATATTTCAAGATTGTAAGCTTCAGTCAGCAAACTAATCAAGTGTTACGGATACATGACTACCGTCACTCTTGCCTTTGGTTACGACAAGCTGTCTGTTTATCCTGTTTTTCAGCTCATCCACGTGGGAAATAATACCCACAAGTCTGTCACCTTCACCAAGGTCCGCCAGCGCACCTATGGCCTGTGACAGAGATTCTCCGTCCAGAGATCCGAAACCTTCGTCAATAAACATGGTATCCAGACGGATTCCTCCCGCGGAAGACTGAATCTCGTCGGCAAGGCCCAGAGCCAGGCTGAGAGAAGCCTTGAATGACTCTCCTCCCGACAGAGTTCTGACGCTTCTGGTGCTTCCGTTGTAGTGATCCGCCACATCAAGCTCAAGACCCGTTATGCTTCTCAGATCCTTGCCTCCCGCACTCCTTCTCAGCTCGTACTGTCCGCCTGTCATCTCCATAAGTCTCAGATTTGCCCGTCTTATTATCCTGTCAAAATATGCACCCTGTACGTAGGTTTCCAGCATCACCTTCTCTCTGCCTGTCACGTTGCCGTTGGCGGCATCGGACAGGGCTTTAATGAGCGACAGTCTTTCTCTCAGTTTCTCCGCTTCACCCAGGGATTCCAGTAGCCTGTCTCCATTCTGCCGGTCGAGAGCCAGCCTTCCCGAGAGAGCAGTTACAGCCTCATCAGTCTCCGTCTTCTCTTTCTCAAGTCCGGTAATAACCTCTTTCAGGTCTTCTGTGGTCTCCTCAACCTCTCCTTCTGCATCCTCCTCCATAGAGTCAGCCTTACCCTTTAACTGGGCAAGCTTCTTTTCCTTCTCCACTGTCTCCCGTGTTAAACTCTCAAGCTCACTCGCCCGGTCTGACAGTGTTTTTTCCAGTGCTGTAATGCGGGTCTCCGCATCCTTAAGGGAATCGAAAGCGAGTTTTTGCGAGAGGCTTTCCACTTCGCCGCTCAGAAGTGTTATCTCCCCGGTGAGAGCGGCCTTTTGCTTATCCTTTTCTATTGCCTCCTCACGGAGCCCGGCAAGCTTATCATCCAACTCAGGCAGTTTCTCCTTCAGTTTCCCGTATCTTATCTCTTCCAGTGCGATTTTCTCCAGCAGAAGGGCAATCTCGCTCTTCTTCTCCTGAAGGTCCGCTTTCATGTCGGCGCATGTTTCGCCGACTTTATCAACAGGTGTCTCTCCCAGCAGTTCTGCGGTTCTGAGAGTAAGCTTCTCCGTCTTGTCATCCATTGAAGCTCTGGCGGCTGCCGCCCTGCCGTGAGCATCGGTGGCAGCTTTCGCGGCAACACTGTAATCCTCTCTAAGCTTCTCAACATCCGCCTCGGAAGGTGCCTCCGATTTCTTGCCCGCAGGTTCCGGGTGATGAGTGGAACCGCATACAGGGCACGGCTTGCCCTCCTCCAGATTTTCCGCTATTATTCCCGCCTGTTCATCAAGAAACATCCTGTAGCTTCTGTTGTACTCAGCGGCCGCGGCATCCTCAATATCAGCCTTGTTCTTGTAATCGGTCTGAGCGTTCCTGTAAGCCTCCTGTGACTGCTGCCATTCCACGCTCATGACACGCAGATTCTCCAGCTCCTCCTCTCTGGAGATCAGCTGCTCTTCTTCCTTCTCAAGTCCGGATTTTCTCCCTGTACTCTCCTCCAGAATCTTCATTTCCTCCAGGCAGGTATTCCTTCTTGTTTCAAGCTCTCCGGCCTCCCGGCTTATTTCCTCCAGCCTGCTTTCCAGATTTCCCTTCCGGCTGCTGATTTCACTGAGGTGGGTTTTCCTGTCATCCAGCTCGCTGTATGAATCCTTCTGTCCCCTGATCAGTGAGATTTCTTCTCTCATCTTATCGCTGTTTTCGCATGCAGACCGGGCTTTCTCCTCATCTCTCCGGAGCTGTTTCAGCTCTTCTTCCGCAGTAAGCATGTCTCTTCTCAATTTGTCCAGTTGTGCCTTCCTGTCCAGCTTTATCTCGACAATCTTAAGTCTTTCCCTGACATGGATCAGATTTTTCTCCTGCTTCTCACGCCTTGCGGTCAGCTCCTTCAGCCTTCTCTCTTCTTCCTCCAGAAGCTCACCGAGCATCCCCGGCAGCTCTCTCTCGGGAATATCATCTGCAGTCTCCTTCCAGGAGATACTGTCCCTGCTGCCTTTAATTCTGTCCTCCAGAATTCCCAGCTCGCTTCTGCACTCCGAAACTTCTCTCTTCAGCCTTTCCTGAAGCCAGGCGTATTTCTCCGTGTGAAAGAGCTTCCTGAATATCTTCTTACGCTCTTCTGTCGGCGCCAGGAGAAGCTTGAGGAAATCTCCCTGTGCTATCATCGCTATCTGGGAGAACTGTCTCCTGTCAAGACCCAGAAGCTCCGTAACCGCTTCAGTCACCCTGGTGTTCCCCGTAACAATGCGGCCGTCGTCACAACACAGCTCCGCGGAAGCCTTCTCACTGGTAAACCCCTCACCTCTCGTCTTCGGTCTCATGTATTCCGGATTGCGCTTCACAGTGTACTTCCTGCCCCGCAGCTCGAAAACAAGCTCTACATTGGTAGGCGTCTCAGGCTCCGCGTACTTGGATCTGAGCATGCTCCCGTCCCTGTTGTCCCCGCTGGCTTCTCCGTAGAGAGCGAAGGATATTCCGTCAAATATGGTGGTCTTCCCGGACCCTGTATCACCTGTAATAAGATAGAGTCCCTTTGTTCCCAGCTTCTCCATAGGTATTACCTCCGTGCCGGCATACGGCCCGAAGGCTGACATTGTCAATGACAGAGGTCTCATAGTTCATCCTCCCAGATTTTCTCAATCATCTGCTTCATGTGTTCTGCCTGCCATTCACTCATAGGCCGTCCGTACACGCTCTCGTAGAACCCGTCGAATATTGCACCCGGCGAAAATTCCTCCGCCGACTCCACCTCCGGCACTTCCGGCGCATTGCTGCCGGCAAGCCTTTCGTAGGACAGTTTCATCACATTCCTGTATATAACCCTGAGGCGCGCCATAGCATCAGGTATTTCATTCTCATCGGTCAGTATTATGTGCAGATAGGCATCACGGAATTCCTCACCATCGTAGAAGCTTTTCAGTGTCAGTTCATCGTAGCTTCCCTTAATTTCCAGCATATCCCGCAAAGGCTTCAGTTCCTCCGTTCTGACGGTTATATCACCTTTGCCTCCGATGTCCACAATTGTTACAGACTTGGAATCTCCCGCTTCAGAGAAGGAGTACTTGAGGGGCGTGCCGCAATACCTTATCTTCTCGCCTATATTCTGAGCCCTGTGAATATGTCCCAGAGCCACATAATCGAACTCATCCAGAATGGAAGCGTCCACATTCTCCAGACCTCCCACGGAAAGCTCCTCGGAACCGGATGTTGAAGCCCCTGTTACAAACTGATGAGCCAGAAGCAGGTTTATCTCCCCGCAGTTTAGCTCCATTCTGTCCACAGCTGCCTTCACCGCTGCCGTATAGTCCTCGATATGCTCCTCCTTCAGTGCATTTCTCACATGTGCAGGTCTTATAAACGGCAGCATGTGTACCTTGACTTTCACTCCGTCTCTGCCTGTTACGTCTACCCTGCGGCATTCTCCGTCATATGATCCTGCAATATATATCCCGCTCCTGCTCATTATCCCCGAGGCGAAGGCAAGTCTTCCCGAAGAATCGTGGTTTCCCGGAATAATAAAAACCTGCAGACTTCTGTCCGCAAGTTCAGATATGAAATCGTCAAAGAGTTCGACTGCCTCCACTGAAGGTATGCTTCTGTCGTATACGTCACCGGCAATCAAAACACCGTCAGGATCTTCCCTGTCGGCTATATCCAGTATTCTGTCCAGTATATGTTTCTGCTCCTCAATCATGGAGAAGCCGCCCACCGTCTTGCCGATATGCAAATCCGATAGATGAAGAAATTTCATAGTTTGTCCTTTCTTATGCTGTCACTGTCACAGCTCAGAAGCGTGAGTGCTATTATGGTGATAACCATTCCCGCCAGTCCTGCGGCCGTGGGAATTTCGGAGTAAACTATTATGCCGGTTGCCATTGCCGTCAGCGGCTCGGAACCGCCCTCAAGGATTGCTGCCCTGCTCGTCTCCACGTACTTCATTCCCAGTATGTATGCCACTGAAGGAAGCAGAGATGTAAACACGGACTGCATAACGAGGAACAGGGATGAACCCCACACGTCCGATGCCATGTAACTGCCCAGAGTCTGCCAGTCGGTGAAGGGAGCCAGAACTATTGTAGCGAACAGAGAAGAATACAGACATATGGTCAGCGTGCTGTAGCCTTTGTCCGCCGATACTCTGGTCAGCAGTATATAAACACCGTTACATATCGTCGAGGCAATTCCCGCCAGCAGTCCCAGTGTGTCCCACTGAAAGCCGCCTCCGTCAAATATTCCGCAGAGCATGGCGCAGCCCGCTATGGCTCCTGCCATGCACAGTACTTTTCTGAGTGTAATCTTTTCCTTGAATATTATTGCGCTGGCTATGAGCACCACAACGGGTGACATGCTGAGCAGCACAGCGGCCAGAGACAGAGAAAGTCTCAGCGCTGCTGTGTTGTAGAACTGCATCAGCAGTACGGAGCCGACCATACTTATTGCCATAACAACAGGCAGATCCCTCAGTTTTATCCTCAGCTTGCCTCTGTCCGTTACCATTATGAAAAGGAACAGCAGTATGCTTCCTACTGCCGTTCTCGTAAATACTATACTGGGATTATCAAGTCCCGTCCCGTCAAGATGTCTTATGAAAAGTCCTACTATTCCCCAGCAGATTCCCGCCAGGACAGGAAGAAGAACTGCCAGTTTTTTTCTCATAGACTGTCTCCGTACCTCTCTTCTATCTCTCTCGTCCTGTCAATGCCACAGGCAGCGCCGTTATGAACCAGGTTGCAAAGGCCTCAGGATTAATTCTCATATTCTCCATGATGCTGTCCAGAGGCAGAAACTTCATTTCGTCCGCCTCCTCCGGGTTCATGGTAAAATCACCGCCATATTCTCCGATAAAAACGTGGTCGTACTCGTACTCCGTAAGACCGTTGTCAAACTCCGCTCTGTAGATGAAGCTCCCCGCTTCTCTGAGCGTGCAGTCACATATTCCCGTCTCCTCCTCGAGCCTTCTGACTGCGGCCTTCTCAAGGCTTTCACCCTGCCTCGGGTGGGAGCAGCAGCTGTTGGCCCATTTTCCCGGTGAATGGTATTTGCCCGAGGCCCGCCTTTGCATCAGAAGCGTGTCTCCGTTAAATATGAATATGGAGAAGGCCCTGTGAAGCAGTCCCTTCACATGGGTCTCCTGTTTTTCGCAATAACCTATTTCTCTATCCTCAGCATCGACGAGGATCAGCGTGTCGCTCATCTTGTTTCCCCCGCAATTATTCTACATAAGACCCAGAGTATGCTGCATTATAATGCTGACAATCGTTATGCATACCCAGCATATGAAACCGAGAAGTATAGGCTTGCCTCCCGATTTAACCAGCTTGACTATATCTGTATTGAGACCTATAGCTCCCATTGCCATGACTATGAAGAACTTGCTCAATTCCTTCATGAGAGCGAAGAAGCTGTCGGCAGCTGTCAGAGCTCCTCCCATAAGGATTCCGGTTGCTATCGTGGTTATCACCGACGCCACCAGGAAGTACACTATGAACATAGGGAAGGCTCTCTTGAAGCTGAAGTTCATGTCTCCCTTCTGCTTCTTCATCTGATACAGAGCCAGAACCAGGGTTATAGGTATTATCGCCAGTGTTCTGGTAAGCTTGACTATCGTAGCGTATTCAAGCACCGTGCCGCCCGTATTGTACATAGTATCCCATGTGGATGCGGCGGCCGTTACGGAAGACGTATCGTTTACCGCGGTACCTGCGAAGAGTCCGAATCCCATGTCGCTCATTCCCAGAATTCCTCCCAGTGTAGGGAATATGAGAGCCGCTATTACATTGAACATGAATATAACGGAAATGGACTGGGCAATCTCCTCATCGTCCGCACCGATTACGGGAGCTGTTGCCGCTATGGCCGATCCTCCGCAGATGGATGAACCAACACCTATGAGGACCGCAGAATTCTTCTTCATGTTGAGGGCTTTGCACATTACGAAGGCCACTATGAGTGAAGTGGCGATTGTGCTGATAATTATCGGTATGGAGGTGGCTCCCACCTCTCCTATCGTTCTCAGATTAAGACCGAATCCGAGAAGTACAACAGCCGTCTGCAGTATCTTCTTGGATGTGAAGGATATTCCCGGCTTAAAGGAAGCCATATCCTTCTCCTTCCTGGTGAATATAAGTGTCACTACCATGCCCGCCAGTATGGCTATTATCGGCGCACCGATAATGCTCAGTGCAGGTATCAGCTTAACCAGCAGGTATGAGGGCAGTGCGATTGCCAGACACAACAGCACTCCTTTGATTGATTCTTTCATTTTGTCATCTCTTTTCTTAATTATTAATTCCTTGCTATTATATTGTAACAGGAGTAAGAGATTTTATCATCAATTTTTGTTGGTGGATTTGCACAAATTTTTTTGTAATTTATTATTGACAACCGATAATCGATAAAGTATACTACACGAGTACAAAGGCCATGACCGGTAAGAAGTAGGTTGCAGGTAGTTTCACAGAGAGCTGTCGGCCGGTGCGAGACAGCAGACGAAAGCAGACTGAATACATACCGCGAGCTGTACGCTTCAAAGGCGTAACGGGTGTGCCCGTCACAGCACGAGAGTATAAGCATAAAGATGCCGTACTCCATGAGGTCATTATCGCGAGGTAATGACGAATAGAGGTGGTAACGCGTTAATTCGCCCTCTGTCAGCAATGACAGAGGGCTTTATTTATTGTTTAGGAGGTTTTATTAATGACTACCAAAATCATCAGTGCTGTTATGCTGATCATTTTCTTCACGATTATGATCATCGTAGGAGTAATCACACGACACAAGGCCCGGGATGTTGAAGGCTTCGTTCTCGGCGGCAGAACCGCCGGTCCGTGGATAACCGCTTTCGCATTCGGAACCTCTTATTTCTCAGCTGTAATCTTCGTAGGATATGCCGGTCAGTTCGGATGGAACTTCGGTCTGGCATCCACATGGGCAGGTCTGGGAAATGCCTTCATAGGTTCCCTTCTGGCCTGGAACATCCTGGGAAGACGTACGAGAGTTATGACTCAGCACATCGACGCCAGAACCATGCCTGAATTCTTCGGCAAGAGATTCTCGTCAGCGCCTATGAAGGTCATCGCATCAGTAATCGTATTCATATTCCTCATTCCTTATACGGCATCACTGTATAACGGACTTTCCAGTCTTTTCGGTCTGGTGTTCAACATTCCTTACTGGGTTGTTATCGCTATCATGGCCGTGCTCACAGGTCTCTACGTTATATTCGGAGGCTACATGGCAACAGCCATAAACGACTTCATCCAGGGAATAATAATGATCTTCGGAATCGCCGCTGTAATCTTCAGCGTGCTTCATGACAACGGCGGTCTGGTGTCTTCAATGCAAAAGCTGTCAGCCGTTGAAGCCGACGGATGGTCGGGCGGTGCATTCACATCATTCCTCGGTCCTGACCCTCTGGCTCTCCTCTTCGTAGTTCTCCTCACTTCACTGGGAACATGGGGACTGCCTCAGATGGTAAACAAGTTCTACGCCATCAAGAGCGAGGGAGACATACATAAGGGTACGGTAATATCCACTATATTCGCCATCATAGTGGCCGGAGGATGCTACTTCCTGGGAGGCTTCGGCAGACTCTACGCCGACAAGGTTTCCTATCAGTCAGACGGCGTTACTCCGCTCTTCGACACGATAGTTCCTTCAATGCTGGGAACGCTCCCTGCACTGGTAATCGCAGTAGTTATCGTTCTGGTGCTTTCAGCATCAATGTCCACCCTGTCATCACTGGTTCTCACATCCAGCTCAACATTCACTCTGGATGTAATCAAGCCGGCTGCAGGGGAAAAACTCACAGAGAAGAAGCAGGTACTCATCATGAGAGTATTCATTCTCTTCTTCATAGTAGTATCTGCAGTAATAGCCGTAATCAAGGATGCACACCCTGAAATCACCTTCATCGCTCAGATGATGGGCGTATCCTGGGGTGCACTGGCAGGCGCATTCCTGGCTCCGTTCCTCTACGGTCTCTACTGGAAGGGAACAACCAAGGCAGCCTGCTATGTAAGCTTCTTCTGGGGCTGCGCTCTCATGATATTCCAGATGGTAATATCACTGGGCGGTCTGGATCCTATGACCATGGGACCTGTACTCGGATACCTCTTCTCATCCTCGGTACGTTCAGGCGTTATCGCTATGGTGGGAAGTCTGATAATAGTCCCTGTTGTCAGTCTCTTCACCAAGAAACAGGACAAGAAGGAAGTGGACGGCATATTCTCATGCTATGACACTCAGGTTGTAACCGACAGCAAGCACCAGCTGGCTGACAACTAGGCTACTCCTTCTGGCTTATGAGAATGGCTGCGAACATCGATGCGCAGCCGAGATATTCCACAAGGCTCATAACCTCACCGTAGAATATCATTCCCGCGAACAGGGAGAATACGGTTTCAAGAGATAAAATTATAGCAGCCTGCGCAGGCGGGGTGTACTTCTGGCCTATGACCTGAAATGTATACCCTGCCCCGCAGGAGACGAGCCCCGCGTAGAGAATCGGCACGAGACAGGCTTTCACAGCCTCCCACGATATACTCTCCAGTGCAAAGGCAAAAGGAAGACACACAAGTCCGCATATTATAAACTGCAGACAGGAAAGAACCACAGGATCCATATGCTTCACGGTTCTGTCCACGGCAATCATCTGCAGAGAACAGAAGAACGCCGCGCCGAGCATGCACAGATCGCCGAAGCCGAGCCCTCCGGCCGATGACGGCAGGCAGAGCATGTACAGACCTATTACGGCAATCCCCGCACCCGCCCAGGTGAAAGGGGTAATTTTTTTGCCGAATATTTTTTCGATGAGAGGTGTCATGGGAACATAGAGTGCAGTAATGAAGCCGGCCTTGCCCACCGTAGTGTGCGGCAGACCGAACTGCTGACAGAGAATCAGAAGAGCAAGAAAAATACCGCACATGAGAGGACCGGCAGGTTTAAACTCTTCACGGGTACCCTGCCCCTCTTTCATTCGCGGTATAGCAAGAGGGAGGAGTGCCACTCCTCCCATCGTACATCTTATAGCTGTAAACCAGAACGGTCCCAGATGGTCCATTCCCTCCTTCTGAGCCACCAGAGCCATTCCCCACACAAGCGCCGCAGCCAGAAGAAAGATATTTCCTCTGAATCTCTTCATCATGATTCGCAGAATTCAAGGAGCGCCTCCGCCGCTCTGCTTATGCTCTCACCCTCAGGGTCTATTCCCAGATGGGTGAAGACTTCTCCTATGAATGTTCCCTCTTCATTCAGGCAGCGGAACATCTCATCTATTACATCATCGCATTTATCCTGCTGCTGCATAGGCCCGAAAGGATTGGCGAAATAGGTCTCGGAGAGGCCTGTTTCCTGCGTTGTTCCCTTGGCCATTCTTCTGCCTCGCTTGAATATATCCTTGGCCTCCTCCATATCCTCAATCTTCCTCAGACCTTCATCGGAATCGTAATTGTTCGCATAGGCGAAGAGATCTATTCTGTGATTCCTGACCACTTCCGAATAAGGCGCTGCCGGAGTTATTACTCTGGCGTTGGACTGATCCGGATTGAAGAATATGGATCTGTTCATGTCTCTGTAAGGAGCGCCGGGATCCAGGTCGTCAAGTCTTACGAAGGCCCCCGTCTCCGTGCCCTGTGCATAAGGCACGCCGTCTTCTATATGGAAGGTTCCCATATCGTCAAAGACTATCTCCAGCTTCTGTATCTTGTCATCTCCAAGAGCCTTGAGAGCTTCAATTGTTTCGGACTTGCCCGCTCCCGAGTCTCCCATAAGGCATATGCCTTTGCGTTTACCGTTTCTCAGGGTTATATTGATGAAGGCTCCGTGTATCGGCAGCCAGCCTCTCTCCATCATGATAACGTTATGTATGGTGAGAACCATCTTCTTCATGTATCCGAAGTATTCTATCTTC
>JALFNS010000001.1 GCA_022773945.1 Clostridiales bacterium
AGGATCCAGGTTCAGTTTACTTTTCATCCTTTGTCTCCTTAGTTAATGTACTTCTTAGCGTTTTCTATTATTTCTCTGTCTATGCCCAGCATCTTGGCGATGTTCAGGGCGTCCTTCGGGATTTCGCCGCCGCTTCCCACTCTGACCAGCCTGTAATCCATATGACTCTGGATTATGCCGATTCTCTCCTTCCTGCCGGCATAGCGAATTTCCCTGTTCAGCATGTCGAAATCAACCTCCGCGAGTCCCCTGACCTGCATATTCACCACGTCCTCATCCTCTGTCACCTGCTCGAAATGAGTTGTGATCAGAGAGATGTACTCTCGCGTCTTCAGGTAATCGACTATGCTCCTTGTCAGTGCCAGTCCCTCCACCGGGTTCGTTCCCGATGCTATCTCGTCCACAAGAATCAGAGAACGGTCCCTCGCATTGTCCATAATCTCCTTCAGTTCCTCCATCTCACTTCCGAAGCTGGAGAGTCCTCTCTCTATGGACTGACTGTCGCCTATGAGAATCTGCATGAAGGACGACAGTCCCACTCTGGCCGAATCACAGGGAACGAAGTATCCGTACTGTGCGAGAACGGCAACCATTCCCACCAGCTTCAGGGAAACGGTCTTCCCTCCCATGTTCGCTCCCGTTATGCATGTGACGCCGTCTCTGAGACTTATGCTTACGGGACAGTAGGCGCCGCCTTTTCTCTCAACAATCTGCTCTACCTGCAGATGGCGCCCGTTCTCGAATTCAACAATGTGTTCCTGTACTATCTCCGGTTTCACGCATCTGCGCGTCCGGGCGAAGACAGCCTTGGCCAGAGACACGTCAAGCCGGCCGATTGTCTCGCAGTTCTCGAGCAAAAGCCTGCCGCGCGCCGCTATCTCCTTAGACAGGATTTCACGAACCTTGTACTCCTCATCCTCTATCTCCGCCAGAATAATATCCTTCTTCTTAATAAGTGCGTTCACTTCCTCTGTCGGAGCCAGGACGTAGGTCACTGACATATAGTCCTCATCCGACCTTCTCAGGTCGCTAATCTCTTCTATCATTTTTATACGCCGGTCATCGCTCTTTGACACTGTAATGTCAAATTTCGGAGTAAGAACGATGCCGAAATTCTCTTTTATCTCTTTTTTTCTGAGCTTCTGCTCACGTCTGACGGCCGTTTCCAGCTCCTTCTTCTCCTTCCTCAGGAGAGCCAGTCTTTCCGAAAAGGAATCGTAGATGTAGAAGGTGTTGAGACGTTCTCCTCCCGGATCGAGAATATCCAGAAGCTCCTCTGTGTCCTCAGGAACAAACTCTTTGGGGAAACCTCCCTCCAGAGTCAGTTTTCTGATTTTCCCCATAAGAAGGAGAAGGCTCTTAAGCTCAAAAATCTCCACTGTTGTTAGGGTGCTCTTCTCGCTTCTCTCTATGGTCAGGCTGTTGTCCTTGATCATCATGAAGCATTCCTGCAGCATGCCGATATCTTTAACACGTTCTCCGGCGAGTTTCACGAGAGTTTCAATCCTGGTCAGCTCTTCTCTGAGCTCTTCCTCCTGACCGGGAAAATATGGCTTCTGTTCTCTGATAAGGCTTTTGCCGAAGGGAGTCAGAACCTCCAGGGCGGCAACGACATAATCCAGCCCTGTCTCTCTCCTCGTCTTCACATTTGCCAGTCTTCCTGTTACAGCCATTTGTCTCTCCTAAAGCATCACATCGATTACAGGTATGTCCGGTACAGCTTCCTGTACAGCTTCCATCATTTCACGGTGGTCGAAGGAATATCCTGCAGGAGCCACAGGGTTGACAGTTATTGCCGCCACCCTGATATTCTCCAGCACCTGCACTCTCATCCCCCGCTTGCTCAGCCTACCCCACGCGGTCTTATCAATAAAGATCTTGGTCGGGTCCCTGAGTACGAAGGTAATATTCTTCAGCTTCCGAGGATTTATATCCTCCACCACACTGTTTGTGAAAGCTCCCGGCACATATATGTGAGTAGTTTTCTCGTCTATCTCGCCGTCAAGATATCTTCCGGCACCCAGGCCTGTTGCCCGCTGCAGCTCCCGGCCCTCGCCGTCTCCGACTAATATTATCCGGTCACCCTCATGCTCCTCTTCAAGTATCTTTCTCTCCGGTCCATCCTCGAGAACAGGGAGGCGGTAGAGGGCGGCGGTATGCGCCGTCTCCTCCACAACCTTACTGAGTTTTCTCGATAATACCGCTCCGGTGGACAGGATTATCGCATCCGACGTTCCCGGTGCTGCGATGGATTTCCGGTCTATCGCGCCGTCAATGAGCACCAGATCCGCCCCAAGAGCGAGCATTTCCTCGCACATATCAATGTGCTGAGCATTTATTACCGGTCCGGCAACCTGCACATATCCCGACGAGGCGACTCTGCAGAGCATTATCTGCCCCAGGGATGTGCCGTATTCCGTCATCCTGACTATTTCCAGACCGGCATCGGCCAGCTCATAGAGCTGGGTGGGCACCGATACGATAGTGCCCGTATCCAGAAACACGCGAGGCTTCTCAGTACCCGTCACCAGGTCCGTACTTTCGCCGTCTCTTCCCGTGGAGGTCACCCCCAGGGTCAGGCCCTCATCCATGGCTTCCTCTATAAGGTAGTTGAGGGCGGTGGTCTTACCTGCGTTCTTGGCCATTCCCACGATCGATATACGTTTATACTTGTCAGCTAGTTCCTCAAGCAGGTACATGATAATCCTCTCCGGTGTTTCCTATTTCTTCTTGTTTCTCTCGTGTCTGAGAAGGTGAGCCGGTTCCATGGACATTCTCTCGCCCTGTGCCAGTCCGGCAACGCCTTCATAGTGATAGTCCTCTACGCTCTTGCAGTTCTCATAGCTGCACTGGAGCGGAGGAAGCATCGTAGGCTCGGTGTAGGTCGTGATAACGCCTTCGTAATTTCTCAGGATAACCTTGTCCGGTGTCTGTGAAATCACGTACTGCGGCATTACAGGAGTCTTGCCGCCGCCTCCCGGAGCGTCCACTACGAATGTAGGAACGGCATATCCGGATGTATGGCCTCTCAGTCCCTCGATAATCTCGATACCCTTTGATACAGGTGTTCTGAAGTGCTCGATTCCCAGGGAAAGGTCGCACTGATAGATGTAGTAAGGGCGAACTCTGTTCTTGCAGCAGAGCTGAACCAGGTTTCTCATAACGTGCACGTCATCGTTAACACCTCTTAAGAGAACCGACTGGTTGCCCAGAGGAATACCTGCATCTGCAAGCTTCCTGCATGCTTCCATTGCCTCCGGAGTAACTTCCTTAGGATGGTTGAAGTGAGTGTTCAGCCATATAGGGTGATACTTCTTCAGCATGTCACAGAGCTCATCTGTGATTCTCTGCGGCATTACTACAGGAACTCTCGATCCGATTCTCACGATTTCAACGTGGTCGATCTTTCTCAGTTCGCTGATAATGTACTCGAGAACATCGGTTTCAACGAGAAGAGCATCTCCGCCGGAAAGCAGAACGTCTCTTACTACAGGAGTTCTTCTGATGTAGTCTATGCAGGCATTGATATCCTCCATGCTTCTGGCGCCGTCAGTCTCTCCTGCCAGTCTTCTTCTGGTGCAGTGTCTGCAGTACATTGAGCACTGGTCTGTTATCAGGAAGAGCACTCTGTCAGGATATCTGTGAGTCAGTCCCGGTGCCGGAGAATCCTCGTCCTCGTGAAGAGGGTCGAGCATGTCCGATTCGGATCTGTGAGTTTCTGCGATTGTAGGAACCGCCTGCATTCTTACAGGGCAGTGAGGATCGTCCGGATCCATCAGTGATGCGTAATACGGTGTGATTCCAACTCTGAAGCCTGTCATTACCTTGGCAATGTCAGCTTCTTCTTCAGGGGTAAGGTTTACAACCTGTTTGATTGCCTCAACCGAGTCCAGTCTGTTGGCAACCTGCCAATGCCAGTCATTCCACTGTTCGTCAGTTACATCCTTGAATAGAGGGATGTCTTTCCAGTTTCTGATAGCCATAATTCTTCTCCTTATCAATGGGGCTTATCGCACTTATGCGTACATTTCCTCAAATAACTTCTTGATTCCTTCATGCTCTCTGAGAACCTGAAGAGTGATTTCTGCGTGGCCCTTAGTGTAGCCGTTTCCTACCATCATGTTTACGTCCTTGCCTACGCCTTCTGCTCCGAGAGCTGCCTTAGTGAAGTCTGTAGCCATTGAGAAGAAGTAAACTGTTCCGTCATCCTTGCAGGAGAGGATTGAAGCCATCTCAGTGTTAGGGATGTTAACGCAGTTGATTACCAGGTCGCAGAGCTTGCCGTCTGTGAGCTCCATGATCTTGTTATACATTCCTACTGCATCTGTAGCGTCCATGTGGAAGTACTCGTCTGCCAGGTCGAGAGCTCTGGCTCTGTCTTCTGACTTCTGTGATCCTGCTGCGCAGATAACCTTACCTGTAACGCCTGCTCTCTTCTTAGCCTCATACAGGCAGAGGAGTCCGGACTTGCCGCCGCCGCCGATTACCAGAATAGTGTCTCCAGGGTGGGACAGCTTAGCAGCCTGTGCAGGTGCTCCTGCTACGTCCAGTGCTGAGAGTGCCAGTCCTTCAGGCATGTCATCCGGAAGTACTGCGTAGATTCCGCTCTGGAAGAGGATAGCCTGTCCTGTGATATCAACCTGGTCGATTCCCGGTCTCATCTCGTGAATCTCCTCGATTACCAGCGGAGTCAGTGAGAGTGATACCAGTGTGGCAATCTTGTCACCAACCTTCAGGTCGCCAACGTATGCAGGTCCAATTTCCTTAACTGTTCCGATGAGCATTCCGCCGGAACCTGTCCAAGGGTTCTTGTGCTTACCTGCATTCTTAACGATTTCCATCATTGTCTTCTTAACTTTTTCCTGATCTTCAGGGCTGTTGTCGATATCTGTAGGCTTCTTGCCGTCGCAGGATCTCTTAACGATTTCAGTGAATGAAGCTGAGTCTATGTTCAGTGTCTGAACATCGATAAGAACTTCGTTATCGTAGATTTCCATAGTGTTGTCGATCTTATCTGCCGGCTGTGGCAGTACTCCTTTTGGCTCCAGTACTCTGTGTGTTCCGTAAGGGCATCCTTTTTTCATAGTTTGTTTCCTCCTGATAAAATAATTATTGAATAAAAATTGATAACTTTTTCATGCGCCCTTAATTAAAAGCAATTTGCGTGCCAAGGGCATTTCGGGGGATATTACAGGGTTTTTTAAGGTTTATTCGGGATTTTCAGAAAAATACGAACACAATTCGGTTCGGAAGCAAAAAGCCCGCGAACACAATTCGGTTCACGGGTTTTTGTCCCTGTTTCTTCTATAATCCGTACTTATTCTTCTTTCTGACCAGCTGGGTCTGGGATATGCCCAGAGCCTTCGCTGCCTTACGGGTGGTGCCGTGTTTCTCACAGGCGTATCGTATCATTTCCTTCTCATATGCTTCAACGGCTCCCGTCAAATCTATGTCGCGGCCTTCGGAAATCGCCTGTGCCGATTCCATCCGGCTCGTATCCACTGCATCTCCCTCCAGCTCCTTCATCACATCTATTATGGTGATGCCGTCATTGGCGCTGGCTATCATCAGTCTCTGGATAACGTTCTCCAGCTCTCTGATATTTCCCGGCCAGTTCCTCCCCGCCAGGTAGTTTTTGGCATCTTCATCAATATACTTGTCAACGCCGAACTTGTCGTTGTACTTGTTGATGAAGCTGTCCACCAGAGGAGGGATATCTTCAGGACGCTCGTCCAGAGCGGGCACTTTCAGAGGGAAAACGTTCAGCCTGTAGTAGAGATCCCTCCTGAAGGTCTTCTGCTCCACAAGCTCCTCCAGATCCCTGTTCGTGGCAGACAGAATTCTCACATCAGTCTTAACAGGGCTTGTGCCTCCAACCCGCAGGAACTCGCCCTCCTGTATCACTCGCAAAAGCTTGGCCTGGATGTCAAGAGGAAGCTCTCCGACTTCATCGAGGAATATTATTCCCCCGTCCGCCACTTCGAAGTAGCCCTTCTTGCCTCTGGAATCGGCCCCTGTGAAGGCGCCCTTCTCATAGCCGAAGAACTCTGATTCCATAAGGTTCGGCGCTATGGAGGCGCAGTTTATCTTGACAAAAGGCTGCAGCTTCCGCCCGGAGTTCTTCTGAATTATGTTCGCCACCTTCTCCTTGCCTACACCTGTTTCTCCCGTAATCAGCACGTTGCAGTCATACTTGGACACGCTCATTATCTCGTCAAGCAGGTTGTGCATTTTATCGCTGACCGCCACGAAGCCTTCCGCCATGGATATGTCATAATGGTTATAGTGGTCGAATATCTGCTTTTCCGTTTCCGACTTGTAGCCTTTGCGCTTCATCTTGTCACGGCTGACCAGTGCACCCTCCACGTAAGGCGCCAGCTCCCGCACCAGCCGGAAGTCGAATTCGTCGTAGGCCTCCAGATACCCGTCGGCGCAGAGAATCTTCAGATCCTTCGGGATGGACTCGGTGACGTAGAGAGCTATGTTGTAGTTGCTTATGAAATTGGCGAAAATCACCGTTCCTCCTGATTCCGCAGCTATGACGCTCACCGTCTCCGAGCCGGGAATGTCGGCGCAGTTAACGATCATGTCCATGCGAGGAAAGGTGTTGAACCGCTTCAGGCATGCCACGGGACGCAGGAGATTCTGATACTCGACCAGGTTGAAGACTTCCTTCATGAGGCCGTCTATCTTCTCCCCCTTGAGGAGAACCTCCGTATTCCTGTCGAAAAGGCAGTAAATCTCAGCATCTTCCCCGGCGGTAATCCTGATGGTGTACCCGTAGAGCAGGTTCATGAGCATGTTGTTGCCGATTACTGCGAATTTTTTCTTGCCTGCCGCGTTTTTGCTCACGGTGTATATGGTTCCCGATTCGTTAAGAGAGAAGAGCAGCAGGTCCGCCGGTATCCCTTCAGGTTTCCTGACTACGGGCACTCCAGGCAGCATTATGGCATAACCCTCCGCCTCAATCTGAGGATAGCATTTGTCTATAGCTGTTATCCTGTTGATGCACAGAGGAGTTCCCGCCAGCGAGGCATTGCAGACAACTTCGTCGCCCACCTTGAAGCCTTTCTCGTTGTCATAGCCGGTGCCGATTTCCTCCACAACGCCGTATAGCAGGCCGCCCGTATCAGTTACCGGGTTATGAAGTTTACCCCGCTTGATAACGATGTCCATTATCTTCTCCCGGATAAGCTCCTCGTCGTTGGCCGCTTCGTGGCATATCTGCTTGAAACTTGTTCCCTCTATGTGGATTCGTCTGAGAGAGACTCTCATCTCCCCTTTTCTCAGTTCTCTGCTGTTGTCAAGCTTCCATGCCGACGCAGGGAAAACCTGTTCCGGCGAAACCACTCTGTCAAGTCCGTATGGAGCCATAGAATTTCCTCACTTTCTCTTCAACCCGATAAACTCGCGAACCGAAATCGGTTCAAACTTCGCTTTTTTCAATGATATACTATTGGCACTTAATTTGCAATAATATAGTTCAAGGCAAAAGCCGTTAATTTGACCTGTTAATTTGAAAAGGAGATTTACTATGGAAAAGATAACTTCAACTTTAAGAATGAGAATGTCAGCCAAGGATGCACACTACGGCGGAGAGCTCGTTGACGGAGCTCATATGGTTCACCTCTTCGGTGATGTTGCCACAGAGCTGCTCATCAAGCTGGACGGAGACGAGGGTCTCTTCTGCGCTTATGACAACGTTGAATTCCTGGCTCCTACATATGCCGGCGACTACATCGAAGCCTACGGCGAAATCGACAAGATCGGCAACACTTCCAGACACATGAAGTTCGAAGCCAGAAAGGTTATTGTTTCAAGAAAGGATATCAACGCTTCAGCAGCCGACTTCCTGGAGGAGCCTATCGTTGTTGCCAGAGCTACGGGAACCTGCGTAACTCCTAAGGAGATGAAGAGGAAGTAAGCACGCTAAGTCCTCGCGTCAGACAACCATAGATACTCATTCGACGAAAACAGAATCCCGGACCGAACTCGAGACATCGTCTCTCGAGCAGGTCCGGGATTTAGCTGTTTTCTTGTCAGGAAATCCCGAGAATATAGAGGCCGTGCATAACCATACTATACAAAATTTATGCATGATTATTGTTTTCGTCCCGGCGGCACGGAACCGGCAGCCTTCCCGGTTTTTAATATTCCAAGTTTTCTAGTATTATGATAGAATTATGACTATCAAAAATCAGGAGGACACAAGCTCATCATGAGACTCAACAAATACATCGCCTCCGCCGGAATCTGCTCCAGGCGAAAGGCGGACGAACTTATAGCCAATGGTAACGTTAGAATCAACGGGGCCCTCATGAGGACCCCCGGTTATATAGTCGAGGAGGGCGACAAAGTCTCTGTCAACGGCAAGGTCATCGAAGGCGAGACCCGAAAGGTCTACATAGCCCTCAACAAGCCGACAGGATATATAACCTCAATGAAGGACGAGCACGACAGGCTCACCGTAGCCGATCTCATAACGGACATCCCGGAGAGAATCTTCCCTGTGGGCAGACTCGACTACAACACTTCGGGACTTCTCCTTCTCACCAACGACGGAGACCTGGCCCAGAAGCTGGCGCACCCCGGCCACGAGGTAACCAAGACTTATTTGGCCACAGTTGAGGGGGTCATATCGGACGCTCGTCTCAACCGGCTGAGAAAGGGCGTGGATATCGGAGGCTTCGTGACCTCCCCCGCCAGAGTCCGCGTAGCTAAACAGATGCCGCGCTCCACCGTCGTCGAGATAACCATCCATGAGGGCAAAAACCGCCAGGTGCGAAAGATGTTCGCAGCAGTAGGCAACAATGTCCAGAAACTGGAGCGAGTGTCTATCGGCGATATACGCCTGGGCCGGCTTCTGCAGGGTCACTACAGGAAGCTGACCCGTCAGGAGATTGATTATCTCAAAAGCCTTTAATACTAATCGTCATGATTATCATGATCATCGTGGTGGTCTTCCCGGGATGTTCCCGTGAAGGCCATTTCTATATCTCCGCTGCCGGTCGAAATCGTCAAACGGCGATTACCTGTCCCGGCTGACCATCTGCCGCCGCATTCGGCGCAGTCCGTCCCGTCTATTTCAATATCCCCCGTTTCGCTTTCAGCGAGAATCGCAAAGAGGCTTCTGTCCTCAGAAGAATAGAACTCCACATCGCCTGTTTCGCTCACTATCTCCAGACTAGCCACCGCACAGTCATTCATCTCTATGTCACCGTTGCCCTGTTCAATCTTCACCGCCGCATCCGGAAGGCCTGTGCACTCCACATCACCGGTTCCCGCCGTTACGCTTATCTTCTCAATTTCATCGCCGCAGACAACCACAAGAGCAGGCTCCGAGTCCCCGAAGTTCAGAGATATCCCGTTAAAATTATCGGGAAAACTGATATTGAGAACTCCATCTCCGCCGCTACATGCAGGCACCGCCGAATCCTCCGGATACATCATATGCACCATGCCCGCAGTTGCATTCTCAACCCCGCGCAAAGCCCCCGCATAGTCTTCATGCACAACAATCACATCCGCATCGCATGTCTCTATATTGAGCTCCTTAATCTCTCCCCATTCCTCATTCTTAACCTCCATATCCCCCATGTTGCTCTGTATCCATGAGTGGTCCTCGGCCACATTCGCTACGCCGTCAAGAGCGCCCCCTGCCAGACCGGCTATGAACAGTACCGCACCGACTGCGAAGACAACAGCGCACACTATAAGAAACTTCGATCTCTTTTTCATCTATTTCACCACCTTATTCTTCCTCTTATTCCCTAATCCGGCGAAAAACCTGCCTGTAGCCTTTGCGAGAAAACGGGTGCCTGCGATGACGCCGTAACCTGCAGCCGCCGTGAAGGCCAGTCCCCCGAGTGCCGCTCCCAGGAACATGGCTCCCGCCGCCGCGGAGCTTCCCATGGATACAACTGCCAGAGCCAGCGCCAGAAGTCCCGTCAGACCTACGCCCACAAGAGCCGCATACGCACAGATTACCAGGCTTATAACAACCGCCAGCAGACAGACAACAACGGCAATCGTCGCAGCCGCAACGGGCAGGGAAACAGGTGCCGAACACACCCCAAGAATAATCCACCACAGGGCGGACAGCCTGTTCTTCGGGCCGCTGCCGCCGGAAGTCTCCTCATCGTCTTCGAGAATACGCGCCGCATACTCTCCCCTGATTCGAGCCGCTATTGCTGCCGGTCTGCCGGCCTCCTCTATCAGCTCCTTCTCGCGAGCCTCCCTTTCTTCGTCGGTTTCACATTCATCGAGAGCTTCATCGAAATACTCCTCATAGAACTCCACCGCCGCATCCACTTCATCGGCAGGAAGTTTGGACAGATTCTTTCGCAGCTCTTCCAGAAATTCTCTCCTATTCATCCTTACCTCCTTCATCTTCCGTAAGTAACATCTCTATTCCCGCCATGTACTCGGCCCACATGGTTCTGTACTCCTGCAGCTGCTGCCGGCCCGTGTCAGTTATGGAATAATACCGTCTGTTGCGCCCCTTGTAGGGTTCGTCGTATGTAACGCAAAAGCCTTCCTTCTGAAGTCTGTGCAGGACGGGGTACAAGGTCGACTCGGAGAGAGAAATTGCTTTTTTCATTTCCCGGGTGATCTCGTATCCGTAAGTGTCACCTCTGTCGAGTATGGCCAGAGCGCAGGCGTCCAGAATTCCGGACTCGATTTTGAATGCCATAAAATACCTCCTTTCGTCGTATAATACTATACGCTGTATAATATTATTTGTCAACAAGGAGATTTATTTTTTTGTTTGCGTTAAAAAAATAACGATTTTCTATTTACATTGGAGGCTTTTGCATTTACAATGGGTATGATTTGTTTTAAGAGTAATTCTGGAGGAAATTTAACATGTACAAAACTTCAATGTTACAGCAGGAATACAAGAAAAAGCTCATTACAGCCGATGAAGCGGCTGCCATGATTCCCAACGACAGTCGTATACATTTCGGTCTGGGACTGGGAACCGTCAAGGACATTGACAAAGCTTTGGCAAAGAGAGCCTCGGAACTGAGGAATATTGAGATTGTCAGCACGGTTGGTGTGAGAAGCACACCTTTTGAAACTTATCTGGCTACGGACAGCAACGATCAGGTGCGTTTCGCCTCTGCTCACTTCAATTCCTTCGACAGAGGCATGAGCAAAAACGGCAGATGCTGGTACATTCCTATGATGTTCAACGAGCTGCCGGTATACTGGCAGCACAACAACAGCGGAGTTGATATCGCCTGCTTCCAGGTTGCTCCTATGGACAAGCACGGTAACTTCAACATAGGGCCTCAGGTTGCGGATATCTGGGGAGTTATCAAGAGTGCCAAGAAGATTATAGTGGAAGTAAACGAGAATATGCCTATCGCTCACGGTCATCAGACCCAGCTGAATCTCTACGGAGTTGACTATGTTGTTGAAGGCAGCAACTCACCTATGGACGAGCTCCATACTAAGCCGCCTACAGAGACTGACAAGAAGATAGCCGAGTACGTAGTGTCACAGATTAAATCACACAGCACTCTCCAGCTTGGAATCGGCGCACTTCCGGGCTGCATCGGAAGCATGCTGGCAGAATCCGATGTTAGAAACATCAATGCTCATACGGAGATGTTTGTTGACGCTTACGTGGACCTCTTCGAGGCAGGCAAGCTCACAGGCAACAAGCCGGTTGACAAAGGCAAGGCGGTGTACACCTTCGCCGGCGGAACCAAGAGGCTTTATGATTTCATAGACGATAACCCTATTTGCTGCAGCGCTCCTGTAGATTATGTCAACAGCATCGCAACAGTAGCTCAGATTGATAATTTTGTATCAATCAATAGCTGCATTCAGGTTGACCTCTACGGTCAGGTCTGCTCGGAGACAGCAGGCGCTCAGCAGATAAGCGGCACGGGAGGACAGCTCGACTTCGTCCTCGGAGCCTATGCTTCCAAAGGAGGAAACAGCTTCCTCTGCACTCCGTCCACTAGAAGGAGAAAGGACGGCAGTCTGGAATCCCTTATCAAGCCTATGCTTACCGAGGGCAGCATCGTAACCACACCGAGAACGGCCACCAACTTCGTCGTTACGGAGTACGGTATCGCCAACCTGAAGGGCAAGAACACCTGGGAGAGAGCCGAACTTCTCATCAACATTGCCCACCCGGATTTCAGAGACCAGCTTGTCAGAGATGCCGAGAAGATGGGAATCTGGAAGAACACATCGAAAATTACATATTAATAATACTACCTCATAAAGAGACTCGTCGCGTTAGCGGCGGGTCTTCTTTTTTTATCATATTCATATCTTTATCTTAGCTGAATTTTTATGCATTAATTATATGCCCTTAAATGCTACATTCCAAGTTTTTCTGACAAAATGCTGAATATGCGAGTATGATTGTCAGACACTTTAGTATGAAAAGCCGGATTTCCGAATAACAGAAGTTCTCAAGGAAATAACCCAGCACTAAATTACCATATATTTGTAATTTGGCATGTATATTCCTCGCATGTTCATTCATTTAATGGTTGCACCGAATAATTTCTGACAAAGCATTCTAATATACAAATTCCTTGTCAGAAATCGTTAGAAGTATAGCTGTTATACGCGCTTCTATGGCGAAAACGAAGCTAACCCTGCGCTGTCCGAAAATCGTCGATAAGCGATTTCATCTCTTCCGTTGTGTCAGCCGTGTTCATTTCGCGGCGCATGGCGGCTGCACCTTTCATTCCTTTGATGTACCAGCCTACGTGCTTGCGCATTTCTCTGGCCGCCTGTCTGTCACCTTTGTCCTCGGCAACCAGACTTATGTGGTGGCGAAGTATGTTCAGGCGCTCGTCCGTGTCAGGCGGCGGCGGAAGCTCCTCTCCTCTGAAGAGGCATGCCGCATCCCTGAATATCCAGGGATTTCCGAGAGCGCCACGAGCTATCATGACTCCGTCGCAGCCTGTCTCCCGGAGCATTCTCATGGCATCTTCGCCGCTCATGACATCTCCGTTTCCTATAACGGGAATCTTAAGCTCCGCTTTGACGCGACCTATTACTTCCCAGTCCGCCTTCCCTTCGTAATACTGCTCCCTGCTTCTGCCGTGCACCGTCACTGCAGCCGCGCCGGCCGCCTGAGCAGCCAGAGCCGCCTCCACTGCGATATCCTCATCACGGGCGAAGCCTTTGCGAATTTTGACGGTTACGGGTTTAGGAGAAACTCCCAGCTTGCGGGCACCCTCAGCTGCGCCCTTGACCATGGCGCTGATTACGTCGTAGAGCAGGTCCGGATTTTTGAGCAGTGCGGAGCCTTCGCCGTTTTTGACTATCTTCGGCACGGGGCAGCCGCTGTTCAGATCCAGAATGCAGTTGCCGTTACCGGCCAGGGTTTCGGCCGCATGCCTCATGATCTCCGGCTCACTTCCGAACAGCTGGTAGGCTACCGGGCCTTCATTCTCGCCGATCTCCAAGAGTCTGCCCGTGTTTTTATCGCCGTACCAGAGGCCTTTGCCGCTGACCATTTCCGTATACGTTAAAGAAGCCCCGGCTTGTGAGCAGAGACTTCTCATTGTTTTATCAGTTATTCCTGCCAGGGGTGCCAGCAGGAAAGGTATGTCGAATCGTAAATTGCCTATTTGCATTTCTTGTTCTTTCTGTATATTATCTCCAGTCCTTCCAGTGTCAGAAGCTTGTCCACGTAGTCTATGCAGTCCACGCCGCCTTCGATGAGATTGGCCAGACCGCCTGTGGCGATAACCTTGACATCTTCGGCCTTTGCGTCAATCCCTTCGGCGATGCTGTACTCCACCAGCTCTTTCTTCATCTTGCCGGTTATATATTCCACGACGCCCATGTGGCCGTAGACGAGTCCCGACTGCATGCTGCTGTTGGTGTTTCTGCATATCACCTGACCCGGTTCCTCCAGCTCAACCTTAGGCAGGATTGCCGTCTTCTCAAAAAGAGCGTCGGATGAAATCTTGAGTCCCGGAGCGATGGTTCCGCCGATATACTCACCCTTGGCCGTCACGGCGCAGAAGGTTGTGGCGGTTCCGAAGTCGATTATTATGAGGGGGCCGCCGTACTTGGCTCTGGCCGCCACCGCGTTAACTATTCTGTCCGCACCGACCTGCTTGGGATTGTCGTACTTGACTATGAGGCCTGTCTTGATTCCCGGCCCTATAACAAGTGCCTTCCTGTTGAAATACTTCTGTGAAAGATGCTGAAGCGTATAGAGTATGGATGGCACAACCGTGGATATGATGACGTCCTTCACTTCCGCCGGATCGAGCTTCTCGTATCTGAACAGGTTGTGAATTATCATTCCGTATTCGTCCGCGCTCTTACCGTTGTCCGTCGCCAGTCGCCAGTTGGTTATCATCTCTCCGTCGCGGAACACCCCCAGTACTATGTTGGTGTTCCCCACATCAAAAGCAAGTAGCATATTTTTCTCCTTTGCTTTACCGCTGCCCGAGGCAGTCGCCCTACAATATCGAAACAGCAGAGGCATGATAATTCACGCCTCTGCCTCTATCTGATTATCCAAAATACTTGTTTACTTTAATGTTACAAGAACATCTCCCGAATTAACTGAAGCGCCCTTGCCTGCAACAATCTTATCTACGGTTCCGTCTGCAGGTGCTGTGATATCGTTCTCCATCTTCATGGCTTCGAGTACGAGAACAACGTCTCCGGCCTTGACAGCCTGCCCCTCTGAAACCTTAATGTCGAGAACTGTTCCCGGCATTGGTGCTGTTATTGAGCCTGCGCCGCCTGCAGGTGCAGGTGCTGCCGCAGGAGCCGGTGCCGCAGGTGCAGGAGCCGGTGCAGGCGCTGCCGCCGGTGCCGGTGCAGGAGCCGCAGCTGCTGCAGGAGTAGGTGCTCCGCCTGCTTCTTCAACTTCAACCGCATATACTGTTCCGTTTACAGTGATGTTATATTTTTTCATTTTATCGTGTTCCTTTCATCAATTATCAACGTGACCGTCAGATTCTTCTGGTCTCCATGCGAGCGTTAATTCCTGCTGCAGTCCAAGGGGTCTCCTCACCCGAAAGTCTTGTTATCTTCTTAACAACCAGATTGTTGGTTCCCGTTCCCTGATATGCCGCTACCGCAGCCGCGATAACTGCAATCAGAGCATCATCGGACTGTGGCGCTGCCGCCGGCGTTACCTGTGCTGCTGAGGGCGCCGCGGCGGCTGCAACCGGTGCCTGCGCCTCTGTCTCCTTCTTCTTACCGGTGCCGTCTATGCACTTACCCATGATAGCTATGAATATCCATATGAGTATGAGCACGAGGAATGTTATACCAAGACCCAGACACATCGTTATGAGTGAGCCCTCCATCTTCTGTCCGAAGGTCAGGCTGTCAATCGTTTCCGGGTTTGAAAATATGTCCATCAAACTCATGGTTTCACCTCCAATTAAAGCGGAATGTTACCGTGCTTCTTGGCCGGTAATGTTTCCTTCTTAGTCTTGAGCATATCCAGAGCACTGATGATTCTCTGTCTGGATGTTGCCGGCTCGATAACGTCGTCAACATATCCCAGGCTTGCAGCGTAATAAGGGTTATTGAAGTTCTCCTCGTATTCCGCGATTCTCTGCTGTCTCAGTTCTTCAGGATTCTCAGCTTCCTTAAGCTCCTTCTTGACGGATGACATGATGTTGACAGCTCCGTCTGCTCCCATAACGGCAATCTGTGCCGACGGCCATGCCATAACCATGTCGGAACCCAGTTCCTTGTTGCACATTCCGATGTATGCTCCGCCGTATGCCTTCCTCAGAATCATTGTAATCTTAGGAACCGTGGCTTCACAGTAAGCGTAGAGCATCTTGGCTCCGTGTCTGATTATGCCGCCGTGCTCCTGAGTGGATCCCGGCAGGAATCCCGGAACATCCTCGATTGTCAGGAGCGGAATGTTGAAGCAGTCACATCTTCTGATAAATCTGGCAGCCTTGTCCGATGCGTCAATGTCCAGGCATCCTGCACCTGCCATCGGCTGGTTGGCTATAACACCTACAGTGCTGCCGCCCATTCTGATGAAGCATGTAATCATGTTCTTGGCATAGAGAGGCATTACATCGAAGATCTTGCCGTCGTCGGCAAGCTTCGTGATAATGTCATACATGTTATATGCCTTATTAGGGTTTTCAGGAATAATATCGTTAAACTCTGGAATGAGTCTGTTAACATCGTCGGCACATCCATATGCAGGAGGCATCTCCTGATTGTTGGATGGCAGATATGAGAGCAGTTCTCTTACCATGAGAAGGGTCTCTCTGTCGTCGGCTCCCATGAAGTGGGCAACTCCACTGGTGGTGTTGTGGGATCTGGCTCCGCCCAGTGCCTCCGCGGTTATCTGCTCGCCCGTTACTGTCTTGATTACGTTAGGACCTGTAATGAACATCTGAGATGTCTGGTCAACCATGAATATGAAGTCGGTTATAGCCGGTGAATATACGGCTCCGCCTGCACATGGTCCCATGATTACCGAAATCTGAGGAATTACGCCTGAAGAAATCGTATTGTTGTGGAATATCTTACCGAATCCGGAAAGTGCCGCAACACCTTCTTCGATTCTGGCGCCGCCCGAATCCTGCAGTCCTACGATAGGGGCTCCCATCTTAAGGGCCATTCCCTGCACCTTGACGATTTTCTCAGCATGGTATTCGCCGAGAGATCCGCCGCTTACGGTGAAGTCCTGCGCAAAGGCAAAAACAAGTCTTCCGTCAACCTGACCATAGCCTGTTACAACACCGTCCCCCGGCAGTTCCTTCTCGTCCATTCCGTAGAATCTGCATCTGTGGGTCACGAAGGTGTCGATCTCAACAAAGCTGTTTTCGTCAAAAAGAATCGCCAGCCTCTCTCTTGCCGTAAGTTTACCCTTACTGTGCTGAGCTTCTATTCTTTTTTCTCCTCCGCCTAAAGCCAGTTTTTCTTTCTTTTCGAGGAGTTGTTCAAGCTTGTTCATTATTACGTCCTCCTTAGTATTTTGGATATTGGTATCTTAAACACCACAATTACTATATCTCAAGAATTCTGCGATTTCAACCAAAAAACTCTTGTATACATTATATTTCCAAAGCAAAAGAGGTGCCTTCAAGCGGGCACCTCATGTGTCTCATGTCCGGTGATTAATAAGGGAAATTCTTGTGAAGAGGATACTTGTCGGTGAGGCTCTTGACGATTTCTCTGGCCTCTGCCATCTTCTCCTCGTTCTCAGGATTGTCTATTACCAGTGCGATGGCATCCGTTACCAGTTTAACGTCGTCTTCCTTGAATCCTCTGGATGTCATGGCCGGTGTTCCCATTCTCAGTCCCGATGTAACCATAGGCTTCCTAGGATCGTTCGGGATAGCGTTCTTGTTTGTTGTTATGTTGGCTTCGTCGAGAAGTCTCTCTGCCTTCTTGCCGGAGATTTCCTTATTAATCAGCTTAACCAGAATCAGGTGGTTGTCCGTTCCTCCGGATACCAGCTCGAAGTCATGATCGTTCATGCCCCTGGCCAGTGCCTGAGCATTGTTTATAACCTGCTGCTGATATTCCTTGAACTCAGGCTCCATAGCCTCCTTAAGGCATACTGCCTTGGCTGCGATTATGTGCATGAGCGGTCCGCCCTGAAGTCCCGGGAATATAGCGGAGTTTATAGCCTTCTTGTACTCTTCTGTGCAGAGAATCATGCCGCCTCTAGGTCCTCTCAGTGTCTTGTGAGTAGTAGTGGTTACGATATCTGCATAAGGTACCGGATTCTCATGGAGGCCTGCTGCCACAAGACCTGCGATATGAGCCATGTCAACCATCATGATAGCGCCCACTTCGTCGGCGATTTCCTTGAATGTCTTGAAATCTATAGCTCTAGGATATGCTGATGCTCCTGCCACGATAAGCTTAGGCTGGTGCTTCTTGGCCATCTCTCTCACGTTGTCATAGTCGATTCTCTCGTCATCACCCAGTCCGTATGCCACGAAGTTGTATGACTTGCCGGAAATGTTAACAGGGGATCCGTGTGAAAGATGTCCGCCGTTGGAGAGATCCATTCCCAGAACAGTATCCCCGTAGTTGAGTACGGCCTGGTAAACAGCTGTATTGGCATTGGCGCCGGAATGCGCCTGAACGTTGGCGTGATCTGCGCCGAAGAGTTTGCACGCTCTGTCGATTGCCAGCTGCTCAACTTCGTCCACGAACTCGCATCCTCCGTAGTATCTCTTGCCCGGATAACCTTCGGCATACTTGTTTGTCAGTGCGCTGCCTGCAGCCTCCATGATCTCGTAGTTAACGAAGTTCTCAGATGCGATCATTTCGATCTTTGTCTCCTGACGATTGATTTCCTTCTTTATCGAAGCTGTAATCTCAGGATCCGCTTTTTCCAGATAATTGAAATACATATCCTTACTCCTTGTCTCGTTGATTTCGTTCCGTTTATTCTACAATTATACACAAAAGGCGATGCTTTTTTAACCCTTAATGCAATATTTGTACAAAACTGAGCCGGCGCATTCCTAGCTGACTGTCCTCTCCAGCCGCTTCAGCGCCAGTGCCATGGTGAGCCCCGGGATAACCCTGTTTCCCGTAACCTCAACTCCCAGCATTTCGTTGATCTTCTTGAGTCTGTACTGCACCGTGTTGGCATGGATATCCATGAACTCCGCCGTCTTGCCGCTGTTCATCCCCGCGTCGAGAACGAAGGTCTCCAGAGTGTCCAGAAGCTGGCGGCCTTTGTTCTCTCCCGCCTTCTTGAAGGGCTCGAGAAGCTCCATGTAATTCTTCTTGACAAAACCGCTCTGAATGTGAATGTTGATGCAGTTGTTCACCAGAGTAAGCTCGTACTTGGTGAACACCCTCTTGTACGGGAACACGTTCTGCACCAGATTCCAGCTCTCACCTATAAGCTTGTAGGCGTCGCCGGCACCCTCGATGCCGTTTATCCCCGTAACGTGGAATATCCTGGCGCCCTTGACTTCCTTCATCTTGTTGAAGAGAGCGGTGCAGTCCTGCTGCTGTTCGGTCGTCGGCTCTCCCTCGGACATGTTGAGAATCATACCGTAGGTCTCATCCTCCTCCACGATTCTCATTACCTCCAGGTCCGTCTTTTTCTCAAAGTCCGAAAGTATCTGAGTTTCCGTCTCCTTAGGCACATCCTTGATGAAGAAGGCGCTGACTATGTCCTCTCCGCTTATGCGGGCCTCGTCCTGCAGTGTGTAGGCCAGACTCTTGTTGCCGCGAATCAGCGCCTTGAGAAACTCCGATTTGGCATCCCTCTCCGGCGTGTACTTCCACATTCCCATTGCCAGCTCGATTATCTCGGCAAGCTTGGTTATCTCGCCCGGCGAATAGGAATCCTCATTGTCCACAATCAGCATGTAGTACTTCTCTCCGCCGATGTTGACCAGTCCCCAGTAGGTGAGAGCTCCGTCAACGTCTATGAGAGTGTACACCTTGTTGGCTTCTCTCTCCAGGTTCTTCTCCTTGCCCTGTCTGATAGCCTCTGCCAGTGAAACTTTGTGTCTGGTCTCCACAGTGAACACCGGATTAAAGTCCTCACTGAGAAGAACCATCTGAAAATCATTGTTTATTGCCGCTTCAGTGGCTGCCGACTGGAAGCTGCTGTGCTTCTCGAAATTCAGCAGGTGAAAAACGGTGTTGTTTATCAGAGTGTTTCTGAAGTTATCCCCGTAGAGAACTCTGTCGATGACCTGATTTATCACCTGTGAGTAGCGGATTCCCTCCGGCATCTTAATCAGAGGCAGCCCGCACTCCTCGGCGGCGCTTACGAGGCTCTCGTCAATGTGACCTATTCCCTCATCAACGAAGCACACAGCCAGAGCTGCACACCCTGCCGTGGCAACCGTTTCCAGCACCTCCACCTGACGTTTGACATCGTCTCTGATTCCCAGAAATCCGGTCAGTAGAATCTCCGTCCTGTCGCCTGTGAAGAGCTTCATGTACTCTTCATCACAGGACTCGAGGACCGATATCCCTTTCACAGCGTTTCTGGTTGCCAGCTTCCCGGCTACGACTTCGGCTCCCTCAAAGGCTTCAAGCTCCAGGCAATCTGCTACTGTTACCTTCATCGCTCTTTCCTCCCGGAATCTTCCTCTTCGTCTTCGCTGTCATCGCTCATGTAGTCTGTATCATATACTGCCAGTTCCTCTTCTGAAGGAAGATCGTCGTCCTCCTCCGGCTCGAGATCCGGCTGTACCGGTTTCTCCTCAACATCTACCGGTTCTGCAGTGTTGGTCACGTCATTGTACGTCATGACTCTGGGCTTGAACCTGGCGTTCTTGCCCTGCTCCTCTATAGTCTTCGAAAGCTCCTGAAGAGCATCCTGCTTCAGCTCCTCTTCGGCCTTCTTCTTAGCTTCTCGCTCCTGCTTGCGCTTGCGGGCTGCGGCCTTTGCTTCTTCTTTGTCGCGAACCTTCCGCTCCTCCGCACGGATTCTGGTCTCCTCCTCCATCTCTGCCGGAGTCTTCTCTCCGTTATAGAGCTGCAGGAACTGTTCTCCGTCGAGGGTCTCGATTGCCAGCAGTCCTTCGGCAACGGCAGTGAGCTGCTCCTTGTGCTCCTCGAGTATGCTGACTGCTCTGTCGTAGGCCTCCTCGATGATAGTCTTGACTTCCTCGTCTATCTCATTGGCCGTCTCCTCGGAGTATGCCTGCTTGGACGTGAAATCCTTACCCAGGAACACTTCATCCGATGAGCTGTAGTTCACCGGTCCAAGCTTCTCGCTGAAGCCGTACTTGGTAACCATTTCTCTGGCTATGTCCGTAGCTCTCTGGATATCGTTGCTGGCTCCTGTGCTTATGTCGTCCAGAGTCAGCTTCTCAGCCACACGACCGCCCAGGAGATGGATTATCTGTTCCTTCATCTCTTCCTTGGTGCCGTAGTACTTGTCCTCCTTAGGAAGAATCATGGTGAATCCGCCGGCTCTGCCTCTAGGTATTATGGTTATCTGGTGAACAGGATCCGTCTTAGGCAGGCAGTGGGCCACAACTGCGTGTCCCGCCTCGTGGAAGGCCGTAAGCTTCCTCTCGTCCTCACTGATGACTCTGCTCTTCTTCTCAGGTCCCGCTATCACCTTGGTTATAGCTTCCTCTATTTCCTCCATGCGGATTATCATGCCGTTTCTTCTGGCTGCCAGAAGGGCCGCCTCGTTAAGCATGTTTTCTATGTCCGCAGGGGTGAATCCCGGCGTTCTTCTCGCCAGCACCTTGGCGTCTACGCCTTCGTCGAGAGGCTTGTTTCTGGAGTGAACCTTGAAAATCTCCTCTCTTCCTGTTATATCCGGCACACCTATTACAATCTGCCTGTCGAATCTGCCCGGTCTGAGAAGTGCCGGATCCAGAACGTCAGGTCTGTTGGTTGCCGCCAGTATGATAATTCCCGAATTTTCGGCGAATCCGTCCATTTCAACAAGCAGCTGGTTGAGCGTCTGCTCTCTCTCGTCGTGTCCGCCGCCGAGGCCTGCGCCTCTCTTCCTGCCGACAGCGTCTATCTCGTCGATGAAGACGATACATGGCGCGTTCTTCTTGGCCTGATCGAAGAGGTCTCTGACTCTGGAGGCTCCCACGCCCACGAACATTTCAACGAAGTCGGAACCGCTTATAGTGAAAAACGGCACTCCGGCTTCTCCCGCCGTGGCCTTGGATATATAAGTCTTACCTGTGCCCGGAGGGCCCACCAGAAGAATTCCCTTAGGGATTCTGGCGCCAAGGCTGTTGTACTTGGCCGGATGCTTGAGGAAGTCCACGATTTCCTCTAGCTCTTCCTTCTCCTCCTTAAGTCCGGCCACATCCTTGAAGGTTATCTTCTTCAGGTCGGACTGCTTCTGAAGCTTGGCCCGGCTCTTCCCGAAGGACATGGCCTTGCCTCCGCCGCCCTGCTGCCGGATAATAAACACAAAGAAGAATACCATCAGGCCCACCATTATCAGTGTAGGCAGCAGAGACACCCATATGGATTCCTCCTGAGGCGGATCGCTGTCAAGTTTCAGCGTCTTGTCCTCCACCTGTGGCATGATGTATTCTCCGTAAATATACTCCATGTCAACTATACTGTTGACGTATGCGTAGACTGTCTCTCCTGATGTGAGCTTCGCCGTCAGCTTGGTCTCCGTGACGTTGATGCTCTCCACGTCTCTGTCCTTGAGATGGGTTATCATGGTAGATGTCTTGATTTCCTTCATGGCCGGCTCCTTCTCGCCGCTCATGAACCAGAATACAAGAAGGGCTACCGTGATGATAACCAGATAGACAGTTAAGTTCTTGCTAAATTTTTTCAAGCTCTATGCCCTCCCGCTGTTTTTTGTGTTTCACCAACAAATTTTAGAGTTAATTTTATCATGATTCACATCTTTTATCAAGGGCATGTTTACCTATATGGACTTTGCCCGCGGCCACCTTCAGCCTGTAACCGCCGGGAAATTCCACGGTCTTCGGTCCCTGTTTCTTCATTATTATCCTGTCAGCTGCCGCCAGCCTCTCCGCCGTGATGTCGCTGGTGAGACCGACCTCACCGAAGGACTTCATCACAACTCTGTGGCGAATCGATTCATGAAGCTCCGCCAGTCCCTGTCGTTCCAGGACAATCTCTCCTTCTCCCTCCAGGCGCAGTCTCTCCGCGGCCTCCTCAACGGACTGCCAGATGAACTCCTTGTCCGAAGCGGCTATATCCCTGAGCCTGAGCAGTGCTCCGGCGATATTCTCGTTGTACTCTCTCTCCAGATAGGGCAAAAGCTCCAGTCTTATTTTGTTCCGGGCATATATGGCCTCCTCGTTGGTGTGGTCCCGTGCCGGATTCAGGCCTTTGCATTCGCAGTACTCCTCGATATCCTCTCGCCTCACATCGAGCAAAGGCCTCACCACGGAATACTCGCCCTCCCGGCGGCTGTACTCCATGCCGGTAAGTCCGTCCGTCCCCGTACCGCGCAAAATCCTGAAGAGAACGGTTTCAACCTGATCGTTGGCGTTGTGCGCAACTGCGATTTTGATCTTCTGCCGGTCGACGCCTT
Source organism: Clostridiales bacterium (assembly GCA_022773945.1). GTDB lineage: Bacteria > Bacillota > Clostridia > Peptostreptococcales > Anaerovoracaceae > Lentihominibacter. The sequence goes on from JALFNS010000001.1 coordinate 22,976, forward strand.
CCTCCGCCAGCCTGCGGCATCTGTCATAAAAGGCATCGTACCTGGCCTTTCGTCCGGCCTCCTCTGAGGTCATGCCCAGCTCAGAGGCCATGGCGCTGCAGTCCACCACCCGGCTCTCACAGGGAAAGCCCCTGCCGGCGGTGAATCGCTCCGTGTAGTCCTGATCCGCTTCAGCGGCCCCCGGCCGGAAGCAGTGGTTGATGTGCACCGGATAGAGCTTGAGCTCCCACTCCGGCGCCAGATCCGCCAGCACATCGAAAAGGCATATGGAATCCGGCCCGCCGGAGACGCCCATGACGATGCTGTCTCCCCGGGCCAGAAGTCCCTGCCTGTTTATGGTTTCCTTAATGATGTTTCTGACTTTGTTATACTTCATCTGATGAACCTTCCGGGTTATTTCTCTTCAGCAGTTTCGAAGCTTTCAGTTCCCTTGGCAGTCTGATCTGTGCATTTGGCGCTATACACACTTTGGCAATCCACAGCATGAGTGCCATAACTGCTATCGGAATAACACAGGTCGTTACAATCATAACTGCCAGCCCTTCAATCATGTTGTTAAGAGCGGCTTCGAATTCCTTAACCTTCTTTGTTACAGAAGTCTTGGTATCCGTAGCCTTATCCGCCAGATTGTCGTAAATCCTGACGAAGATATTCTTGTCCTCAGACTCCTCCGCTTTTTTCTTTTCAGCCTCCTGCTCCAGCTTCGCGTTTTCCTCCTGCACCTGTTCCATCTCGGCTTCCGCCGATGCCGTATAGGTGTCGTATATTGTTCCGGAAATCGTCATGCTTACAGGAACAAGAAGCCACAGAACAAGTCCTACAGCCAGGATTTTAGCTAATATATAGTGAAGATTTCTGCTTCTTTCCCAGCCTTCAATCAGCAGTCCCGCTGCCGCCAGAAGTGCGATTACGGGGATCATAATCTTGAACAGTAGAAGCCCCGTTAACGTTGTAATGTACTTTTCTGCGGTAATGGCCACATATACAATCACCATATATCCTGCTACGTCGGCCAGCTTATTGGCAACCGGTGTTGTAGCATCCCCCGGAATAACCGCAGCCGCTGTAGCCGCCGCCGTAGCTCCTGCTGTGAGCGCCAGCGCATTGTCCTGAAGTCTGTTAAGTTCCTTATATGTACCCTTGTAGGAGTCCTCTGTTGTTGCCCATCCGCTTAGTGCGAAAAAGCTCAACGCCCCCACGGCTACTATCACTGCTGTTGCTATTATACGTTTAGTTAAATTCATAGTCTTCTCTCCTCATCATCTACAAACGGAATCAACTTTTCACGGAGCAGGCCGAGCGCCTTATTTCTCATTTCTTCTCCCCAGCGGTCGCCCTTCAGCAGGCTCGTACAACACCTGAACCACGCCAGCGGATGAAGCCATCTGACCTCGGGATTTTCTTTTTGTGCCTCCTCGATGGTATCACATCCGAAATATCCGCGAAAAAACTTTTCATATATCTCCCTGACGGTCGCTGCCGGCATTTTGTAGAAGGCATTGTATTCCTCATGTTCAGGTGCGGCATAGATCATAGAAAACAGGATTCTCGAAATATCAAACATAGGTGTTCCCGTGCTGAGTTCTTCCATATCAATCAGGCAGCATTCATCGCCCTGAACCATGACATTGTTGATATTGAGGTCACCGTGAACACAGGTGTCAGCTTCGGGAACAAGGTCAAGAAAACGGTTCAGATACTGCCTTTCTTCCTCGGTGATGCCCGTGATATTCGCGATATCCGCACGGTTTATTTCCTTGAAGGACGGGATATCCGGATCGGATGTATGTATAGCGTGAACCCTTTTGCAGGTATCCGCATACATTTTCACATACTCGTCGATCTTTGTGTAATCGGCACGGATCAATTCTCCCAGCGTTTTGGACTTGATAAGTTCATACACGACACCTTTTCGTCCGTTCGCCTCCACAATGTCATAGGAGATTGCCGTGGGAATCCCCATGACAAATGCCTTTTTAGCAAGCAACTTTTCATGTTCAATCCTGTCAATGTCGGCATTGCCATAGTAAAGCTTGATGATGGTTTCATCGTTGATACGGTAACATTCCCCACACGCGCCACTTCCGATGACCTCACAGCCGTCAATGCTGATTTTGCGGCAGGCAGGCTCGATTTTCATGATCTCCGAAAAGCCTGTCATGTTAAATACATCCATCACTTCGCTTTTTGCGTTGATCACACGAAACGGCTTTTTCCCGCATCTTTTTTTCAGGCTGAGAAGCACGCGAAGTCCTGCACTGGATATATAGTCAAGCCCTTCGATGTCGAGCGTAACGCTCTCCGCCTCGCCCGGCAATACGGCAGTCATTGTATCCCTCTCTATATGTCAGTAATAAATTTCACACACTTCAATTATAAAAGCACCTCGATGTTGTATCAAGGTGCTTTTAGGTCAAGCTATGCACCGCCGCTGCGGTTAATAGGCATATCTCGTATATTTCTTCCCCTCATACTTGAACTTCATTCGTATTTTCTTATCATCTATTCCCGGCCAGGTGGCGCTACCGCGGATCTTGTACACGATGTCCTTCGACTTGCCCGGTTTTATCTTGATGTACTTCTTGCCGCCGTATAGCTTAAGATTTCTGTCGTAGCATTTGTAGTCGAAGTCAATAAGCTTGGAGCCGCTGGAATATACATAGAGAGGGGCCTGCCCCTTGTTCTTAACCCATACGTAGACTTTGCCGGAGCGGGTTCTGTAGTCATAGAACTCCGCCTCATATGACGGCTTATGGTGCGGAACAACCAGCTTAGAAGTATAGGTTTTGCCTCTGTAGGTCGCGTAGATTTTGCAGGTGCCGTATTTCTTCGCCTTCACCTTACCGGAGGAAGATACAGTCGCAACTTTCTTGTTACTGCTCTTCCACTTTATCGTGCCTTTGGCGTCGCTCCGCTTCACGCTCTTGGTCTTGCCCTTGTACATGTCGATCTTCGTAGAGATTATCGGGCTGGCGTAGACATTGTAGTACTTTGACAGAGTTCCGGAATATGCATCCTTGAATTTTACCGTCACCTTGTACTTGCCCGCTTTGACGCCGTCACCGCTGTATGTTATGTCGTAATATTTTTCAGGGAGTTTGTGCTTGGAACTGATTCCATATTTAAGATTTACCGGATCTCCCCATTCGTCTTCTTCCCAGCTTTCAACACTATAGTAGCATATATACACCGTCGCTTTCGGTTTGTGTGTTTCTCCGTTAGCCGTGAAGCTGGTGCCGCTCAAAGATACTACAGCTCTAAAGTAACCATCACATGTCGGATCACCATAATCACAGTAACCCTCGCAATTTCCGAAGAATTTATCGTCTTCCTCGCTCTCTCCTCCCTGATATACTGCGTCACAGTTTGAACATTTAGGAGTCCATACAGATCCATCCCATCCATCGACATAAGCAACATAATGGTGACCGGTCATCGATGTGTATTTAGTTTCTGTCTTTCCGCAAACCTGACAAGCTCTGCGTATATCTCCTCCCCAACAATTAATATCTTCCATAGAGTAATCTGAATTTGCCGGATACCACTCACCCCAGTCGTGAGTCTCCATGGAATAATGCATGCGTCCTTCATCGACTATGCCCTGAAGTCTGCTGTCCTTAACGCTGACAGACTTCCACTGCTCTTCACTTCCTTTATAAAAGGCATAATATGCCGAAGTGTTCGCGATGGAGCCGGCGCCGATTCCCGTGATTCCTTCTCCTATAACTACTTCCTTGATTTCGCTGCCGGAATCGCTCCATGGTGCAGGGTCGGAGGAATCGTATTCAGCCACTTCTCCGCTACCCTCCAGGTAGAGTGTCTCTCCCTCCACTCTCCATGTTACACTATTCTCTGCCGGCTCCTCCTCCGCCATTACCGATGCCGGTATCAGAGTAACCGCCATCATCAAAGTCATAATACACGCAAAGATTTTTCTCATACTGTCTCCTCCTCATTCCTCAAAACTTCCGAAATCAGCCGGTACCGCAGATTGCCGTCCAGTTCTCCCAGGCCCTCCATTATTATTATCATCTCCGTCACCGAAATCTGCCGGTCCTGCTCGTTGCGGGCGAGCCGCAGCCGCGTCAGATGCTGACGAAGCTTCTCAACCTTGACCTGCACCTCTTCGCCGAGTATCTCGCCGATGCATTCCACCGGTATCCCGGCGCGCCGGTAAATCATCAGCTCTTCCAGCCTTCTGACCGCGCTTTCGTCATACAGCCATTCGCGGCGGCCCGTCGCCTTCTTCTCCGTGGGCTGCAAAATCCCCTTCCTGTCATAATATCTGAGGGCGCTTTCAGTCACGCCCGTCATTTCGGCCAGCTCTTTAATGGTTTTGTACGCCATGGTCCACCTCTTTCCTTACTATACATCTCGCTCTTACGACGAGGTCAATTGGTTTCTGTAAGAGGCTTTGTAAATGGCGCGAGGTTGGATTGTCGAAGGCATAAAAAAATAGCCGCATGTACGGCTAAAACAGTTTCGTGGATTTTTGCGTCTTCATCCTGCAAAAATCCACGAATCGAAAAATCCCTCACTAACTCAGGCGAAGAACTGCTCCACAACGAGGACGACCAGGCCGCCCAGTGCCATGGTTACAGGCAGGGTCACGATCCAGGCTGTGAAGATGTTTCCTGCCACGCCCCACTTGACTGCGGATTTGCGGCGGGCTGTACCTGTTCCCATTATTGAAGTGGTGATTACCTGAGTTGTGCTGACCGGTGCTCCCAGGAAGGTCATGAGCTCTATTACCAGAGCCGATGAGGTCTGTGCCACGAAGCCTGAAGCCGGCTGAATCTTGGTCACGCCGCTTCCCATGGTTTTCATTACCTTCCAGCCGCCCAGGGAAGTTCCCAGAGCCATCACGCATGCGCAGGTGAGCTTTACCCAGAACGGCACGCCGTGGTCGGCGGAAATAAGGCCGCCGGTTACGAGAGCCAGAGTTATGATTCCCATCGTCTTCTGGGCGTCGTTGTTACCGTGGCTGAAGGCCACTATCGCCGAGGAGACGACCTGAAGCTTCAGGAACACCTTGTTAACTCTGGTCTGAGACCACTTCACGAAGAGCTTGTATATGAGCTTCATTCCCATGAATCCGATGAACAGACCGAGCACAGGGGAAGTGAAGAGAGGTATTACCACCTTGCTCATAACTCCGCTCCAGATAATGTGCTCTCCCGACATGGTGTAGACCATTACCGCTCCCACGAGACTTCCGATAAGCGCGTGGGATGAACTGCTCGGAATGCCCTTCCACCAGGTGAAAAGATTCCATATTATAGCCCCGATAAGTGCGGAGAGTATAACGTACTGCTCCAGCTCAACGTCCACCAGTCCCTTGGATATTGTAGATGCAACCTTCTCACTTGCCATGGCTCCCAGAAGGTTCATGGCGGCCGCCAGAGCTATGGCTCTGCCGGGCGTGAGGGCATTGGTGTACACGGCGGTTGCTATGGCATTGGCCGTATCGTGGAAACCGTTGATGAACTCGAAGAGGAGGGCGAAGCCTATAACGAAAATCAGAACTGTACTAAGCATTTTTCACCATCACTCCTCTGACTGTATCTGCCAGATGCTCGCAGGCATCCAGCGTCTCCTCAAGATTCTCGTAGAGATCCTTCCACTTGATAACTTCGATAGGATTCTCCTCTTCCTTGAAGAGTTTGCCGATGGCGCGTCTGTATACGGCGTCTCCCAGATTCTCCAGACGGTTGATTTCTATAACTGCGGTCTGAGCCGAATCATCCTTGCTGCCGTTCGGCAGGGCATCGAAGAGAATCTTAACTTCCTTTGTGGCATCCACGATGAGGTTTCCCATCTCCACAGCATCATTTCTCATTGCGTCCACGCCGTATATCTGGAATTTGCTGGTCGTGTCCTCCATGTAGTCCGCCAGATCGTCCATCTGATTTACGATAGTGAATATATCCTCCCTGTCAAAAGGAGTCACGAAGGAGGCGTTGAGCACCTCGAGAATCTTGTGGGACTTGACGTCGCACTCGGATTCGGTGATCTTCATGTCGGCGATGGCTCTCTCTACATTGTGATAGTTATTGATTATTTTGCCGAAATCCTGGCCCATCTTGTCGAGAATATTCGCAAAATCCTTAAACATAGTGAAGAACGTATCTTCCTTCTTTTTACCAAATGCCATAAACGCTTCCTTTCTTCTACTCGAACTTGTATCCTATTCCTCTTATTGTCTTAATATGCTTACCACAGGCGCCCAGCTTGGTGCGCAGGGTTCCCATGTGAACATCAACCGTCCTCGTCTCTCCCATGAAATCCACTCCCCATACATCGGACAGAAGCTCATCTCTGGAGAAAACCTTCCCCGGGTGGAGCAGCAACATGTGAAGTATCTCGAATTCCTTGAGTGTCAGCTGAACCTGTTTCCCTTCTGCGGAAACCTGATGTTTCCCTATGTCCATCTCTATTCCTCCGCCGCTTATAATCTCCTCAGGTTCACGCTCGCTCTCTCCCGAGCGCCTGAGCACAGCCCTGACTCTGGCCACCATCTCCATCATGCCGTAAGGCTTGGCCAGATAATCATCCGCCCCCAGATCCAGACCGTTGACCTTGTCGAATTCTGTCCCCTTGGCGCTGGCCATTATAATAGGAATGCCGCATGTCTTCTCATCATCACGCAGCCTGCGCAGAATAGACAGGCCGTCCTCTCCCGGCAGCATTATGTCCAGAAGTATGAGCTCGGGCATCTCCTCGCGGGCTGCGGTTCGCCGCTCGAGCTCCTCGAAGAGCCCCTCGCCGTCGTCGAATCCGTCTGCCTCGAAACCGGAAGCCTTGAGGGTGTATATTACCAGCTCCCTTATGGAAGCATCGTCTTCAACACAAAAAATCATGTCTTTTCTCCCTTTGTACACTACCCTCTATGATAACGCAAAAACATTGAAAAATCACCCTTGAAATAATTTTCAAAGGTGATTTTACTTAGATTTTACATTTCTCCCGTTTACTTACGGGGAAGCTTGACGGTTATCACTGTTCCTATTCCCGGTGTGCTTGTTATATCGATTTCACCCTTCAGGAAGGAAGCCGCATTCTTGACTATGGACAGGCCGAGTCCCGTTCCGCCTGTGGCTTTTGAGTGGCTCTTGTCCACTCTGTAGAATCTCTCGAATATCCTGTCGATGTGTTCCTGCTCGATTCCTATGCCTGTGTCGCTGACGGTAATCGTCACATATTCCGGCTCTCCCGCCAGACCCAGGGTAACGCTTCCCCCTGCCTTGTTGTACTTTATTCCGTTGTCGCAGAGATTGTACATTATCTCACGCACAAGCTGGTATACACTCTCAATCTCCAGGTATTCCATACCTGTCTTCTCCACCTTCAGGCTCACCTGCCTGCCGGCAGCGATTTCTCTGAGAGATGCTTCCACTTCGTCGGCAACGGCGGCCACATTGAAGGTCTCTCTCGGCAAAGGCTCTTTCTCATCCAGCTTGGAAAGACTGATAATATCGTTCACCAGATTGAGAAGATTTGTCGACTCTCTCCTTATTCGTCCCGCGAACTCCGGCACATCTTCAGCCTTCACTGCCCCGGCCTCCAGAAGCTCCGCGCTTCCCATTATGGACTGAAGAGGTGTCTTCAGCTCGTGGGAAACATTGGCGGTGAATTCCTTTCTCATCCGCTCTCCCGTGTGCTTCTCCGAGTGCTCTATCATAGGCCCCAGCTCGCGGAATATGCCTTCATCGTCCGTATCGTCGAAGCTTATCTCATTGATATTCTTAACTATCTTAACCGCAGCACGTCTGGCCATGAGAGCCGCACCGATAACCGCTATAACGAGCACCACGCACATAGGCTGAAGCATTACCAGTATGTATGACACTATAGTCAGGTGCGTTGCCGCCACTCTGATAATCGTGCCGTCGCTGAGCTTTTTGGCTATGTAGTCCGTCTTCTCGGTCAGGGTCTTGGAGAATCTGGTGGACTTGCCTTCTCCCGTCTCCATGGCTTCCCTTACCTCTTCTCTGTCAGCGTGATTTTCCAGCTTGGCAGGATCGGCGAAGGTGTCCTCGAGAACCTTACCCTTCCCGTCAATAAGTGTGTATCTGTAGTCTCCTGTATCCACGTCATCCAGATAGGACCATCCCTCCTGATCCACGGCCTTTGCGACTACACCGAACTGGTTGTTGAGAGCCGCCTTCTGCTCGTTGACGAAGTAGCCGTACATGCAGGCCAGTATTATGGCGAAACTGGCCACTAGAACTATCAGGGTAACGGATAATATTGATGTGAAAATTTTCCTGGTCATAGCTCTGTCTCCTTATACAGACATTATATGACCTGCCGGCCGGTTTTTATATCAAGTTAATGTAAAATTTTTATTTCCCGGCAACTGATGTTCTGTAAACGAAGCTTACTGAGCTGTCAGTACCCTCGGCCTTGTCGGAGAATATGCTGTAGCTGTCGCCGCTGTCGAGGATATTCTGCATGCTGTCCGTCAGGCCTTTGAGGTCGTTTTCGTAGAGGTCTTTGATCTTCTCGATCGCCTGACTGTAGAACTGCTGCATCCCTCTGTTCAGCCTGTACGCTCCCGCATCCAGTTCTCCCACACCTTCGAGGAGGCTTCCGGAGCCCTCATCCATTGACTCCATGGCCGTTGCCAGCTGCGCGGCTCCCGCATTCAGGCTCTCCGCTCCGCCTGCCAGGGTTTCGCCTTCAGCGGCCGTTCCGCCTATACTCTCCGTCAGGGAGTTCATTCCTGCTGTCAGAGCTCCCGCTCCGCCGACGAGAGTCTCACTGCTCTGCGAATCCGCAGATCCCACAGCTTCCTGAAGGGCATCTATTCCGCCGCTCACCTGCTGCGCTCCCGCCTCTATGGTGCCGACACTCTTCAGCAGTTCGGCCTGCTGCGCCTTCTGTGCCGCAGCCTGCTCCTGCAGGGCGCTCGCCAGCTTATTGTAGCCTTCCTCACTGAGATCTCCCGATTCCTTCAGTTCCTCTAGCAAATCCATAAGCCCCGCATCCGCGGAAGCGGACTCCATGGCGCTTTTGAGCTGTGAGATTCCGCCGGCTACTGAATCCGCGCCCTGACTCAGAGTCTCCAGATTGGATGACACGCTCTTCGCGCCGGCATAGAGCCTGCTGCTTCCCGCCGAAAGCTCCTCGGCGGCAGGAACCAGCTTGCTGTTTATCTTCTGAGTGAGGGCTTCCGTCCCGGCAGCCAGAGCCCTGCTGCCTTCAGCCGCCTGAGCTGCTCCGTCCTTCATTGTGCCCGAGCCCTCCTCGAGAGCTTCAAGTCCGTTGTAGAGCCGGTCCGTTCCGCTCATAAGCTGTTTTGCCGCGCTGTCCATGGCGCCGATCTGTCCGTCGAGATCCAGGCTTCCCAGGTCGCCTGCGTCAAGATCCTTGAGCAGGTCGCCGGTAACAACTGTCATAATGTCCTCCACATCAAACTTGCGGGCAGTTCCCGTTATCTCCACCCTGTCACTTATTCCGGCGGCCTCTGCAATTTCCGGAGCCATCCCGGTCAGACCGGGAGCCGCTGCAGCGACCACAATGCGGCGGTCGCCGTCATCGATGACTTTGCCGCTCGAAACCTTCACGTTCTTCATTGTGCTGTCATCCAGAAGCATTGCCGACATGGCCACGAAGGGCGCATCCTCTGTGCAGCTGTAGTCGATGCTTATCTTCACCTTGCCAGATTTGCCCTGAAGGTCCGCTCCCGATATCTCCTCACCGTCAAGGTAATATCTGATATCCATGGTCACGGGCACTTCCCTGTCCGTGGTCCCCTGATAGTATATGTCCTCACCGGCGGCGTTCCATACAAGCCTGTTCCCGTCGCGGGTGAACTTCTCATCGCCCTTTGTGTTCTCTATATTCTTCAGGGAGGTCACATCCTCCAGCTTCCCGGCACCGTCACTGTTAACCAGCCGGTCCGACACTATGACGTCCTGCTGCTCTCCTGCGGCATCCGTCACAACATACACGGTCTCATCCTTCTCGGGAACCGTCGCTCCGTGAACGCTGACCGTTCCCGCTCCCATGGATACTGCCATGAGTCCTGCAGTAATCACGGCAGTCACCTGCCTGTTTCTTTTTTTCATTTTTCCTTGTCCCCCGTTTCTGTCAAATATCATGAGCATGGACGGCAGTATGAACATTACCACCAGCATGCTGACTATAGCTCCTCTGGCCATGAGGCTGCAGAGAGAACTTATAATATCTATGTCCGAGTAGATTCCCACGCCGAAGGTGGCCGCGAAGAATCCCAGCGCGCTCACCGCTACCGACGGCATAGTCGCACTGTGAGCTATACGCACGGCAGCCTCTCTGTCTCTGCCCGATGCGCGTTCTCGCCTGTAGCGCACCGTCATCAGTATGGCGTAGTCCACCGTGGCTCCCAGCTGAATCGTGCTTATGCATATGGATGCTATAAACGGCAGCACGGTGCCCGTATAATACGGAATTCCCATATTGATGAATATGGCCAGCTCTATTACCGCCACGAGTATTACCGGCAGCCCCGGCGACCTGAGCACCAGTCCTATTATTATAAATATAGCCAGAATTGAAATCAGGCTTACGACCTTGAAATCCCTGTCCGTTATGTCTATGAGGTCCTTGGTGCACGGAGCCTCTCCTATGAGCATTCCGCCGGAATCGTATTTGTCCACAATCTCGTTGATGGCATCTATCTGTCCGTTCACCTTGTCCGATGCCACCTTGTACTCCGAATTTATGAGGATGAGCTGATAGTCGTCGCTCTTCAGCGTGCTCTCAAGGCCGGTCGGCAGAATCTCGTCAGGCACTGCAGGTCCCAGCGCGCTCTCCATTCCCAGAGTGAACTTGACTCCGTCCACCTCGTCGATTTCCTTCATCATCGCAGCGACTTCCTTCTTGTCCATCTGCGAGTCCACCAGAAGCATGTGGGTTGTGTTCATATCGAATTCATCCCCCAGCTTCTCGTTGGCCACCGCGAAAGGCAGGCTCTGAGGAACGCTCCTGTCCAGATTGTAGTACACGTCCGCCTTCTGGTACCCGATAAAGGACGGCACGAGCAATATCACGAAGAGCAGTGCGAAGGCCTTGTGATGCCTTGTAACGAAGGATGAAACCCTGTCGAAACGCGGCATTATCTCAGTGTGCCTTGTCTTCTCAATAAGCCTGTCGAAGGTGAGAAGAAGTGAAGGAAGTATGGTGACGCTCCCGATAACTCCCAGCAGCACGCCCTTGGCCATCACTATACCAAGGTCCATTCCCAGAGTGAATGTCATGAAGCAGAGCGCCAGAAATCCGGCTATAGTCGTTATAGAGCTTCCGGCTACAGAGGAGAGGGTCTTGGCTACGGCCTTTGCCATGGCTTCATTGTTGTCCTCCGGGCTTTTGTGCCGTTCCTCGCAGTAGCTGTGCCACAGGAATATGGAGTAGTCCATGGTGACGCCCAGCTGAAGCACTGCGCTGAGGGCTTTGGTTATGTACGATATTTCGCCCGTGAATACGTTGGAGCCCAGGTTGTAGAGTATTGCCATGCCGATGCCCGCCAGGAATATGAACGGCACCGCCCACGAGTCCATGAAGATGGACAGTACGATACATGCCAGAAGCACCGCCAGTCCCACGTATATCGGCTCCTCCGCTTCAGCCAGCTCCTTAAGATCCTCAACGAAGGCCGTCATGCCGCTGACGAAGCACTGTTTCCCTCCAATGGACCGGATCTCCGACACCGCCTGCAGACTCTCGTCCTCGGATACACCCGTGTCGAAGAACACCGCCATTAGAGTGGTGTCGCCGCTGTTGAAGCCGTCCACTATACTGTCAGGTAAAATCTCATAAGGCACGGACACGTCCATGATGCTGTCATACCAGATGACACTGTCGACATGATCCACATCCTCGATGCGCGACTTGACCTTTGCCACGTCCTTCTTCTCCATGTCTTCAATCATCACCATGGAGAAGCCGCCCTTGCCGAAATCCTCCTGCAGTATCTCCTGGCCCTTCATAGTCTCTATGCTGTCGGGCAGGTAACTGAGAACGTCGTAGTTTATCCTCGTTGCCATGATTCCCATGATGGATGGGATAAGGAGAATCACTGCCACAGCCAGTATCAGTTTCCGTTTTTTTGTAACCGCTTTACCGAATTTCAAAAGCATAAAATATAGTTTGTTCCGCCTTTCCGTAAAATTTCTCCACCATAATGATATGCGCCTTTTCAGGCTCCTGCCATGGACAATAAAAGAGCCGTGCACAAATTTTGTGCACGGCACAGGTTTTGTATAAATTCAGATGGTCTCCACAACCTTCTTGGCGCTGCTCACGGCCGCATCAACCGTTCCGCGGAACATGATATCGCATATCTTCGCCAGCCGGTCCGCCGGCATGTCCATATCATTCTCTATCCATCGCATTATAACCCCGATGAAGGCGTTCTTGTAGAAGTCGGCAACGAGATGCTCCGCCCTCTCATCCGCATCATGCCGGGCTGTATGCATCCGCAAAAGCCTCAGCGCATAAAATCCCACCACCTTGTCCAGGTAGCTGTCCAGATGCTCCCTGCTAACGGACTTGCATATATGGTTAACCGCCGCCTTATTCTCCTGGAGAAACAGGATTCCCTTCTCAAAGCCTTCCTGCCACTCTTCCTCCTTGCCGAAGTTCTCCAGAATCTCGTCCGCACTGCTGACGAACATCCATCCCAGCAGCTCATACACATCGCTGAAATGATAGTAGAAGGCGTTTCTCGTCAGACCGCAGCGGTCGGTTATATCTTTAATGGTTATACGGTCCAGGGGTTTATCCTGCAGAAGCTCCCCCAGGGCTACCGCCAGAGCTTTCTTGGTAAGTTTTGACATATTATCTCCTCCCTCGCCCCCATTTTAAAGCAAAGTTGTTATAAAATCCACCCTTTTTGCCGCAAATTTTAACATGTTTTTAAGGCACACAGCCCGTAATCCAGCCGCTCCAGGGGTTTCAGCCCTTTTAAATACCGCAAACTAATACGGTTTAGCCTCTTGAAAACCGCAAATTAAATGGTATAATAATAATTGTCAAGGGGGTGAAATACACATGACAAAGACACTTAACAACCTTAAGCAGGACTTAAAGAACTACGTAGAACTTTATGTCAAGCTTAACCAGAGAGTACACTGGTAAACAGAACTAAATAACAAATACGAGAGAGTATTTTTTTCGTCGGTGGGCTGTGGCCCGCCGTTTTTTATGCTAAAATTGTCCCATTATGAAATCACACAGAGAAAATAACGAATCGTGCCCCATATGCGGCGCGCCCATACACTATATAGATTATCAGGTTTTCATGACATGTGAGATATGCGGCAGATCCTTCATGTCCAATTCCAGATGTGAAAACGGCCATTTCGTATGTGACGAATGCCACTCGAAGAAGAGTCTGGATATTCTCATCGGCAAGTGTGCCGCCATGGACAGCTCCAATCCTCTGGAAATCGAAGACGCTCTCTTCAGAGAAAAAGCCGTGCACATGCATGGTCCGGAGCACCACACCATCGCCGGTGCGGCAGTTCTCACCGCCTATCGCAACGCGGGCGGTAATCTCGATTTAAGCAAAGCCCTCAGGGAAATGATTTCCCGTGGCAGACAGGTTCCCGGCGGAACCTGCGGTTTCTGGGGATGCTGCGGCGCAGCTCTCAGCTGCGGAATCGCCTTAAGCATAATAGAAGGCATAACACCACTGAGCGAGGAACCCTGGGGCGCAGCCAACATGCTTACATCCCGCATACTGGCCGAACTGGCCCGCTACGGCGGCCCTCGCTGCTGCAAGCGAGTATCCTACCTGGCAGCCACAGTCACAGCCGCCTTCATCGAAGAGAGGCTCGGCGTAAGCATGAGCCTGCCGGAGAACCACAAATGCTCATTTCACGAGAACAATAATGAGTGTCTGGGGATAAAGTGCCCATTTTTCCCGGGAGTATGATATAAAGAGGCGATTTCTGACAAAATCCCTGCCCTCACAAATATTTTGTCAGACTCCGCGACTAAGCCAGTGAGTTTTCTGACAAGAATCGTGAAATTTCAGTATGCTTTGTCAGAAAATCCAATCTGAGGTATTGTTGAAAAACGAATCGCGCGAGAGTTAGGAGGAATCTGCCATGTTGTCTTCCGCTGTTCTGACAATACATCTCCTTATCATTAGGATTTTGTCAGAATTCGACGGAACCTAGCCTAGGGCTCTGACAAGAAGGGCGTCGACTTTGTTGTTCTTGTCAGAAAATCGAGATGGTACTATGCAATCAAAACATCTCTAAGCTGCGCGACATTACCCGGACTTTGCCCCGGTGTGCTTCCTCCTGATTCTTCTCTTCATGATACCCACAAAGGTCCAGTAAGAGCACACTATCAGCGCTGCCACCAGGTCGGACAATAACAGAATCTCATTAGTACCGATAATCAGCTGAAGGATGAAACATATTGTCATCACCGTAATGGCAAGCCACTGCAGCTTCCCGAACAGATCGGGAATATGCAGCTCTTCTTCTATTTCCTGCTTTTCCTTCGCCTCATAGTAATCCGGTTCAGTCAATATGTCTAAGAAAACTGCAAGCTTCTTTCTGTCAGATAATCCCATCTCCGGTTCCACCGTAACTCTAAGGCGTTTTGCGCGAAAATCCAGATGCACCTTAAGATCCAGATTCTCGTAGCGCACCAGAAACTCGCAAAATCCAATAAGAGGCCTCCTCTCGCTGTTGACTGTCCTCTCGAATTCCTCTCTTGAAGCGACTGCCGCACCGTCCATGACGACAGCGGCAATCTTCATGTCCTCGTAGCGCTCCATATCGTACAACCTGTCGCCGTACGCCTCCGGCAGATTCCCCATGTAATATGTCGCCGTCCCCGCGACCTCGCCCGGTATATTCACTCTGTCCATCTCTGCATTGCCTCCACTATAAGGATAAGCATAATAATTCCTATTATTATAACAGCTATTGAAACGTATAATATTCCGTTGATTTAATACAGTATACCATATTTATCACTTCTTATGGCGCTGAGAAGAGGGCTGCACTTACATGTAGCAGAAACGGTTAAGGGATATTATAAGACGAGCAAAAAAATAAGCAGGCTTTCGAAGAAGAGCCACTATTACATGAGAGTGAGAACCTATATGAAGACGGGAGGATCGACATACCCCTGCAGATAGCTAAGTTAACAGCTACTCTTTGAGACAAAGATAATAGCGAGTTAGTTTACGCGTCTGTTGTTGTATCCTCAAACAGAATACGCATGTAATCTCGGCGGGAATAAAGAAGACGATCAATATAAACCTCTGTACCATAGGCACGGTAAAAGCTTATATATTTGCCGCTTACGATAAAACGGTAGTCACTCTCCATGTTCGTTATGGATGAGAGTGGAGTTCCTATCTCTGCAAAGGTCTGCAAGATATGAAGGCTTTTGGTAATTTTGCGTACGGTTGCAAGTGCTGCAGATGGGTTTAACAGTTCGTCCTCGATATATGCCTTTATTTCAACAAGATCATTTTGTGCCTCCTTGGAAAAATGCAGGTTATTCATGGATAATCCCGAGGCTCTCCTCCACGGCGTTCAAAGACAACCAGCCTTTCTCTTCTCCTGATTTGCGACCCTTTTCCAGCTCGCTTATTAATCGGAGCGTGGCTTGCGTTTTTTCGAAGTCCTGAATATCAAGAATGGCATATCTGCCGCGTCCGTTTTTTGTTAGAAATACAGGAGCGCCGACATCAACATCGCGAAGCACTTCGCTGTAGTTGCGCAAATCTGAAATAGGTTTGATGTTTGGCATTTAGTTCAACTCCTTTCAATCATAGCATATCTCAATATGCTGTAAAATTCAACATCATATTTTACAGCAACACTTTCATTCTTATGGGCCACGTCTCTTGGGGCAAATGACGGTCAAAAAGTCGGGAGAGAGTCGGGAGAAACCGATTTTCAGCTGGATTTCGAGACATTAAAAAAGCTCGGAATCGTTGAAATTCCAAGCAGCAATACACGTTCGGGCTGCTAGCTGTTCATCCTGCGCTTCGCTTGAATTCACAGGCATCCCTTGCGTAAATTCTGTCACGCCGCTCGCACTTGCGTGCTTGCGGGACAGAATGTTCTGGCACCCCCACTCGGAATCGAACCAAGAACTAATCTTTCAAAATCTGAAATCATTGAAACCCTTTGCAATTACTTGCTTTCGCTTCTGGACGATTGAAATTTCAATGTTTGTAGCACTTGGACAGCGTTGGTTGCTTTATGTTGTTTTAGGTAGTAAGTGGTAGAAAAGTCGGGAAAAAGTCGGGAAAAATAAAAGCATCTGACTTATAACCGGCAGCTCTAATTTCGTTCTCATGTTCCGTCACCCTTCCGCCCTTTCAGGGCAACTCCCCTCAAGGGGAGGAAGATTAGAAGATTCATAATTAAAGATTAGAAATATCAACCCACAAAGCGGGACGAATACCACGACTATCGATGCGTCTCTCTTCAAATTCTATTGTGCCGCCACACATCTTGCATTTTATTGCTGCCATGGTCTGCTCCTTTTATTTTTCTACTACAAGGTTTGCTGCTTTGCGTACTTTATTTCCTTTTTTCAGGATTCTAATCTGACTGTCAATATAATCAGCATACTGTTTGCCTTCGACAGCTTTTTCCTCTAAATCACTGTAAAGACTTTCAATGTTCTTGTTCAGTGCGGCATGTATTACTTCGTTTCTGTAATCGCACCATTCTCGAATGTGATCAAGTGTCTCAAGCAAAGCCTGGGCATCCAGACTTTCGCATTGATTTTTAAGTGCTTTTGGGTATCTTTCTTCATAAACCTCGGCTGTTTCGCTGCTCCATCGAAGTATGGAGCGTACTACTTTTATCTTGCCAGAAATGTTCACAATACCTATAGAATCATTTTCTCCATCCCTTTTGTATTTACGCAAAATATCTTTTATTACAGTTTTTGTCCTTTGAGCATTAATTTTAAATGATTCCCTGTTAGCCAGTGCACCGGCATGGTACAGAAATGATCTGAGTCTATCTTCCAAAAGTGCATAGTCAATAAGCATTGCTTCAAAGTAAAATCCATAATGCATGGCTTTCGCATAACGACCCTTCAGAGCTCTGTATGTTTCGTATTTCTCCTGATTGTTTTCAACCGGTTTTATTTGTCTTGTCATTTGTTACCTCTATTTCAGCTTGCTTGTATCAATCCACAAAGCGGGGCGAATGCCATAGACATCGTGGTAGACCATGTCGCCGGGCGCATAGACACCGCCACCACTAAGGACAGTGGCAGCGTCAGAAGCATCCCTGCCCGGCGACCGCAGCCACCACCAGCTATAACCACAATTGTCTACACATAGTGCTGTTGTCTTGGCATATTTTGTTCCTTCTGACTGTCTGTCATTATCTGATGAAAAATATTTTTCTACTTCTTCAATGGAAAGGAGGAACACTTTATCTTTTGTATTTTTACCACCATTCGTTCCGTATCCCTGGTTGTCTTCATTCTTTATGTTTGTCTCAAGAACTGCCTCCTTTTCTTTTTCAGTGAATGCGGTGCTTATGAATTCTTCATTTAGCCATTTTCTCAGTGAGCAGTTTTCCCAAGTAATGCCACTCCATTCATCATTGTATGGCTTTGCATCAATGATTTTATCAGTGATGATCAGTACTTTATTTCCATCTTTATCAAGCACTCTCCACTCAACAGGTTCTCCGCCGTATTCTCCGAAGGTGCCAATCGCTCCTGCTTCAAGATTAATATTTTCGAGTTTCTTACTGTTCGGTATTACTACCTGCGTAACAACCAGTATTGCGGCAACAATCACTACCAGCGCAGGAATCACAATTGCCAGTGCCTTCTTTGTTTTCTTTTTCTTTAGTTCCTTGGCTAGTCGTTTCTCTTCAGCTTCGCGCTCTGCTGCAATACGTTCTTCTTCAGCCTTGCGCTCTGCTGCAATACGCTCTTCTTCGGATTTGCGCGCTTCTTCGACCTTGATGCCCTTAATTTTTTCCTGATACTTGGTTATAAGGTTATCTGTATCTTTGTATCCTCTGATTTCGCGTAGCTTCTTTATTGCCGTTTCGTAAGCTTCAACAGAATTATCTCTCGCAAGATTAACTGCCTCCGTATATATTTCATTCTTTCGTGCTTTTTCATTTCTGTCTTTTATATGTTTAATATATCCATCCAGTTCAGCTTTTAATTCTTCGCTGCCGAAGCGAACCACCTTAGCATAATTTCCACTGTAGTCATAAGGCTGTGAGCATTCTTTTAAGAGCGTCTTTTTCTTCGCCCTTTGCTCTGCCATAAGTTTTCCAAGATACGCCTCTGCATTTTCCGGATCCTGGTCGAGAACCTTTTCACAGTATTCATCAGCATCTTTCCAGTTTCCATCTTCTAAGAATATGAATGCACGCTTGAGGAGAGCTGCTGTGTTTGCATTTCCGCCGCCTACAACGATCTCTTTGTTTTCCTCTTTCTTTTCCTCCGGTACAATTACCTTCTTGATTCCTCGAACCACATCGTTAATAAAACCGATCTTGCTCATGTCCTGTGCCTGCAGATGTGCAAATTCTTCAGGAAGTTCATAAGGATCCATGTCTCTGTAGCACGGGATAAGAAGTTTTGAACGGTCTTTACTCATAATCTTCAGGTATCTTGACCATTCATTCTTAACCCATACTGCGTTGAAGTATTCAGGCCTTGTTCCAATTGCCAGCATTACCTTGGCCGAATTTAGTGCGGCAAAAATATACGGTTCGTACTCCTGACCCAGCTTATCTTCCAGTGTTATTGCCGCATAGAACACCTTGAATCCCTCCTGCGTCAGCTGGTGATAGATATCGTTTGCAATTGCGCTGTCTACTGTTCTCTGACCTGCATCGTCGGTTTCCTTGTAGCAAATGAAGACATCATATGGCTTCTCATTCTGTGAGATTGCTATAATGCCTTTCTGGATTTCTTCTATTGCCTTTGCTTCTGCCTCATAAATTGCCTGCTGTGAGATATCTGCATTTGCAATAGCTGCCTTGTAGTCCTCATCTGCCGTTACTGCATCATAAGATGCCCTGTGACAGGTCGGAACTCTTTTAAATGTTGCCGGATCTTCAACATATTCGATGCCGTATTTACAGAGAACCATGCCCCAGTATGCCTCAGGATCTTTTGTCCTTACTGATGCGATTTTCTCATATATTTCACCGGCTTTATCAAACTCGCCTTTCATTCTCAGAACATTTGCTCTGTTATAGAGGCCCTGCACCTGTTCATCATTTTCGGAAGGCAGAGTCTGTTTCGTTCCACAGAACTCGCACTCACAGACTTTCGCGTTTTCTTCTACTTCCAGTGTGCCGCCGCACATCTTGCATTTGAATACTGCCATGGTTTCCTCCTTGAAATACTGTTTATTGCTTTAATAAAGTGCGGCGGGTTTGCAGATATTGATACATTGACGGCAACCATCGCAGTCTACACTTACAGATACAGCTTTTTTTGTTATATTGCGGGAATTCTCAACAAATGATATGGCATTTCTGGGACACAACTTGATACATGCTCCGCACCCGATGCATTTATCCAGATCAACATCAATAGCATTATTTTTTTCTGCAAGTTCATATAATGCTCCTCCGTATGCATCAAAATCGGCCTTTTGCAAATCCACATACAATACGGGGTAAAATGCTTTTTCCAAAGTTACATGATTTCTTTCCCCTCTTTCAGCTTTATGTTGTTCAACAAGGTGTTCGCGTGATTTAGGAAATCCGATCATTTTGTATTGCCCCAATTTTGAATTATCAGACACATAGTCACTGTTCGGAATAGCACTATCTCTTAACCAGATTGCGTTATCATTATTAAATGTTCTACGTGAAGTATAACTTAGAAATTCCTGTTCGCTGAAAATTGCAATTTCTCGGATTATCATTTTCTTTTCTGAGTCGCTGAATGCTTCTTCATAGAATTCGCCATTAAGCCAGTCATGTAATGTACTTGCCCGCCAATCTACAGATTCTGCTTTTTCATGGTACTGCATAGGTCCGAGGTGCCAATTTAAGACAAGTTTCAGTTTATTTTTGCACTCTCCGCCTTGTTCCAGAATTTTCCACTCCAGAGTTCTATCATTATATTTCCCAAAATAAAATTTGGAAAAAGCAATGCAGCCGCGACCTTCCCAAACCATTTTTTCCACAGGGAAATTGGCGGAAAACAATTTTGTGATTTCTTCTTCTTCTATTCTTTCTTCACACCAGGAAAGAGTACCGTTACATTGACTGATTCCCGGAATTGCATTCATTATTATCTCCACCCTGTTTTCGTTCTCTTTGATTTCCTTTTCTTTTACCGCTATAGATATAATGTTTTTAAATGTCTGCAGTCGATTTGTTTTTTCGTTTAGCTGCTTACGTTTGTATTCTTTTTCCTTTTTTGCGAAAATGCCTAAAGTACTTATCTCCTCTTTAAGCAATGATATTTCCCGGAGCAGTTTTTTCGTTTCCTCATTTACTTCCTGAATGCTGCACTCATTTATCGAATGCCCCTTCAAACTATTTCGCAATTCCGTTATTTCCTGCCTAAGTGAATCATTTCGCTCTTTTACTGCATCAATTGTATTGTTCATCTTGAGCAGTACTTTTTCTTTTCCTCCAAACGCTTCCAACTGAACGGTTTCTCGTATCACATCAAGAGTTTTCCTTTGTTCCTGTTCTCTTTCCAGTATTTTTTCGTCACATTTTAAAGCCATCTCTTGGCAATCCTTGAAATCGCGCAGCCTTTCAAAATATTGTTTTGCATTTACATAATCCTTCTCTTCAAAGAGTTTCTTGCCAAGAGCGTAACCATTGTACTGTCTACAGTAATCCGCATATTTGTTTATCTCTTCAATGTAGTTATTTCCACCAAATTTGGCTATCTTCTTATAATCCGGATCATCTTTTATCGAATCAATAGAATATATTTTTTTACTTCTAGGTTTTTCGCAAGTCTTAAACTCCATGACGGAATTCACCTGATAATGCGCCATGAATTTGTACAGATACGCCTCCCCGCTTTCAGGATTGATATTCAGTGCTTCTTCTGCAAACCGGTCAGCTTTTTCAAAATCCAGATCTTCCAGTGCCATGGCTGCCCTTTTCAGGAAAACACTAATATTTGCTCCTCCGACAACCTCTGCGGGCAGAACATCTGAGCCTTGATTTGGTTTCTTCCCCGCTTTATCAAGAATCTTATCAAGTCCTCGCATCAGGTCCTGAGTTGCACCAACTTTGCCCATATCCTGAGCCTGGAGTTTTGCAAATTCCTTTGGCATGTCATATGCGTCAATATCTTTGAAACAAGGTATCAGGTATCTGTCCTTGTTCTTTGCCATTATTTTCAGGAATCTGCTCCATTCATTTTTTACCCACACAGCATTGTAATTATCATAAGATGTTCCAAATGCAAGCATAACTTTTGCTGAATTCAATGCAGCAAAAATATACGGTTCATACTCTGTTCCAAGTTTGTCCTCAAGGCTGATGCGTGAAAAGAATACCCTGTATCCTTTTGCAGTCAGCGCATCGTAAACGTCCTGAGCAATTACACTGTCAACTGTTCTCTGTCCGAGATCATCGGTTTCTTTATAGCAGATGAAAATATCGTACGGAGCTTCTTTGCCGGATATCTCTATAATGCCCTTTCGTATTTCTTCAATCTGCTTAGCCTGTTCGCGATAAACAGTTCTGGAATATGTATCGGCATTTTCCATTACCATATCAAAATCCTCATCCTCCATTATGCTGTCAAAGGATGAGCGATGGCATGTTGGCACTTTATCCCCTGTTACAGGATCGTCAACATATTCAATTCCATATTTGCAAAGCATAAGCCCCCAGTAAGCTTCTGCTTCCATGTCTGATTCTTCAATTATTCCTTCATATACTGTCGCAGCTTTGTCAAATTCACCGGCTATACGAAGCCTGTTTGCACGCTGATAAAGTTTTGCCATTTTCTCATTATCAACTTTAGGAACAGTCTGCTTAGACCCGCAGTATTCACATTCGCAGACAGACTGTTCGCCGTCTATGATATTAAGATCTCCGCCGCACATCTTGCATTTAAATACTACCATGGGTTCCTCCTACACTCTGTTTCTCTTATTCGCCATGCATTTCTGATTTCTCTCTTCAATCAGGCTGAGAAGTTCGCCGGTTTTACTTTCTATTGTTTCACCAGTTGCTCCGTTATCCATCAACACTCCAAGCTCGCTGATCTGCTTCATTATCGCCCGTTCTTCCTGTGCAAAAGCCTCATCGCTTGTCAGGTCACTATACCTGATTGCATCATATATTTTCTTTGCTGCTGCTTTTGATTCTGCGGTTTGTGCTTTTGCCTGAAGGTGCTGCGCGTCATCAATCAGTTCCCGCATGAAACCTGTCTTTCTATTCAGTTCAGCGTTTGCTGCGACTGCGTTTTCTCCTGCTGCCTTTGTGCCAATCATAAATATTATTGAAAATACGAGAATTACCGCACATACGATAATTCCGATCCATGCCGGTACAAACGGAATTGCCATGCAAATACCGCCTGCTGCAGCCATAAGCAAAAGCTCAATAAAGCTGACCAGTACCATGGATGTTCTGATACGGCTCTGTTGCTTTTGCATAATGATAATCATGAAGATCAGGTGTATGATGAATGCTGCGGTGATGAATCCGTAGCAGGGCCAGAATGCTCCGCTGTATTTATTGATACCGCCGACTTCTGACGGTATAACAAAGCATATTACGTTAAACAGTGCCAGTAGGAGTACCCAGCATATAAGATAATATTTTCGTTCTTTATTCATTGTATTCACCCCTTCTGTGATTTACAGTTTGGTTCCGCATTCCGGACAGAATTTGGCCCCTGCTGCAATGTCTGCTCCGCAGTTAGGACACGTACTTGCCAGTGCCTGTCCGCAGTTTATACAGAACTTGCCGTTAGGAGTTTTCTGACCGCATGCCGGACATACAATTTCTGCTGCTGCAGGAGCCTCAATCTTTGTGCCGCATTCCAGGCAGAACTTGGCATTCGGAGGAAGCTGATTACCGCAGTTAGGACAGGTTTCTGCCTGCTGGGCTGCCGGTGCTCCCGGGGTCGCGTCTGATGCTCCCGGTGCAGGTGATGCCGGCATGGCCGGTGTTTCTCCTCCGAGGCCTTTCATCATGTTGCCCATTTGCGGAGCAATGTTATTCATTGCTGCCATGCCTACTCCAAGACCCATGAGGTCGCTCATCATTGAACCGCCACCGCCGCCGGATACGCTGTCAGGTCCCATATTTCCTATTCCTTCTGCATATGCTTTCTGTACTTCTGCCTGCAGTACATCTCTCTTGTTGTAGCCCTGAGCCTGCATAACTGCCGCTTCAGCCAAGCCTTCGAGCTGTGCAGCCTGAGCTTCTGCCTGAGCCTGTATAATCTTTCGCTCAGCTTCACGCTTCATAACCTCTGTCTCAGTTGTCTGTCCTTCAAGGATTGCCTCTCTCTGTGCAACTGTAATTTTTGCCTGAGCTTCTGCTTGTGCAGTCTTAACTTCAGCCTCTGCCTGAGCCATTCTCTGCTGGAATGAAATAGTGTGCAGTTCACGGAGTTTACGGAAGTTCGGATCGTCTTCAGGAAGAACAATGTTTGTCATATAAAGCTGAGGGATTGTCAGACCGTATTCCTCGAATCCCGGAATGATACATTCTCGCAGTCCTTCCGAAAGTTCTTCCAGATGCTGGTCAACGTCAACTATGTCTATGTTCTTGTTCTTGATTGCCACCGGCAGATTTGATTTTACTGCTGTAGTAATCAGCGGTCTAAATGATGCCTGCAGTGATTTTGTGAAGTCTGCAGGTTCTGCGCCCCATGCGATTCCCTTCATTGTTCCGACGAGGGTTATGAGCATTTTGCGTCCGTCTGAAATTGCCAGATTCATTTCACCGGAAGCTCCCAGTTCTACAGGAACTCCCATGGTTGGTTCTACAAATCTAACCTTCGAATCTGTTCCCCACTTCACTGCCATCTGTACGGTCTTGTTGATGAAGTAAACTTCGCAGTGGAATACACTTACTCCTGTAACAACGTTTATCATCTTGGACAGGAACGGAATATTCTCTGCGTCGAGTTTATATCGTCCGGGACCGAATGTATCGGCGGCCTGTCCATTTGCAAAGAATACAGCTTCCTGATTCTCATGAACAATCAGCTCTGTCATGTTGTTGAAATCTTCATTTGGATATTTCCAGATGAATGTTGAGTTATCGCCTTCGTATTTTATTGTTTCCGATATAATTCCCATTGTTTATTCCTCCTGGTTATTTCAAATCAAAAAGCACCGGGAAATGGACATTCCATCTCACAGTGCTTGTGTCAACACGTATATATTTCCGCACAGAAAAACTTGCTTCTTAAAGCGTCTGTCTGTCTGTCTATCTGTCTGTCTATCTGTCTAAACATTGCCACTACTGGTTTCGCATTTGTCAATATGTTGTTACAATTTACATGTTTATTTTACCTTATGTGAACAACGTTTACAATTTTTTTCGCGTTTCCGTTTTTATTTCAGGTCTAAGGGCAGAGCCCTTGTCAATCTGCTCGCATCTTAAGCAGCTTGATTGCGTTTCTCTCCAACGGGAGTAGAAAGGCAGTGCTTGCTATTCCAATACTATCAGGTTTTCTTCAAAAAAATCAGAGAGGCAATCGCATTGTGACCGCCTCTCCCACATTTAGTAATAGAGTTTTTTGAGCCTGTAGTTAATTCCCTGCATCTTTACAGCTTGACATATACATACCAACCGCGAGAAAACTGCTTCACCCATGCTCTCGTAAAGGAAGTCCAGATCGGCATTTGTCGTAGTTACTATCGGTAATTTTTCCTTATATCTGTAATTTATTACCCTATAAAGAACTTCGGTTGAAAATACCGAGACCTTCTCTTTGCCGAGATCATCGATTACAAGCAAGTCCGCGTTGCACATCTTACTTTCGAGATTCTTATCTTTAGTTTCGTCCCAGAAAGCCGCTCTCATTTCTGCAAGTACTTCTGAATAGTTCCAAAACTCTACGCTGCATGCGAACTTGTCAACGATGTAGTTCGCAATAGCAGCTGCTAAATGTGTTTTTCCTGTTCCGACATCTCCTATGAATATGATGTTTTCTCCTTCGTTCTCGCCAAAACTTTGTGCGTATTCCAAGGCTCTTTCATACGCATTCCTATCTGAGTCTTTATCAAAGCTGTCGAATGTTGCTTCAAGAAACCTTTTGCCAATGCCGGTATTCTCAAGCCGTGCTCTCGCTTTTTTCTTTCTTAGCTCGAAGGATTGAGATAATTCATCATATTTTTGTTTCAGAAAATCCAAGTTGTTCAGTTTGTCTCTATGCTCTCGCATCGCATCACAAGAGCAGTAATTATAGACATTCTGCCTAACAAGTATTTCTATTTTCGGCCGAGTCTGTTCTGCGCCGCAGAACGGGCAGTAATTCTGATGGATATTAACTTCCTCAATAGAGTCTGTTAAGGTCGATATTTGGGCCTCCATATCTTCCATCATTTTCTTTAAGGTTATTCCTATCTGTCTCTCCATTCTCCATTTCCTTCTCCTTATCCTTTTCCTTCTCCGTTAGTTTTGAATTCAACCCAGCGGTTGTTTCTTCTCTCGGATATTTCCTGGCATTCTGATTTCCAATAGGCGCCCCGCCTTTTTTACCGTTTTCACGACTCGTAATCTGCCGTTTTATAGATCGGTCAATAACCGGGCGTATTGCGGTAAACAGCGCAACTGCACTGCCTTTGTTTTCTATGGGCAACTCCCAATTAAACGCATACCGCAAAATATAATCATAAAATGCCAGCCTCTCGGGATCAGGAAGTATTTCACCCGACTCAAAGAAAGACTTGAAGAAATAGAACTGACTTACCTCCTCGTGCTTCTCCATAGGCTATGCCCTCACATTAAAGTAATCAAGTAATGCATCCAGATTGAATACGTATTTGCTCCCAACACGTCTGCTGGGGACAAACCCTTCAGTAACAGCCTTCCTGATTGCCCATTTCGTGATTGCTGTTCCTGGATCCATTTCCTTAATTTCTTTATACGCCGTCTCCATTGTTCTTATTCGTAATGTGTTGCTCATGTTCCTGTCCTTTCACTCGAAAGTTGCGATGTTAGTGAAAATACGTATATGTAATGAGTTATTCGAATCAAGAACATACATTCGGATTTGCCCAATATTGACGAACTGGTGTTCTTCAATTATAATTGTGGTAAGCATTGTTGTAAAGCAGTATTTTTAAATTTTGTTTGTGAGGTTTAAATTATGGGATGGATTGAGAAGGATGGAACTAGATATTTCAGATTTACGAAGACTGTAGGTCGCACCTTGAATAAAAATGGCGTTGAGGTTCCTGTTAAAAAGGAATTCTATGGTCGAACCAGGAAAGAAGCTGAGCAAAAGTATCATGACTATGTTTCAAAGGCAACTGCCGGCTTATCAACAGACCGCCTGTATTTTGGAATACTGTCTGAAGAATGGATCAGCAGCTTTTTCATGCATGACCCTAACTTGAAAGGCAGTACGAAAGCTCAATACCTGGCAAACTGGAACAGGATTATCAAGTCGGCCCCGTTCTATAATTATCCTTTGGATTCTGTTAAACCCAAAACTATTCAAAGTCATTATAACAATTTAGCGGCTCAAGGCGTGCCTGGTGATTCTATTCGGCTGGCCAATCTCCTTATGAAACGTTTTTATAAATATGTGGAGGTTGAATCGCTTGGAAGAAATGTAACTGCCAGTCTTGTGATACCAAAAGCACAGCACACCGGTGAAAGTCAGGATATTGTTGTATGGGATGATGATGAGATTCTTAAGATTTTTAATGGTTTTGATAAGGCAGATTCGCGGTTCAGATTCAAGCTGCTGATTGTTATTGCTTACTATACAGGCTGCAGAATCGGTGAGATACTCGGACTTACTTATGATGACATATCTGATAATACTCTGAGTGTTTCCAAACAACTTTCAAGAGATTTTGAACTGCTGGACGATGGAACGACTAAGACTGTGTATAAGATTAACACACCTAAAACCAGAAATTCCATTCGCTTGATTCCACTTAATGAAAATGTCACAGCCGCACTTAATGAACATAAGGCATGGCACTTTGAAGAACAGCTTAAGAACCACTACAAATCAGACTATATTTTCACTACTGCATCAGGCAAGCTTTATGATCCTACAAATATCCGCACAGCCCTAAACAGGTACTATAAGAAAATTGGTGTAGAGGCAAAGACAATTCATGCATACAGACATACTTTCGGTACAAATTTATGCCGTCAGGGTGTCCCGATTCAGACAGCTTCAAAGCTAATGGGACACGAGAGTATCAGTACGACTGCGCGATATTATGTTAATGTTTCACTGCCCGAAAAGGCGGCAGCTATTGCTGCTTTGCGTTCTCCTGAGGAAAACTGTGCTCAAAAAGTCGGGAGAAAGTCGGGAAATGAAGAATTTTCTCTCGATTCCGAGCAAATAAAAAAGCTTGAAACCGTTGAAATTTCAAGCTTATTGGCACCCCCACTCGGAATCGAACCAAGAACTAATCTTTAGGAGAGATTTGTTATATCCATTTAACTATGAGGGCATAT
>JALFNS010000021.1 GCA_022773945.1 Clostridiales bacterium
ACTGATTTGACATTTCTGGATGATTTACTGCCCTGGTCTGACACTCTTCCTGACAGCTGTAGAAGCTGAAACCCTTGATAAAAGTAACGCCCCGCTCACGCGGGGCGATTTTTGTCAAGGTACATAGGTTTTACCGCTTACATTACTTTTAGGTAGTGTTTTATCTCGTCTATGGAGAAGAAGAGGTCCTTGAGTGTGAGAATTATCCTCATCTCTTCAACATCTCTATCTGAAAACTCGAACTGATTGCTTTCTTTTCTCGAGGGGACCAGCACGCCATTCTTAATATAATATCGAATTGTTGATATGGATACATCGAATATGTTCGCGAAGTCACCTATCTTCATGATTGTATCTCCTCCCGTTGTTTCTGTTTTCTACACACTTACTATATCATGGTAGAAATACCAATATAAGTACCCAATAAGTAAACATAGGTTCAGATTTATATTGATTCAGAATTGATGCTGAGAACAAACTGAATCAAGGTGAAGATAAATGAGAAAATTCTGAATTTTATGCATTGAAGTCAAGGAAGGTCTCTGAACTAAAATGTCTGTAGTTGAAAAGGAGGCGAAGAATATGAATAGTTTTGAGAAAGGATCGCTTACAGGAATTAAAGTGCTGGATATGACGAGGGTACTGTCAGGACCATACTGCGGCATGATGCTGGCGGACATGGGAGCAGATGTAATCAAGCTCGAAATGCCCGGATACGGAGATGACTCCAGACACTACGGACCCTTCAGAAAGGATGAGGAGGGGAATGACGTAAGCGCATATTTCTCAAGTATCAACAGGAACAAGAGAAGCGTGACTCTGAATCTGAAGAAGCCCGAGGCGCAGGAGATATTTAAGAGACTTGCAGCCGGCGTAGACATTGTAATTGAGAACTTCCGCCCGGGCACGATGAAGAAGATGGGTATCGATTACGATGTTATCAGGGAGATAAACCCTCGCATAATATACGCTTCTATATCAGGCTTCGGGCAGAATGGTCCGTATGCAGGCAGAGCTGCATATGACGGAATCGTTCAGGCCATGGGAGGAGTCATGAGCATTACCGGACCTAAGGGCGGCAAGCCGGTTAAGGTGGGGACATCAATCGGAGATATTATAGCCGGAATGTTCTGTGCTTACGGAATTCTCGCGGCATATATCAATCTTCAGAAAACCGGCAAAGGCCAGTACGTGGATGTAGCTATGCTTGACTGTCAGGTGGCCATTCTGGAGAATGCCATATCCAGATATCTGGCAAGCGGTAAAATTCCGCACCCTACCGGGAATACTCATACGTCAATATTCCCCTTCGAGACATTCGAAACAGCTACGGCTGACATTATGATAGCGGCCGGAAACAATAGTTTATGGAAGAAACTGTGTGCTGTTCTTGACATGCCGGAACTGGGGGAAGATGTACGATTCGCTGAAAATCCAGACAGAGACAGGAATCACGACGAGATGTTTGAGCTTTTAAGCGAGCGGCTCAGACTCAGAGACGGTGAGGAATGGGTGAAACTTCTGGACGAAGCAGGTGTTCCGTGCAGCCTGATCAACACGATGGATAGGGTTCTCGAAAACGAACAACTGAAGGCGAGAAGCATGTTCATCGATATAGAGCATCCCGGAGTAGGAACGGAGAAGCTGATAGGTATACCGATTAAGATGGGCGACACTCCCGGAAGCATCAGAAAAGCCGCACCGGACCTTGGAGAAGATACACGTAAGGTGCTTAGGGAATACGCCGGTCTTACCGATTCCGAAATGGATGCTCTTGAGTCAGAAGGTGTCATTTAGTACCTGAGGAGGGAGTGAACTGACAAATGAAAACAGAAAATTTAGATGCACTTCAAATTGCTAACAGTCCTGCCATATGGGCATTGTGTGCAGTGGGAGTTGTCCTGGTGTTTGTTGAAACGGTAATGTTCTTCAGGCTGGCCAGAAAGACTGCCAGAGACGGAATCGTTGATTTATCTGCTAAACAATGTACAAGAGCAGTCAGAGCCGGAGTTGTATCCGCTATAGGGCCATCGTTTGGTGTTTTTATTGTAATGATTGGACTTATAGCTGTACTGGGAGGTCCTATAGCGTGGATGCGACTTTCTGTAATCGGAGGAGCAACCACAGAGCTTACTGCCGCACAGGTTGGTGTTTCGGCACTGGGCGGAGACCTGTCCGATGCACTGACAATGGAGCAGCTCTCCAATGCATGGTGGACCATGTCCATCAATGCCTGCGGATGGCTTCTGGTTGTGTGGATTCTGGGATCCAGAATGGAGAAAGTCAGACAGAGAATAGGCGGAAGTGACGAAAGATGGTTGAGCGTATTCTCATCTGCTGCAACGCTGGGAATATTCGGAGCATTTAACAGTGAATATATCGTTACAGCTGTTCAGTCTGCAGATATTTCCGTAATTATAGCCATGGTGGTTTCTGCAGTGGCTATGGGTATCCTTATGTGGTTATCCAAGAATAAACTCAAGTGGCTTGCTGAGTATTGTCTCGGCATTGCTATGCTGGCAGGCATACTTGTGGGCCTGGCTATTTCATAATGAAGGAGGGCTTGAAAATGACAGATAATAATTTATCCTTTAACGAGTTATGGTCGAGAAAATGCAGAAGGATAGGCATGACACTGATTCCTTTGATTATGATTTCAATGTTTCTGCCGGTTCTGTATCTGAGAATAAAGTACGGGGTGTTTCCGGAGTGGAGCGTGGCTCTGTCTTCATGGGGTACTATTGCTGCGGCCTTTGCTACATACTATATTGTAGAACCTCTGTCATATTATCCGATTCTCGGTTTGTCGGGAACATATATGGCGTTCACGGCAGGCAGCATATCTGACATTCGTATGCCTGCATCCGCTGTAGCCCAGGAGGCTATAGGTGTTCCTTACGGATCGAAGGAAGGAGAAGTAGCATCTACTCTGGGTGTCGCCGGTTCATTGTTCACTACGCTGGTTGTGGTATTCCTGACGGCGGTGTTCGGAACTAAACTCATAGCACTGCTGCCGGCAGCTCTTGTTGCCGCTATTAAAACATATACCGTGCCTTGTGTTTTCGCGGCAGTATATGTTCAGTTATGTAAGTTTGAACCGAAGCTTTCGTGGCTTATCGTGCTGACAACAATACTCTACTTCCTGCTGGCGAAGATATATGCTCTGTTCATGGTGGCAAGTGTTGTACTGTCAGTTGTGGCTGCATGGATATGCTATAAGAAAGGACTGTTCAGAAAGGAAGCGTAAACGTGTTAAATGAGATTCTAAAACTTCAAAATACCGAATATGTGCACGAAATAACAAGGGACATAAGTCTTCTGGGCAACGATGGAGGCAAAATGGGATTTCGTTGTGCCGGCAGCACGGGAGAATGGCATGCTTCTGACAGGATACGTACCGAGATGGAGGCAATAGGTCTCAGTGATGTAAGTGTGGAGACATTCCCGGTAAACTCATGGGAGCCTGTTTCGGCAGAGCTGACGGCTGACGGGAGAAGCATACCTGTGTGTCCTTATGCGGGAACGACAGGAACTCCGGATGATGGAATTACGGCTCCGTTGGTTTACGTGGGAGACGGCAGCATCAGGAACTATGAAGGCTTGGATGTTGAAGGGAAGATTGTATTATGTACCTTCGATATGCTGGAAGACTACTGGGTTAATTTTCCTGCATATCAGGCTATGAAGAAGGGTGCCGCAGCCTTCGTGTGCTGTTATTGCGGCGATGCTTATTCACTCAACGAAGGGGCGATTGGCTGTTTCGACTCCCAGATGGTTTCCGGTTTCCCTGTTGTGAATATTTCCAGAGAAGACGGTGCATGTTTGAAGGCATGCGTTGCTGAGAAAGAAATCACTGTGAAACTGTCAGTGGATGTCAGGCTCAATATGAAAGGCGAGAGCTCCAATGTTATCGGATATATTCCGGGTAAAGATTCCTCGTCAATGATTATTCTGGCGGGACACATGGACGGATTCTTCCATGCCTATCAGGATGATGCACTGGCAATAGGCATCAATCTGGACATTGCCAGATCCATATTGGCTTCAGGGTATGAACCTGAACATACAATTGCCGTTGTGGCACACGGCTCTGAAGAATACGGTGTGTCGGGATCTAAATATGACTGGTGTATAGGATCCTGGAATAATGTGACTCGGAATCATCCTGAATGGTTTGGTAAGGCAGTGGCATTCTTGAATATTGATGCGGTCAGACCGGATACCCAGTGTTACAATATCGCATGCACTCCTGAATGGAGAAGCTTCTTCGAAGACTTTAGGAAGAATATGATGGATCCGCCTGAACCTGTATGGCCGGGAGGAACTGAAATTACACCTCCTAAAGGACCGTGGGCCGATGGTTTTAACTTCGCTAATCTGGGCGTTCCAGAGCTTATATGCGGCGGTGGACCGTCTCTGTGGAGTGCACTGAATTATCATACTCAGTACGATGACTTCTCCCTCTATGAAGAGGAGAAAGGTCTGATAGAATACGTGACGGCAAGTTATACCGAAATCCTGTTAGAAATGGATAAACTGCAGTTGCCGCCGCTGGATTTCAGTCATACTCCGGAGAACCTCCTTAAAACCCTAGAAGACATGCCGGCAGAGGTTTCGGAAGAGTCCGGAAAGCTGGCGGAAGCTGCTGATAAGCTTGCTTCCACAGGCGGGGGTCTGTATAAGATGATAAAAAATGCCAATAATCCGGAGTATGACAATAATCTGAAGAATGTGAAGGAAACCGCAAGGCAGCTTCTGGAGTGCTATAGAGTTGTACACAGAGATTTAATGAAGCTGGCCGTTGATGATTCGGTGGTGTTCCCTCATGAACCGGTTATAGGCAATATCGCATGTATCGATAAGGCGATAGCTGCGCTGAACGCGGACAAACCGGAAGAAGCTGTCGGAAGCATGTTCGGAATGGATCTGTTCAGAATATCATATTCATTTGATGAGGAGACGTACAGATATGCCATGAAGAATCAGGACTGCCGAAGAGATGACCTTTTCTGGGGAACTGGTAAGATTCACCTGCTTGAGGATACGTGGAAGCTTGCCGGCCTTCTCAGGGACGGACACACTGAGGGGGCCATATCTGTTCTGAATAAAATGAGAAGTTCACAGATCAACATGCTCAGAGAGTTTATTGAGTATGAAATATCGTTAATGACTGAATTAGAAAGAAAACTTCAAGAAATGGATTTGTAAAGATATGAAAGAATTGTTGCAACTCATGGGCCTGTTTCTGAAAATCAGTATTCTCTGCCCCGGCGGAGGTGCTACGATGATGCCTTTGCTGGTGAATGACTTGTGTGAGAAGAGAGGATGGTTCACTATGGAAGAAATTGCCGAGGGCTATGCACTGGCGCAGAGCCTCCCCGGGCCGATTGCGGCCAATACTGCGGTGTATTTCGGCGAGAAGAGAATGGGACTTAAGGGAGCAGCGGCTGCAGCTATAGGAGCCATAATTCCTGCTGTAGTATCTATAGTTGTCATATTCCGGATACTGGATGCATTTTATCTTGAAACAATCATTTCCTGGGCTCTGGCAGGCGTCAAGTCTGCATCTGTGGCACTGATATGCCACTCGGCCTACATGATGATAAAAACCTCCATAAGAAAACCTGCGGACATTGTGCTGTTCGCAGGTTTGATTTGCCTTATGCTGTTTCTTGATGTCAGTGCTTATATCTGCGTGGTAATAGCGGCTTTTGTCGGAGCTGCGGCTTTCGCTGTCGGCAGAGTGAGAGGCGGTGACAGATGATGGATTGGGCAGTGGCATTAGTTTTTTTGAAACTTGGTTGCGTGGGATTCGGAGGCGGATACGCTATTCTCTCCCTGATGTTCGAAAGCATTCAACCTCTCTCCCTTATTACAATGGAGCGGTTTCAGGATCTTATCGCGGTATCTCAGATTACTCCCGGGCCGGTGGCAATCAATACAGCAACATACGTGGGGTACCTGTCGGGCGGATGGCTAGGGGCCTTCTTGTGCAGTATAGCTCTGTGCATACCGGGTATGACGATGATGTATCTAATGGTGGTGTTTATCAGGAAAGGCAGGAAACTGGGAATCGTGGATTCCATATTAGGCAAGGTGCGGGTGGCCGGAATTGTGCTGCTCATCGTATCCGGATTATTTATTGCCGAGGGTACGCTCTTCGATGCTGAAACTATGAGTCCGGACATTATCCAGATGTGTATATTCGCGGATTCTCTCTTCGTTTGTTTCAAGTTCAGGCCGGGGCCGGTTAAGCTCATCCTGATAATGGGCGCGGTATCCGTAGCCTCCGGTCTTGTTGTGGAGATGGTATTATGAACAGATTTCTGAGCAAAGGCCTCATCAAGTACGGTCTTGTCGTTATTATGGTTACCCTGGCACTGGTTGCTTACCTTAAACCGGCTGTTGAAGAAAAACTGGCTGATAACCACAGTCTTAAAATCGGCGTGGCAGGTTCGCAGGTTGTGAAATACAGTGAAGATGAACTCATGATGCTGGACGATGAGAATCTTAAGTCGCTTGTTGAAGAAACGGGAATCAGAGGATACAGCAGGGTTGAGATTACGGGGGAATCTAAGGATGTTACTGTATCCGCCGGAGAAGTGGAGAATATCCGGATAAATGTTGATGAAGCCACCGGAGCGAGTATCATTGTTGATACATGCGAAGGTAAATCACAAATCCTAACAGGGGTAAGGTCCATACAATTTCGCTAAACACATTTGGTGGCGTACGAAAAGTGTGTGACTAAATCAGATAATGGACATAATGTGGTCATATGACCGCGTTTTTCTTGACTTTTTAGAATTCTCGAGTATAGTATAAAGTAGACGGAGGTGAGCGAGTGAGTAATCAAGCAAGCAACGCGCAGATTGTAGCATATCTTGCTGATGTCAAGCGACTGCTGTCTGCAGGAAAATATGATTTTGTTCCAAGAAGAAAAAACATGCAAGCACTGGCGCGACATGGTCTTACGATAGCGGATGCTAAGAACGAGATATTAGGGTTAGTTGTCGGGGATTACTACAAAGGCCCTAAACAGGATCATGATCCTAATCGTCCGGGAGATATTTGGGAGTTCAAAAAGAATATTGAAGGGATGCAATTTTACGTAAAAGTTAAAATTGTTCAGGAGAATGGAGAGAACATCTTGAAATGTATTGGATTTCACGAGGACGATTTTGCTTAGGAAGGGAGGTGGCGTCGATGAATAAATATTGCGAGGAATGTGGAAAAGTAGTCGAAACTAAGGTAGTTATTAAGAAGGAAACCTATGATGTTTGTGGCGAGCCAATCGATGTTGATGCTCAAGTGTTGGTTTGTGCTGAGTGTGGAGAAGAGTTCTTTTGTGAGGAATTTGATAACGCCACTCTTGTTAATGCATACAACGAATATCGCAGAAGGCATAAACTGCTGCTGCCGGAGGAAATCAAGAAAATAAGAGAACAGTATGGGCTAAGCCGGAGAGGTTTCGCTAAACTCTTGAACTGGGGAGATAAAACTATTTACAGATACGAGAATGGATCTATCCAGGATAAGGCTCATAATAGTTTGCTTCTGTTCTTACGAGAGCCTGAAAATATGCGGACGTATCTTATGGAGAATGAGATTGTTATTGACGAAAGACAAAAGGCCAAACTGCTTGAGACTGTCGACAAACTTGAACAAGATGCAGGATATCGAGTTGAAGGTCGTTATTTTGACATGCTTTTTTCAAGAACCCCATGTGAGGAAAACGGTTTCAGGGGTTTTGATTATGAGAAACTCTGTGCCATGGTTTTGTTTTTTGCGAATAAGAGCACTGAATTACTGAAGACCAAGCTTATGAAGTTGCTCAACTACTCGGACATGATTTTCTATAAAGAAAACGGGATATCGATATCCGGTTTGAAATATGTACATTTTCCTTATGGACCGGTGCCTGATCATTTTGATATAATTCTTGAAAGAATGACAGCAGATCATATTGCCCACATCGATGTGTTTTATGAAGGGTGTTATGAAAAACATCAGGTGGTTCCGGAGTGTGAGAATCCTGAAGGTGTGCTTTCTGATGAAGAGATAGAAGTGCTGAACCGTATATACGAGAAGTTTAAATCTTTTGGCTCAGTGGAGATTTCCGATTATTCGCATAAGGAAAAAGGATATAAAGCCACAAAGACAGGAGAGGCTATTTCCTATGCATATGCAATGGACATTCAATTGAATTAACCTATTGCAATCCTCCCTCATATGTTATATAAATGACTAAAGCATTAATTTTAATGCATTATTATACGGCATTGTATTGGGAGGTTTATTATGAAAGGACTAAAAGGTATTGGTAAGAGGCTCCTCGTGGCGGCTGTATCTCTGAGTCTTATTGTGACTTCAGGGGTGCCGGCTTTCGCGACGAGCGAAGGAGAGCCGGTTGAGGAACAGACTCCGGCAGTGGTTCAGGATGAGCCCGCACAGGTTACGGATAAAGGCGCCGGCGGCGATGCGGCTTTCGCGACGGAAGCATCGGAACCGGTGGCGGAGGCTGTCAATCCGGTGGACATGAGCGAGCTGGATATCGACAAGAAGGAGGACACACCGGCCTACAAGCCTAACGAGGCCGTCGTGCTTCTGGATGAGAGCATGAGCCGGAAGGAAGTTTCCTCCGAGATGAAGGCCACGGCTCAGAGTATCTCCGTTGAGGAGACCGGACAGGTATACGGCGAGGACATGACCATCGCTCTCGTGGAGTCATCCATGAGCACGAAGTCTCTTGTTGACAAGCTTAACAAGCAGGACAACGTCATTATCGCCGAGCCGAACTACATATACAAGGCGACGGCCGCCACCTCTGACCC
Source organism: Clostridiales bacterium (assembly GCA_022773945.1). GTDB lineage: Bacteria > Bacillota > Clostridia > Peptostreptococcales > Anaerovoracaceae > Lentihominibacter. Next base: position 8,835 of record JALFNS010000021.1, read on the forward strand.
TTATGCGGACAGCCAGTGGGGTTACGACGCCTGTTCCGTTGACGTGCAGAGAGACAAGGGCAGCACGGGAGCCGAGAAGGTTGTCGCTGTTGTTGACACGGGTGTGGACTACACCAACGAGGATCTGCAGAACGTCATGTGGACCAATAAATATTACCCGTCTCTCAAAGGCACCCACGGTTATGACTTCGTCAACGTTGACGGATCGCCGCTGGACGATTCGGGACACGGTTCCCACTGCGCCGGTATAATAGCGGCTGAGAGAGACAACAGCACCGGTGTCAAGGGAATATCCGATGCCAGGATTATGGCAATCAAGGTTCTCGATGGTGACGGCTACGGAGAGCTTCAGGGAATTCTCAATGGCTACAACTACATTCTCAAAGCCCAGAGCCTGGGTGTCAACATCGTTGCTGTCAACAACTCCTGGGGAGGAGAGGGCGACAGTAAGATTCTCACAGAGATGATCGACCTCATAGGTGAAGGCGGCGCGCTGTCCGTGTGTGCTGCAGGCAATGAGGGTATGGACAACGATGAGTTCGAATCCTATCCGGCCAACTGTGACAGCGAGTATGTCATATCCGTGGCATCAACGGGAAGTGACGGTGAGCTTTCATCCTTCTCCAACTACGGGGATGAAAGCGTCGATATAGCGGCGCCGGGTGCCAACATAGTATCCACGGTGTCTTATGATAATTTCTTCGCTGCCATATACGATGAGCAGGCGAGAAACAAACTGACCGACTATTACTACGATTGCGAAGGCGGCATGGATTCAGATGTGCAGGTTAATGCACTGGATTCCTCTGCAGAGGAAAAGGCCTCGGGCTATACGGTTACCGAGTCCGAAGGCATGAACGGTGCAGGTAAGGCAACCACACTTACCTTCAACTGTCGCGCCGGAGATCTGAATATTATCAGAATCCCGTACACAAGCGGAAGCGACAATCCTAAGCATCTCTCATCCCTGGTAAACATCGGTGGGCCGGCTTACGAGAGCGGCTTGTATTTCGTTACAGATATAAGCCGGGACGAGAGCTTCGCTGACATATACAATGACATCGAGTATTACGCCAACAAGAGCAACGCTGTGGCGGAATATCTCTATCAGGCGGACGAAACCTGGTGGAACATCGATTACGCCGAGGACGAAGCCACAGGCGAAGACAGATACTTCTGCATAGGAGTTTATGCGGCTGCCGGCGGTAATTTCACAGTTACCATGGACGATCTGGCCGTGAGCCGTGACGTGCCTTCATCCGAATTCGGCAGGTACGATGTCTACAGCGGAACATCCATGGCAACACCATTCGTGACGGGAGCCTGTGCTCTTCAGTCCGACGAAGCAGGCAAGGACCCGACGGATATCAGAGCATCGCTTCTCTCCCATTCCGATTCGAGCAAAATCCTGGAAGTCAGAACCAGAGGCTCTCTGGACTTCGCGAAGGAACAGTTCTTCCCGAACGTGAGAACGGCGACCGTCAAAGGCGGCAACATTGTGATTTCAGGATTCGGTCTGGAGAATGCGAAGATCGAAATCGACGGAACTGAGGTTTCTGTCCTCGCGAGCAGCAACAAGTCTGCCACAGTGAAGAACAACAACCTGACGAACAAGGTTGTTACAATAACAGCGACCAATGACTACGGCAAAGCTGAGAGGGAGATTTATCTCGTCAAGGGCAAGAAGCAGTTCAGGAAGCTGGAAACCTCCAGAGATGAGTACGACGATTACGAGGACGAAGGCACCGCCGCTATGGCGACGAATTACGTGACCGACGGCAGATACGTATACATGCACGACTCCGATACGGTTTACAGAATCAGTGCCTCCGAGCTGAAGAGCGGCAGCGACTGGGAAGACCTGGGCATGCTTGATAAGAGTAATTTCGGCAATCCGAAGGCTTCCAACAAGAAGGCTGAGTACGGTATCGTCATCGGCGATTCCATGGCTTACGCCAACGGCAGAATCTATTTCATCGCCGGTTACGGCGAGCTTACCTACGCCGATGTTGAAATCGGACGCACCGAAATCGGCGGCGGCTGGTTCATGAGCGACACTGAGTTCCGCATGGATCTCTATTCGGGCACTTACCGCCTCTTCTCCATGAGCACCTCATCGGGAAGTGTGCGTGCCGAGACCAAGCTGCCTGCATCCGTCAGCAGCAGGGATTATCAGGCGTTGGCAGCATACAACGGCAAAATCTATGTCCTGGGCGGATACGATTACTCCGGCGGCAAGGAGGCTCTCTCCGCAGCTGTAAGTATCTACAATCCGTCCACTAAGAAGTGGTCAACCGGTCCGAAGATGCCTTCGGCGGGCGCTGAGGGGCAGGCAATCCAGTGCGGCGACAGGCTCGTATATATGGCGGCAGCTTCCGGCGGCGAACCGTCCCTCCAGGTTCTGAAGGGCTCATCCTGGAAGTACGCGGCAATCAAACCGGTCTGCGGACCAATGACCATCAAAAAAGACACGAAAACCTACAATTACTATGAAGGTCTGCTCTCCAACTACAGGAGCGGAGCCATCGTGACCGGCATACCGACCGGATACGGCGACACCTTCACATATAACGTTTACACAGGTAAATTCAGCGATACAGGTTACCAGTACTCCGCTAAAGCCGAGTACAGCGACCTGAACGGACTTACCATCGGATCCACATTCTACGTGGTGAACAGCGACGCGGAGGCTTCCGTTATTGCCACATCCTCGCCGCTGCTGAAGGTGACAACAAGCAAGACGGGCAAAGGCAAGGGCAAGGTTACTTCCACCCGCTACTACGTGCCGGGAGACAAGGCCACAGTGAAGGCTAAAGCCTCCAAGCGCTCCTACGTCGCCTCAATATCCGTCAACGGTAAAGTGAAAAAGTACAAGAAAAAGTACCGCAACAGAACCCTGACCGTCAGCAGCGCCATCACCACGGACGCTAAAGTTAAAGTCAGGTTTAAGAAAAAGAGAAGATAGAATCGAATAGGATGAAGAGAGTGGCTGTCGCGTTAACAGGAAATAACAGTTAGGGCGCGGCCCTCTTCTTTTGGCTGACGCTAAATGTAATAGAATCTGCGATTTATGCACTCATCCGGTATGTTTAAACGGCAGGAAATCACTTTCGCGGGGTACAGCGCTAAATAATTCTGACAAAATCTCTGATATATGAGTTTTTTTATCAGTTTGGCGACTCCGGCAAAGGTAGCATAGAGGCATCAGGAACGCTAAGACAGAGCAAAACCCTCAGATATCCATTTAATGGAAATCTGAGGGGCGGATATCGTCTCATGATTATGCATATAGACTTGTACGGGCAAGATTTACTGACAAAAAATTGCTGTCTCAGGGGTTTTTTATCAGAAATTCAGAAAGAATTGAGTCAGATAACATCGATAGTATTGCGAATGGTCATAGTGATAACTTCATATTGCGGAGATCATTGTATTGGGTACACATGGGGATGTCGTTTTGCTTGCTTATGTAATCAAGCATTGCTCTTAAACAGTTCGAAGTCCACTCGTGGTTCGAGGCAGGATTCGATAATGGTTTCCATAGATAGTTCCCCCTATTTCTGCCTGCAGGCTTTGACTACCGTGTAGCTTCCGTAGTACTTCTTGCCGTTCTTCTTTCGGTAGGCGCGGATTTTGTAGTAGTAGGTCTTCTTCGACTTAAGCCCGGTGATGAGGGTGGAGCCTTTGCTCGATTTCGTGATCGTCTTAACGCGCTTGAAGCCCCGGTCCGGGCGTGTGGACCTGTAGATGGCATAGCCTGAAGCATTCGTGGCCTTGGTCCAGTAGACCCGGGCCTTTTTTTTGCCTTTGGCCTTGACCTTGATTGTTGTCGTGCCGCAGGTGACGGTGGCTCCGGCGGCTGAGCTCGTGCTGCCGTCGATTCGCTTGCCGTCCGATGACGTTCCCTTCGGCAGAACCTTGTAATAGTACTTCTTGCCGAATGTCAGGCCTGTGTTGGTCCAGGATGTTCCCGTGGTCGTTTTGACAAGGGTGTAGCCTGAGGCGGATTTAGTCGACCTGTATATGTAATACTTGGAGGCACCCACATTGTTCCAGGTGATTTTAATGGAGCTTTTGCTCATGCTCACCGCTTTGGCAACGGGTTTGGAGAGCAGAGTTGTCTTCGACGCAGCCGGCTTGCCTGCGGCAGCCGTTACCGCTCCGTAGGCGTTCACGTTGCCGTATCCGGTGTACTTGTCCCAGCCGGCCGTATAGAGATCCGTGGCGGTGGTGTAAAGAATGTTCTTCACTTCCTCCTGGGTGAGGTCCGGGTTCACGTAGCGCACCAGGCCTGCCACTGCAGCTGCCGAAGCCACGGAAGAGGATGTGCCCGTACTGTAAGAGTAGCCTCCCGACCGGGCTGCGTGGCGTATGTTGTGGCCCGGAGCTGAAATGTCCTTTTCGGGACCGTAGTTGGAGCTTGAGTATTTGCACCCGGAGCTGTCGATGTCAGTGTAGCGGGTGGTGTTGATGACGCTGACGCATGCGTCGAAGTCAGAGGGGTACCATGAGCCGGTACTGTTGCTGTTTCCCGCCGATGCAACGCAGACGACGTCATATTCTTCGGTAGCTTCGTTTATTGCCTCCTCGAGAGCCACATCGTCTATTGCTTGTCCGTAGCCGTCCTTGTAGCTTGAGTTGTGACCCAGACACATCATGATGACCCGGGCTCCGTTCTCACATGCGTATCTGATGCCGGCGCATATGTCTGCGGATGTGGCCTTGTGCACGGAGGTGAAGCCGGATTCGTTTCTGAAAACGTTAATCGCCATTACCTCCGCGATGTCGTTGTGAAGGCCTGCGGCAACTCCTGCAGTGCCTTTGCCGTTGTTCGAGGTGGATCCTATTATCGAGGCTGTGGAGTGGCCGTGGGTGATTGATTTATGAGGGTAGGTAAGGTCTGCAGTTTCGGACGAGGATTCGTCTTCTGCCAGAACCGTGACGCAGTGTTCCGTGTCGAAGTTGCCTCCTTCACTGATGCCGGCCATGTCCTCGTGGTTTATGTTTATCCCGGAATCGATTGTGGCTATTCTGACTCTGGCTGCTGTGTCCGGAATCGTTCCGTCCTCACGGAAGGCTTCGATTGCCGACCAGGCTTCCGGCACGTCCATGTAGTCCAGGTACCAGCTGTCGGAGCTGCCCGCCCTGCTGTAAGTGTCGTTGCTGTAGCTGTCCGGGGTGTAGCAGTAGTTCGGCTGGGCGTATTCGACCTCAGGGTTCTCCTGAAGCTGTTCTATCATATCCATGGTGTCTGAGGTGGCGTCCGTCTCCAGGACAACTGAGTCGCCCGTGAGTTCGGTTACCTCCGGTTCGTCGGCGACATCTTCTATGATGGCTTCCATTTCCCCGCGGCTCGTGTCCTCCGTGAAGGAGACGATAACCTCTCCGGGTACATACGCAAAGTCCTCAGTGCCGGCGCTGCCGCTGCCGCTGTCTGCCGCTGCTGCCGTGCAGACTGACGGAGACATGAGTGTGATGATAAGTATTGCTGTGATTATGCTGTGAAAAACTCTTCTTCTGTTCATGATTACCTCCGGGGTTTATTCTATCACATGCGAGGCGGGGGATTGGCTCTATATTTGTTAAGGGAAGGGGAATTAGCGGTTGACAGATGTAAGAGAAACGGTATAATAACGGTGACAGAACCCACCAAGCCTCTGGTTTTCATGCGTAACCCGGTGGGACTTTTAATGGTTAGTAAGGGGGCAGGAATGAAAAACCTGATAAAAACCTTAATATTCATATTGATTCTGGCGGTACTGGTATTTGCCGTGCAGAGGGAGATGATTCCCTTCCAGTGGCAGGATACCATGCAGTCCGTGACATTCCACGAGAAAACGGAGGAGGATTCAGTGGACGTGCTGGTCTGCGGCACCAGCTCTGTTATGGTGGGCATTTCGCCTCTGATAATCTACGAGAAGGCGCAGATAACAGCCCACGTGAGGGGAAACTCCAGACAGCCGCCTCAGGTCATGTATCTGGACGTGAAGGATGCGCTTCGCAGCCAGAACCCTGAAATTGTGGTCTGCTCCGCCTCCATGCTTCTGGAGAACTTCGATGTTGACAGGGAGGAAGTGCGCGTGCGCCGCGGTATGGACTACATGCCCCTGACCGTCGACAAGCTCCGGGTCGCAAAGGCAATAACCGATGAGAGCAGCTGGCAGACTCTGTCCAGCTACATAATGCCCATCGGAAGATATCACAGCAGGTGGACCGAGATAAGAGAAGGTCTTCAGGTGGGCGACAGGAACGAGTACGACTTCAAGCACGGACAGTATGCGGTGTACAAGGTCAAGGCCCAGGAGGACAACTCCGAAGAGAACATGCAGGACCGCACAGAAGTCAGTGTGACCGAATCCTCAATGAAATGGTACGAGAAGACGGCTGAGCTTTGCAGAGAAAACGGCATAGAGCTCCTGCTTGTGACGACTCCCGACCAGCGGTGGACAATGGGCAAACATGAAGCTGTCGCCGCGGCGGCGGAGAAGCTGGGCGCCGGATACCTGGACTACAATGTGGACGGTATAACGGAGAAATGCGGTCTCGACTGGGGAAGGGATTTCTATGATGATCACCATTGCAATGCGGGAGGATCTGTCAAGCTGACGAATTATTTCACCGACTACCTGACGGATAATTACGGCCTTGAGGCAAGTGACGTTTCCGAGGCCACGCAAAAGCAGTTTGAGAAGGATATTGAGCACTTCCATGAGGTGCTGGAAAAGTACGGGTTTGAGTAATGTCTATAATTTCAATTGAGTTTCTGATATTTCTGGGAATAGTCCTGCTTGTGTACTACATAGTGCCGGGCGGGGCACAGTGGGTGGTTCTGCTGCTGAGCAGCTGCTGCTTCTATCTCTTCGCCGGGATAACGCCGCTGATTTTCGTCCTGGCGACAACTCTGGCTGTGTATGCCGGGGGCAGATGGATGGAAGCCATCAGAGAAAAAGCGGAGAGCCGCAAGGCTGCGAAGAAGAACATGAAAAAAGTCCTCATAGGGGTCCTTATCGCGGTCTTCGGGACTTTGCTCGTGATCAAGTACCTGAATTTCATCACGGAAGCCGCATCGGGGCTGCTGGCTCTGTTCAGGTACGATGGGGACAGGCCGCTGATAAATATAATGCTTCCTATGGGAATTTCATTCTATATGTTCCAGGCTGTGGGATACTGCATCGATATCTATCGCGGCAAGATTGAAGCGGAGAGGAATTTCTTCAGGTTCGCCCTGTTTCTTTCTTTCTTCCCTCAGGCGGTGCAGGGGCCGATAAGCAGATACGATGATCTGGGCGCGCAGCTCCGGGAGTCTCACAGCTTCTCGTACAGAAATCTCACCTTCGGAGCGCAGCTGATTATCTGGGGCTTCGTCAAGAAGCTCATAATCGCGGATCGCATAGCCATACCTGTTGACGCGGTATTCGGATCCTATCAGGATTATGACGGGACGCAGATTCTCATAGCCGTAGTGCTCTATGCAATTCAGATTTATGCGGATTTCAGCGGAGGTATAGATATCGTGAGAGGTGCCGCCGAATGCATGGGCATAAATCTCACAGAAAACTTCCGCAGGCCGTATTTCGGCAATACAGTGGCCGAGTACTGGAGAAGGTGGCATATGTCCCTGACTAACTGGATGCGCGACTACGTGTTCTACTCTCTGGCGCTGTCGAAGCTGTCGAGCAAAATCGGCAAGTGGGGAAGAAAGCACCTCAGGCAGGGTAACCTGGGGAAGCAGCTTCCTTCATATCTGCCGACCTTCGTGACATTCTTCCTTATTGGAATATGGCACGGTGCCGGATGGGGATTCATAGTGTTCGGACTGTATAACGCCACGATTATAGTTCTCTCCATGGCTATGACCGATGTGTTCGCGGCGGTTAACAGGGCTCTGCACATCAGGACCGAAAGTCCGGTCTGGAGAGTATGGCAGATTATCAGGACCTTCGCCATCATGGTGATAGGTAAATGTATAACCCGGGCGGTGAGCGTCACGGCGGGTTTTGATATGCTGGGAAGGTGTCTGGGAGCGTTTCATCTGAGCGGGCTGATGCCGCGTCTCTGTGAGATGGGTCTTGATCTGGACAACTGGTTTGTTCTGGGTCTGGCCCTCATACTCTTCTTCTGCGTCAGCCTGATGCAGGAGCGTGGTATAAATGTGCGTGAAAAAACAGCATCCCTGCCGCTGCCCGTAAGGTGGGCGATCTATATGGCAGGAATACTGTCTGTAATTATATTCGGTGTTTATGGTGTCGGATACGATGCGGCATCCTTTATCTACAGGGGATTCTGATCCTCTGAGTTTGAAGATTCCGCTTCATCCGTGCCGGTCTCGGAATCCGTGCTGTCCGTCGGATCTGTGGATTCCGCAGGTTCCGTGGACTCTGTCGGATCCGTTACTTCTTCTGTAGGCGGTTCTGTTTCTGTCGGAGGCTCTGTCTCTCCCGGCGGCACGTAGCTTCTGAGCGGCATGTTCAGGAATCCCGGAATGCGCGCTTCGAAGTAAGGCGTTACCCATTTCAGATAGCCGGCCTTAAATGGGTGGAGTCTGTCGTGCATGTAGAGCCTGTAGGTTTTGCCTTTGATGGAGTATTTGTTGAGACCGTGATACAGGTCTATAACGCCGATATTCCACTTCTTCTGAACCTGTTTGAGCAGAGATAACATCTGCTTGTAACGGGGGTTGTCTATATGCATGGCCGTGTAGAATACAACCGGGCATCCCCATTTCTTGTCTGAATAGCATATGATGTATTCCATGGCTCCGGCCACGGTTGTCGTGTCGAACTTCTCCATAGGAGTTCCCGCCGGAGTAACCTTGCCCAGCTTGATTCCTTTAGTAGCGTCGTTGGCGGAAAGCTGACAGAGGAAGAGATCCGGACGTTTCGTTCTGTTTATCAGCGAGACGGATCTTGTCACGAAATCCTTGCCGCTGCCGTTTCTGGCTGTGGTGGTTCCGCTGCGGCCGTCCTTGACAACGGTGCAGCCTGTGCGCTTAGCCAGATAATCTACGAAGGATACATTCTTGGATCTGTATCCGGCAGTGAGGGAGCTTCCTACGAAGACCAGCTTCTTGCCCTTGAGCTTGCCGTTGTAACCGGCATTTCCCAGAGCGTATTTGCCTGAGTTGCCTTTTTTGTTCGGTCTGCTGATTTTGACTTTTTTGATCTTGCTGAATTTGCTCTTCGCCGCCTTGCCATTAACCTTGCCGACACATTTCACCTTGAAGTAGAGTTTGCCGGATTTGACTGAGTCAGTGTGATAGGAATTGGTCCCGGCGGAAGCACGCATTACGAGCTTGTAGCCTTTGTGCTTCTTGGTGGACTGGTAGACCAGATATTTCTCCGCACCATTGACGCTCTTCCAGTGAAGGGTGACGTCGTATCTGCCTGAGGTTTTGACTGAAATTTTCGGTCTGGCAAGCTTGGCTGCGCCGGACTTCTTAGATTTGGCAGAGACGTCCGCGGTGCCGAATGCGGTCACCAGGAGCACAACTGCCAGAATAGCTGAAACTGTTCTGATTGCTCTTCTCATTCTTTTTCTCCCTCTTGTAGACCCCTATTTTAACACAAGTTAAGGCAGTGAGCAAATTTAAGTGCAGCGTCAAACGGACTGCGGCAGTGTAGAACCGCCGTAAGGCATTATGATGATGCTCGCGTCCTCGCCCTGCTCGGCCAGTGCATCCTCGAGCGCGGTCTGTGCGTCCGGGTAAGGTTCCATAAATATTGACTTCACGAAGCCCGGGTCCATTTCGGATACGAGCTTTATTTTAGCTTTCTCCAGAACCATGGCGATGGCTGCGGCCTTGTGTCCGCCCAGCCTGAAGTCCTCCCGGATGCGTTTTATCAGGTCCGCAGGCTTATTAGCGGAAGTTATCCACTCCTCGAAGGTTTTCTGTCCCAGTCCTTCGCTGCAGGAGCCGACCAGTATAATGGTGCCGCCTTCTTTCACCGCGTGTTTGGAATTGTCCAGCGCCTTCTGGGTCTGGTAGAGATTCAGGTCCTTCGGAGCGCCGCCCTGGGAAACGATGACGATATCGGCCTTTGCGGGAATATCCACCTTGTAGAGGCTGTCGAGAAATTCGCAGCCGCGGCGATGAGCTTCGCGCACGTGACCGGCCACGGCATGGGCTATTTTTTTGTGTTCGTCAAGCACCACATTGACGATGAAGTCGATGTGGCAGATGTTCGCAGCTTCCTCCAGGTCCTCGCGCAGAGGGTTGCCGTCCAGCTTGCCGGCGCAGGCGTTCTCGTCCACCATCATGGAGTGGTTGACCTGGATGGCTTCCGGAGTTGAGGCGCCAGGCATGAGGGCTTTGATTCCGCCTGAATATCCGGCGAAATAATGGTACTCGATGTTGCCCAGACAGATTCTCCTGTCCGCTTTGGCAACGACCCGGGTTATGTCGATAGGCGTGCCCCGGGATGTTTCTCCCATGTGAATGCAGTCTGCGGGGTTGCTGTCAACGCAGCGAATTTCCCTGTAGGCGCGCTCGCCGGCCAGCTTGCGTTTCTCTTCCTCTGTGTGAGGTCTGTGGCTGCCCAGGGCGAAAACCAGTGTGATGTCGTCCGCGCTGACGCCGGCTTCGTAGAGCTCGTCAAGCACGTGGGGCAGAACCTCCCATGTAGGCATGGGCCGCGTAATGTCGCTGGTGATAATGACAATCTTCTCTCCCGGCTTCACGATCTCGCGCAAAGGCTCCGTGCCTGCCGGCTCCGCCAGGGCCTTCCTGACGGCCGCGGCGGCATCCTCGCAGCCGGTCACCGGGTTGGGTTCAAGAATTTTTAATATGTTTTTTTCGGGCACTTCCAGGGTCTGGTACCCCGTGCCGTATCCTAGTCTGATATTCATAGGTGGATTATAACATAATAGAGATATTGGAAAAAGTGTAGAAGTGTTAAGATTATTATGATAATATTGAATCAAGATTGGAGGGAGGAAAATGACAGATAAAATATATACGGTTGAAGAAATACGTGACTGTATTACTCCCATAGCTAAAGAATATGGCGTGGAAAAAGTATATCTGTTTGGTTCCTATGCTCGGGGAGAAGCTACAGAGCAATCCGATTTGGACTTTAGAATTGACAAAGGGGAGATTCGAGGATATTTTGCTTTAGGAGGGCTGTATAACAAGCTGACTGACGCCTTGGACAAACCGGTAGATCTCGTTACAACTGAGAGCCTTGATGATGAATTTATCAAGAATATTGCCCCGGAGGAGGTATTGCTCTATGTCAATTAGCAGTCGCGATCAAAATGTAATCAAACACATTATAGAGTATTGTGAACAAATTGAAGAAACGAATAAGGAGTTTGAAAATAAGTATGAAGTGTTTGTGAAAAGCAACACATATAGAAATGCGATATCCTTGTGTATTTTGCAAATAGGAGAGTTGGTGACCGTTCTTTCGGATGATTTTAAGAATAGTTATACACAAGTTCCATGGCGGGATATCAAAGCGATGCGCAATATTGTTGCACATAGATATGGCACTGTAAACAAGGATATGTTGTGGAATACGGTTCATGAAGATATTATAGAACTGAAAAATTTCTGTAAAAATGTATTAGAATGAGATTTGATGTTGTAATGTGAGACACTACTGCAGCGCGTAAGCGCTGTTTTTTTTCTTGCAAATTCTCTAAGCCCTCTGAAAAGACACAATGCAAGAAATGCTTGCTTGCCCGGCTGCGCGCCATGTCGGTATAATCTGCCCGAAAGCGGTTCATGTATTCCTTTAGCCCTGTTTTTGCCCCTCTAGGAATACATGCGTGCTTAATATCAGGGGGTATGTGTACTCAAATCTTCACCATTAGCCTGTTAGGCATATAAGAGGGAGCTTCTGGGAGGATTCATATACACCAAAAGGCTGTGTTTTGAGACTCTGGGTCTACAATTGCAGCTATGTTTCGAGATGCATGTATACCTAGGGCCTTGTTTTCGAGGCGAAAGGAATACATCGGCACTTTGAAATACCCCCCTGGGGTATATAATAGCGGTAATATTACCCTGAGATATGATAACATGATATACTATCACCAATTCCTGCGCACCTGCGCACCGGAGACTACTGCTGCAACCGGGGCGGACGATAACAGCCGCATTGACAGTTATATTATTCAGCAGATACAGAATTAAGAACTAAAGGGGGTTAAAATGAATTTCAGCGAACATATTAAAGCGATAAGGACAGAACGTGGATTGACTCAGGAGGAGTTCGCCGGGAGGCTGGCCGTTACGAGACAGGCGGTATCAAACTGGGAGAATGGCAAGAACCTTCCCGATATAGAGATGCTTATACTGATAGCCGGAGAATATGATGTTTCTCTTGACTATCTGATTCTGGGCGAGAACAGGGAAGTGGAAGACATAACTAAAAAGCTTATTGACGATGGGAGTGAGGGGCGACGAGCGAAGCGAAACACCATATCCCTGGGGATAGGAGCGGCACTGCTTCTCTTCGGTATGGTTTTTCTCATCATAAAAGGGCTGTCCGTAGAGTATGTGGACGATAACGGTATTCTTCATGAAAATTTCTTCCTGCTGCCTCTGGCATTTATGAGCCTCTTCGGAAGCTTTTGCGTATTCCTGACAACAGGAATCAGATCGGCAGTAAGCAAAATAAAGAGGCATAAGGCAGGGGGTCTTGGAACAGGGGGAGGATTGTGATAGAATCATAAGGATGAAAAAGCCTTCGATAAAAAAACATACTACGAAATATTTAATCACAATATGCGCGGCTCTGGCTGCGTGTGTTGTGATATTTTTATTGGGGCTCAGGGTGGACAGTGCATTTAACAGAGATTTCGCCGTGAAGAATCTGAAGGTGACGCAGGAGGGTGAGGGAATCCAGGCTGTATGGAAGGGGCCTGACCCGGAGAAGTTCCCCGGCAGGACCTACGAGATTGTGGTGAAGATGGGGCTGGACACATACAATATCGAGAACATCGAAGAGGATGAGGCGTACCTGACGAATGTGAAGCTGGGCGAGGAGACGGTGATTATGGTTTTCGCCAGGGACAGGGACGGCAACTATTCCCGCGCGGCAACCGGGAGCATAGACACGAAAAAGCTGGAGCAGGAGATAATCTTCGACAGGGAGAGCTACGCCGGCTTCGAGGGCAAAACCGTTGATATCGAGGTCAGCTGCCGGGGCGATGTGAGCAGCAGCTCGGCGAACAGCAAGGTGGCGGTTATCGGCAAGGATGCCACTAAGGAAAAGAACACGAAGGACGGCTCCGGACATCGGGTGTCCAATATCGACGGCAGCAGCTCCCACGGCAATCTTAAGGTGAAGCTGAAGAAGGAAGGAACGACGAAGATAAATGTACAGGCCTCGGGCAACGATATTTACAAGCCTGCAAAGGCCTCAGTGGAGATTACGGCTTACCCGGACAGCCTGGACACGCCGGTGGCCAAAGCCGAATACGTATCCGACTCCAGAGTAAAGATAAGCTGGGAGAAGGTGGAATACGCCAAGGGCTACGAGCTTCTCAAGTACAATCCGGCCAGGGAGAGCTACGTCAGGATGGCGGATTTCGATGGGAATGTGACGGAGACGGAAATAACGCGGGACGCGGGGAAATATGCACTTTGTGCGGTAACGTCCATAGGCGATGTGACCGTGGAGAGCGACAGGTCCGAGCCGGTGACCGTGGCATCGACGGCGGAGAAGGCGAAGACCTACGGCAGCTCCACCAACATTGTGAACCTGAACAGCTCCAATCTTGATACGGTGGCGACAATCAGAGGACCGGGGAACAATCACGTCCCTCAGTCAATGAGCCTGGTTGACGGCAATTATGTTATAACCTTCGTCAACAGCGGCGGCACATCGGCAAGTCTGGTGGCATACGACAGAGACGGGAAGAAGGTGAGCACCATGAATGTGGGGAACATCGGACATGCCAACGGCACCACCTACAATCCGAACACGGGAAACTACTACTCCGTGAGGACGCATAAGAGCTACAGATCGCCCCTTTGCACGGTGATAGACGGGGACACGGGCAAAGTCACGAAGAAGTTCAACCTGCCGCGGCAGGCTTCCGGAATCGCCTACGACGAGAGCAACAACAAGTACTACGTTTCCAAGGGCAATCAGGTCTACGTCATGGACGAGAACTTCAATATGGAGCGGACCATAGCCAAGAAGAGGTATAACCACGCGCAGGACATCGGTGCCTACAACGGAGTGGCTCTGGTGTGCACCTGGGTTAGCGGAAACACGAGCTATATAGATATGTACAGAACATCCGACGGAGCCTATCTGGGCGGATACAACGTGTCCATCGGGGAGATTGAAAGCTGCGTTGTGGACGACGGCTATCTGGTGATCGATATGAACACGCGAGGCTCCAGAGCGGAGAAGATATACAGAACTAAAGAACGTATTGCAATACCTTGATTCTCTGATGTATTATTGACTAAACGGAGGAGGTTTAGAATGAAAAAAGTACTCATCACCGGCGGTGCCGGTTTCATCGGAGCGAACTTCATATATTACATGCAGGAGAAGCATCCGGATTACAGGCTCATATGCCTGGACAGCCTGACCTACGCGGGGAACATGTCAACCCTGGAGGAGGCGCTGAAGAAGGATAACTTCGTGTTTTACAGGACGGACATCTGCGACAGGAAGGCGGTGTACGAGATTTTCGAGAAGGAGAAGCCGGACATAGTTGTCAACTTCGCCGCCGAGAGTCACGTGGACCGTTCCATAGAGAATCCGGAGGTGTTCCTGGACACCAACATCAAGGGAACAATGGTCATGATGGACGCGGCTCGCACCTACGGAGTGGAGCGCTATCATCAGGTTTCCACGGATGAGGTTTACGGAGATCTGCCTCTTGACAGGCCGGATATGTTCTTCACCGAGGAGACACCTATTACGACAAGCTCGCCATACAGCTCGTCAAAGGCTGCGGCGGATCTGCTCGTTCAGGCGTATCACAGGACCTACGGGCTGCCGGTTACCATATCGCGCTGCTCCAACAACTATGGGCCTTACCAGTTCCCGGAGAAGCTCATACCGCTCATGATAGCCAACGCCCTGGCGGACAAGCCGCTGCCGGTGTACGGCGAAGGACTCAACGTGCGCGACTGGCTTTACGTTGAGGATCACTGCAAAGCCATCGACATGATCATTCACGACGGTGTTGTGGGCGAGGTCTACAATATCGGCGGGCACAACGAGATGAGAAACATAGACATAGTGAAGCTCATATGCGAGGCTCTGGGCAAGTCGGAGGATCTCATAACCTACGTTACCGACCGCAAAGGCCACGATATGCGCTACGCTATAGACCCGACCAAGATTCACAGGGAGCTGGGATGGCTTCCTGAAACAATGTTCGCCGACGGAATTCAGAAGACGATAAAGTGGTATCTGGATAACCGCCCGTGGTGGGAGCAGATTATCAGCGGCGAATATATGGACTACTACGAGAAGATGTACGGAAACAGATAGACTATGAAGGTAATCGGAACAGGCGACAATGTCGTCGACAGATATATAGACAGAAGAATAATGTTCCCGGGAGGCAATGCGGTGAATTTCGCAGCCTATGCGCGCCGCTGCGGTGTGGAGTCCGCCTATCTGGGAAATATAGCGGATGATCCGGAAGGACATCTGGTGAAAGAATCCCTGGAGGAGCTTGGAGTGGAGGTTTCTGAGTGCCCGTATATGGCCGGACTGGCCACGGAGCGCTGTGACGTGGTTCTCAACGAGGGAGACAGACAGTTTGTGGGCAGCACCTACGGTCCGGGAACATGGAAGCCTTTCACCATAGGCGAGGAGCACATGGATTATCTCGCAGGCTTCGATCTCATTCACTGCGGATGCTACGGCGAGATGGCCGATGAGATTCACAAGCTGGAAGGAATCGATGCCATGAAGACATATGACTTCTCATGTGAGGAGGAATACAGAACAGATGAGTATCTGGAGAAGGTCTGCCCGTATATAGACCTGGCTCTCTTCTCCGCCGAGGAGATGAGCGAGGATGAGATGGAGACGGTCATGAGAAAGGCCCATGACCTGGGCTCAGGACTGGTGCTCGTAACCATGGGCACGCGCGGCCAGCTTCTCTGGGACGGCGAAATTTTCCACAGAGGAAAGGTCAAGCTGATAGAAGCAGTGGACACAATGGGAGCCGGAGATTCATTCTTTACGGCTTTTGCGATATCTCTGCTGCGGGGGCTTGAGTATGAAGCGGCTTTCGAATACGCCGCGGATTTCAGCGCGAAGACATGCCTCACTGAGGGAGCCTTCGGCTTCGGGAAAGAGTACTGACATGCCTAAGAACGCCCTCACTCTGGACATGAAAATCGCCAAGGAGATTGAATACAGAATCGACTCGGGCACATACGGCGAGGGGGACAGACTGCCCTCGGAGCGGGCTCTGGCAGAGGAGTTCCGAGTTCAGCGGGGAACCGTCAGGAAGGCGCTGCGGTTTCTCGCGGTTCGCGGGCGCATAGTCGCCAGGAAGGGCTCCGGGTATTACATATCGCCGCGGAGAATAACCTTCGATCTGAACGCTTTCAGCTCCAGAAAGAAGATTATGGAGAAGACGGGCAAGTCCACATTCGTTAAGCTTCTGACCATGGAGGTAATCCGGGTGCCGGAGAAGATGCTCCGCAAGACTCTCTGGCCAGAGGGAACGATGGCCCACAAAATCATGCGGCTGCGCTACGCGGCGGGACAGCCTGAAGGCCTGGAACGGGCACATATAAGATGCGATATCGTGCCGGAGCTTTCGGAGGAGGATGTGCACAACAAGTCGATTTATTCCTTCCTGAAGAAGGAGTACGGCATTGAAATCGCCAGATCTCTGTCGACGGTGTCCGTTGTGTACACCAACGGTCTGGAGTCGGAGCTGCTGAACACCAAGTTCTCGAAGCCCGTGCTCAGATACGAGGGAATCGTGTTCGACAGGAAGAACCGGCCCATAGAGTATTTCGACGATATCATCCTCAAGGACAGAGTGCAGTTTGTCAAAAACGATGTTTAACAGATTATACGAAGGCATAAAAGAATATATCGACGAGGGCAGGCTGCTGCCCGGCGAGAAGCTGCCCGGTGAGCGGGAATTCGCCGAAATCGCCGGAATCTCCAGAGGAACAGCCCGCAGGATTTACACACGGCTCAGGGAGGAAGGCTACCTCACGGTTGTGAGGGGGAGCGGAACCTACGTCCGCCGGTCGGAGCAGAGACGAATGAATTTCGAGTTTCTCTCCGAAACGGGAAATTCAGGGATTACCGCCATGCTCAACAGCTACAAGCTGAGCATATCGAGCAAAGTCCTCAATCGCGGCTTCACCGATGAAAGCTTTTTCACGAACAGGCTCGGCCTCGATGAGGGCAGCTCCGTGTTTTTTCTCCACAGAGTCAGGTACGGTGACGGGGAGCCTCTGGTGGTGGAGTACACCTATCTTCCTGCCGATGAGTTTCAGGGGATTGAGGAGATGGATTTCTCCCGGGTGTCTCTCTATGATTACATGGATGCCAGAGACAGGATGCCGGCATACTTCAACGAGCGCTTCATGATAATAGATGCGCCGGAGCGGGAGGGAAAGCTTCTGGGAGTGAATCCTGGGGACCCTCTCTACTACATGGAGTTCGTCTGTTTCGACAGAGACAAGCAGCGTGTTGAATACACGGAGAGCTACGCCAGATGTGACAAGTTCCAGCTGAACTTCAGCAACAGAGTATAATTTCAGATTGGTATACTCAAGTAAAAACAGGATAATTAAAGGAATCATGGAGTCCGATTGCGGGCTCTTTTTGTTTTGGTATATATAATATGGGGAATTGGTCTATTAAAAAAATTCCCGATTGCTTTTAATTGACAGAAAATGTTGATATTCTATATATAATAACCATATTTGAAAGGAGATTTGCATGCGTAATTTTGATTTAGAAGAATATATGAAGGAGTCGAAGGCCGCCTACGGCAGAAGAGGAGACATCGAGAAGATGGCGGACACGCTCCATGCCAGAGGATACAGCAATATCGTAGTAATAGGTATAGGAGGAACCTGGGCTGAATGGCATCCGGTTGTTCACATAGCAAGACACTACACTGATGTTCCTATCTATCTGGAGAACGCTGCGGAGCTCTGCATCAAACAGGACAAGAGATATCTGACAAAGGATTCACTCGTTGTGACTTCATCCGAATCAGGCAACACCAAGGAGGTTGTTGAAGCGGTTAAAATGTGCAAGGACATGGGAATCCAGGTGGCATGCCTCACCAAGAATGCCGATTCACAGCTCGGACAGCTCTGTGACTACGTTGTTCCGGACTGCACGGGAGACTGCGAGCATGCATACATGATGTGCTTCATGTTCATGCTGAGACTTCTCTGGAACAGAGGTGAATTCCCTTCATACGAGAAGTTTGCCGATCAGATGGAGAAGCTGCCTGAAAATCTGGTGAGAATCAGAGAGGAGTTCGAGCCGAGAGCTGCAGAAATCGCACGTAACTATGCTAAGGAACCGTACTCAATATTCACAGGTTCCGGCGCTCTCTGGGGAGAGACATACCTCTTCACCATGTGCATTCTGGAGGAGATGCAGTGGGTCAGAACAAAGGCCGTAACTTCAGCTGACTTCTTCCACGGAACTCTCGAGCTGGTTGAGAAGGATGTTCCTGTTTTCGTTTTCAAGGGCGAGGATGAGTACAGACCTCTCGACGAGAGAGTTGAAAGATTTTGCGAGAAGCTCACTGACAAGCTGACTGTAATTGACACGAAGGAATTCGCTCTGGAGGGTATCGATGACGAGTTCCGTGTAATCTGCTCACCGATGATTCTCACTTCCATCGTGACTGAGAGACTGGCTGCTCACTATGAGCTCAACACGGGACACAGTCTCAAGTTCAGAAGATATTACAGACAGTTCGAATATTAGAGGTGGATTATGACACAGCCTATTGTTTCATTACAGCATGTCAACAAGTACTTCGGAGACAACCACGTTATCAGAGATCTGAATCTGGAGGTCAGGGAAGGTGAGTTTCTGACTCTGCTCGGACCGTCCGGCTGCGGTAAAACCACTATTCTCAGAATGATTGCAGGATTCGAGGATGCCACTGACGGAGTGATAATGGTTGAGGGCGAGAGAGTTGAGGACAAGGAGGCTTTCGAGAGAGATGTCAACACCGTGTTCCAGAGCTACGCCCTGTTCCCGCACATGACTGTGTATGACAATATTGCCTACGGACTTAAGGTCAAGAAGGTTCCGAAGGATGAAATAAAGAAAAGAGTGCTCGAAATGCTGGATCTCGTTCAGCTGAGAGGATTCGAGGGAAGGAAGCCTGATGCAATGTCCGGCGGTCAGAAGCAGAGGGTTGCCATAGCGAGAGCACTCATCAACAATCCGAAGGTGCTGCTCCTTGACGAGCCTCTGGGCGCGTTGGACCTGCAGCTGAGAAAGCAGATGCAGATTGAGCTGAAGAGGCTTCAGCAGAAGCTGAACATCACATTCGTATACGTTACTCACGACCAGGAGGAGGCCATGACCATGAGCGACAGAATCGCGGTTATGGATAAGGGCGTGATTCAGCATCTGGCTTCTCCTAGTGAGATATACAACAGACCGAAGACCAGATTCGTGGCCGGATTTATCGGTGAATCCAACATATATTCGGGCGTTGTCAGGGAAATAAGCGACGGCATCGCCTCCGTGGAAACCGAATTCGGCTTCGGACTGATGCCGGCAGAGGATTTTGCTGTCGGTGAAGGCGTGCATCTGTGCATCAGACCTGAGGTCATGCAGTACAGCAAAACTCCTGTTGAAGGTTTCTCAATATCCGGGCAGGTTAAGAACAGAATCTTCGTGGGCTCAAACCACAGGACGCTGGTTACCATGTTCGACGGATATGATTCGAGAATCAACAGAGTAAAGAATGACGACAGCTATTCGGAGGGAGATACCCTCTATCTCTACTGGGATATGGAGGACGTTACAGGAATACACAAGCAGGAGGATGAATGATGGCTAAGGGTGCTGTTAAAAGAAATGCTCCGGCTCTGGCGACTGCCGGTCCCGTATCCGCGTGGATGATTATATTCGTCATGCTGCCGCTGATTTACATACTTCTGATCAGCTTCATGACCAGAAGCGCATACGGCGGTATCGACTACATATTCACACTGGACAATTATAAGGAAATGTTCCAGCCGCTTTATCTGAAGGTTATAGCAAAATCTTTCAAGCTGGCTCTTATCACCACGGGTATTTGTCTGCTCGTGGGATATCCTATGGCTTACTGGATTGCCAGCAAACCTTTCAAGACGGCCGGGAATCTGCTCATGCTGGTTATGATTCCGTACTGGACGAGTTCTCTGGTAAGGCTCTACAGCACGAATCTGCTGGTAATGCCGAACGGATTTATCAATACGGCTCTCATGAAGCTGGGACTTATAGATCAGCCTCTCGATCTGCTGTACAGCGATACTATGGTGCTTATGGGACTGCTCATAACATGCCTGCCTTTCTCGGTTCTGCCGCTTTACAGCTCAATCGAGAAGATGGACAAGTCGCTTATTGAGGCATCGAAGGATCTGGGCGCCAATTCGATTCAGACCTTCTTCAGGGTTACGGTTCCTCAGACGGCGCCGGGAATTGCGGGCTGCATTATACTCGTGTTCATCCCTTCTCTGGGAATGTACTATGTACCGGAGATTCTGGGAGGCGGCAAGGTTATGCTTATCGGTACTCTTGTCAAGAATCAGTTCCTGGTTACGAAGAACTGGCCTTTTGGAGCTTCCATGGCCATCCTGCTGATTCTCATAACGCTGGCTATTATGCTTATATACACCAGATTTAACAAGCTGGAAGATCTGGAGGTGTGCTGATGAGAAAGGATGGTGCCAAGCTGAGCAAGAGGCTGCGCCGGAAACGCACAGGAAGAATCTGGAGCAATGTTTTCGCCGTGGCGGTGTTCACATTTATATACATACCTGTCGCTATGATGGTTCTCTTCTCATTTAACGATCAGAGGACCAACTACTACTGGAACGGTTTCACCTTCGAGTGGTACGAGTACCTGTTCACCAAGTCGACTCTCTGGGAGAACCTGGTGGTGTCACTGATTGTAGCTCTGGCTTCAGTGCTGCTCTCGCTGGTGGTAGGTGTTCTGGGCGCGATAGGTCTTTCAAGATTCGAGTTCAAACTGAAGAAAGCAATTAACAGTTCGCTGTACATACCTATAGTTATTCCGGAGGTTGTTCTGGGTATTTCCCTGCTGCTTCTCTTCGATGTGTGCCATTTCCCTCTGGGTATATGGTCCATGATACTGGCGCATACAACCTTCTGTGTACCTTTCGTGGTTATAATCATGAGAGGTCGTATAGCGGGAATGGATATGTCGGTGGAGGAGGCTTCCATGGATCTGGGCGCCAACAGGATAGAGACATTCTTCAAGATCACTCTGCCTATGATGGTGCCGGGCATCATGTCTGCCGCCTTCATGTCCTTCACTCTGTCCATCGATGACGTTATTATAACGAACTTCGTTTCGGGACCTTATGCGACGACCCTCCCGATTAAGATTCTGTCCATGGTTAAGGTCGGACTGAAGCCGGAGGTAAATGCGCTGACTACCATTATGGTTGTGGTTCTGGTGCTGGGAATAATTGCGAACAGTTTAATACAGGCGGCCATGAAGAGGCGCGCCTCGAATAAAGTTGTTTCATATTTTTAAGACTTTGCAGTTAAAGGAGGAAATGATGAAAAAGCACATCAGAATTTTGGTGGCTGCGGTTCTCGTGGTGGCGATGGCTCTGTCCTTCACCGCCTGCGGCGGAAGCAGCGAGGATAACGGAGAAGTGAACATCTACATGTGGTCTGACTATATTTCTCAGGATGTAGTCGATCAGTTCACTGAGGAGACGGGAATCAAGGTTAACTTCTCCTATATGAATACTTCTGAGGAAGCTGTTGCCAAGATCACCAGCGGCGGCGGAGATGCATACGATCTGGTTATGCCGTGCGACGCTGATATCACAAGCCTTATCGAGGGAGGATATCTGGCTGAAATCAATCTTGACAATGTTCCTAATCTTGATAATCTGGGCGACGCCTACAAGAACAGAGAGTTCGACCCGGAGAACAAGTACGCCATTCCGTATCTCATGAACTATGTATACGTGGTGTACAATCCTGAAACTTGTCCTGTTGAGATCAAGAGCTATGATGATCTCTGCGACCCGCAGCTTAAGGGTCAGATAGCTTCGGTTACCGGACAGAGAAATCTCTTCCCTATAGCTCTTGTATCTCTTGGATATGATGCCAACAGCACTGACGAGAACGAGATTAAGGAAGCTTACGAATGGCTCAAGAACTATGTGCCGAACGTTGCAGGCTTCGATTCGGACAGTGCGGAGACGATGCTCATAAACGGAGCGGCATCTGTAGGCTTCCTCTTCGACGGACAGGCTTCCAAGGCCTTCGCGGAGATGGGCGACGATGCTCTCGTAGTTGCTGAGCTTGAGGATCCTGTGCAGCTGGGTGTTGACGAGCTGGTAATCCCGGCCAATGCCAAGAACAAGGAGAATGCCGAGACGTTCCTCAACTATATTCTCGACGCACAGAACATGGCAGACAACCTTCAGACAATGATGGATCTGGACGGACAGGCTTATGCGTGCCCTAACGAGGCTGCCGTGAACCTGATGGGAGATGACTACAAGAAGGCGCCGGCTCTGGATATTCCTAAGTCTGTTAAGGAAAACTACTTCCTGCAGCTGGATGTCGGCGATGCAGCCAAGGTATATGACAAGTACTGGACAATGCTTATGTCAGACGAGCAGTAAGAAACGGTAATGGGGCCGGCTCCGCAGGAGCCGGCCTCTTCTTGCTGAGGTATGAAGCGATTAGCGCGCATCGCCTTGTATTTAAAGACGGATGCATTCGATCCCGATAACCACTGTAGAACATGTGGTAATTAGCATAATATTCCTTTTCGGTATGAAATGCAAGTGAATTTTAAGAATTGTTTAAATTTTCGGATTGATGTATATACTGCAGCCGCTTGCCCAAATAACATATTCACAACCTCTGTCAAAATTGTTATAATGATTCAGTATGGAAAAACAGGAAATAAAATTTACAAAGAAACGTATAGTACTGGGAATTGTAGTGTTCATGCTGGCGGCGGGGCTCATATTCGTCTATATGAACAAGGTGTTCAGCATGGGTGACGATGACGCCAACAGGCAGACCTTCAAGGCGATGTACAGCGAGGCCGAGGATACAATCGATGTCGTCTATTTCGGCACGAGCGCGTCCAACAGATATTTCATCAATCCGATGGCCTATGAGGAGTCGGGAATGACATGCTTCACTATGGCGACCATGGGAATGCCTATGTTCTTCATTCCTTATCTGGCTGAAGAGATTGACAAGACTCAGGACCCTCAGATGTACATCATCGAGATAAGATGGCTGCTGAAGGAGAGAGAGCAGGTTACCGACGCACACATCAGGAGGGTGACGGACAATATGAAGATGTCATTCACCAAGTTGGCGGCTGTGAACAAGGCTTTCGAGTTTATGGACGGAAGCAAGGGCATGCTGGGCGACATAAGCGACAAGAAGATCGACTACATGATACCGTTTATCAAGTATCACGGCAGACTTGCCCAGAATGACATGGCACCGGGAGATTTCGCCCTGACTTCAACGAAAAACGAGACTAAGGGATATGTACTGAGCGAAAGCACCACGAAGCAGGTTAATCAGTTCTACTCCAGGCTCAGCGACGAGAGAGGAGAAATGTCAGAGGAAGCCGAGGTAACTCTGGAGGAGGTTCTGGACTTCTGTGATGACTGTGACAAGGAAGTGCTATTCGTGCTGTCGCCTTATTCCGTCAAGACTAACCAGATGCCTGTTTTCAACACGGCCATGGATATGATAGAGGACAGAGGATATACGGTTATAAACTTCAACACTCCGCAGATGTACGAGGAGCTTGAGATTGACTGGGACAAGGATTTTTACAACAGCAAGCACGTCAACTATCTGGGTGCGGAGAAGTACACACGCTGGCTGACGAACTATCTGGAAGAGAACTACGATCTGGCCGATCACAGAGACGAGAAGGGCTACGAGAGCTGGGATGAAGCCTATGAAGTTTACAGAGACTACGTTAAGGACGGCATAAAGACAATAGGACACAAGGATAAAATAGGCGGGAAGGTGACAATAATTAAATGACAACACTTTTGTTGTATCTTGGAATAACGGTAATCGGATATTTTCTGGGCAGCTTCTGCAGGAAAAAGAACAGACGGATTCCCCTCGTGGGAACGATGCAGACCCTGGCCATAATGATACTGGTGTTCGTAATGGGCGCCAGAATAGGGGGAAACGAGGAAGTCGTTTCCCAGCTTGATACCATAGGCCTGCTGGCCCTGGCGACGGCACTGATAATACTGGCGACCACTGTGGCCGCCATGTTTCTGGGAAGAAAGCTTCTGGGCTTCAACAGATACGGTCTGAGAAAAGGGGAAGTGGCGGAAGAAGATGAACACGACGGCAAAGCCGGCGGAATGAACAGGATGACATTTATCATCGTAGGTTGTGTTGCTCTGGGAATTGCGGCCGGATATTTTGTCATGCCGTCAGGCTTTATGGATATTTCGGGAAACCTGATGACACTGTTCCTGTGCATACTCCTGATATTCGTGGGAATAGACATAGGAACCGAGGGGACACTGGGCCCGAACTTCAAGGCGGCAGGCTGGAGAGTCATAGTATTCCCGTTCATAAATATGGCGGGAATGCTCATAGGCGCTTTCATATGCGGACTCATCCTGCCTCTGGGAATGCAGGACGCCTTCTGTGTAGGCGCAGGGTTCAGCTGGTACTCGCTGGCGCCGGCAATGCTGGCATCCTATTCGACCAAGGTGAGCGCCATATCCTTCATGCACAATGTAATACGTGAGATAGTATCCATTCTTCTCATCCCTGTGGTGGCCAGAAGAGTGGGTTATATAGAGTGTTTCTCCATGCCGGGAGCCGCGTCCATGGACGTGTGCCTGCCTGTGGTGGAGAAGGCGACAAGAGGAGATATCGCCGTATACTCCTTCATAAACGGCGCGGTTCTGTCGGCGGCAGTACCGGTGTTTGTAAGCTTTTTCATGAATCTTTAAGGAGACAGTAACATATGACAGAGATGATGAATCGTTTCAGCGGAAGTGACAATTACGTGGTGACCGATGATCTCATGGATGCGGTCAACATCAGCATGGCTCTGAAGAAGCCGCTGCTGATCAAGGGCGAGCCGGGCACAGGCAAGACAATGCTGGCCGAAGCCATAGCCGAATCCTTGGGAATGGAGCTCATAGTGTGGAGCATCAAGTCCACTACCAAGGCTCAGGAGGGACTCTACGTTTACGATACGGTGCAAAGGCTGTACGACTCCCAGTTCGGGGAGGGAGATGTCAAGGACATCGGCGCGTACATCAAGCTGGGCAAGCTGGGAGAGGCATTCTCCTCAGACAGGCAGGTCGTGCTTCTCATTGACGAAATAGACAAGGCGGACCTGGAGTTTCCTAACGACCTCCTCTGGGAGCTGGACAAGATGGAATTCTACATCAACGAGACCAAGGAGACTGTTAAAGCCAAGCACAGACCGATAGTAATAATCACATCCAATGCGGAGAAGGAGCTTCCCGACGCATTCCTGAGAAGATGCATATTCCACTACATCGAATTCCCGGACAGAGAGAAGATGGAGGAGATAATCAGCGTCCACTTCGGCGATATCGACAGGAAGCTGGCGGAGAACGCACTGGAAGCATTCTATAAGATAAGAGACATGAAGGAGCTGCAGAAAAAGCCGAGCACATCAGAGCTTCTCGACTGGATACAGGCCCTCATGATAAGCGGAGTTAAAGTGGACAACCTCTTCGAGGACATGCCTTTCCGGGGAGTGCTTCTCAAGAAGAATCAGGACCTGGATGTGTTCGAAGAGATCAAGACTAAGGGCTACAGCCTGAGGAACTGGTAAAGCTATGTTTCTGGAATTTTTTTATCTGCTGCGCGCCCGGGGACTCGACGTTTCCATTAACGAGTGGATGACACTGGAAGAGGCACTGGACAAAGGCCTGGCGAAAGCGTCCCTGACGGGGTTCTACAGACTTTGCAGGAGTATACTCATCAAGTCGGAATCGGATTACGACAAGTTCGACCGCGTGTTCTGCGAGTACTTCGAGGGGATTGAGACGCCTGAGGATCTGCCGGAGGAATTCTGGAAGTGGCTCTCGGAGAGTGACAGAGAGAGGGACCTGGATGACAGAGGCGACAAGGAACTCTTCGCCAGAGAGCTGGAAGAGCTTCTGCAGATGTTCGAGGAGAGAATCAAGGAGCAGAAGGAGAAGCACGACGGCGGAAGCTACTGGATAGGAACAGGCGGAACCTCGCCTATGGGCAGAGGGGGATACAACCCTTCAGGCATAAGAGTGGGCGGCAGGAGCCGTCACAAGAGCGCCCTTCAGGTGGCCGGCGAGAGAAACTTCAAGGACTTCAGAGAGGACACAATTCTGGACATAAGGCAGTTCCAGATGGCCTTCAGGAAGCTGAGACAGTACTCATCCCGAGTTGACGGCGCGGAGAGAGAACTGGATATAGACAAGACAATAGACGAAACCTGCGACAACGGAGGCATGCTCAAGCTGGCCTACGAGAAGCCGAGGAAGAACACCGTGAAGGTGCTTCTGCTCATCGATTCCGACGGGTCGATGCTACCTTACAGCAGGCTTTGCAACAGGCTGTTCCAGGCGGTGCGGAAGTCGAACCACTTCAAGGATCTGAAGGTTTACTACTTCCACAATGCCATCTACGACAACCTTTATACCACACCTCACTGCAAGCTGAGAGATTCGGTGGAGACAAACTGGGTGTTCAACAAGCTGGACAGCGACTACAAGGTTATATTCGTGGGCGATGCGGCCATGGCACCGAGCGAGCTCTACAGGCCGGGCGGCAACTCCATCATCGGTCTCTTCAACAGGGAGACGGGCATGGAATGGTTCGAGAAGTTCAAGAAGCGCTTCAAGAAGCAGATCTGGCTGAATCCTATAGAGAAGAAGAGCTGGGAGTACACCTACGGAGCCCGCACGATTCACGATATAGGTCAGGTGTTCCCTATGTTCGAGCTGACCCTGGACGGCCTGGAGGCGGGAATCAGGAAGCTTCTGGTGAAGTGAGGCGGAGGCTTGACTTTTGGCCCGCCTGCGTATATCATGGATACGTATGTTTTAAAAGTTAATATCGGCTGTGAAGGAGACAGTAGCCCCGCGTAATAACCTTACAGAGAGACTTTCGGATGCTGAGAGAAAGTCGGTGAGGCGGAATGTGAAAATCACTCCCGAGCCGGACATCTTAAGGAGAGACGGGATGATAGTCCCGTAACTAGGGTGGTACCGCGGTTAATAATCGTCCCTAACAGAATTGTTGGGGACGTTTTTCATAGAAATATGCAGCGCCCCCGAAAGAAAAGGAGCAGAGAAATGATAAAAAATCTATCGGACAGACCAATAGCCGAAGTCCAGACTGAACAGGCGGCTAAATGGAAAGATGAGGACCTTCTGGGCAAGTGCGTCAGCACGAGAGAAGGCCAGCCGTCCTTCGTGTTCTACGAGGGACCGCCGACGGCAAACGGCAAGCCGGGAATCCATCACGTTATGGCCAGAACCCTGAAGGATTCGGTGAACCGCTACAAGACCATGAAGGGCTTCAAGGTAAACAGGAAGGCAGGCTGGGACACTCACGGACTGCCTGTTGAGATTGAGGTCGAGAAGCAGCTGGGCATAGACGGCAAGCAGCAGATCGAGGAATACGGAATCGGCAAGTTCAACGAGAAGTGCAAGGAATCCGTATTCACATACAAAGGCCTCTGGGAGCAGATGAGCGAGAGAATGGGCTACATGTGCGACATGGACGACCCGTACATCACTCTCGACAACAACTATATCGAAACATGCTGGTGGATCATCAAGGAGTTCTTCGATGCGGGCCTCATCTACGAGGGCCACAAGATTCTCCCTTACTGTCCGAGATGCGAGACGGGACTGGCATCCCACGAGGTTGCTCAGGGCTACAAGGATGTGAAGGTAAACACGATTACAGCCAAGTTCAAGCGCAAAGGCACTGAGAACGAATACTTCCTGGCATGGACCACGACTGCGTGGACTTTGCTGTCAAACACAGCTCTCACAGTAGGTCCTGACGTTGACTATGTGAAGGTTGAGATGACGGAAACCGAGGAAAAGGGCAACATCTTCTATGTAGCCAAGGTTCTGGCCGACAAGGTGCTGGGCGAAGGCAACTACAAGGTTCTCGAGGAGATGAAGGGAAGCGACCTGGAGTACATTGAGTACGAGCAGCTCATGCCGTGGGTTGTGCCTGAAGAGGGCGACAAGGCTTTCTTCGTTACATGCATGGACTACGTAACCGTTGAAGACGGTACGGGAATCGTACACTCGGCTCCGGCCTTCGGTGAAGACGACTACCAGTGCGGACGCAAGTACGGACTGCCTGTATTCCAGCCTGTTGATGAGCAGGGCAAGTTCACTCTGGGACCGTGGAAGGGTCACTTCATCATGGAGGATGGCATCGACGTCGAGATAATCAAGTGGCTCGCCGATGAGAACAAGATTTTCGCAAAGCAGAAGATAGAACACAACTACCCGCACTGCTGGAGATGCGGAACCCCGCTTGTTTACTACGCTAAGCCTAGCTGGTATATCAAGATGAGCGCCCTGAAGGATCAACTTGTAGCCAACAACAACACGGTAAACTGGTTCCCTGAATTCGTTGGCGAGAAGCGCTTCGGCAACTGGCTCGAAGAGGTCAAGGACTGGGCTATATCCAGAAACAGATACTGGGGAACTCCTATTCCTGTATGGAGATGCGAATGCGGCCATCTGGAGTGCGTGGGCAGCAGAGCTCAGCTTGCGGAGATGGCAAACGAGGATATTGACGAGTCAATAGAGCTCCACAGACCGTATGTGGACGATGTGACCTTCACATGTCCTGAGTGCGGCGGCGTTATGCACAGAATCCCTGAGGTTATGGACTGCTGGTTCGACTCGGGAGCAATGCCTTTCGCACAGTGGCACTACCCGTTTGAAAACAAGGAGAGATTCGACGACGAACTCTTCCCTGCAGACTTCATATGCGAGGGTATCGACCAGACGAGAGGATGGTTCTACTCCCTCATGGCCATATCAACATTCATCAAGGGCAAGGCGCCGTACAGAAACGTTCTGGTTAACGACCTCATCCTTGACAAGGAAGGCAAGAAGATGTCCAAGCACGTGGGCAACACGGTAAATCCTTTCGAGATGCTTGACAAGTACGGAGCAGACGCCACGAGATGGTACCTGCTGCACACTTCACCTGCATGGGCACCTACCAAGTTTGACGAGGACGGCCTGATTGAAGTGGTGAGCAAGTTCTTCGGAACTCTGAAGAATGTATATAATTTCTTCGTGCTCTATTCGAACCAGGACGGTATCGAGCCTGCAGCACTGGAGGTTCCTTATGATGAGAGACCGGAGCTCGACAGATGGATCATCTCCAAGTTCAACAGAACAGTGAGAGACGCCACGGAGTCAATGGACAAATACGACCACATGAGAACAACGAGAATCATTCAGGATTTCGTCAACGAGGACCTGAGCAACTGGTACATCAGAAGAGCCAGAAGAAGATTCTGGGCTCCTGAAATGACTGATGACAAGAAGTCGGTATACGCCACGACTTATGAAGTGCTCGTTGGAACGGCCAAGCTGATAGCACCGTTCGCACCGTTCATCTCAGACGAGATGTATGTGAATCTCACAGGAGAGGAATCAGTTCATCTGGCTGACTTCCCTGTGGCTGACGAGTCACTCATTCTCGAGGATACAGAAAAGAGAATGGATCTTGTAAGAACTCTGGTGGCACTGGGAAGAGGAACCCGTGAGAAGGAGAAAATCAAGGTAAGACAGCCTCTGGCTGAGGTTATCGTCGACGGAAGATATGAATCGGTAATCGGCGATCTGACGGATCTCATCAAGGAGGAGCTGAATATCAGAGAAGTGGTGTTCGAGAAGGATCTGGACAAGTACATGAACTACTCCCTGAAGCCTAACTTCAAGGTTGCGGGACCGGTTCTCGGCAAAAACATCAAGGCCTTCGGCGGTGCTATGGCCAAGGCGGATCCTAAGGCTACAGTCGAGGAGCTGGAGAGCAGAGGCAGCATAACTCTGGAGCTCAACGGTGAGCAGGTCGAGATTACAAGCGATATGGTTGACGTTAGGATCGACGCCAAGGAAGGCTTTGCCGTAGCCATGGAGAACAACGTGTTCACAATACTGGATACGGCAATCACTCCTGAGCTTGAGCGCGAGGGACTGGCAAGAGAGCTCATCTCCAAGGTTCAGCAGATGAGAAAGCAGCTGGATCTGGAGATGATGGACAACATCACAATCTTCATGGAGGCCGACGAGGCTGTGGCTGAAGCGGTTAAGGAGCATGAGGACTACATCATGGCCGAGACTCTCGCAAAATCCATAGAGACCGGAGCCGTTGCCGACAAGGTTAACCTTAACGGACACAGCACCGGACTGAGAATAGAGAAGAAGTAATGAGCACGTCAATTGAGAATTTAAGGCGGGTGGCCGAAATACCGGCAGGCGATCACATAGCATTGTTCGATCTCTACGTGACTACCGGCAGAAATGTGGAATATCTGGCAATAAGGTTCGGCATAGACCCTCTGGATATAATACATATCCTCGAGGGCTACGGAGAGGACATGTCCACCGAGGACGGAAAGGGCAGGCTCAAGGGTCTGCACAGAAGCCTGGTGGAGGAGTATGTGAATCATTTCTATCCGGGGATAGCCTCTGAGAATCCTGAGAACGACTGGATTAACATAGAGGCTTACCTGGATGTGAAGCACCCCCACTGGAGACAGACAACAGAATGAAGATAAATCTTCAGGAAATGACAATTGAAGAACTTAAGGCTTTTGCCGCGGAGAAGGGCGAGAAACCTTTCCGCGGCAAGCAGCTGTTTAAATGGATTCACGGAGGCGCGGCGGATTTCGATGAGATGACGGATCTGCCGGCAGGCTTCAGGAAGCTTCTGAAGGAAGAGACGACGATTCGAAGCGCCGAAATAATCCGGTCCCAGAAGGACAGCAGGGACGGAACCGAGAAGTTTCTCTACAGGCTCGGGGACGGTGAGACGGTGGAAGGCGTATTCATGAAATACAGATACGGCAACAGCCTCTGCCTCTCATCCCAGGTGGGATGCAGGATGGGATGCACCTTCTGCGCCTCAACCATTGACGGTCTGGTGAGGAATCTGACGGCGGCGGAGATGCTGGCTCAGGTTTACGAGGCCGAGAGGAAAACCGGTGAGAAGATAGGACATATAGTTGTCATGGGCATGGGGGAGCCCTTCGACAATTATGAGAATCTGAACAGGTTTCTCAGGCTCCTTCACAGCCCGGAGGGGCGTAAAATGAGCTACAGAAACATGACGGTCTCCACTTCGGGGATTTTGCCGGGAATCAGGCGTTTCGGCGAGGATTTTCCCGCTGCCGGTCTGGCCGTGTCGCTGCATCGCCTCACGGATGAGGGAAGAAGCGAGATTATGCCTGTGAACAGGAGCTATCCGCTGGATGAGCTGCTGGACGCATGCAGGGAGTACACGGAGAAGACCGGAAGGAGAATCACCTTCGAATACGCGCTTATTCGCGGCGTCAACGACAGAGATGAGGATGTGGAGCTTATGAAGAGGAGGCTTCGCGGGATGCTCTGCCATGTGAATCTGATTCCTCTCAATAACGTGGAGGAGAACTCCTTCACGGGAAGCAGCCGTGCCAGAGCCGGCGAAATAGGGGAGAAGCTGATACGGAGCGGTATACCGGCAACCGTGAGAAGAGAGCTGGGAAGTGAGATTGACGGGGCCTGCGGACAGCTGAGAAGGCGGACCGCGGCGGAAAATATGGAATAATATATGGGGTTTGATGTTGCCCGAAAAACCCATTTAGTTTATAATAATTAAAAAGCAATAGGAGGGCGGTAATATGGTCAAATTATTAATAGGTCACAAAGGCAGCGGCAAAACGAATCAGATGATTCAGCTGGCTAACGACTGCGTTTCAAACAGCGACGGAAGCGTCATTTTTATAAATAAGAATCACCGATTGATGTACGAGCTTTCATACAGAATCCGAGTGATATGCATGGAAGAATACGAACACATCACTAATATAGATGAGTATATAGGTTTTATCTACGGAATAATCAGTTCGGATCATGACATCGATACGATTTTTATCGACAGCATTCTCAAGCATGCTGATGTATCTCTGGGAGATCTTCCGGAGTTCATCGACAGGCTGAAGGCTATCAGCAAGCTCTACGATGTTAATTTCACGGTAAGCGTCAGCGCCGAGAGAGAGGAAATGATAGGGGTTGATTTCGAAGGATGCGAAATCCTTAACCAGTAGTTTAGCAGATGACGAGGGCGGTGAGATTCACCGCCCTGTATTATTGCAGAATTTTATGAAAAAGGCATATATTTTCGTTTTAATCACGGCACTTCTCTTCGGGAGCATGGAGGTTTCCTGCAAAATCGGCGGAGGCAACCTTGACTCCATGCAGCTTACCCTGATCAGATTTGTCATAGGAGGAATTGTTCTGCTGCCTTTCGCGGTTGCGGAAATAAAAAAGAATAAAATAAAAATCGGAGGGAAAGACCTGGCTGAGCTTGTGCTTACAGGAACTCTGGGCATTCCCATAAGCATGGTGCTCTTCCAGATGGGCGTGGAGATAACAAACGCCTCCACAGCTTCGGTGCTCTTCTGTGTGAACCCGGTGTTCACCATGGTTTTCGCCCATTTCATTCTGGGAGAGAAGATGAACAGCAGGAAGATTCTTATCATGGCGCTGGCTGTAATCGGAATCGTGTTCATGTTCCGTCCCTGGGACATACAGGGCGGCAACAGCGTGAAGGGCATGGTTCTCATGGTGGTGGCAGCGTTCTTCTTCTCGATGTACACGGTTTCGGGCAAGGCGGTAATAAAGAGAATAGGACTCTTCGCCCAGGCAAGCTTCAGCTTTTTCATAGGCTCGGCGGAGCTTCTGATAATAATGCTGATAATGGGAAGACCGGTACTTCATGGAGTATTCGAAAGCGTTCCCATCATTCTCTATACGGGTCTGGTGGTTACGGGACTGGGATATTTCTGCTACTTCAAGGCGATACAGCTTGCCGATGCGACGACGGGATCCTATGCATTCTTTCTGAAGCCGGCAATAGCACCGGTATTCGCCGTGCTCATACTCGGAGAAAACATACTATGGAACACCTTCGCGGGGATTGCCTGCGTGCTGGGTGCATCCCTGCTTAACATAGTCAACAACAGGATTGAAGCAAAGGCAATAGATGAAATTAAACCTGCAGATAATTGAAGAGATATTTAAGGATTATTCTTCCCCGGGGGAATGCGGATTCAGGCATTTCTCCGTTCTTGTTCCTGTAGTGGAACCTGCGGAGGAGGACGGTGAACCTGAGCTGCTCTATGAAGTCAGGGCATCACGTCTGGAACGCCAGCCGGGTGAGATATGTTTCCCGGGAGGGCTGATCGAGGATGGCGAGACGCCTCGTGAATGTGCGCTCCGTGAGACGGAAGAGGAGATAGGTATATCTCCGGAAAACGTGCGGATTCTGGCCGGGCTTGGGTCGGTGTTTTCCACTTCGGGTTCTCAGATTCATGCTTTTTTGGGAGTTGTTTCCCGGGAGGCCTATGAGGGAATCAGAATAAACAGGGATGAAGTCGCCGAGGTTTTCACCGTGGGTGTGGAGGCTCTGGCGGAAGCGCCCTTTGAGATGTACGAGAACAAGCTTCGCCAGGAACCGGATCCGCGGTTTCCCTATGAGGAAGTGACGGGCGGTTCTCATACCTACAACTGGAGAAACGGTGTGTCCCCTGTGCCTGTTTACAAGGTGGACGGCAGGATAATATGGGGGCTTACAGGCCGCATCACAATGGAATTTCTGGAGGAGGTAAGGAAATGTTCAAAATAGCTCTTTGTCAGATTACAGGTTCGGCGGATAAGGAACTCAACATGCACAGGGCGGAGACGGCTGTGAGAGAGGCGGCCGGTGAAGGTGCCGGAATCGTGTGCCTGCCTGAAATGTGGAACTGCCCTTATTCAAATGACTATTTCAGAAAATATGCCGAGAGTGCGGACGGACCTTCTGTGCGTTTCATGTCCTCTCTGGCTTCCGAGCTGGGA
Organism: Clostridiales bacterium; assembly: GCA_022773945.1. Lineage (GTDB taxonomy): Bacteria > Bacillota > Clostridia > Peptostreptococcales > Anaerovoracaceae > Lentihominibacter. The sequence continues at coordinate 43,147 of JALFNS010000021.1, forward strand.
ATAACCCTTATCGGCGGAACGATTGCCGAGCTTGACGATGACCGTGTATACAACACTTCGTTCTGCTTCGGCCCGGAGGGCGAGCTTCTGGGAAGACACAGGAAGGTGCATCTCTTCGACATAGATCTGGAAGGGAAGTTCCGTTTCATGGAGTCGGACACTCTGACTGCGGGAAAGGATGAGACCGTTTTCGACGTTATCGTTGAGGGTGACAATGGGCCTGAGACCTGCCGTGTGGGTGTGGCCATATGCTATGATGTGAGATTCCCTGAATGGTTCAGGAAGATGGCTCTTGACGGGACGCAGCTCATATTCCTGCCGGCGGCCTTCAACACTACGACGGGACCGGCACACTGGGATGTTACCATGAGGGCGCGCGCCGTGGACAATCAGGTGTATTTCGCCGCAAATGCCCCTGCCCGAGATGACAACGGCATTTTTAAGGCCTACGGCAATTCCTGCATTGTGGACCCATGGGGAAAATTCCTGTCCCATGCAGACGAAAAGGAATGTATAATCTACGGAGATGTAGATCTTAATTACATAGATGAAGTGCGCAGGCAGCTGCCTCTGCTCAAGCACAGAAGAGAGGAATTATACTGATGAAAAAGAGATATTTGGCGCCGCTGGCGGCCATGGTTATTGGACTTTGCATATGGATGTGCGGATGCGGAGATCAGGAGGCTGTCCAGCCGGAGGAGCAGGTCAGCTATGAGATTGCACTTGTTACCGACGATGGTCTGATTAATGACGGCGGTCACAGTGAGGCGGCCTGGACGGCGATTACGCGTTACGCTGCCTCTCACGGTATTTCTCACAAGTATTACAAGGCTGTTGACTCCTCGGATGCCGCCTATGCGGAGGTGACGGATGCGGCGGTTGCCAACGGTGCGAAGCTCGTTATCGCTGACGGAAGCGACGCGGGTAATGTTATACTGAAGGCGCAGGAGAAGTATCCGGATGTGGATTTCGTCATGATTGACGGTGAGCCTGTGGACGAGAAGACGGGCGATTTCAGGATAGCTGCGAATACTGCCGCTATTGAGTTCGATTCGGCTCAGGCGGGTTTTCTGGCTGGATATGCCGCTGTCGTTGAGGGATACAGTAAGCTGGGATTCATAGGGGAGACTGATGTGAACGATTCGAAGAATTACGGCTTAGGTTTTCTGAAGGGTGTCGATATGGCCTCCTGGCAGGCCGGCGAAACTGCAGAGGTCAGATATGCGGAGACAGCGGAATCCCATGACAGCGTGCGCAGCAGAGCAGCAGGCTGGTACGGTGAGAGAACCGAGCTCATCTTCGTATGCGGTCAGGACATTGACAGAGCCGTAATAGAGGCTGCCGAAGCAGGCGGCGGCAAGGTCATCGCAGCGGTTTCCGACAAGAACGAGATGTCGGATTCTGTTATAACATCGGCGGTGCAGAACATAGACGGAGCTCTCACAGAGGTGCTGGAGCTCTACGGCAAGGATAAGTTCCCCGGCGGAGAGGTGCTTACCTTCAATGTGAAGGATGAAGGCGTGGGACTTTCCTTCAGGTACGACAAGCTTCAAACGATAACAACGAAGGAATACAACGACATGGTTGAATCACTGGAGGACGGAGAGATTAAACTGGATTTCAGTGAGATAGACGATGTGAAGGATATGCAGCTGAAGGGCGTGACGATTCTGTAGGTGTGAAAGCTGACGTCAACTTTCACAGACTATGCTTGGGGGGAAAGAAGGCTTTGGAAGTAATTCAGGAAATTGTCCAAATGTGGATGGTTTCCTGTTTTTATTTGATCAAAAGAAAGAAGAAGTGTAAGTTGATGAAATATACCCCGGAGGGGTATTTTGCCTGGTCGTTGTACACTTGGGAGGGTAAAATAGGGCTTCAGGTGTACAGTAGCGGCTTCAAAGAGTGCATTTGATGCGCAGAAAAGGGCAAAAACCGGTGTAAAAGTATAGATATTTAAAGTTTTAGAGGGTATATGCATGCGTATAGGCCCTAAAAACAACATTTAGCATAGATTAAGCTAGGGGGTATCCTCATAATGTACACCTGAAGGGCAAAAACAGGGCTTAAGGTGTACATGGGACAAGGAAAAACTGCGCTGTCAGCGCTCTATGTGCTACAATTTGGTATAATGGAGGACAGGTGTTCAGCCTGTTTGGGACCTTTGCAGCCATTCGGCAGCGGTGAAGGACTGCACCGGGCATTGGCGGTGCTGCTGTCTGATACGCTTATCCTGACCGCGGATGCCATCCTTAATCTTCCGCTACGGTGCGGAACTCGAGCAGAGAAATATGAATTACAAGGAGAGTTGATGAAATGAAAATTGTGATGATTCACGGACAGAATCACGAGGGGAGCACCTGTATGGCGGCCAGGGAGCTGGCTGGCAAAGTCGGCGGTGATACGCGAGAATTTTTTCTGCCCCGGGACTTTGACCAGCCTTGTCTGGGCTGCTATACCTGCTTCAAAACCGACCTGACCCATTGTCCCCATTATCAGAAACTGGAGCCTTTGGTGGAGGCAATTCTGGAAGCGGACTTGCTGATTCTGGACAGCCCCGTGTATGTCTATCATGCCACGGGCCAGATGATGAGCTTTCTTGACCACTTCGGAACCTGGTGGATTGTTCACCGTCCGCGGCCGGAGATGTCAGATAAGCAGGCGGTAGTAATCTCCACCGCCGCCGGAGGAGGAATGAAAAGCACCGCAAGGGATATGGCCGACAGTCTGGAAATGTGGGGCGTCCGTAAGGTATACAGGCTGGGCTTCGGCGTACAGGCAACAAAGCCCGAGGAAATTCCGGCACGTATCAAGGAGCGTATTCACAGAGCGACTGACCGGGTTGCAGGAAAGATTCGAGAAAACGCGGGAAAAACCGGATACAATGGGCGGGCGAAGAAGTGGTTTTATTTGATGCGTTTTGCTCATAAGCATTTTCCGCCATCAGAGCCGGACTACGGCTATTGGGAGAAGCAGGGCTGGCATGACCGGATGAGGCCGTGGATATGTTAAAAGGGCAAGGAAAGTCGAGAGATAAGCAGACAGGTACAGTAAAATACCCTTTGTAAGGAGGAGGAACCGTATGAGGGAACAAATTCTGGCGGTCCAGTATGCCATGGACAATTACGATCCCGCACCAATAGGGTACTGCTGGGATGATGACAATCCGCGTATCCAGCTGGAACCCAGAGCGGAGCGAGGCTATATGGAACTGCGTGCAGTGAGGAGGATTGAAGAGTGAGAGTAGGAATATGCACTGATTCCGTATAGTTAAACGGAGGATAAGAAAGCAGAAAAATCTCAGGCGCTGTTTGAGAGCGTGAAACTCTCGAGTTCGCCTGAGATTCTGTTTTTGAAGGGTTTATTCCGGCTGTGACATGAGCTTGTTCTTCTTAAGTGTCAGTGTCGTAGGACGCTCATTAATAGGAACGTATTCCTGACACGGCTGGACGCTCTTGTATGCAGGGCGCATGAGCTTGCCGCCGGCTACCAGCTCTTCAAGTCTGTGTGCGCACCAGCCTGACAGACGGGCTGTGGCGAAGAGCGGTGTGGCTATATCGTTAGGAATATCCAGCGCCGAATATACGAAGCCTGAGTAGAGGTCCACGTTGGCCGGCATGTTGACTTCGCGGCCGACCATTTCGGAGTAGAGCTCAGGAACACGCTTCTCTATGTAATCGCAGAGGAGATAGTCCTCGATGAGGTCCTTGCTCACTGCCAGCTTCTTGGCCATCTTCTTGAGGATGACCGCACGCGGATCCGAAAGAGTGTATATTGCGTGGCCCATACCGTAGACGAGACCTGTTCTGTCGTTGGCTTCGCCCTTGAGGATTTTGACAAGGTAATCGTCAAGCTTTGACTTGTTGCCTGTGTCCGGAACGTGCTTCTTGATGTCATCCATCATCCTGATTACGGCAATGTTGGCACCGCCGTGCTTAGGGCCTTTGAGAGATCCTACGGCGGCAGCGATTGCCGAGTAGGTGTCTGTGCCCGTTGACGAAATCAGGTGTGTGGTGAAGGAGGAATTGTTGCCGCCTCCGTGTTCCGCATGGAGAATCATGCATATATCGAGAAGTTTGGCCTCCAGGTCGGTGTATTCACCCATAGGCCTGATCATGCGGAGAATGTTCTCAGAAGTGCTGAGCTCGCTGATAGGCGGGTGGAGGTGAAGGCTCTTGTTGTCGAAGAAAGAGCTCTTGGCCTGGTAGGCATATGATATTATCGCCGGGAAGTAGCCCATGAGATTTATGGACTGCCTCAGAACGTTCGTCGGAGAAATATCGTCAGGATTATCGTCATAGCAATAAAGAGCCAGCACGCTGCGTGCCAGCTTGTTCATTATATTGTTTGACGGAGCCGTGAGGATCATGTCTCTGGCGAAACCTTCCGGAAGCTCTCTGTGGCTGCCGAGAATATCGTTGAACACTTCCAGCTCACGCTTGCTCGGAAGCTTGCCCATGAGCAGGAGGAATGAAACTTCCTCAAATCCGAAGCGGTCCTCTTCAATAATATTGTTGATAAGGTCGTCGATACTGTAGCCTCTGTAGAAGAGCTGACCCTCGCGTGGAATCTTGTTGCCGTTCTCGTCTGTGTCGTAGCCGCAGACCTCGCCTACATGAGTGAGTCCCACGACGACACCTGTACCGTTGGAATTTCTCAATCCGCGCTTAACGTCATTCTCTTTATAAAGCTGTGGATCTATACTGTTTGTAGCGGCCAGAAGCTTGTAGCTGTTACGGTAGAGAGCCTCATGCTCAACGGCCTGCTGTCTTGATTTTATCTTTTCAAACATTACCGATACCCTCCCTTATATCCAGCTCAGAGAGCTAAAACTATACCAATTTTATCATATTGGTATTAAAAATACAATATAAATGCAATTTATTACCCTGCAATTTCATATAGTAAAGTGCAGAAATTTGTGGTAAAATAATATATCTATACATGAAAGAAAGGAGACTCAGAATATGGGAGAGCAGAGAAAATTCAAGAGAGTGCTTGTGGCAAACCGCGGCGAAATAGCGATCAGAATATTCAGAGCCTGCAAGGAACTGGGCATCAGAAGTGTTGCCATATACTCGGAGGAGGATAAAAATACACTGTTCAGAACTAAGGCGGACAGATCCTACCGTATCGGTGAGGGTAAGGCTCCGATTGATGCATATCTGGCAATAGATGAGATAATAGGACTGGCCAAGGCCAAGGGAATAGAGGCTATTCACCCGGGATACGGATTCCTGGCGGAGAATACGGATTTCGCCAGAGCGTGTGAAGAGGCGGGAATCGAGTTCATCGGTCCGGATTATCACATGATGGACAATCTGGGAGACAAGGTCAAGTCCAAGATAATAGCCAAGTCCGTAGGCGTGCCTACGATTCCGGGAATTGCGGAGACGATACCTGACGTGCAGACGGCACTGGATTTTGCGGATGAATGCGGATATCCGGTAATGCTCAAGGCGGCTGCAGGCGGCGGCGGACGCGGCATGAGAATCGTTCGCAGCAGGGAGGAGCTCCCGGCACAGTTTGAGAGTGCTAAGAGTGAGGCCGCAAAGGCTTTCGGAATAGATGACATCTTCATCGAGAAATACCTGGAGAGACCTAAGCACATAGAGGTGCAGGTTCTGGGAGATAACTACGGTAACGTGGTTCACCTTGGAGAGCGTGACTGCTCGATCCAGAGAAGGCACCAGAAGGTTATAGAGTTCACACCGGCGCTTTCCATAAGCAAAGAGCTGAGAGACAGACTTTGCGAGGATGCCATTAAGATTGCAAAGGCCGTAAACTACAAGAGCGCAGGTACGGTGGAATTCCTCGTGGACAAGGACGAAAACCACTACTTCATAGAGATGAACCCGAGAATTCAGGTTGAGCATACGGTAACTGAGATGACTACAGGCATCGACATCGTTCAGGCTCAGATACTCATCGCTGAGGGTTACAGCCTGGATTCACCGGAGATAAACATCAAGAGCCAGGATGATATACAGCCGAGAGGATATTCAATCCAGTGCAGACTGACGACTGAGGATCCTATGAACGGCTTCGCGCCGGATACGGGTGTTATCACCAGATACATAAGCCCGGGCGGATACGGTATCAGACTGGATGCGGGCAACGCTCAGACGGGCGCCGAGATTTCTCCTTACTACGACAGCCTGCTGGTTAAGGTGACGGCCTGGGCCAGAAGCTGGGAGGACACGGTAAACAAGGCGAGAAGAGCTCTCAGAGAGCTTAAGATACAGGGAGTCAAGTCGAACAGAACCTTCCTCCTCAACGTGCTCAATCACGAGGACTTCATGAAGGGCTGCTGCGACACGGGATTCATAGCTGACAATCCGTCCCTGCTGCGTTCAGAGCCTAGAGCCGCATCGGAGTCGAAGATACTCAACTATCTGGGAGAGCTTTATGTCAACGGAAATAAGGGCGTCAAGCCACAGTTCGACAAGCCTGTATTCCCTAAGATTCCGCAGGAGGAAATCGCAGGGCTCAGAGGCACCAAGCAGCTCATCGATGAGAAGGGACCTGAAGGCGTTGTTGAATGGATAAAGGGCAGGAAGGAGCTCCTCATCACGGACACCACCATGAGAGATGCACAGCAGTCACTCATGGCCACAAGAGTGCGTACGGTGGATATGGAGAAGATAGCGCCGGCCGTTGCCAAGTACGGTCAGAATCTGTTCTCTCTGGAGATGTGGGGCGGAGCAACCTTTGACACTGCCTACAGATTCCTGGGCGAATCTCCGTGGGAGAGACTTGAGACGCTCAGAGAGAAGATTCCTAACATAATGTTCCAGATGCTCATAAGAGGAGCCAACGGAGTAGGCTACAAGAACTATCCTGACAATGTAATCAGAAGATTTGTCAAGGAGAGTGCGGCTGCGGGAATCGACGTGTTCAGGATATTCGACTCGCTCAACTGGGTTCAGGGCATGGAAGTGGCACTGGATGAAACGCTCAACCAGGGCAAGCTGGCCGAGGCCTGCATTTGCTACACGGGAGACATTCTGGACGAGAGCAGAGACAAGTACAGCCTGAAATACTACGTGAACATGGCCAAGGAGCTGGAGAAGAGAGGCGCTCATATTCTGGGAATCAAGGACATGTCCGGACTTCTCAAGCCGATGGCGGCCAAGAAGCTCATCGAGGCGCTGAAGAACGAGATAGAGATACCTGTTCATCTCCACACTCACGATACATCCGGCAACGGAGTGGCAACACTGATGATGGCTGCCAATGCGGGAGTGGATATCATAGATGCCGCTATAAACAGCATGTCGGGACTCACATCCCAGCCGGCACTCAACTCAATTGCCGCTGCAATGGTGGGAACAGACAGAGACACGGGTCTGGATATCGACGGAATGCAGGAGATTTCTGACTACTGGGCTGCCGTAAGACCGGTATACAAAGGCTTCGAGTCGGATATGATGACAGGATCCGCCGAGATATACAAGTACGAGATGCCGGGAGGACAGTACTCCAACCTGAAATCGCAGGTTGAGTCCTTCGGTCTGGGCTACAAGTTCAAGGAAGTTAAGGAGATGTACAAGACTGTCAACGAGATGCTCGGAGACATCGTCAAGGTTACACCTTCATCAAAGGCTGTGGGTGACATGGCCATATTCATGGTTCAGAACGATCTGACACCGGATAACATATACGAGAAAGCGGCCAACATGGACTTCCCTGATTCCATAGTTTCCTTCTTCGAGGGAATGATGGGACAGCCTGTGGGAGGATTCCCTGAGAAGCTTCAGAAACTGGTGCTCCACGGCAAGGAGCCTATTACCTGCAGACCGGGCGAGCTTCTGCCTGATGAGGACTTCGACGAGATCAAGAAAATGCTCAGAGAGAAGCACGGTCTTGAAGGAACTGAGCAGGAGGCACTTTCATATGCTCTCTATCCGAAGGTTTACGAGGACTTCCTGGAGAACCAGAAGAAGGTGGGCAAGTTCAGATACATGGGATCCGATATATTCTTCCATGGACTTTCCGAGGGAGAGACCTGCGAGATCAAGGTAAGAGAAGGAAGAGAGCTTGTTGTCAGACTGGCTGAGGTGCGTGAGGCCGACGAAGAAGGATT
>JALFNS010000030.1 GCA_022773945.1 Clostridiales bacterium
TTTTGACTCAAATTTCTACACTATGAAGTTTTCAATGTTCGCGATGCTTTCGCATCCCGCACTCGCTTTCCGCGAGCTTTTTTATTATATTACTCCTGCAACACATTGTCAACAGCTTTTTTCACTTTATTTAAGATTTATTTTACCAGCTCAATTGCCTCCTTGCCGGTCATGTGTTCCACGTCTATTCTCACCATGCGGACATTGTCGAAACTCTTGTCTATTTCGGAGGAAATGCCATCCTCATAATCAGGTGAATACTTGAGGGCCAGCTTCTCCAGCGATGCTCTCTTCTCCTCGGGATCATCTATCACGTGCGCCCTGCCGAAGGCAATAACGCTGCGGAAATATGTTGTGTATTCCTCCTGAACGATATCGTTTGTCTCGATAACACTGAAGGACACCTTCTCGTTTCTCCTTATAGAATCCAGCTTGTGACCTTCTGCAGCGCAGTGGAAGTAGATTTTGCCGTCCTCATAACAGTAGCTTACCGGCACTGAATAGGGATAATCGTCATCTCCGTGTACAGCCAGTGTGCCTGCAGTGCATTTCTTCATTACAGCTTCACTTCTCTCCGCCGACATTTCCTGCTTGTGACGTCTCATTGCTCTGAACATGTCATTTCCTCCTTATTTATCAAAACCTTCAACAGGCTAACCGAATTTCTCCTGTGCTCCGGCAGTACTCGTAGACGTTATCCGAGAGGAAGTCCCCTTCGGGCACGGCATCGCTTCTGTTGACGCTCCTGACGGTCTCCACCAGGTGATGTACTGCAGACGCCTTCTTCTTCGGGATTATTATAAGCTCATGAACCGAGGAAGGGAGGATATAGTAGTCGTCATTGAGATATTCCGCAACCTTCTCTCTGACCTTTCTGGACACTATCACAGTGGCTCCGTTAATGCCCATGGCCGACGTGAGAATGAACATGGGGTTCTCCTCGCCGATCGGGTCCATCGCACCGCCTTGCTGAAACCTGAAGCACTGTGACAGATTCATGTTGTCCATGGCTATGTCATAGAGCTCATCCTCCGTCATCCCCCAGGCCTCGCACATGTCATCGGTCACTGACAGCGAATACCATCCCTGATCCGAAATTCCCGTCTTCAGATAGTATGACAGAGCGAACTCGCCCAGCTCCCTGTAGAGGCATCCGTCGAGACGGCCTCTGTTTCGTTCTCTGTTAATGAGTCTGAACTCAAGCAGCCTGCAGGCCGCATCACCGTCTGCCAGGGCTGCATTTATCCCTGACATCACCTCGGAGCTTATAACTGCCGATCTGTTGTAGATCTCACCCAGATCATCCACAATGTCCTCCAGTCTCTCGCCGCTCACATAGGCATCATAGAGCTCGCCCAGTCTGACGGACGGCATGCAGCTGCTCCCCTTCACGTGAAAATTCAGAGAATCGGTCATGGTATCGTTGTTGAGAAGCTTCTTCTCAATTCGTATGTCCTCCGGATTCACTCTGTCCGACAGGCGCTGCCTCATCTGTGACAGTATTACACTGCTGAAACCTTCGTAGGACAGCATCTCCCCGTAATTATTAATCATCTCAAACCTCCTTTTGTATTTAATAGGTAATTTTTTCCTATTTTAACACAAAGTTCCACGATCCACAATGATTAATTTACAGTTTTTACCATAACCAATTCAAAAAACTGCCGCGCTGTTATTCCCGGTGCGACAGCCTCTCCGATTCTGGCGGAAGCGGTGGGATTCGAACCCACGTGCCCTTGCGGACAACCGCATTTCGAGTGCGGCTCGTTATGACCACTTCGATACGCTTCCGTGATTAATCCGGTTACCCCGTCAAACAGTATAAACTATTTCCCCCTTCTTAACAAGTGAAAATGTGATATAATTTTCCCGATGAAGGGAGGCGATTCGCATGATAGAGAATCTGGACGTTATGGTTGCAAATCCCGCAGGAAACATTACCATCATGGTTCTGACCCCTGTGGACAGGAAGGACTACGCACAGGTGACATCCGCCCTGCTGGGCATGACCTTCACCGATGCTTCAGGCGAGCAGGTTCAGGGAGAGCAGGTATGCTTCATACTGCCCCGCAATAATCCGTCAGAGCTTCCTGCCATGGAAATGAGCGGTCTGGAATTCTGCGGCAACGCATCACGCTCCTTCGCCCGCTACATAGCAGGTCTTGAGAATCCGCCTCTTGAAGAAGTGACCGTAAGTGTCAGCGGATGCGCATATCCTCTGACAGCATCAGTAGATATCCCCGGCGAGAGGTCCCGGATCAGGATGCCTCTTCCCGACAGCTTCACCGAATATACGGCAGACGAGCTGCAGCTTCACGAGGGCGGCACCCTCGTGAACATGGACGGAATTTCCCATCTGGTGCTCCGCGGCATCAGAGCCGACCGTGAAACCTTCGATAAGCTGAAGGATTTCATATACAATGAAGAAGGACTCGACCTGCCGGCCTTCGGAGTTATGTTCACGGAAACTGATTCGGAGGCAATGACACCGGTGGTCTACGTCCGCGATGTGGACACCACATATTTCGAAGGAAGCTGCGCATCGGGCACTACAGCCGCCGCCTGCGCACTGGCTCTCCGCAGGGAAGACGGACTTCACCACATGGTCTTCCGCCAGCCGGAAGGCGTGCTTGAAGCCTTTGTGACAACAAAAAAGGGACAGATAGTCAGCGCGGAGCTGGATGGCTCCATAACTCTGTCCCCTGTAATAAACGTATCAGTCTGACTCACGCAGTCCCGCCGGCAGGATAAACCTGACGGCTTTTTCTTTGACCCGGAACTCCACGGACTGCTGGGAGGAAATCTCGCCGTCCACGCAAAGTCTGATGCCCTCCGGATCCCCGGCCACGAGCTTCATGCTCTTTTCCTTCCTGTATTCGATGGCCCGGAGCTTCTGCACCAGCTTGTCCTCCAGATGGGTGCCCTTCTGATACTTGGGAAAAATCCTGACGAACTGGCTCCTCGTTATTCCCGAGCGAACGATGCTCACGTCCATGAGGCCGTCATCGAGAATGCACTTCGGAACGCCTTTGATGCCTCCGCCGCAGTAACAGCCGTTGGCAATGGATATGAGGAGCACACGGCCGTCTCTCACGCTTCCGTCCTCGAACTCGATTCTCATGTTCGTCTCTCGCTTTTTACCGAGAACGATGAACACGGATATCAGGTAGGCCAGAGAGCCGCCCACACCGGGCCACTCCTTGACCGTATCGGTCATATCCACAACGTTACAGTCGAAGCCGATGTTGAACATGTTGGCGCAGTAGCCCTCGGTAATTTCGCCCTCATACTCCGCTCTGTAGTGAATGAGATCGCTCCGGACGCTCTCGCCCAGCAGCTGATTACGCACATCCATGAACTTCTCCGGATCACCGTAATTTCTTATATAATCGTTGCCCGTTCCCATGGGTATGACGCCGATTTCAACGTTGTCGAAGCCCACGGCTCCGTTGGCAACCTCGTTGACGGTACCATCTCCCCCGATACCGTAAATCCTCAGAGCCTCTCCCGTATTCTCATACTTCCGGCACATTTCCCGTATGTATCTCTCACCGTCTCCCTTTGACCTGGTGAAATAGATTTCGCTGTCCATCCCCAGTTCATCCGAAACATCTCTAATCTCCCTGATTATCCCGTTGTCCGCCTTTTTCCTCCCCGAGTGGGGGTTGAGAATAAAAATATTTTTCATTGGAACCTCCGGAAGTCTCTGTCTGTGATACTTCTAAAAATATCATATCTGAGGTATAATAGCTATATCAATTTTTTGACAGGAGGAATTAAAATGGACCCGAGAGTAAAAGATCTCGCAGATTTACTTACAGATTATTCGTGTGACGTGCAGCCGGGAGACAAGGTTCTCATCAGCTATGAGGGAGAATGCTGCAAGCCCCTGGTCCGCACACTTATTAAAAACGTATATTCCAGAGGCGGACTTCCCTACACTGAAATCCGCGATTCACAGATAACCCGCGAAGTGCTTATGGGATGCACCGAGGAGCAGATCCGCTTCAAGGACGAGTGCGACCTGAACCTGATGAAGGGAATGCAGGCGTACATAGCAGTCCGCGCAGGAAGCAACACTTCAGAGCTGGCAGATGTGCCGTCGGACAAGCTGAATCTCTACAGCAAACTCTCACGCCCGACGCTGGACTACAGAGTTAACGAAACCAAGTGGGTCGTTCTAAGATACCCTAACAACTCCATGGCACAGCTGGCCAACACAAGCCTGGAAAACTTCGAAGACTTCTACTTCGACGTGTGCACACTGGACTACGAGAAGATGAGCCGCGCCATGACTCCCCTCGTTGAGCTCATGAACAGAACAGACAAGGTTCAGATCAAGGGACCGGGAACGGATCTGACCTTCTCAATCAAAGGCATCGGCGCAGTCAAGTGCGACGGTCTGAGAAACATACCTGACGGAGAGGTCTACACCGCACCTGTCCGCGACTCAATGAACGGTGTTATTTCCTACAACACTCCTTCCGAGGAGCAGGGCTTCACTTACGAGAACATCGTCTTCACGGTAAAAGACGGTAAGATAGTAGATGCAAAGGCCAACGACACCGAGAGAATCAACCAGCTTCTCGACGTTGACGAGGGAGCCAGATACTTCGGAGAGTTCGCCATAGGAGTGAACCCTTATATACTCCACCCTATGAAGGACACACTCTTCGACGAGAAGATCGCAGGTTCCTTCCACCTGACTCCGGGAATGTGCTACGAGGACGCGCCTAACGGCAACAAGAGCGCCAACCACTGGGATCTTGTCATGATACAGAGACCGGAATACGGCGGCGGCGAAATATACTTTGACGATGTGCTTATAAGAAAAGACGGCATATTCACACTGCCTGAGCTTCAGGGCCTGAATCCCGAGAACCTTAAATAGTTCTCAGAATTCTGCTCAGGAAGCTGCTGCCGGTTTCGGTGCGAACCGTGCCGCCTGTCAGGGCATCGCATACTGTAGCTCCTATATCCGCGAAGGTTGAGCCTGTACCCAGGTTCACACCTTGGCGGATTTTTTCGCCCGCGATAAGCCCGAATATGTATTCTCTGGTGTGGTCGAAGCCGGAGTGAACGGGATCGTTGCCGTGATCGGAGCAGAGAATGAGCATGTCGTCCTCCTTCATCGCATCCAGAATCTCCGGCAGTCTCCTGTCGAAGGCTTCAATGGCCCGGCCGTAGCCTTCAGGGTTTCTGCGGTGGCCGTACTTGGAATCGAAGTCCACCAGATTCGTGAATATCAGCCCCTCGAAATCCATTCCCAGAGCTTCGATGGTCCCGGTGATACCGTCGTCGTTGTCATCAATGTGTACGCTGTCGGTGACACCTCTGCCGTTGAAGATGTCCCTTATCTTGCCGATGGCATAGACCCTCTGCCCCTGATCTGAAATCAGATCCAGCATCGTCTGTCCCGGAGGCGACACGGCATAGTCATGCCTGTCCGAGGTTCTAACCCGCTTGCCGTCGGGACCCTTCACATAGGGTCTGGCGATTACCCTGCCGCAGGAATACTCGCCCACGAGAAGAGCTCTGGCTTTCTCGCAGATACTGTAAAGTTCCTCCAGAGGCACCACATCCGTGTTGGCCGCCACCTGAAACACGCTGTCGGCTGAGGTGTATACTATCACCTTACCCGTTCTCTCATGCTCGTCACCAAGCTCCTCGATTATCTCCGTCCCCGAAGCCACACAGTTGCCGAGCCATCCTCTGCCGATGGCCTTCTCGAAGGCATCCATAAGCTCCTTAGGGAACCCGTCGTGGTACGTTTTAAAGGGAACCTCTGTCCTGAGTCCCGCTATCTCCCAGTGACCCGTTATGGTATCCTTGCCTGCCGAGGCTTCGGCGAAACGGCCGAAACAGCCCTCCGGACTGCCGACACGAAGTCTTCCTCCCGCGGCACCGTCTATATTGCCCATTCCCAGACTGCGCAGATTGGGAATATCAAGCTCATACCGCTCGGCTATATGGCCCAGGGTATCGGCACCCGCATCGCCGTAGTATGCCGCATCGGGCAACTCCCCCACTCCCAGACTGTCCAGAACAATAACCGTCACTCTTCTTATCTCTTTCCTATCCATTATCTCACCCTCAATAATCTGCAGTTCAGATAATCAGCCGATATGAGACTGTACCTGCTGCCGTAAAACTCACCCTGCATGGCGGCCGCGAAGCCGCTCTCTCCGTGAATGTGTCCGTAATAAACTTCTCTGACACCGTAATCCTCAAAAAGCTGCTGAAACCCGGAGAAATAGTCTCTGCCCGATGACGGCGGGTAGTGAAGGAAGCACAAAATCTCCCTGCCCGGCGCCTTTTCGGCAGCAGCCTTCAGGGAAGCCTCAAGTCTGAGGCATTCTCTCTTGTAAACCTTCATGTCAGGCTCCCCGAAGTCATCGTCTCCCGGAGTTATCCATCCTCTGCTGCCGCAAATGCAGCAGTCCTCCACGAGAGCGAAGTCGTTCTGAAGAAAAAGCATGGATTCGTATGTCCTGTTCAGCCTGTTGATTCCCGTCCACCAGAGATCGTGATTTCCCTTGATGAGAATCTTTTTCCCCGGCAGGGCGTCTATCCATCTCAGATCGTAGGCCGCCTCCTCCTGCTTAAGTCCCCAGGACACGTCCCCGGCGATTACCACCGTATCGTCCTCGCCGACGGACTTCAGCCAGTCCTCTTTTATTCTTTCCTCGTGATTGTACCACCTGCTCCCGAAGACATCCATGGGCTTGTCACTCCCCGGAGCGAAGGACAGATGGAGATCACCTATGGCGAATATACTCATTCTTCCTCTCTCACCTCCGCCTCTCCGATACCGTTGAGGGCTTTGCGTATACTTCTCGTTCTCACTCCCACGAGAAGCTCAAGCTCCTTCTGTGTCTGCTCCAGCCTGCTCTGGGTTCTGACGAGGGTGTCCTCGAACTTCTCGAATTCGGTCTTCACCTTCTCGAGAGTATCCCAGACCTCGTCGGCGCGCTCCCGCAGTGCTATGGTTCTGAAGCCCATGCGCAGGCTGCTGAGAAGAGCCGCCATGGTGGTCGGTCCTGCCACAGTGACTCTGAAATCCCTCTGGAGCTTCTCCATGATGTTAAGACGGAGAACCTCACTGTAGAGACCCTCGAAGGGCAGGAACATAACCGCGAAATCCGTCGTCAGCGGCGGATAAATATATTTGTCGTGAATATCTCTGGCGCCTTTGATGACAGCCTTCCGAAGTCCGTCGGTCATCTCCTTCTCCAGGCGCCTGTCTCCCAGCTCCCTCGCATCCAGGAGATTCAGATAGGCATCCCCCGGGAATTTGGAATCTATGGGCAGATATACAAAATTCCCATCGTCAGAAGGGAATTTTACCGCGAATTCTACACGCTCGCTGCCGCCTTTGACAGCCACGTTCTCCTCATACTGGTCCGGGGCAAGTATATCCTCAAGAATTGCCCCGAGCTGCAGCTCGCCCAAAATCCCCCTTGTCTTAACGTTGGAAATGACCTTCTTCAGATCCTCCACACCGCCGGCGAGACTCTTCATCTCCCCCAGGCTTTCGCTCACCTGAACCATAGCCGCATTCAGCTGAGTGTTCATGGTGTTAATAGTCTCATTCTGAGACAATGCTGCCGTCTGCTGGTTTCTGGATATCATATCTCCCAGACTGCTGATGCTGTCTTTCAGGCTGATTCTGATCAGTACGAAACAGAGCACCATGCAGACAATCACAACTGCCGCTGCCGCTAAAACACCTGCCATCATTTCAGATCCTCGTAGGTCATGACCTTGATGTTTCCGAACTGCTCTATCTCCTCCTCCACATCGTGACCGCGTGTTATATCCGCGAAATCCGAGTAGAGTATATCCATGTCGTGCATATGCTCATTGAGCGAGGCTCTGGCGGCCTTCACCCTCTCATGTATCAGCCGGTACTCCTTGTACTGAAGTCCGGAGCCCTCGGATTTCTCCTTAAGGGACAGCTGCATCTGAATGTACGCATCGCACACGCTGCTGAAAACCACCATGCACTTCTCAAACTGTTTCTGAAGCTCTCTCGTCTCCCTGTCGCTCTCAGGAATCTTCACCGATCTCGGATCCAGCTTCTGGGCCCGCTTCTTGATGCTCTTCAGCTTTCTCATATTCCCGTCGTAGTCGTGCTTGCGGAACATCTTCCTGAAGCTTGAGTCGCTTATTATCTTCATCTCCGCTTCCTTGAACTCCTCGACGGCTTCCACGTTGAACTTGTCTATAAGTTTAATGAGATCCTTTCTGTAACTCATTGAAATTACCTCTTTTCCGGAAATTTGACAACAATATTATACATCAGAGGTCAGGTCCTTTACAACCTCTCCGGCTATGCGCAGCCCCGCCACCGAAGGCACGAAACTCACGCTCCCGCCAACTCCCTTCGGCTCCTCGGGGGAATAGATTACCTTGACTCCTTCTATGCCGCGCCTGCGGAGCTCCTTTCTCATCACCTTGGCCAGAGGACACACTCTGGTCTTCTCGATTTCAGTTATAACAAATGCTCCCGCATCCAGCTTGCCTCCCGTTCCCATGGAGGACATGACCGGCACGCCGGCCTCTGTGGCGTGCACTATAATCTCCACCTTGGCGGAAACCGTGTCCACAGCATCCACCACATAGTCGAAGCGCCCGAAATCTATACTTCCCGAAGTCACGGGCAGGCCGCTGCGGTTCTCGCCCATGAAGAAGCAGTCAAGCTCTTCCACCCGGCAGTCGGGATTTATGTCTCTGATTCTCTCGCCCACAACCTGCACCTTCTTCCTGCCGATTGTGCTGTGAAGGGCCGGCAGCTGCCTGTTCAGATTGGTAAGGTCGACCACATCGCTGTCGACAATGGTAATCGCTCCGATGCCCGCACGAACCAGACCCTCGGCGACATAGCTTCCCACGCCGCCCAGGCCGAAGAGCAGAACCCTGCACTCCGCCAGCCGATCCAGTGCCGCAGATCCCATAACAATCCCGCTTCTCTCAAACTGTCCCTTCATTTAACAAGCTCCTTCGCAACTCTGTAGGATACATCTCCTGAGAATCCGCGACCTCCCAGGCGTCGGACAATTCTGCCACGCAGCTTCTGTTTCGTCGCAAAATCCATAGCCTCCATCTCCTCCGGAGTATAGTCTCTCGTAACCGATGAGGCCACCTCCATGGCCTGCTCGTATTCATCGGGCACATCGCCCTCAGCTTCAAGCTCTCTGAGCGCCGCCTCCACAGGCTCTCCTGTGATGCCCTTCTCCTCCAGCTCCCGGCGGATTCTCCGCTCGCCGCGCTTCCTGGCGAATCCTGAGCGGAAGTATTCAACCGCATAGGCGTAATCATCTATAAAGTGATACTCCTTCAGTTCTTCTACAGCCTCGTCGCATTCATCCTCCGAGTAGCCTTTGCGGGCCAGGTACTGTCTGACCTGAAGCTCCGATTTCATTCCTCCGGCGAGATATGCCGCCGCTTTTTCTGATGCTTTCATATTAAAACTCGTATGTGCTTCCCGCTGCGGCAGCGTGGCATCTGTCGCCCATTGCCGCCTTGAGCATGCATATTCCCTCGATTCCCGTACAGTGTACAGGGAAAACTTCATCTATATCTTCCTCCGTCACACGTCTGACAACAGACTCCCTAGCCTCCGGACCCGCGGAGTAGAGATGCATTCCGGCAACGAGAGCCCGGACCTTCTCTCCCGGGAAGATGCTGCGGCAGGCCGCTATGGCGTTATCGACTCCTCTGTGACTGCAGCCCGAGAAGATGAATATTCCGTCATCTTCCCTTACCACCAGACACTGTTCGTGGGACATGTCGTCCTCCGCATATGTATCGCCGCCGGGCCGCCTCTCTCTGACGTAGAACTTCTCCGTCGGCAGGAAATCCTCACCCACAGGAATCGTTCCCGTCACATATATATTCTCCGTCAGCATCAGAGGTCCGTCCGTGAATATTATGCGGGAGGATATTTCCTTCAGTTCATCATCGCTCCACAGTATGCCGCACGGATCCTCTTCGATTTCGCCGTTCTCAGTGCCGTATGACTCCCTCAGCGCGTTTCGCTGCATGAAAACCGGCGCCTTTGAGTTTATCCTGCAGAAAGCGGGAAAGCCTCCCGTGTGATCGTAATGGCCGTGGCTCACCACTGCCAGATCAACCTCCGACAGATCCACGCCCAGCTTCCCGGCGTTGGAAACGAACAGGTCCGATGCTCCCGCATCGAAGAGTATCCTGTGTTCACCCGTCTCTATGTAGAGGGACAGTCCGTGTTCGGCGACTATCCCCGGCTTCTCCGTTTTATTCTCCATGAGAAATGTGAATTTCAATTTCTTCTTCTTTTCCTCCGGCGGCGCAGCATACGCTGCAGTAGAGCCCCTCCTCCGGCATCATGTCATGAAATATGACATCCTTCCGGCCGAGAACTCCCTCGCCGCTCATAATCTGCTCCATGCCGGCTCCTGTGTATTTCGCAAAGGCCTCCTTCCTGGCCCAGAACCTGAAGAATGCCTCTTCACCTGACTCCTCCACGTAAGCCTTCTCTTCCGGAGTGAAATACCTGCCGGCTATTTTCTCAAGCGAAACACTGCGCCCGTACTGAATGTCCATCCCCACATTCTCCTCCGCCACCAGGAGTGCGAAGGTCGAATTGCTGTGGCTCACTGATATGAAGGTTCCCTCACTGCTCAGGCGCGGTTTGCCCTTCTCATCACGCAGGACAGGCATACAGGACTTGCCCGTAATACGACAAATCAGGGCATCGGTAAGCTCCCTGCCCTGAATGTCCGGATATATCTCTCTGTAGTTTCTAATCAGATGTAAAATCAATCTTCGTTATCCTTGATTCTCTGGAGTATCCTCTGATAACCCTCGGCTCCGTAAACCAGACACTTGTTGATTCTGCTGATTGTCGCAGTGGATGCCTTGGTGATACCCTCAATTTCGTTGTATGTCTTGTTCTCTGACAGAAGCTTGGCCACCTGCAGCCTCTGAGCTATCGCATGTATTTCGTTTATCGTGCAGATATCCTCAAAAAATCTGTAGCAGTCCTCTTCGTCCTCCAGAAGTAAAACCGCCTTAAAAAGGAAATCTATATCATCTCTCTTGAATTTCGATTCGTATGCCATCGTATGCTCCTTTCGCGCTTTATCCGGCTACCTTATGGGATGATTTTAACACTTTCACATTTTAAAGTCAATTTTTTGAATATTTTCCTATTGACAACGAATCCTTATTAGTATATATTATCATTAAGGAGCTGGTGCTGATGGCAATCACTAGAAATACTACACAGCGAGAAATAGTTTATCAGGCGATTCGACATATGAAGGGACATGCCACTGCGGACATGATATTCGAGGGTATTCACAGGGAATACCCCTCAATATCCAAGGCTACAGTGTACAGGAATATCAGAATTCTCGAGAAAGACAGGAAGATAATGAGAATCAGCATTCCTAACGGGGCGGATTATTTCGAGGTGACCACCGATGCGCACTATCACATCAAGTGTACCTCCTGCGGGAGAATATTCGACGCCTCCCTCCCCTACATGCCTGAGCTTCTGAGCAGAGAGCAGGCGGCCGACGGTAAATTCACAATATCATCATGCAGCATTCTCTTCGAAGGAATATGCCCTGATTGTAAAGAAGGAGGAAAATAATATGTCAAAATATGCAGGAACACAGACAGAGAAAAATCTTATGGCGGCCTTTGCAGGTGAATCGGAGGCCAGAAACAAGTACACCTACTTCGCATCGAAGGCCAAAAAGGAAGGCTACGAGCAGATTGCCGCACTCTTCCTAAAGACAGCCGAGAACGAGAAGGAACACGCCAAGCTCTGGTTCAAGGAGCTTGAGGGAATAGGCGATACGGCACAGAACCTGGCCGCAGCCGCCGAAGGCGAGAACTACGAGTGGACAGACATGTACGCAGGCTTCGCCGAAACCGCTGAGAAGGAAGGTTTCCCTGAGCTGGCAGCCAGATTCCGTCTCGTAGGCGCTATCGAGAAGCACCACGAGGAGAGATACCGTGCACTTCTGAAGAACGTTGAGACTGCCGAAGTTTTCGCCAAGAGCGATCTGACAGTATGGGAGTGCCGCAACTGCGGACACATCATTGTGAGCAAGGATGCACCTAAGGTGTGCCCGACATGCCTCCATCCGCAGAGCTACTTCGAAGTTCACGCAGAAAACTACTAAAACTGCCTGACGATCCCGAAATAAATGGCGCAGGGGTGAAAATAACACCCTTGTGCTATTTATTTTTTTCTGAAATTTTAGTATTTTAAGATTAAAGTAATCATTCTAATTATTTATCAGAGGAAGGAAGTGAGTTTATGAAGAGAACATTGAAGACGCTTCTGGCGGTATTCATGACTGCAGCAATGGTATTCACCTTCACTGCCTGCGGCGGAGGTGACTCGGGAGACAGCTCCACCATTGTAATCAAGAATGCTGCCGTCCACACAGTGGATGAGAACAACACGGAAGCCGAAGCTGTTGTTGTTAAGGACGGACTCATCGAGTACGTCGGCGATAACGACGGTGCGGCAGAATACGAAGGCGACGCCAGGGTTATCGACATGGAAGGCGCATCGGTTCTGCCGAGCATGATTGACGGACATATGCATCCTGCAGAGAGCGCCATGTCCTACTATTTCGAGATAAGCCTCCAGGAAGGTGCTTCGCTCAAAGCCTACAAGAAAATTATCAAGGACTTTGTAGCCGAACATCCTGACAATGAGGTATACACGGGATCCGGATTCATGCGTTCCCTCTTCGATACGGTAGGTCCGAGAAAGGAAACGCTGGACAAGATCGTTCCGGACAAGCCGGTTATCCTCACTTCGGCTGACGGTCACTCCGTATGGGTAAACTCCAAGGCTCTGGAAATGGCCGGTATCACCAAGGACACCGAAAATCCTGACGGCGGAATCATCCAGAGAGATCCTGACACGGGAGAACCTTCAGGTCTTCTTCAGGAATCGGCTGCCAATCTTGTAAGCGACCTGAAGCCTGAATACACAACAGAAGAATACAAGGAAGCTATCACCTGGCTTCAGGGATGGCTCAACGAGAGAGGCGTCACCACGGTATACGACGGCATGATTCCTCTCGACAACGAAAACTACTACATGGCATATCAGGAGATGGCCGAAGCCGGCGAGCTCACAATCCGTGTTCGCGGAGCATGGCATCTGGCTCCTGAGATGGGCGACAAGGACGAACTCCTCAAGCTGGTTGACAAGGGCATGGAGCTCTCCGAGGGCTTCACCACAGACTACTTCCAGGTTATCGGATTCAAGTTCTTCGCAGACCAGGTTCTCGAGGAAGAGACAGCCTATATGTCACAGCCATACACTTCAGACAGCTCATGGTACGGCATGAAGACCTGGGATGAGGATGTTATGGAAGCGCTCTTCACCAAGATCGACAAGGCGGGATATCAGATCCACGTTCACCAAATCGGTGACGCTGCCGCAACCTACGCTCTCGACGTTATGGAGAAAGTCAGAGAGACTAACGGCAACAAAGACACAAGACACACCTTCGTTCACGTTCAGTTTGTTAACGATGAAGATATCGCCAGAATGGCAGATCTGAATGTAAGCGCCATGATCGCTCCTTACTGGGCTGTAATGGACGACTATTACTGGGATCTCTATGTTCCTTCAGTAGGACAGGAGATGGCGGACAGCATGTATCCTGAAAACAGCCTCGTAGAGGCCGGTGTCAATGTGGGAGTTCACAGTGACTTCTTCGTTACCGAGCCTGACTGGGGATGGCTCCTCTACAGTGCAGTGACAAGAACGCTGCCGCAGAAGATATTCGATATCTGGTACGAGGGAATGGACCTGACCAGAACTACGGATACGGATGTTGAGCAGGAATACCTCATAGGACCTCTCAAGCCTTATGACGAACGTATGGAACTTGCTGACATCGTCAAGGCAGCCACCTACGGAGGCGCCTACTCCATGAACATCGAGGATGAGACAGGTACCATCGAAGTGGGCAAGAAGGCTGAACTGGTTCTCATGGACATGAACATCTTCGATTCAGACATCGAGGACGTTGCCAACGTGACGCCGGTAGGAACAATCTTCGACGGCAAGCTGGTTTACGAGAAGGAGAAATAAGTGCGTTTGACACACCCTCCGAATAAAATATATAATGAGCTGATGGGTCACATCAGCTCATTATTCTTTTCGGGAGGACTGCGTTATGGAACTGCTGTTTATTGTCATCACGATTATTATGATTCTCGCCATGAGCGTATCATGCGTTCTTTCGGCAATTCTGGCCTCCCGCAGACCGACATCGGTGCACAGGAGTCTGCGAATCTTCAACATCCTGCTGCTGGCCTATGTCATCTGCTCCTTCATGCAGTATTATTCCTACACCTACGGCAGCCGCCAGATCGGTGATCTCATATGGGGCTGTCTCTCAGATATATGCTATTTCGGATTCATTCTCTCATGGATTTTTATCATCTACGAGCTGTTCCCTTCTCTCAGAACTCTTTCCCGCAGGACAACAGCCGTCGTTACGGTTGTCTACGGATGCATATGCGAAGCCATAGTCATATTCACGTCCCGCTATGATTCCGCCGCGGACCGCTACGTGCTCACAGACATCAGATTCATTAAAATACTCATCGTCATCAACGCCCTCTTCGCCATCGGAGTGCTTGTTCTGGCCCTCTATTATCTGATTTCATGGTTCAGAAGAAGGCTCTCGGAAACGGGCATAGCGCGCAACATGCTCCCTGCCTTCAGCGGAACCCTGGTTCTCTACATGATATGGACGCTCATATTCGATTTCGATGCAGTTCACCCGGATCTGGGACTTCTGCCGGATATTACGCTGATCGATCCCCTGCTGGTAGTCTGCTGCATACTTGACGGAGCGGCCATCGTGTTCTTCTTTCGCAAAGACCCCCTCAACCTCCTCTCCGAGGAAGAACCTGCCGAGGAGAAACCTGATTATGAAGCCTTTGCGGAATCTGTAAGTCTCACAAAAAGAGAGAAGGAGGTCTTCCTTCTCATCTGTGATGGTGCGAACAATCCGGACATCGCTTCAGGGCTGTGCATATCCGAAAACACGGTCAAGAGACACGTCAACAATATTTTTCACAAGTCCGGCGTGAAAAACCGCTACGAGCTCATGGCAGCCGCCATGAAGTTCAGGCCTCAGTAGACCCTCTCTCCGTCTATGTAAGTTCGTTCAACCCGAATTTCGTCGATTCTCTCCGGGTCGACCCCGAATATGTCATCTGAAAGCACCGCAAAGCTCGCCCTGTATCCCGGAGCGATTCTTCCCAATCCGGTGAATCCGCACACCTCAGCCGCTTCAGCTGTGTAAAGACGAATGGCTGTCTCAATATCCAGTCTCTCATCCCTTCCCATGTCACTGCCGTCCCAGGCTCTGCCCGTTACCGCCGCCTTCAGGTTGGCGAAGGGATCCGACGGAACGGCCCAGGACGTTGCCGGCGCATCTGTCGACAGTGCCAACTTAACTCCCCGCTCCAGCATGGTCCGGTAGGGATACATGGCCTTCAGCCTGTCCCGCCCCAGGTTCTTAAGGTATGTCTCAATCTCGCAGTACTTGAAAATCGGCTGGCTCACGAAAGCAAAGCCTTTGCGCACCGTAGTCTCCACGGCTTCCTCCGATGGCTCCGTCAGGTGCTCCAGTCTCACCCTGAGTCCGCACTCTTCCTCAGCCAGTCTTCTGACAGCCCGGTCTATGGCCCTGCCGCCCATGGCGTGAACGGCTATCTGGCATCCCGTTTTTCTCGCAAAATCTATTGCTTTCTCCATGCTCTCATCGGAATACACGGGCAGTCCTTCGCTCCCGTCAAGATAGGGCTCGCCTACCCAGGCTGTTCTGCCCGATATGCTGCCGTCTCCAATGAGCTTGATTCCCGCCTTATGTATCTGCAGGCTGCCGTCCATTAGCTCCTTCTCCATGGTGAAGCTCTCATCATCCATGAAGTAGTCCCACATGTAGTACACGGCCACTCTCTGCCTGAACCCCCGGGCCTCGGCTTCCCTGAAAAGGCTGTAGTTCTCCCCTTCGTGAAGGTTCCCCATGTCCGCGATTCCCACTATGCCCTGAGATGTGAGAAGCTCTCCCAGTTTGAGAATCTGTTCCCTTCTGTCCTCACGGCCCGCTTCCGGCATATATGGCAGCACCAGGTCTCTGGCGTTTTCCTTGAGTATTCCTGTGGGTTCTCCATTCTCGTCCTTCTCTATTGTTCCTCCGGGAGGGTCCGGTGTGTTTCTGTCAATCCCGGCAATCTCCAGTGCTCTGCTGTTGACGCAGCGGATGTGCTCGCAGCTTCTGACGATGAATACGGGATGCCGGCTGCTGCCTCTGTCCAGGTCGTATCTGTTCGGGCTTCGTCCTTCGGCGAACTTGCCTTCATCATATCCCCAGCCCAGTATCCATCCGCCCTCTTCTGTGCGGGCCGCCTCTTCGGCTATTCTGTCCGTAAGGTCTTCTATGGAGTTCACCTCCGGCGGCAGGCAGGCTATCTGCTCGCTGTAATCCGCCAGCATCAGGGGATGCATGTGAGCGTCCACGAAACCGGGAATTACCGTCCTGCCGGCCAGGTCCTCTTCCTCATACTTTCCCGGCGGCAGCTCGCTTCTCTCTCCCGCGCAGACTATAACTCCGTCCTCTACCAGAATCGAGTCCACGAAGGGTTTGTCCGGGCAGGATGTGAATATCCTGCCACCTGTAAATGCTTTTATCATACTCTCTCCTCGTATCAGAATCTGGCGAAAACTCTTATCACCTTATCCGCTATCTTATATACGGGGCTCTCCATGCGCCTGCGCACGTTGCCCAGTTCTTCTCTTATCTTAATCTGCTGAGGGCAGTGTTTCTCGCACTTGCCGCAGCCGATGCAGTTTCCTGCTGCTGTTGAGTTCTTTCTCATGGTTGTGCACATGAGGTAGTCCATATAGCCTCTGATTATCCCGTCCTGATAGCTTCTGTTATATGCTGAGAACACTCCGGGTATGTCAACCTGTGCAGGGCACGGCATGCAGTAGCCGCAGCCTGTGCAGCCCACCTTCGTTCCAGCGTTGACGGCCTCAACCACCCGGCTGAGCATTTTTTCATCAGCCTCTGTCAGCTCTCCCGCTTCTGTGGTGCAGGCCGTCTCAACGTTATTGTCTATCATTTCATCCGAGTTCATACCTGAAAGCACCAGGGTTATCTCCGGCTGGTTCCAGAGCCATTTGAAGGCCCACTCTGCCGGGCTGTGCTTCACCTCGTGCTCCTCCATCAGAGTTTTCGCGTCCTCAGGCAGGTTCCCTGCCAGCCTGCCTCCCCGGAGGGGCTCCATTATGAACACGGGAATTCCCTTCGCAGCGGCGTGTTTGAGGCCTTTGCGCCCGGCCTGTGTGTTCTCGTCCATGTAGTTGTACTGTATCATGGTGAAGTCCCAGTCGCGGGCATCTATGAGATCGCAGAAGGCCTGCGAGTTGCCGTGGTAAGAGAATCCCACCTGGCCTATCTCGCCATTTGCTTTCTTCTCGGAAATCCAGTCTTCAATTCCCAGATCCACCAGCTCCGTCCACTTGTCTCTGTCCGTGAGCATGTGCATGAGGTAGTAGTCCACGTGGTCCGTGCGAAGGCGTCTCAACTCCTCACGGAACATCTTCTCCAGCCCTTCCCGACTTTTGATGAGATAATGCGGCAGCTTGGTGGCTATGTAAACCTTGTCCCGCAGGCTGTTTTTCTCCAGTATCTCTCCCAGCGCGGCTTCGCTTCCCTGGTAGATGTAGGCTGTGTCGAAGTAGTTGATTCCTTTGTCAATGGCACGGAGAATCTGTTCCTCCGTTTTAGCCATGTCAATCCGACCGGCCTTCCGCGGGAAGCGCATGCAGCCGTATCCCAGCACCGAAAGCCTGTTTCCGTATTTGTCCTCGCGATATTTCATGTTCTCTCCGTATCAAATAAATTCTTGTGCTTATACAATGCGTAGTATATGCTTAAATCAGAAAAATATCAACTGTACCGGAAGGAGATGATTGTTATGCTGGAGTTTTCAAAACTGCTCAATGATTCCTGGCTCAGATGGGGAGCCCCGACCAGAGAGGATGCCGACGTGTGCATCATGGGTATTCCTTTCGACAATGCCGTCAGTCTGGAGAAGGGTGCCTCGAAGGCTCCCGACACTATGAGAAACCTCTCCGTCGACATGTCCGATGTTACCGAAGACGGAGTTATTATCAAGAATGGCGTACTCTACGATGTGGGCGATATTCCTGTGGATCTGAACTGGGAAAGATATTACGGTCAGGTTGCCGATGAAGCCTACAAGCTGATGCAGACGGGAAACTTCTGTCTCTTCCTCGGCGGAGACCATTCCGTAACCATCCCGCTCCACAAGGCCTTCGGCAGATACAGCCGCAAGGTCAAGGAGGATTCCCGCATAGGCATTATACACATGGACGCCCATTACGATCTCTGTGATGAGTATGACGGACACAAGTGGTCTCATGCCTGCACCGAAGCCAGAAGCCTTGATGATGTGATTTCACCGGAGGATCTCTTCTTCATAGGTGTTCGCGTGGCAGAGGTCTGCGAGCTCGAAACCATGACGGCTCATCCTGAAATAACATCGATTCCTGCCATGGAGGTTCATACCGGTGGTGTCGAATCCGTTCTTCGCAGGCTCCGGGACAAATTCGCTTCATACGATGCAATATATCTGACCATCGACATCGACGTGCTGGATCCCGCCTTCGCACCGGGCACAGGAACACCACAGCCCGGCGGCCTCACAATGATTCAGCTCGTTCAGATCTTCCGAGGCATAATCGAGACGCTGCCGGTGAAGGCCATGGATATCGTCGAAGTCGCACCCGACCTGGACGTTAACAACATAACCTCCTGGGCCGCAATGCGCCTGATTTTCGACCTCTTCGGACATTTCAGCAGGTAACCGGGGTGGCCATCGTAGGCCCATGTACACCTAAACCCTCAAAAATCTTGCGTTAGGTGTACAACGGTCCTTACTTTCTTTCCCGCTTGTACACCTAAGCTCCAGAAAATCGCTTTCCAGGTGTACAACTCTATCATCACTGAAACCACCTTGTACACCTAGACTCAAGAAAACCACTCTCTAGGTGTACAATTCTATCCTCGCTCAAACTCCCTTGTACACCTAGACCTTAGAATAACAGCCTCTAGGTGTACATGATCTTCTCTGAAATCATATTCTACAGAGTCTCTCCCTGACTATCCGCTCAATCACCGCTTCATCCTTAATATCCTCCCCATAAGTGCATATCAAATTAATCTGAGGGTGAAACCCGGCTTCTCTGTATTTGGCAAGCTTGTACTTAGCATGTTGCCTATAGGATTCATCGTCCATCCTGCCGAAATGCTCCCATATGAAAACTCTCCCATCCGGAAGCAATATAATGAAATCCGGCCGAAATGTCTCTCCTCCGATAATAATTTCCGGCTCATAGAAGAATAGGAGTTTGAATTTGTAAATGGTGTCAGCGATTAATCTTTCAGACATGGATCTGACATTAAATCCCGATTTGGTGCTGTATATCTTCTCGTCAGTTCTAAATTCCTCAGCCAAACTCATTCTGGCATACCAGTCCCTCTCCTTCTTGGTATGGCTAAGTTGAACATTATCGAACAGTTCAGGAAGTACTTCAAATATCCTTTCTCCCCTTCCCGTTGCTGCGCGTACAACATCATCCACTCCCTCCAGTACACTGGCGATTCCCTTCGCTAAAAACTTCAGCACAACCAGCTCTCTGATCAGATGCCGCTTCCTAGCAAGGGCCTCGGCCGTCTCACTGCCCGCAGGCACACTCTTCTTGGCCCCTCTTGCTGAAACATAGCATGACAAGCCTGAGTCCCTACGCCGAACAAACAAGAATCCATCCGGCATATGCTTCCGCTCCGCTTCCAGCTGGGATATTCTCTTCCGGAGGGAGTTCACAATCCGCTCCAGTCCATGTAAATAGTAATTAATGTTATTCATGGCAATATTTTACATTAAGGACAGACCGATTTCAACCCCATAAATAACACCGCAGCCAAACTGGCTGCTGTATGATTATTTGATTTTCCCGCCAATTGTAATGGTGATAACTTCGAGAGGCAGATTTTTACCTGCGGCCTCAAGCGCCTTCCGCGCCGCCATCTCCAGACCGCCGCAGCAAGGCACTTCCATTCGCACCAGGGTGGCGTCGGCTATATCATTCTCCTCGAGTATCGCCGCCAGCTTCTCGCTGTAATCCAAACCGTCCAGCTTAGGGCATCCAATCAGCCTCACCTTCCCGTCTATGAAGGCCCGATGAAATCCCGCAAAGGCATATGCGGTACAGTCCGCTGCTATAAGCAGGTGAGCTTTCTTATAATAAGGTGCTCTCACGGGAGCCAGCTTAATTTGCACAGGCCAGTTGCCCAATCCGAAGGTTCTACCCTCTTCCACAGCCTCACGGTCATAAGCCGCCGTCTCTCGATCTACGAAGGTAATCGCCCCTGTGGGGCATGCAGGCAGGCAATCCCCTAGCCCATCGCAATAATCATCTCGGAGCAGCTTAGCCTTCCCGCCTACAATCCCTATAGCGCCCTCATGACAGGCTTCGGCACAGGCGCCGCAGCCGTTGCACTTGTCTTCATCAATCTGTATTATTCTTCTTATCATATCTCTTCCAATAATCCCCCAACTTCTCGCATTCCTCGCGGCTGATCCGCTCGGCCGATGCCGGAACTGCCGGAGCCTCTTCCCAGACAGGTCCGCTTCCCCTGCGAAGCACGTATATCTCATCGCCCATAGCCTGATAGAGCGCATCACCGTCATAAAAGAACTCAACGAAAAGCTCCTTAAACAGCATGTTCATCTCCCAGAAATCCGGAGCAGTGTCTCTTCTGTCCTTCAGCCCGTCCAGTATGTCAATCTTCTCGCTGTAGTACCAGGCAATAGAATCCTTAGGCGCGTTGAATTTCCCCCAGAGCTCCTCTCCCATAAACTCATAATCGTACTTCATGCTCCTGAGATTCGAGATGGAATCGGCCATTACAATCTGTTTCACCCGGAAGTCCGACTTTCTGAGACGGGCCAGATCCTCGTCCTTTCTTACCTTCCATGGCCGCTTCACCCCGTTATCCGACTTCTTCTCCGAATGAGCCTCCACCAGCTCGCGCACATGTCCGCCGAAGCGGGCCTCGATTTCTTCAGCCTTTGCGGGAGTATCCTCCAGCACGTCGTGAAGGACTCCGGCGATTGCCGTTTCGATGGTGCAGCCTTCTCCCATGAGAATCGCCAGCACCTCCATGGGATGAATTATATAGTCGATATCCGTTCCCTTTCGCTTCTGCCCGCGGTGCATCTCCTCGGCAAAGCGGATCGCCTCGTGGAGCTTCAGCGTCGGGTTTCTGCTGTACTCGGCGTCAATCTCACGCTGGTGCAGGAATTTGCCGATGGAACGGGAAATATATTCCGCCGCATCCGCATCCGGCGCAAAATCCTCAGAATCGAAAACTTTCATCAGCTCCAGCGCTTCCTCCTCGTCCATGTACTCATAGTCATCCGACCAGCCGAAACCCGGCATGTGATCCAGCCTGCTCCACTTTCCGTTGCCATCGTACCTGTAGGTCACGAAATGCTCATCGCAGTAGAACACCCTGTTCGGCCGTTCTCTGACAATATAATCCGTTCTCCAGTAACCACTCTTCATACTCATTACCTCCTCATCACATGTTAATTGTACGACACGCGACGGGCGGCGTACAGCATGCGGGAGTTGAGTTTCAGACAGGCGATTCAAGTCAGGCTTGAGTTTCAATCCCGTATGTCAACAAAAACAGCTGATTCGAGTACATCGGGTACCGGTTCTTCACCTCCCGAATCAGCGCCGTAATCTCCTCCGACGGCTTCGTCTCCCCGCCGGCATAACAGTCCAGTAGCCTGACCATAGCAGCCACAGGATTTTGCGACACCTCTCCATCCCCGCGCAAAACCCCCAGCGCCGACTCCGTCGCTTCACTCACCAGAGGCAGTACCCGGGAAGTCTGGTAGAGCTTCTCAGTATCCGGGACGGTCTCGCCCCGCTCCCAAAGGCTCACAGCCTGGAATGATACGTCCAGCTTCTCAGCTATTTCGCTCTGTGTCAGCCCCCGGGCTCTTCTAGCCTCCGCCAGACGTTCATGAAAATTCATGTGTTCCTCCGATTGATTCACATTCACCTACAGCAAAAGATTGCTCTCGATATTTTGGTCAACGCATTTTATCCCTTATATATTTCTTTTCTGTGTCCTACTTCCACAATGATAATGATTACTTCAGTATCATTAATTTTGGCAAGAATTCTATAGTCACCTACCCCGTAACGCCAATAATCACTTTTATCTCCCACCAGTCCTTTACCGTGTTGACGAGGATTAGTTGTTCCAATCAGATTTTTCTCAATCCATGTTTTTATTAATCTCTGAACGCTCGGATCAAGCTTCTGAATTTGTTTGACAGCTTTCTTTTCGTACTTAACATCATATGTCATAGTTTACTCCAAACCTCATCATGAGAATAGAGTTCAAGCTCGCCGTCATTTTTCCTTCTCTCATATTCCTTCAAAGCATTGAGATCATACTCATCTTCAATTCGCTCGATAGCAGCCTTTCGCATAAACTCAGATATAGTCATACCATAATAGCCTGCATATTCTCTGATAAGACGTTCATCATCTTTAGTAAGTCTTAATGAAATCATATTAACTCCCTCCTTTTGTATAACATTGTAATACGCAGGAATAGGGGTAGTCAAGTGAACTTACCATTCATCCCAGAATATTCCTCCGCGCCTCCGCATTGTTACCGATAATGGCGTCCACCTTCGAACACTTCACCGCATCCGGGCAATCGCCGCAGATCCCCACGCCCTTATCCATGGCGCACTTTCGAATCTCGCAAAGGCCATCGCAATAGGGTGCCTTCCTGCCGTCAACCCGGCAGCCCTCACAGTTAATATCCTCCGGCAGAATTGTTACATTATTAAGTTCCGACCATAGCTTCGCCGTCTTCTCTCTCAGTCCATCGTCGTCGTTGACTGTGGCAATGTATGCATCGCACCTCTCACAATCCAGCCCGCAGTATGCGATTGTTTTTCTCATTTTCTCGACCTCCACTTCATATTTCTACAGAACAATTATCTTCACATGAAATACTCGTCCACTTCATTCAAATCGTGCAGAATCTCGCTCTCATCAGCACCGGATGCCGCAGCCAGATCCGCAGTGGCGAGAAAACGTTCTCTGAAATCGTCGCTGTAAGCTCTGTCCACAAGAGTTCTGAACTCCTGCGCACGAGCTTCCAGTTCCTTCACATATTCCTCGTACCGTCTGCTAAGTTCCTCATCAAGCACCCTCTGGTTCTCCAGATACATGGATAGAAGTTCCTGCTCCTGCCTGTACAGGGTAAGCCTTCCCATCTGCAGAGAGAAGTCCGCAACAGCCTGAACCAGAGCTGACATCTCCGATCCCGCTGCCCGAGTCAGGAAGGCTGCCAGAAGCTTTATCATCGCTTCCAGAGAAATCCAGAGGCACTTCTCAATATAATCAGCTTCACTGATTTCTCCGCCGTCGTAGGATGCCGTCAGCACCCGGATTTCCGCCGCCAGAGCCTCCAGTTTATCGTAGGCACCCTCGGAGAGGATTACACTGTTCCAGGTCTTTGCGGAAACTTCAATGTAATCCGCGTATGTCAGAAAAACCAGCCTGCAGTACTGAGACTCATCGGGGAGAATCGCTTTGTCCATGACCTCTTCGGATATCTCCGCCCAGTCCTGAGGAGTGAAATCCTTAGGTGCTTTGCCTCCGGCCATCCTGTTGATTATCGCAAAGACCATAACCGTACCCATCTTAATCTGCTGATAAGTACTGTCTGTATCATCATCGAACATCCGGTAGATTGACTCCTGAACCTTGGCTATTAGATCGCGAGTGCGTTCAATGTCAGCCTTAAGAGAGCCATCCATCAGCTTGTCCATGAATTTATCCATTATTTCCTGTGATACCATAGTGCCTGCTCCCAACTACTCAACAGTCCTGTCGTACAGTGCGGATAAAGCAAGAGTGCTATTAACCAGGGCTCCGAGGCTTTGCTTCTCGTCGTCTGCAAGAGTCGTATAATCACTGCCTGTAAGTCGGACGCAATCTGCATAAGCCTTGCGGAGCACGTCCTTGACGCTCATCGTTTCATCGAGGATTTCTCCGATGGCTGCATCCATCTCCTTGACGCGCTCGATGTTCTCCTTGACTGCCGTAATCTCGTCGTTCTTCTCTTTGTTCAGTTTGGTGCGCTTCTTGGCGAACAGAATTATAGATGAGAGAAGCGTGGCCCCTGCTATCGACCAGCCCACAGGGCCTGCCATTGCCAGAAGAGCGTTGCCGGCAGCCATTCCGCCGCCTCCCGCCGTCAGTGCTCCTCCGCCCAGCCAGGCGAGTGCCGCATTGGTCGCAGCCGCACCTGAGAGCGTTGATATCGCCGCCCCGGTTGACGCGGTTCCGAAGGTAGTAGCCACCCACATTGCCGCTGTCGGTCCCATGAAAGCAACCGACGCTCCCGCTGCCAGTCCGGCACCTGCGCCGCCGGCAGCCTTCCTGGCCTCGGTAAGCTCCGCTTCAGCGAACACACATGAATCACTGAAATTGCTTCTGCTCGTATGAATCACTTCGAAATCGGAGTCGAAGGATTTCGGATGGTTAGCTATGCTGTTAACCAGATTCTCCGTTAAATCGATGAGATCCGCCGCCCTACATCTCTCCACATAGAGTTTCAAGCCCTTATCATTCATTAGTGTGAAGGCATCGTTGTATTCGGTTACCGCCTGATCCAGCATGTTATCAAGCTCATGAATCTTCTCATCGATGTCTTCCTTGGCAGCAGCTGCCGTCCACTTCACCGTGTCCGCCTTGTCGGAGATAACCTCCGCCGCCTGTGATGCCTTTTCTTTCATCTGGCTTCCTAAACCTTTGATGCTTGCTTTGATGTCTGCCATAGTACGCCTCCTGTTTTTGATTTATAAAAACTTTCTCAATCACAATCCCAAAAAAACGCTCACCACTATTATGATAATCGCCAGGAGCGTCTTATCGATAATAGGCGTCATGATATTCCCTGTCCTTTCAGAGTTGTCATATAATTATAACATTTACCGCGGGAGCGTTCAACGAATAAAGGCCGCGCAAAGGGTTAAAAAAAGCCCCTTTTAGGGGTTTTGCGGATTTTTCGGTGGATTTGTTGTGAAGCAGGAGGAATTGGAATGACAATCAGTCTATGGGCACGACTTTAACCTTGATTCACGCTACAACACCTCCGTCTCCAGCAACTTCTTTATCATTCCTGCTTTCGGAAGAGCAAGCATCATCTCCTGTATGCTCTGCATATCCAGTTCATAGATTATTCTTCTGTAATTTCTTATAATCTCTTTGTAATAATCAAACGGGAGTTTGTTCTTATTTCTCAAAAGCTCCAGCAGCATGCGCTCTCTATTATACATTCTCAGGTTTATGCCGTTGTAATCGATGTACTCAGCTCCCAGATATAATAAAGCCTTGCTGTTCTCAAATCTCTGCACGACCCTCTTGTCGCTAATCTTGGACGACCCCCTATCTGTCATCAAATAATACATATCCG
>JALFNS010000034.1 GCA_022773945.1 Clostridiales bacterium
GTTTGCGTAATCAAGAAAGCGAGTATACCATAGCTGTTCTTTTTCTGTCATTTGTGATTGACCTCCTTCATCTTTAATTGCTATGAAGGTATTCTCTCACAAAGCCATGCTAGATGCTATGTGCCACGGTTTGACGCTTACTGAGGGAGGTGAGCGATGTGACTTAGATCTAATCAGGAGCTATCACGCAGAGCAGATTGGAGGAAGTTATGACAGAGCCTAGAAAAGGATGTCAGACACCGACCCAATCGGTAATATTACCCTACAATGAGACAAAAGGCGCTGAAGTCATAGAGCTGTACAGCAAGACAGGGAGAACCGCACAGCCGTGGCAGGAGCTTATCGTATATGAAATAGGAGCTGAAGGAGTCGATTTCCGAATCTTCCGGCTGGAATTTGCCAAATATGAGGATTTTTTTCTATATGGCAAAATCCTGCCCAAAATTAGGTTATTGCCTCGATTATGGCAAAGTACAGATTATCCGGCAGAATCTTCTTGTTCATTGGTAATTAAAGTGATAAACTTAAGAGGCAATCATAATAGGCGGATGTAGTTTAGTGGCAAAATATGAGCTTCCCAAGCTTAGGTTGCGAGTTCGATTCTCGTCATCCGCTCCATACTTAAACCCTTGAATTCTAAATGATTCAAGGGTTTTTGATTGATTCGAGTCAAAATTATTTCTTAAATAAATTCCAAAAAACTGTTGACACGGGAACAGAATAGTATTATTGTATTAATCGAGCAGTACAATAATACAATCATACAGCGAGGGCGGCTGACAACTGCGAGGGGCAGATGAGCCGGAGCTGAGAGAAAATGAGTATTGGGACTGGAGATTAGAAAGGGATAAAGGTAAAACGATGAAGTGGACATTTGAGGATGGGCGACCGATCTATATTCAGATCGTGGAGCAGATGAAGGTACTTATCGCCAGCGGGGCTTATGCACCTGGAGAGAAGATACCGGCGGTCAGGGAGCTGGCCGTGGAGGCGGGGGTGAACCCCAACACCATGCAGAAGGCGATGTCGGAGCTTGAGAGAGACGGATTTCTCCATTCCGAGAGAACCAGCGGGAGATTTGTAACGGAGGATATTGAGGTGATTGATGAGATGAAGAAGACGCTTAGCAGGGAGTTTGTCAGGGACCTCTTCGAGAAACTTGACAGACTGGGTATGAGTAAGGAAGAGATAATAGCTGCCGTAGAGCAGTGGGCAGAGGAGGCGAAATAATGAGTATAGTAGAATGCAGAGGATTGAGCAAAAGCTACAGCAAAACTCCGGCGCTGGAGGATGTTAATCTGAAGCTGGAGGCAGGAAGGATAACCGGAATCTTAGGGCCTAACGGAAGCGGCAAGACCACGCTGATCAAGCTGGCGACAGGGCTTTTGCAGCCGACGGAGGGAGAAATCCTCATCGACGGACTGAGACCGGGAAGCCTGACGAAGAGCATGGTGGCTTACCTGCCGGACAGAGATTTCCTGCCGGATTACATGACGGTTGAGCAGCTGATGAAGTATTACAGCGATTTCTTCGACGACTTCAACGAGGCCAAGGCCATGAAGATGCTGGACAGCCTGAACATCGACTGCGGCGACAGACTGAAGAAACTGTCTAAGGGAAACAGAGAGAAGGTTCAGCTGATACTCACAATGAGCAGAGACGCCCGGGTATATTTCCTGGACGAGCCTATTGCGGGAGTGGATCCGGCGGCAAGAGATTACATCATCAAAACAATCATCACGAACTACAATCCGGAGGCGCTGGTGGTAATTTGCACCCATCTCATAGCAGATGTGGAAGCGGTGCTGGACGATGTGGTATTCATCAAAGAGGGTAGAGTGGTTATGCAGGAAAGCGCGGATGCTATAAGAGACGAGAAGGGCATGAGCATTGACGGGCTTTTCAGGGAGGTATTCAAATGTTAGGTTTCGGAAGATTATTCAGATATGAATTCAAGGCAGTCGGAAGAGTTATGTTTCCGCTGTACGGGGCGCTCATAGCCTCGAGCATTATATTCGGTTTCTCCAACCTTGTCATGTCAGATGGCGGAGCCGGTGAGATTGTATCGGTTACTTCGGCGATTCTCTACGGGCTGATGGTAATGGCGGTTGTGGCACTCACAGCGGTAATGCTGATACAGAGATTCTACAAGAATCTGATGGGTAACGAAGGTTATCTCGCATTCACACTGCCGGTGAGCACAAATGCGCACATAGGAACTAAAACCCTGTCTGCAAGCGTGTGGATGCTCCTGGGATGCGCAGCGGGAATACTGTCGGTACTGGTGATAGTGCTCTTCATGGTTACGCCGGCTGAGCTTGTCAGAGAGATGGGATTCCTGTGGGACGAGATAAGCCGTGTTAACGGTGTGAATGTGATGAAGGTCCTCGTGCTGATAGTTGAGGCGATTCTCATAGGTGCAGTGTGGTGCGGTGAAGTGGCCGTCAAGATTTATGCGGCAATATCCCTGGGACAGCAGTGGTCTAACCACAGAGTTATGGGCGCTGTGGGAGCCTATATCGGATTCAGCATAATAGAGAGTATAGTGGGCGGTATTCTTCAGGCCATCCTGCCGGATAATTTCCCTTACTCCATTTGCAGCGGTCTTAGCGACTACGCAGGGACTCAGGTGATGATGCTTATCGTATTCCTGGCGGAACTGGTGCTGGTTGCAATCTACTGGTTCGTCACCTACAGGCTTCTGGACAGACGTCTGAACCTCCAGTAGGGTCAGTGTGATATGAAGCCGGACAGCATATGAGGCAGGTTTTCTTCGGAGTACTTCTTAAGGGAGTACTCCCCGTTGCAAAGGCACCAGTCATACATGAGAGCTCTCTCCGTGAGGGCATAGAGCTTGGTCAGGTCATTGACGGAGAGGTCGTCTCTGAACTCTCCCGATTCCTGGCCCTCGGTGCATATTTTGCGCAGAAGCCTGTAGTACTCACGGTCTCTGTCAAGCAGATGCTTCTCGCCCTTGGTCGTGAGCTGGGTTGAGAAGAGGCGGGCCACCAGGTCGAGAGAAATGCTGTTCTCAATCATGGCGAAGAGCTCTCTGTTGAGAAAGAGAAGCTTGTCCATATTGGTGTCGAAGGACTCCAGCTGAGGCTTGAGTTCTTCGTATTTTTTGTCGAACATGTAGGACAGGGTGCCCAGGAGAGCGTCCTTACCGTCGAAGTAGTGATAGAAGGAGCCTTTGCTGGTACCTGATGCCTCGACGATTTCCTCAACGGTTGTCTCCTCATAACCCTGCTCATAGAACAGATCCCATGCTGCTGAGATTATCTTTCCCTTGGTGTCTCTCTTGCTTTTTTTGCTCATATCTGACCTCCGGGAACAATTATCTCACACAAACAAGTCGTGTACAACAAAAATGAAAGAAATGTGTTATACTGGTTTCGTACCGAAAGGGGGAATAACATGGCAAACGCTAAAGGTAATATTCAGGAGTATATAGCTGCGAAGACACGAGAGATAATCAGAGGCAGACTGGCTTCTGACAAGATCAGAGGATTCATCAAGGACAACACCAGGAAGGTGGAGACCATGTTCACCTACTACAACTGTGCCATGATGGAGGTTGAAACCAAGTTCAAGGTGCTGAACGAAGAACTGACGCTTTCTCATGCTCACACGCCGATTGAAACTATCAAGACCAGACTTAAATCCATGGACAGTCTGATGGAGAAGGTGGACAGATACGGTATACCTCTCAGTGTGGAGTCTATAATGGAGAACATCAATGATATCGCGGGAATAAGAATTATCTGTTCCTTCAAGGATGATATCTATTCTCTTGTGGACAGCTTCCTCAGTCAGGACGATGTGACCCTCGTTGAGAAGAAAGATTATATCGCAAATCCTAAGGAGAACGGATACAGAAGTCTGCACCTCATCGTGTCCGTGCCTATATTCCTGGAAAAGCAGAAGAGGGATATGAAGGTGGAGGTTCAGTTCAGGACGATTGCTATGGATTTCTGGGCGAGTCTTGAGCACAAGATCAAGTACAAGAAGGATCTGCCGGAAAGCATAAACGAGAAGCTTGTTTCGGAGCTGGCTATGTGTGCGGAAATCAGTGCGGATCTTGATGAAAAGATGCAGGATATACGTCGCCAGCTGACAGAAGCCTCATAAATTTTAAAGTTTATTTTTAAGAACAGTTTTCGGTCTAGTTTTATTTAATCGCTAAAGCCCTTATAATATAAGGGTTTTAGCGATTTTTTAATAGCAAATTATTGATTTTAGTCTAAACTTCGTTCTGTATTGCGGTCTATTTCGTCAGATGGTATACTTGTGGAGCAAGTTAAGAAAAAAAGACAGAGAGAAGGAAATTATGAACGGAGAAATTTTAGCTTTTATACTTTATTTCATCATGTTGGTGGGCGTAGGTGTCTACTTCTTCATGAAGAGCCGCAAGTCCGGCGGTGAGAAGGACTACTTCCTGGGCGACAGGCAGATGGGCCCGTGGGTAACGGCAATGTCTGCACAGGCATCGGACATGTCCGCGTGGCTTCTCATGGGGCTGCCGGGCAGCATACTGGCCTTCGGATTCGGCCAGATGTGGATCGGTATAGGACTGGCTCTGGGAACAGCGGCCAACTGGATATTCAATGCAGCCAGATTGAGAAGATTCTCCAAGGCTGCAGGTGATGCCATAACCATACCTCAGTATCTGAGCAACAGATTTGCTTCGAAGAGCTACACGCTGCAGATAATATGCGCCATAGTGTTCTTCGTATGCTTCACAATATACGTGGCATCCGGATTCGTAGCCGGAGCTACAGTGTTCACTACAATATTCCCTAAACTGAGCATGCAGACTGCCATGATAGTGTTCGCGCTGGCCATGCTGGCATGCACTTTCCTGGGAGGTTTCAAGGCGGTATGCTGGACTGACTTCTTCCAGGGACTCCTCATGCTGGCGGCGCTTCTGGCGGTACCTATCATAATAGTTGCCACACAGAATCTCGACACTTCCGCCCTTACGGAGGTATACTCCTATAAGGATGCGGTTTCGGGAGAGACTGTTGAATGTGCCTTCGGAGCAGGACTCTTCGATGCATCCTGGCAGGAAATAGTATCAGGACTGGCATGGGGACTGGGATACTTCGGAATGCCGCATATACTCGTAAGATTCATGTCCATAGAGAAACCGTCAATGGTTAAGAAGAGTGCCACAGTGGCTATAATCTGGGTTGTGCTGGCACTTCTGGCAGCTACACTCATAGCATATCTGGGCAGAATGGTTCTCGCTGAGGATCTGCTGACTCAGGGAATGCAGAAGATGGTATTTGTGGAATTCGCGAGAAGACTCTTCCCGGCATTTATTTCGGGAATACTTCTGGCAGCGATAATGGCGGCCTCCATGTCTACTGCCGACTCGCAGCTTCTGGTGGCATCCAGCTCCTTCACATCGGACATATACAAGCCGATATTCAGGAAGAACGCCAGTGAGAAGGAGATTCTCTGGGTGGGAAGAATAGTGGTACTCGCGGTAGCGGTTATCGCATTCTTCATAGCCTCCAGCAAAGGCTCCGGCGCGCAGGCCATCATGGATCTGGTTGAGAATGCATGGGCAGGTTTCGGAGCGTCATTCGGACCTGTAATAATACTGTCGCTCTACTGGAGAAGATTCACCTATAAGGGTGCCGTAGCCGGAGTTATCGGCGGCGGAGCAGTTGATATCCTCTGGTACAACTTCCTCAGCGGAACGGGAATCTATGAGTTGTTCCCGGGATTTATAGCAGGACTTATCTGTGCCGTAGTCGTAACGCTTATAGACAAGACACCGGAGAAGGAAGCTCTGGAGATATTCGACAAGGCTACGGATCCTTCATTTGATGAGTAAAAGGAGATGAACTGATTATGGCTTTTGAACTGGGCAGATATACGAAACCTGATTTCACGGAGAAGAAGTTTGTGGAGGCTCCCGATGCGGTGCTTGCACCGGCACCGAGAGACAAGGCAGCTCCCGAGAACTTCCACGCCATGTCCATCTTCCCTGAATACTTCAAGGTCAAAGGTGAGTGGATACTTCCGGAAGACTCGAGAATGGACTGCGTCGCCGTATATGAGGACGGCAGAATCTTCGTCAGGGAGTTCAGAAATCTGAAGAAGGGTGATTTGTGCTTCCTGGGAAGGACGGAGAACTGTGAGGAGGGAATCTATGTTCATGACAACGGATTCACCTTCCCGGGGGAGGATGATGCACAGGCAAATTCCTTCGCCTTCAGACAGAGCAGGAGCAGAGAAACTGCATACTCCTATGATTACAGCAACATCTATGAGCTTCTCGAGTACGAGAGAGACCACGGATATATAACCTGGGTAATGGGACCGGCCTGCGCCTTCGATGCAGGCGCGCGCGAGGCTTTCTCCCAGCTGGTTGAGAGAGGCTATGTCAACGCTCTTCTGGCGGGCAACGCCCTGGCGACGCATGACCTGGAGGGAGCGCTTCTGGGCTCGGCTCTGGGTGTGGACATAAACACGCAGAAGCCTTTCTTCAATGGACATTACAACCACCTGGAGACTATCAACAAGATAAACACATACGGATCCATACCCGCTTTCATCGAGGGAGAGGGAATAGACAACGGTATCATATACAGCTGTGTCAAGAACAATGTGCCTTTCGTTCTCAACGGATCGATAAGAGACGACGGACCTCTGCCGGAGGTTTATGAGCATACGTATGTGGGACAGGATGCCATAAGAAGTCATGTGCGCAAGTCCACCACGGTAATCGGTATGGCAACCGTGCTTCATACCATCGCCGCCGGAAATATGACTCCAAGCTACAGAGTTCTTGAGGACGGCACCGTGAGACCTGTATACTTCTACAATGTTGACACTTCCGAGTTCGCTGTGAACAAGCTGGGCGACAGAGGAAGTCTGGCAGCCAAGGGTATAGTGACGAATGTTCAGGATTTCGTCAGAAATCTGGCCAAGAATCTCAGATAGGACCTGATTAAATTAAACTTGAGGGTGTGGAACAGCACCCTCTTTTGTTGTATAATATTTTAGTGTAACTAAAAATGATAAAAGGGAGAAACCGTTGACATGATGACAAAAAAGGAAATAAGAAAACAGGTGCTGGATGAGAGAAGGGCTCTCGATGAAGAATCCGCAATACTCGCTTCACAGGTTATATGCAGGAAGGTAATGGGGCTTCCCGCATACGATGAAGCTGAGAATATATGCCTCTATGTGCCGGTAAACAATGAGGTTGATGTAATGCTTCTGGCAGATGAAGCTGAGAGCGCCGGCAAGAAGGTGTGGCTTCCCAAGGTTAATGGCGAGGATATGGACTTCAGAGCCTATGAAGGCGAGGATCGCCTTGAGGAGGGCGCCTATCACATACCTGAACCGGTCTCGGATGAGATTCTTGAGGATTTTGCGAATGCACTGGTAATAATGCCCGGGGCAGTGTTCACACCTGAGAGAGACCGTATCGGTTACGGAGGGGGATATTACGACAGATTCCTCGAGGGCGCGGAAGGCTGCACCACGGTGGCGGTCTGCTATGATTTCCAGATTGCGGATGAGATTCCAGTTGAGGAACATGACATACGGCCGGATTTTCTTGTCAGCGACATAAGTATTTTCGGGTAGAGGGGAGAAAGAGATGAATATACTATACACAACTCTCAAGCTTCAGAAGCTCTTCGAGGAGTATGAGCTGTGCCGCCTTCAGGCGGAGCGTGTGGGACGCCTCGCGCAAAAGCTGCAGGAGAATGAAGTTACCATAGCTGTGATCGGCCAGTTCAAGAGAGGGAAGACGACACTGGTGAACAGCATGCTGGGCAGAGATATTCTGCCCGTGGGAATAGTTCCTGTCACGGCGGCAGTAACCAGGATAAAGTACGGGGAGGAAAGCGCCAGGGTGTATTTCACCAACGGACTCTCCGAGGAAGTGGAGCCGGGGGAGCTGCACGGATATATAAGTGAACAGGAGAACAGAAACAATGAGAGAGGCGTGGCTGAAGTGGAGATACACACGCCTTCGGATTTTCTTAAGGACGGAATGATACTTGTGGACACTCCCGGAGTGGGATCGGTTCATGAGAACAATTCCAGGTCCGCATACGATTTCGCCAGGGAGAGCGACGGAGTCATATTCATGCTTTCCGTGGACAGCCCGATCAACCGGATAGAAATAGATTTTCTCAGAAGCGTGGGGAAATATGCCGGGAAATTCTACTTCACCGTTAACAAGATAGACACGATCGGCGGGGCGGATCTGAAGGAATACCTTAAATACTGCACTGCGCTGATTTCCGATATTATGGGATGCCCGGAGAAGGAGATAAGGATAATTCCTATCAGCGCCAGAGAAAATGAGAACATAGAGGTTTTGACCGATACTATAAGGAACGACCTTCTCACACAGACGCCTGAGATAATGAAACAGTCCGTGAGCCTGAAAATTCTGGACATTCTCAGAAATACGCGGGTGCAGATTCGCTCCTACAGGGAGGTTCTGAACATGGCTCCCAACGTGTTCAACAGCAGGTTCAGGGAGTTTTACGCATTTCTGGATGAGGAACGGGACAGAATACATGAAGCGGTTTCGGGAGAAACCGTGCCGAGGGCACGCATCAATGAGGAGAAGGCCCTTCTGACCGCCAGAGTCAGGGAACTCTTCGGCATAGAGTACTTCTATTATGTTGACAGAGACGAGGCGGGAGAGATGATTTCCGCAGAGAAGTACAGAGAAGAGATGGATAAGGTTCTCGGTGAGATAAGAGACACACTGAAGGCGATATTCATGTACAAGGAAGAGAATGCCTACACGGTGGCCAGAAGAATCGAGGATCTCAATACTCTCATGCATGTTATGGAGAAGTACGAGAGAGAAATTACGAGAGATATGGAGAAATGAAAAATTCGCCGGATCATGCCTACATAAGAATAGAAAAGGACATAAAAGGGGACAGAATCCCCTCTGTTGTCATGCTCATGGGCAGAGAGGACTACCTTGTGAACTTCTACTGCAGCAGGCTTATCGACGTTTACGTTGAGGATGCGGTGAAGAGCCTTGATCTTGTCACACTCCACAGGGACGAGGTGGACCTTGCCGGTATCATAGACAATATGGA
This sequence comes from Clostridiales bacterium, assembly GCA_022773945.1. Classification (GTDB taxonomy): domain Bacteria; phylum Bacillota; class Clostridia; order Peptostreptococcales; family Anaerovoracaceae; genus Lentihominibacter. The sequence goes on from JALFNS010000034.1 coordinate 9,096, forward strand.
AACCGTCAGCCTCATGTCCCGCAGGAAGGTGGTATGCCTGCCGGATTTCTATGACAGCAGGGGAAAGCTTCCTGAGTACTTCGCCCGTCACAGGGGTGCAGACGAGGAACTGGCAGAATATATGAAGAGAGTTCCCGAGGGTTCACTGCTGATTATAACTGCAGGGGAGCCTAAAGATTACAGGGCGCGTCAGGCGCTGAGAAAATCCCATGTGTGTCGCGGGGCGGCCGCAGCGGGGAAGGTTTATGATTTCAAGTCCCTGGACAGACCTCAGCTGAACGGATTCATAGAGAAGCGGCTGAACCGGTCGGGCAAAATCTACAGGCGCGGTATTCCGTCTCTCATAGGAGATGTGTGTCAGTACAGCAATGAGAAGACAGGCTACGGACTGTCGGAGCTTGAAAACGACATCAGGAAGCTCATTGCCTATGTGGGTGAAGCTGAGGAAATTACTGCGGACGATGTTCGCGCCGTTATAACTTCAAATCCGGAGAACAATGTGTTCGCCATGGTGGAGGCTGCATGCAGAAACAGGAAGGATGAAGCCTTCAGACTGCTTCACAATCTTCTGGAGGCGGGAGTGAGTGAAATGATGGTGCTCAGTATGCTGACAGGGCAGCTGGAACTCATGCTCATGTCATCGGAACTGAAGGAAAAAGGAATGGGACAGGATGAGGCTGCAGGGGCAGTTTCGAAGACAAGAAAGGGTGCAGTGAAGGGTTTTCAGATCAGGAAGGCCCTGGAGGCGGCCGGGAGAACAAGTTCCGGAAATCTGAAGAAGATGCTTGCCGAAGCATATGAAACAGAACACAGAATCAAGGACGGCTTGATGCCTGCCGACCTGGCGCTGGAATACTTCATAGGGAGGATATAGACAGAACATGGGGAAGAAAAAGGTTAAAATAGGCCAGTTTGAAGCGGACATGATGCTGGTGCTGGTGACTCTGTGCTGGGGTGTGTCATATTTCATGATGTCCCTCTGTCTCGAAGAGATGGGACCTCTGACTCTGAACGCATACAGATTTCTTGGGGCCTTTGCGGTGGCATTTCTCGTGGCGTTTCCCAAGGTCAGAAAGGTTAACAGGATTACAATTAAATACGCATTCCTGATTTCCATATCTCTGATATTCGTATATATAGGTGCGACCTACGGAGTAATGTACACTTCCCAGTCGAATGCGGGATTTTTCTGTGCAACATCGACAATATTTACACCTATTATTGTATTTATATTCAGAAAGATTAAACCGGACAGGAAGCTGACCGTGGTAATAGTGATGTGCACCATAGGAATAGCTCTCATGAGTCTGGACAGCAATATGCACATAGCTCTGGGAGATCTCCTGTGTCTCATGTGCGGCCTGGCTTACGGCTTCGATCTGCTGATAACTGAGATTGCCGTGTCACACGAGGATGTGAATGCCTTCCAGATAGGAGTGTACCAGCTCGGATTCACGGGAGTGTGGATGCTGATACTGTCGTTTCTGTTTGAGGACCCATGTCTTCCTCAGACGGCCGGATGCTGGGCCTCTGTGGCCTTCCTGGCAATCTTCTGCACGGGAGTTGCCTTCGTCGTTCAGGCTATAGCACAGCAGTACACATCGGCAACACACGTAGGTGTTATATTCGCGCTGGAGCCTGTGTTCGCAGGAATTGTGGCTTTCATTTTCGCAGGGGAGAGACTGCTTCCCAGGGCATATGTCGGGGCGGCAATTATGTTGTTAAGTCTTATCATTATGGAAGTTGACATCAAAGGCATATGGCAGAAAATACGTAATATTATTACATAATATAATGAGCGTTTGTTAATAGACTTTTTGTTCTTATGTTGATAGAATAAATATAATTGGGTTATTTAATATTAGGAGGACTATTAAATGAGTGAAAAAGTATGCGATTGCGGCTGTGATAGAGCTGCTCAGTTTACGGAACTGGCTCCTACACTGGAACAGTACGCGAAAGTGCCCGGCAGCCTGATCACGATTCTCCAGAAGACTCAGGAGATTTACGGCTATCTTTCTGTAGATGCTATAAACTATATCTCCGAGTGTACGGGAATCATGCCCGCTAAGATTTATGGCGTTGCTACTTTCTACGCACAGTTCAGACTGAAGCCTATAGGCAAGTATCTGATAATGCTGTGCAAGGGAACAGCCTGCCATGTCAACGGGGCCGACATGATAGAGGAAGCTATTTGTGAACACCTGAATATTCAGGACGGAGAGACGACGGAGGACGGTCTCTTCACACTTAACAACGTTGCATGTCTGGGATGCTGTTCACTTGCTCCGGTAATGATGGTAAAGAGTGCCGACGGTGACGAAACCTACGGTAATCTTACTAAGGATTCCGTCAAGAAGGTCCTTGATGAAATCAGGGCTAAAGCGTAGGAGGTGACGAAGATGAGAGTAGTAGTTGGACAGGGCAGCTGCGGAGTTGCCACCGGCGCCAGAAAGACGGCGGCGGAATTTGAAAAACTCATAAAAGAGAAGAATCTTGATGTTCCCGTTTCCGTTACCGGATGCGTTGGAACCTGCTATCTCGAGCCTATTGTCGATGTTTACGAAGATAACGGTGATATGACGAGATACGTGAGAGTTCAGCCTGACAAGGTTGAGAAAATCGTTGATGAGCATCTGGCGGGGGGCAAACCTGTGGCCGACCAGGCAATCAGCACCGAAGATGAGGAATTTGTAAGCAAGCAGCAGAGAGTGGTTCTGAGAAACTGCGGAGTAATCAATCCGGAGGAAATAGACGAGTACCTGGCTGTTGACGGATACAAGGCTATAGAGAAGGTTCTCAAGTCCATGACACCGGATGAAGTAATCGAGGAGATTAAGGTTTCAGGACTGAGAGGAAGAGGCGGTGCAGGCTTCCCTACATGGTTCAAGTGGAATGCCGCCAAGCAGAACAAGGGTGACGAGAAGTATCTTGTCTGCAATGCCGACGAGGGAGACCCGGGCGCATTCATGGACAGATCCGTACTGGAGGGAGACCCTCATTCACTTCTGGAAGGAATGATTATCGGCGGTTATGCCATGGGAGCTTCCGAAGGAATCATATACTGCCGTGCCGAGTATCCTCTGGCAATCAAGAGACTTGAGATTGCCATGGAGCAGGCCAGAGAGAAGGGATTCCTGGGCAAGAACATATTTGACAGCGGCTTTGATTTCGATATCAGAATCAAGGCAGGAGCGGGAGCCTTCGTATGCGGAGAGGAAACTGCTCTCATAGCTTCCCTCGAAGGAGAGAGAGGAATGCCTAGACTGAAGCCTCCTTTCCCTGCTGAGAAGGGATACTGGCAGAAGCCTACGGACATTAACAACGTTGAGACGCTGGCCAATGTTCCGTGGATTATATACAACGGAGGAGCTGCCTTCGCCAAGTTCGGAACTGAGAAGTCCGCAGGAACCAAGGTGTTCGCACTTGCAGGTAAAATCAAGAAGGGCGGACTTGTGGAAGTTCCTATGGGAATGACACTGAGAGAGGTTCTCTACGGCATAGGCGGAGGAATCAAGAACGACAGAGAGTTCAAAGCCGTACAGATGGGCGGACCTTCAGGCGGATGTATTCCTGCCAGCCTTATAGATACTCCTGTAACTTATGAGGATATAAACAAGACGGGAGCTATCGTAGGTTCCGGCGGTATGATTGTAATGGACGAGGATACATGTATGGTTGATATGGCCAGATACTTCCTCAACTTCACCAGAGACGAATCCTGCGGCAAGTGCAACTACTGCAGAATCGGCACCAAGAGAATGCTGGAGATTCTGGAGAGAATTACAGAAGGCAAGGGAGAGGACGGAGACATCGAGAAGCTGGAGGAACTGGCTGTCAAGATCAAGGAAGGCTCTCTCTGCGGACTGGGACAGACTGCACCTAACCCTGTACTGACAACTCTGAAATACTTCAGAAACGAGTATGAGGATCATATCTACAAGAAGAAGTGTACTGCTCATTCATGCAAGGCCCTCATAGAATTCAATATCACTGATGCATGTAAGGGATGTACCCTCTGTGCTAAAAACTGTCCTGTGGATGCCATATCCGGAAGCGTCAAGGAGCTTCACGTAATCGATCACGACAAGTGCATCAAGTGCGGCAAGTGTATGGATCACTGCAAGTTTAACGCTATTGAGAAGAACTAGGGAGGATGAACAGCCATGGATAAATACAGATTAAATATTAACGGCAAAGAAGTGACAGGCCTTCCGGGTCAGACAATTCTCGAGGTTGCCAGAGAGAATGACATTTTCATTCCTACTCTGTGCTACGATGAGAGAACGAAGATATACGGATCATGCGGAATATGCATGTGTGAGGTAGAGGGCAACCCTAAGCTCTGCAAGGCCTGCGCCACGGTTATCGCACCGGGAATGGTGGTAAACACCAATACCGAGAGAGTTATAGAGTCCAGAAAGACAAACCTGGAACTGCTCCTCTCCAACCATACGGGAGACTGCAGACCTCCGTGCGTGCTGGCATGTCCTGCACAGACAGACTGCCAGGGTTATGTGGGACTCATAGCCAACGGAGAATATGAAGCTGCCAACGTGCTGATCAAGGACAAGATTCCTCTCCCTGCATCACTGGGAAGAGTATGTCCTCATCCTTGTGAGACTGAATGCAGAAGAGGTCTCATAGACGAGCCGATTTCGATTCAGCAGCTGAAGAGATTCGCAGCAGATGAAGATCTCCTTCTCGGAGACGAAAGATTCCTGCCTGAGATCGATGAAGAGACAGGCAAGCGCGTTGCAATCATAGGCGGAGGCCCTATGGGACTGTCAGCCGCTTACTTCCTCAGACAGATGGGACATCAGGTTACCGTATTCGAGTCCATGCCTAAGGCAGGCGGAATGCTGAGATACGGAATTCCTGAATACAGACTGCCTAAGGCTGTTCTGGATGACGAGATACTTACCATCGAGATGATGGGAGTTGAAATCATCACTGACACCAAGATCGGAACGGATATTCCTTTCGAGACGGTAAGAGATGATTTCGATGCCGTACTGCTGGGTATAGGTGCATGGATTTCCACAGGCGTGGGATGTCCGGGCGAAGATGCCGAAGGAGTAATCGGAGGAATCGACTTCCTGAGAAAGGTTGTCAGAAACGAAGAGATTCAGCTGGGCAAGAAGGTTGCCATCGTCGGCGGAGGAAACACTGCCATGGACGCCTGCAGAACAGCTGTCAGACTGGGAGCCGAGGAAGTTTACAACATATACAGAAGAACCAAGGACGAAATGCCTGCCGACATGATTGAAATCGAAGAGGCAGAGGAGGAAGGCGTAATCTTCAAGAACCTGACAAATCCTCTGGAAATCATCAAGGACGAGAACGGTCATGTGAAGGAAGTGGTGCTCCAGTGCATGGAACTGGGAGAAGCTGACGAGTCCGGCAGAAGACGTCCTGTACCTATCGAAGGCAAGACCGAGACCATTGAGCTGGATACAGTGGTACTGGCAATAGGTCAGGCTGTAGACGCATCAATATTCGACTGTGACAAGACGAGAAAGGGTGCTATCGCATACGATAAGGAAACCTTCATGACATCAATTCCGGGCGTATTCGCAGGTGGAGACTGCGGTAACGACAAGATCAGCATAGCTGTTGAAGCTATAGCAGACGCCAGGAAGGCCAGCGAGGTTATCGACGCATACCTCTGCGGAGAGACTATCAGATACAAGAAGCCTTACTTCGTAACGAGAGACGACATTACGGAGAAGACCTTCGAAGACAGAGAAAGACAGTGCAGACCGGAGCTTCCGCAGCTGTCGGCTGAGGAGAGAAAGGACAACTTCAGCGAGGTTATCCCTCAGGCATATTCTGCAGAAGATGCTGAGGCTGAAGCTTCCAGATGTCTCGAGTGCGGATGTCACGATTACTTCGAGTGCAAGCTCATCGATCTGGCACACAGATACGATGTTGATCCTGACAGATTTGCCGGTGACAAAAACGCTATAGATTTCGAGGACAATCATCCGTTTATCGTAAGAGACCCTAACAAGTGCATACTCTGCGGACTTTGCGTGAGAGTCTGCGACGAGGTTATGGGAATCGGCGCACTCGGTCTGGTTAACAGAGGATTCGACACTGTTGTCAAGCCGAATCTGGAGAAGCCGCTGGCTGAGTCCGGATGCGTATCCTGCGGTCAGTGCGTAAGCGTATGTCCTGTAGGAGCTCTCCAGGAGAGAACGACTATGGTCAAGGAAGTTCCGCTGCCGACAGTTGAGACGGAAACGACATGCTCATACTGCTCAGTGGGCTGCAGCATTATACTCGAAAGCTACGGAGACATGCTCATCAAGGCAAACCCTGACAGAGAAGGCGCTGTTAACAGAGGACTCCTCTGCGGCAAGGGCAAGTGGGGATTTGACTGCTCCATGCTGGAGGACAAGCTTGATACACCGCTCATCAGAGACGGCGGCTCTTTCAGAGAGGCGGATTATCACGAGGCTCTGACTCTGATTGCCAAGAAGATGCAGTCGGTGGCAGCCAAGTACTCCCACGATGAAATCGGAGTATCGATTTCCGACAGATATACCAACGAAGAGGCCTATGCTATCAAGACCATGGCCGAGGCTATGGGAGCCAAGGTGTTCTCCATGAACAATAGGAAGAGCGGACTCAAGGCCGTTATTGGACACGACGCTTCACCTAACACAATAGATGAGCTTCTCAGCACAAACCTGATTCTCGCAGTTGGTTTCAACACAGTTGACAACCCGATTATCAGTCTGAAGATGAAGGAAGCCGCAGAGGCCGGTGCACAGACGATTCTCGTAAATCCGTCGGATTATCCGCAGCACATTAACGGACTCAGCAAGGCTGTATACAGAGACGACCTGGGATTCCTGAAGGAAATCGCAAAGGCCGTTCTGGACAGCGGCAAGGCCGTTAAGGCAGAGGGCTACGATGAATTCGCAGCGTCCCTAGCTGACGTGAAGGTAAGCGAGGAAGCCGCAGAAATCGCACAGGCATACATGAATGCCAAGAAGGCTATGATCGTGTTCAACCAGAACCTGGTAAGCACTGAGACGGCTGCTCTCATCGCAGACCTGGCACTTATCAGCGGACACATTGGTTCACCTCGTGACGGAATTCTCCAGGTTAAGGCCAAGAACAACTCACAGGGACTCGTTGATATGGGAATCACAGAAGGAGCCGAGGAGCTCGAAGGACTCAAGGCACTCTTCGTATTCGGTGAAGAGTTCGAAATCGACAGAGACAGCCTGGAATTCCTGGCAGTATGCGATACTCACATGACTCCGCTCGCAGCCAAGGCTGATGTGGTTATTCCGGGAACGGGATTCGCATCCACAGACGGAACATACACCAACACTGAGAGAAGACTCCAGCTTGTTGAAGCAGCAATAGACGAGGATGTTGAGCTGAGCAACTGGGAAGTTGCCGCTGAAATAGCAGCCATATTCGAGGTTGAACTGCCTTGGGAGGACACTGTTGATATCAGCAGAGAGATGGATGACTGTGTTCCGGCATACAAGTACGGCGAAGTGGGAGAAATTCTGGGAGGAGTTCTCGTTCCTGTAGAGCCTAAGCTTGCAGTTGTCGAAGGCGATAAATTCGCTGATCCGATCAAGTGCACGGACAGTCTTATGAATGTTATTGCAGAGCGTCTGCCTAAGATGGTAAGTCCGACTAAATAAGACAAGTATTAGTAATGAGAGTGTGCCGGGATTGAACCACGGCACACTCTTTTTGTGATATAATGAACACATGAAGGAAGATAAATTCGAGAAAAAAACAGTACATGTCGGAGACAGGGCTTCTCTGACAAAAAAATTCACGGAAGATGATATCCGGATTTTCACCGAGCTCACTCTGGATGACAACGGTATGCATACAGATGAGGAGCTTTCGGCTGCGGGACTGTTCAGGAGACCCGTGGTTCACGGAGTGCTTGTAGGAAGCCTGATATCCTCCGTAATGGGCAAATACCTGCCGGGAAACGGAACCGTTCTCCGGGAGGAGAATATCAGATTTATTAATCCGGTGTATCCGGGAGAGGAGATTACAGCGGCAGTGGAGCTGACCGGTATCCGTGAGGAACGGAGGTACTATATCGGAACCCTTCACGGCACATGCCACAATCAGGACGGTGTTCTGGTGGCGGAGGCTGAATGCAGCCAGCTCATGTTAAAGAGATTTTTTACAGCAGATTGTGAGAAAGGAAATGAAAATGACTAATCTTGAAAAGTATGATGACGCGTTTCTGTCGAACTTCAAAGTATCAAAGGATGATCTCCCTGAGCTTGAATATCAGGGCATATTCGAGTGGGATTCAGTAGGACACATGGATCTCATAGCGGATCTGGAGTCAGCCTTCGGAGTTCACTTCAACACCAAGGACGTTCTCAGACTGTCTTCATACGAGAAGGGCAAAGGCATACTCAAGGAATACGGAGTAGAAATCTAACTGTGATAACAAAAGTTACATCAGAAAAAATAGACGGTAACAGCTACATAATCCGCGAGGGCGGTTATGCGCTGGTGATAGATCCGGCGGACGGAGACAAAGTAACGAAGGAAATTGAGCGCCTGGGGGTTACACCTGAATATATAATCCTCACCCACGAGCATTTCGATCACATAGGAGGGCTCGAGCAGGTGAGAGAGACCTGCGGGATTCCTGTTATAGCGAGCCGTGAGTGCAGTGACAATATACAGACTGTCAAGGGAAACCTGTCCAGCATATCCGGTATTCTCGAGTACTTCAAGACCGGTAAAATCCCGGATAAGACCATAGATCCCTTCGTGTGCGGTCCCGCGGATATCACCTTCGAGGAGAATTACTCCATGGAGTGGCGGGGACACAGTTTAAGCTTCAGAAGACTTCCCGGACATTCCCGGGGAAGCGTGCTGATTTATCTGGATGAGGGAATAATCTTCACTGGAGATTATCTTATAGCAGACAGGGAAGTCATAACACGTCTCAAGGGCGGAAGCCAGGAGGACTATGACAATATAGCACTGCCTGTGCTCGAGTCCATTCCTGAAGGCACGCACATATATCCGGGCCATGATGAGGATTATATTATGGGGAGGCAGGATAATGGACAGAGATGAATTTCTGGATAGAAAGCCCTTTTCGGTTCCGCAGAAGGAGAAGGATGATTTCTACAGAGAAGAGCTTGCCCGCATGTCGCGCAGGCACAGAGAGGGCTGCCCGGAATACGACAGAATATGCAGGGGGCTGGGAGAGGACAGTCCCTATATTCCCGTTACTCTTTTTAAGGATCTGGAGCTGAGAAGCGTGCCCGAGGATAAGATAATACGCAGAATAACATCTTCGGGAACCTCGGGACAGAAGGTCTCAAGGATACTTCTGGATGCGGAGACTTCAATGGCCCAGCAGAGCGCCCTGTGCATGATTACAGGCGACTTCATCGGGGAAAACCGCATACCTATGCTCATTATCGATTCTCCCGATGTGCTCAGGGACAGGAAGAAGTATTCCGCCAGGGGCGCGGGCATAATGGGCTTCGCCATGATGGCGTCGAAGCGTTTCTACGCACTGGATGAGAACATGAATCCGGACATGGAGGCCATAGAGGCATTCATGGAGGAGGCGGGTGACGGACCATCCTTCGCCTTCGGTTTCACATATATGATATGGGAGTACTTCTGCAGACCGTTTCTCGGTAAGACTGCAGGAGTCAGCCTTAAAAACTGCACGCTCATTCACGGAGGCGGATGGAAGAAGCTTGAGAATATCAGCGTGTCCGACGCCGATTTCAAAGAAGGCCTCAGGAAGGCCTGGGGGATAGAGAGAGTAAGTGATTATTACGGCATGGCGGAGCAGACGGGCAGCGTTTTCATGGAATGCCCGGAAGGCCGGCTCCATGCCAGCATATATTCCGATGTGAGGATACTCAATCCGGAGGACTTCTCGGAATGCGGCCCCGGAGAGTGGGGGCTGATAGGCCTGAAGTCACTTCTTCCTCAGTCGTACCCGGGACACATTCTCCTGACAGAGGACAGAGGAATGCTTCTAGGCACCGATGACTGCCCATGCGGACGCAAAGGCAGATATTTCCGCATCGGCGGCAGGATAAAGAAGGCAGAGGTCAGAGGGTGCAGTGACACCTTCGATAAGGGTGAGACGGCACCGGAAGGTGAGTTCGTAACGGTTGCGGGAGAATATCCTCCTGAATCTGCAGGAGAGGACAGCTTTTCTCAGCAGGTTATGGATTTTCTCTCTGAGCTTTCGCGTATGCTGATGCGAGAGCCGGAATACAGGCGGTATCCGGAGGTGTACGCCTTCGGATTCTGGTGCAGACCGGGACATATTGAAGAAATAAGAGGAAGATACGGTAATGACAGGAAGGGAAAGGGAACGGTCCTTCACATAGCGCCTTCCAACATGCCTGTTATGTTCGCCTATTCATGGGTGACGTCTCTCATGGCCGGAAACAGCAATGTGGTACGTATATCCGGCAGGAGCACGGAAGTGACCGATGTGCTGCTCAGAGGCATAGGGAGTCTTATGGAGCGTGAGGAGTTCGCGGACATCAGAAGAAGGAACGCCTTCGTGAAATTCCCCAGAGGTCACAGGGCACTAGAGGAGATTTCCCTCAAGGCTTCGGGACGCATTATATGGGGCGGTGACGATACAGTCAGAGAGATATCTGCCGTTCCTGCAGGGGACGGGTGTGTGGACATAGGATTCCCCGACAAGTACTCAATAGCACTTATGGATCCTGATTACATAGCAGGACTTGACGACGTGGAGCTGAAACAGCTCGCACACCTCTTCTATAACGACACATACGGGGCGGACCAGAATGCATGCTCCAGTCCGAGAAGCATTTTCTGGCTGAAGGGCAGAGAATGTAACGGAGAAGAGATCAGAGAGAAGTGGTGGAATGCTCTGGCTGCGGAGGCTGAGAACTATGACCTCAGGCCGTGGGTAGCCACTGAAAAGTACAGAGTTCTCTGCAGAAACTACGCTTCCCGTGAAGATCTGGGAAGCGTGAAGAGATGGGGCAACAGACTCTATGTGGTCCCATGGGAGAAGGATGATGCGACAGAAGATATGCCGGAAGGTAAATTCGGCATATTCTATGAGAGAGAAATAGATAATGTTGAGGAGATGTATCCTTATCTCAATGAGAGAATACAGACACTTGTGTGCTGCGGCCCCGAAGAAAAAGAAATCCTGTCAGGAATAAGAAGTGCAGGATGTGCCGGGGTTGACCGTGCGGTAAGTGTCGGTGAGGCTCTCGATTTTGATACGGTATGGGACAGGAAGGATATAATCGGACTTTTGTCGGAGTGAGAATATGTATTTTTTTGACAAGAAGGAAGAATTCAGAAACAGAATAATGTGCTTCGACGGTGAAGAAAATTCCTACACCTATGAAGATATATGGAACAGGGGAGACTCACTGACGGAGCATATTCCCGAGGGAAGCCTGGTGCTTCTTCTCTGCGGCAATGATGTCAACAGTCTGAGCACCTATCTGGCACTGTTGAGAAAGAGATGCCCGGTAATACTTCTGGGCAGGGATGTGGACGAGTCTCTCGTGTCTGATATGAGGGACACCTACAGGCCGGAATTTATTATTGGGGACGGTTACTCCCGTGACAGAATTAACGGGAAGGAGCCTTTGCATGATGAACTGGCTCTGCTCCTGTCAACTTCAGGCAGCACGGGTGCGCGCAAGCTGGTAAGGCTGAGCCGCGACAATCTGCAGGTCAACTGCGATTCAATAGTGGAATATCTGGGAATTGACGGGAATGAGAGGCCGATAACAACACTCCCTATGGAATATACCTACGGACTGTCTGTAATCCACAGCCATATAGCGGCAGGTGCATCCATAGTGCTCACGGATCTGACATTTTTCTCAGGGGAATTCTGGGAGCTCGTGGAGAAGCTCAAGGTGACGTCTATGGCCGGAGTTCCATACTCCTACGAGATCCTCTTCAGAAGGCTGGAGATGGACAAGATGGAGCTGCCTTACCTGAAGACAATGACTCAGGCAGGGGGACACCTCAAGCCGGATCTTCAGGAGAGAGTGGGCAAATGGGCACTTGAGACGGGCAGAAGGTTCTTCGTCATGTACGGACAGACGGAGGCTACGGCACGCATGAGCTATCTGCCGCCTGACAAATGCCTGGAGAAGATAGGAAGCATAGGAATACCCGTTCCCGGCGGGAGGATAGAGATACAGGACGGCGAGCTCGTTTACTACGGCAGAAACGTATCTCTGGGATATGCCACCTCACGAGAGGATCTGCAGCTGGGCGATGTTAATGAGGGCCGTCTGATGACGGGAGACATGGCCTTTGCGGATGAAGACGGATACTACTATATAAGCGGCAGGAAGAAGAGGTTTATCAAGCTTCAGGGCCGAAGAATAGGACTGGACAGGCTGCAGGAATATCTGCAGGAGATTCTTGATTCGGAGGATGTTGTCTGCACGGGAACCGATGACAGAGGTGTTATAATATGGATTGCTGACGACAGCCTTATGGAGCGAAAGGATGAAATCGAGGAGCTCTTCGCCGGGAAATTCGGCATTCGAAGCAGGTTCCTGCATTTTAACCTGATAGATGAAATTCCGAGAAACTCTTCGGGAAAGACGGTATATGCCAAACTAGGAAGTTAAGGAGATTATAATATGCAGTACAGGAAATTCAGAAGAATGGACAGAGAGAATTCTCTTCTCGGCATGGGAGTTATGAGACTTCCTCAGGACGAAGAGGGCAGAGTTGACAGCGAAGAGGGTGTGAGACTCATACGCTACGCCATTGACAAAGGCATCAACTACATCGATACCGGATTCACCTATCACGGAGGCAGGAGCGAGCGAATAATCGGAGAAGCACTCAAGGACGGATACAGAGACAAGGTTATTCTGGCTGACAAGATGCCTATATGGCTGGTGAAGTCAGAGGAGGATGTGGACAGATATTTCAACAAGCAGCTGAAGAGGCTGGATGTTGACTGTATCGACATGTACCTTGTTCACAACATAATCCCCGCCAACTGGAAGAAGACGAAGAAATACAACGTGCTTCCTTATCTGGAGAAGCAGAAAGCGGAGGGACGCATCGGTCACATCGGATTCTCATTCCACGGAGATCTGGATTTGTTCAAAGAGGTTATAGATGCATACGACTGGGAATTCTGTCAGATACAGCTGAATTATCTTGACAAGGACGAGCAGGCGACTCTGGAGGGACTTGAATACGCACGGAGCAAAGGCATAGACGTTATAGTCATGGAGCCTCTCAAGGGCGGCCGTATAACGGACAAGGTTCCCGATTCCGTTCAGAAAATCTGGGACGACGCTGTGGCAGCGGGAACGGTATCCGGTGACAGGACGCCGGCCGAGTGGGCCTTCAGATGGGTCGCATCGCAGCCTGGAGTTTCGCTCATACTCAGCGGCATGAATTCCACGAGTCAGCTGGATGAGAATATCGCGATCTTCTCACGCGACGACCTGACAGAGATGAGCGAGGAGGAGCTGGCGGTTATCGACAGAGTTGCCGAGGAATACAACAGCAAAATCAAATATCAGTGCACCGGCTGCGGTTACTGCATGCCTTGCCCGAAGAAGCTGGATATTCCGGGAGTAATAAGATACCTGAATAACTGGTATGCCTTCGACAAGAACCCGAGCACCAGAATGGAGTATGACACGTGGCTGGGAGACGGCTTCCACGGTTCCGATTGCATTCAGTGCGGCGAGTGTGAGAAAAAATGTCCGCAGAGTCTGCCGATTCCTGCTATAATGAGAGAAGCGGCAGAAGAGTTTGGCAAATAACAATTCAATCATAATATCCATTGATTAATGAAAGGACAAATTACTATGTACGAAACTGTTAAATACGAAGTGAGAGACGGTATTGCATATGTGACGGTCAACAGACCTGAGGCTCTTAATGCGCTGAATTCACAGGTTATCGGAGAGCTGCGCCAGGTTTTTGAAAACATCGCCGTTAATGATGATGCTAAAGTTGTCATCCTCACAGGCGAAGGCAGATCCTTCGTGGCGGGAGCTGACATCGCAGAGATGTCCAAGCTGAACGCGGTTGAGGCCAGAAACTTCGCCGCAGACGGACACGCTCTCATGAATTATATAGATAATATCGAGAAGCCGGTAATCGCGGCTGTTAACGGATTCGCTCTCGGCGGCGGATGTGAGCTGTCCATGGCATGCGACATCAGAATCGCATCATCCAAGGCCAAGTTCGGTCAGCCTGAGGTAGGCCTGGGACTCATCCCGGGATTCGGCGGTACTCAGAGACTTGCCAGACTGGTAGGCAAAGGCATGGCCAAGATGCTGATCTATTCGGCTGACACTATCGATGCGGAATACGCGTGTGAGATAGGCCTTGTGGAGAAGGTTGTGGCTCCCGAGAATCTCATGAGCGAATGCGAGGCTCTGGCAGGAAGAATAATGGCCAAGGCCCCTATCGCTGTGGCTGTTTCCAAGCACTGCATCAACAACGGTTACGATATGGACATGAAGTCCGCATCACAGTTTGAAATCAACTCCTTCGGAGTTCTCTTCGATTCAGAGGACATGAAGGAAGGAACAGCAGCGTTCCTCGAGAAGAGAAAGGCAGAGTTTAAGAACAAATAGAACGTGTATCTTATATCTTCATGGACAGACCGGAGTGTACCCGGTCTGTTTTTTGAAGAACCCGCCGCACAGGCAGGGAGGCAGGCAGATGAGTTTTGTTAGATTTGAAAATGTAAGCAAGGAATACGGCAGCGGCGAGGTCAGGGTTAAGGCCCTGCAGCAGGTATCCTTCGAAATAGAGAAGGGCGAAATATGCATCGTTCTGGGGCAGTCAGGAGCAGGTAAAACCACGCTGCTGAATTTGCTTGGCGGGATGGATACCCTCACCGAAGGCCATATATACCTGGACGGCAGGGATATTTCAGGATACGGAGACAGAGAACTGGCGGGATACAGAAGGCGTGACATCGGTTTCGTGTTCCAGTTCTATAATCTAATTCCCAACCTCACGGCTCTCGAGAACGTGGAGATTGCCTGTCAGCTTGTTGAGGATGCGGCGGACTGTGAGGAGATGCTCAGACTTGTAGGGCTGGGCGACAGGATGGGAAACTTCCCGGCACAGCTCAGCGGCGGAGAGCAGCAGAGAGTTGCCATAGCCAGAGCCATGGCCAAGAACCCTAAGCTTTTGCTCTGCGATGAGCCGACGGGAGCCCTCGATTACGAAACGGGCAAGTCCATACTCAGGCTCATACAGAATTCCGTCAGGAGAGACGGGAGAACTGCGGTTATAATAACACATAACCAGGCCCTGGCGCCTATGGCGGACAGGGTAATCAGAATCAGAAGCGGTATGATCGATTCCGTCAATGTGAACAGCCGGCCGGAATCGATAGATAACATAGAGTGGTAAGGTGCGGACAAGAGCATGAAGAAGAATGTTTACGGCAAAAGCATATTGAGAACCATATTCGGCAGCATGGGGCGATACATATCCATTATGGCCATAATCGCTCTCGGTGTGGGATTTTTTGCCGGAATCAAGGTTACCAAATCCTCCATGGTTCAGACCTTTAACACCTATGTCCACGAATACAACATGTACGACTTCCGGCTCGTGTCGACGCTGGGATTTACCGATGAGGAAATCAGTAGGCTGGCGGATACGGAGGGCATCAGTGACGCAGAGGGAAGCATTACCCGGGACATATACTCACTTGATGGTGAGGATAACAGAACCGTCTACAGGGTGCATTCCATAACGGATAAGGTTAACGACCTGAAGCTGTCGGATGGGCGCATGCCGGAGAAGGCGGGAGAGTGTGTAGGCGACAAGGACCACTTCTCTTCCGAAGATATCGGTAGCACTGTCCTGATTACCGATGAGAATGACAAGGATACGAGAGAAGGCTTCTCCTGCAGTGAAATGAAGCTTGTGGGGCTTGTATCATCTCCCGTTTACATTAACAGAACTGAGAGAGGAACTTCCTCTCTGGGGGACGGTAATATCGATGCTTATCTCTATGCGGATCCGGACACCTTCGACGGTGATTACTATACTGAAGCCTATCTCACCGTTGAAGATGATGAATATATCTACAGCAGCGAGTACGAGAAGAACATTAAGGATGTGAAACCTGCAGTTAAGGCGGCAGGGGAGGAATGCGGCGAGGACAGATACGATGAAATTCTCGCGGAAGCTCAGGAGAAGATAGATGATGCCCGGGAGGAGCTGGAATCGGGCAGGGCAGAGCTGGAATCAAAGAAGCAGGAAACCTATGCCGAGCTTGATAATGCTCTCGCTAAACTCAACAGCGAGAAGAAGAAACTCAATAAATCAGAGAAGCAGCTGAAGTCGGGTAAGAGCACGCTCCGTCAGAAGAAGGAGGAGCTTGAAGGCACCGTGAGCGATCTGGAGCTGAAGCTTTCATATGCCAATATGAATCTGGAAATGGCGGAAGAGAAGCTCCGGGAGGCGGAAGCTTCCGGGGATGAAGAGGCGATTGGGCAGTGCAGTGCGGCGGTTGAAGAGGCGCGTGCCGGCGTAGAAGCCGTAAGTGCCGGTATGACCCAGGCGCAGGCCGGACTTGATCAGGTCAATGAGAAGCTGGCGGCTATTCCCGCATCAGAGAAGCAGCTGAAGGAAGGCCGTAAGGCCCTGAGCAAAGGCTACGAGGATTACGAGGCGGGCCGCGCGAAGGCAGAAAGTGAATTTGCCAAGGCTGAAGAAGAGCTGGCCGACGGCGAGGAGAAACTCGCACGTGAGGAACGTAAGCTGAAGGATATCGAAAAGCCGGAGCTTTATGTGCAGACTCGTGATGACAACACGGGATACACTTCATATGACAGCAATTCGGATATAGTCGACAGCATAGCCAAGATATTCCCTGTGTTCTTCTTCCTGATAGCAGCTCTCGTATGCTCAACAACCATGACGAGAATGGTGGAAGAGGAGAGGGGACAGATAGGAGTTCTCAGAGCGCTGGGATACAGCCGGGGCAGGATAATGTGGAAATACATGGTCTATTCCGGTTCGGCGGCGGTAATCGGATGTATCGGAGGATTCCTGGCCGGATCGAAGTTCTTCCCGCTTGCCATATTTACCGCCTACGGAATGCTCTTTGATTTCGCGCCTCTTGAATTCTACTTCAGTCTGCCTCTGGCTCTCATATCTCTGGGTGTCGCTCTGCTGTGCTCTGTGGGCACCACATATCTCGCCTGCAGGAGTCAGCTTAAGGAAATGCCGGCCGAGATAATGCTGCCTAAGGCACCTAAGGCAGGCAAGAGGGTTCTCATGGAGAGAATCACGCCTCTCTGGAAGCGTCTCAAGTTCACCTACAAGGTGTCCGTGAGAAACGTGTTCAGGTACAAGAAGCGCATGTTCATGATGATAGCGGGTATTGCAGGCTGTACGGCTCTGGTGCTGGCAGGCTTCGGTATATATGATTCCGTGGGAGGACTTACGAACCACCAGTACGATGAAATAGAGAAATATGATATTACTGTAGCCTTTGAGAAAGAACCTGATGATGAAACTCTGGATGATTTCACCGGGGAGTTTGCAGGCTGTCTCGAGGATTACGCTCTTCTGGAGCAGGTGACGGTAAATGCCAAGTCGGAGAAGAAAATCAGATCCTGCAATATGATTATCTCCGATGATGATAAGAGTCTGACGAAGCTGATAGACTTCAGAAATGATGAGGATGAATCAAAGATCGGGTATCCCGGCTACGGTGAGTGCGTGATTAACAATAAGCTGGCGGAGCTTATGGGGGTTTCGGCGGGAGATATGCTTACAGTGGAATATGACGACACGAAGACCGTCAGCCTTAAGGTATCGGGAGTATACAGAAATTATGTGGGTAATTTCATATTCATAACCCCTGACACATACGACAGTATAATGAACAAGGAGTACAGCCCGTCTGTTCTGTATGTTGAAGTCAAGGATGGCGCAGACGTGAGGGAGGCTGCAGGTGAGATCGGCGGTTTCGACGGCGTTGCCGGCATGGTTCTGAATCTGGATACCAGGGAGCATGTGGAACAGATGATGAAGAGTCTGGACTACGTTGTGTGGCTTGTAATCGGATGTGCGGGTGCGCTGGCTTTCATCGTGCTCTTCAATCTGACAAACATAAACATTACCGAGCGTGTGCGTGAGATAGCTACAATCAAGGTGCTGGGATTCTATCCTCGTGAGACGGGAGCTTACGTGCTGCGTGAGAACCTCATGCTTGTGGCCATGGGAATAGGCGTGGGGCTGCCTCTGGGAATCCTCCTGCACAAATTCATAATGAGCAGGATTGTGGTGGATGCCGTATCCTTCAACACGACACTGGAGCCGCTGAGCTATGTGTATACGGTTATTGCGGTGATCTGTTTCACACTGATTGTGGACATAATAATGAGAAAAAAGCTCTCCCGCATCAATATGGCGGAGGCTCTGAAATCGGTAGATTAGAGAAAGGAAGGAAGATAAGGGATGTTACTTAAACGTGAAGACAGTTTTACAGTATCCGAGGGAGACCTGACACCGGCAGGCACGCTGCCGGCAGGGAGAATACTCCATGAATTTCAGGATATAGCAGGCGATCATGCCGAAGCACTTGGAGAAGGCATGGATAAGCTTCGCAGCGAAGGGAAGGCCTGGATACTGTCCAAGGTCAGATTCGAAGTGCTGGGAAGCTTCTCGGCAGGTGAAACATACAGGATAGAAACTTATCCCAGAGAGAAGAAGGGCGTCACCTTTTACAGAGATTACTACATATACGATGGCGACGATAACATGCTGGCCCGCGGCACAAGCCACTGGTGCATCATGAACTTCGATACCAGGCGCATACTCAGGCATGCACCGGATTTCGTAGGAGAATACATAGATCACAAAGCCTTCGAAGACGATATTCCTAAGATCAGATCCGAGGAAGGCGAGCCTGCGGGAAGCCATCTTGTTACCCGTGAAGACATAGACAGAAACAATCACACCAACAACTGCCGCTACGGTGACATGGTCGAAACAGTCCTTAATCACCGGGCCTACAGCGAGATGATAATCAACTTCTCCCGTGAAACTGTAGAGGGAGATACCATTGAATTCTTCACCGGCGAGTCGCATGGATACACTCACGTTGAAGGCCGCAGGGGAGAAGAGGTTGTGTTTAAGGCGATGGTGCGGTAAGGCGGACATCGAAGGTGATTGCGGCTTAGTCCTCATCGCTGCAAGGGCAGTTTTTTACACCTATCACCTACAGCCCATTCCTGTACATGTCATTGATTACCGCCTGAGCATGTTCAGATGTCTTCTTTCGAACAATCGCGTCCCTGTCGCTTAATATGGCCAGCATCTCATCCACGAGATCCTCGAGTCTGGGGTTCCCTGCGCGGTGCAGGTACCTCAGCATACGGGTCGCGGTATAGTCGGTATTCATGTTCCTGTAAGCTACTTCCGCACAGAATTCTTCGGGATAGCCTCTGCCCGTAAGTTCCTTATATAATTCGTCTGTTTGTTTTGATGCCATAGGAAGCACCTCCCATCCACCTAATTATACACTTCCGGACCTAAAAGATAAATGGTCACAAACATCGGCAAGAAACAAGTAGTTTAAATGACGCGCAATTGAAATCTTGCCGATAATCTGATATACTGAATTCCGATAAAGCATAAATTTCAACATGATTTGCAACGGAGGAGAGGAAGTGCGATACCTTACGGTTATAGAAACAGCGAAAAAATGGAATGTGTCGGAGCGTAGTGTGAGAAATTACTGTGCACAGGGAAGAGTAGAGGGGGCGTTTCTTTCCGGCAAGACCTGGAATATTCCCGAAACCGCCGAGAAACCGGAACGTTCCAACAAGAAGAAGCGGCAGCCGGTTACTTTGCTTGACATTATGAGAGAAGAGAAAGCGAGCAAATACTCCGGCGGAATTTATCACAAGACGCAGATTGATCTGACATACAACTCCAATCATATGGAGGGCAGCCGCCTGACCCATGACCAGACCAGATATATTTTTGAAACCAACACCATCGGCGTTGAGAAGGTTGCACTCAATGTTGATGACGTAATCGAAACTGCGAATCACTTCCGCTGTATTGATAAGGTAATTGATAATGCAAAGGCCGCACTGACAGAAAAATTCATCAAAGACCTTCACCTTACCCTGAAAAACGGTACCCGGGATTCCGGGAAGGACTGGTTCGAAGCAGGTGAGTATAAGAAGATGCCGAATGAAGTCGGCGGCATTGAAACCGCTCTGCCGGAAGAAGTTGCCGATAAAATGAAAGCCCTGCTGACAGAGTATAACGCCAAAGAAGAAAAAAGCCTTGATGATATTCTGGATTTTCATGTCAGGTTTGAACGGATTCATCCGTTTCAGGATGGCAATGGTCGCGTAGGCCGCCTGATCATGTTTAAGGAATGCCTGAAATACAACATCGTTCCCTTCATCATTGATGAGGATTTGAAGATGTTCTATTACCGCGGACTCAAGGAATGGGATCATGAGAAAGGCTATCTGACAGATACCTGCCTGGCGGCGCAGGATAAGTATAAGGCGTATCTGGATTATTTCAGGATTAACGATTAGGATTAACGATATCGTTAATTCTCGTAGTTTTACAGTTAATTCTCTCGGAAAATCGTTAATTCTCGCAGTTTTACTGTTAATTCTCAAAGGTCTGAAGTCAAGTCCACTTCTCAAAACTGAAAATTTATTGATTTTGGGAAGTGAGACATACCTGGCGGCACAGAATAAATAAAAGGCGCATCTGGACAATTTTAGAAACAGTATGCTGCAAAAGCTAACAAAGGGGCGTTTATCGCCTCTTTTGAATTTAGGTTTAAATTGAAGGTTTAACGAACGGGTGTTATAATGTAATTCAAGGATTCTAGCTAAAGCAGTGAGAGGACGAAGAAATGATTCACAATGATATAAAGTTCTTTACAAACGAGCCTGAGAGAGATTTATACACTAGATTTTCTACAATTCTTAAAAGTAATACTCAGTTTTTTGATGCGTTAGTCGGATACTTCAGAACCAGCGGTTTTTTCAGATTGTATGAATCGCTTGAATCTGTTGAGAAGATACGAATACTGGTCGGACTGAACGTCGATAAGTTTACGATGAAGATTATAGATCAAGCAACAGAAGACATAAAATTCACTTCTGTTGCGACTAAAAGTGGTAAAGAGCACTTTTCTGATGCAGTAGAAAATGAGTTTGCGGAAGCAAATACATCGGAAGAAATAGAAAAAGGTGTAAATGTCTTTATTGACTGGCTAAAGTCAGGAAAGCTCGAGATGAGGCTTTATACTGAAGCTCCTATTCATGCGAAGGTTTATGTTATGAGAAAGGATCCGGATAAGATTCCTGATACATTTGGAACAGTTATTACCGGATCAAGCAATTTCTCAGAGGCTGGCTTAGTGAACAACCTTGAGTTCAATGTAGAGTTAAAGGATTACGGCGATGTGAAGTTTGCACTCGACAAATTTGAAGAGTTATGGGCAAAGGCTGTTGACATCAGAGAAACATACATTGATGTTGTCGAACAAAAAACTTGGATGCGTAATGATATAACTCCGTATCAGCTATACCTGAAGACACTGTATGAGTTCTTTAAGGAAGAAATAAATTCTGACAAGGAAAACATCGAAACGCTTCTTCCGGAAGGATACATGAGGCTCCAATATCAGATAGACGCTGTCATGCAGGCAAGGAAGAAACTTGAGGCATATAATGGAGTGTTTATTTCCGATGTAGTCGGACTCGGGAAAACGTACATAAGCGCTATGCTGGCTAACACTTTTCCTCGGAACGCCTACAAGCTTGTAATCTGCCCACCGGTACTTGTTGATAACTGGAAACAGGTTCTTCAAGAATTTGATGTATCAAGATGGGATGTTGAATCATTAGGGAAGCTGGATAGAGTTTTAGAAAAGAACATCGATAAATACTCTTATATTTTCGTTGATGAAGCGCACCGTTTCAGAAATAGCGGAACAGATGCATTTACAAAGCTTCATCAGATTTGTCGTGGGAAAAAAGTTATTCTTATTTCGGCAACTCCAATGAACAACTATACAAGCGATATAGAGAATCAATTGTATCTATTCCAATCAAAGCAGAATGGAACGATAAATGGTATTAAAAATCTCGAAGGATTCTTCCGTTCTCTAAAATCAAAACTGAAGCAATATCCTAAGGGCACTGATGGATACATGCGACAGCTAAGGGAAAATGCGGAATTAATACGGGATAAACTTCTAAGAGAGGTAATGATTAGAAGAACCAGAAGTGAAATAAAGAAATACTACTCAAGTGATTTGGAGAAACAGGGACTTACATTCCCTACCGTTGGAAAACCGGAGAAGATAATCTACACTTTCGATGAAGCTACTGATGAGGCGTTCAATGAAACAATGAATGTTATCAGGCAGTTTAAGTATGCCAGATACACACCATTGTTGTATTTGAGGGATAAAAAGAAATATGCAACAATGCTGACGTCCCAGCATAATATGGGTGGATTTATGAAAGGCGTTCTTGTAAAGCGCCTAGAAAGCAGCTTTTATGCGTTCAAAAAGACATTGGATAGATTCATTTCATCATATGAACGATTCATCGAGATGGTTGAGTCCGGCGATGTATACATTAGTAAAGATGTCGATGTATATGACCTTCTTGACGATGGTAATCTTGAAAAATTAATGTACTACGTTGAACAAAATGAGGTAATGAAGTTCAAGAGCACAGAGTTTGAGGCGCGTTTTATAAAAGATCTTCAAAACGACGTTGCTCAGTTGAAGTATCTCAAAACCATTTGGTCGCTTATTGATACTGATCCTAAACTTGATGAGTTCATCAATAATCTTAAGAGCAATACCTATATGAAGGACAAGAAGGTTATTGTTTTCACTGAATCAAAGGAAACTGCAGAGTACTTATGCGATAACCTGGAACCAATATATAATGATCGTGTCATATACTATAGCGGTCAGAGCAGTGCAGCGCTGAAAGTAGAAATTGAGGACAGCTTCAATCCAAGGTTCAAAGATAGAGGAAGTGATAAGTATGATTTGCTTATTACAACTGATGTTCTGGCAGAAGGTATTAACCTTCACCGGGCAAATGTTTTAGTAAACTACGATCTTCCATGGAATCCAACAAGAATAATGCAGAGAGTTGGGCGTATCAATAGAGTTGGAACGGAATTCGATGAAATACATGTATTTAATTTCTTTCCTACTGCTCAAAGCAATGCACAGCTTCCGATGGAAGATAGAATACTGGAAAAGATACAATCCTTCCATGACACGCTTGGAGAAGATATAAAGTACCTGTCTGATAAAGAAGAAGTTTCTGCCAAGAACCTGTTTGATGATTTGAACAATGACTTAGATGGCGAAGAAGAAGGGGAGGCAAACCCGGAACTTGCTTATTTAGCAATAATAAGGCAAATTAGAGATGATAATCCGGAGTTGTTTGAAGATATAAAGAAACTCCCTAGAAAAGCTAAAACAGGAAAGGAATCGAATCAAATCGAAGATGAAGCGACACTAAGCTTCATTCGAAAAGGTGCACTTAAGACCTTCTTTATTTCTGATAACGCTTCATCAAAGCAACTGTCATTCATCGAAGCAATCAAGCTACTTGAGGCAGATGAAAATCAAGCAAAGCAGGGTATTGGCAGAAAATACTATAGCCAGTTTGAAAAAAACGACAACGCATTTGATGTGATGCTTTTAGAGGACAAAGAAGTAACAGTAAGCAAAATTGCAGTTGCGGGAAACGATGCAAAAATTATAAAAACTCTTAAGGCAATGAAAAAGGAACCGACCCTTACAGATATTCAGGAAACAAATATCGATAAAATGATTGGATTATGGAGTAATGGCGAGATTCCGGCAAAGATTTCAAAGGATGTAGTGAAGAAAATTCCTCTTGCAAAAGATGTGCAGTCTTTGTATTTTGATATACTGAACATTATTCCTGACACGTATTTTGAAGAGAAGAAGGCAAGTAAATCTCCTGTTGATGGAGAAAAACAGGTGATACTTTCTTGTTATATGGTTCCGGGAGGCAATGATGAATACAGTAATTAATAAAGTCGAAAATATATTAACATCTGAGTACACGACATCAAATTTTGTTGAATTTGTGCAAGAAGTCTTCTCGAGTATAGAGTTTGTTGCCCCTGATAAGTTTAATAAGGAATTCTCGAATTTCTCATCGCATATCGAAGGATCAACTCATGTTGGTAATTATACTGATCCGGAAGGGAACAGTATAATCATTGCAGCCGTTCAACTGAAAAGTCGTGCATATGTTGAAAATTCAAGAAGTATTCAAAGAAACTATGCAAAGAAACTCATCGAAAATGCTGCAAGTGAGGCTGCGTTCATAGCGTTTTATACAGAGGGAGAATCAAAGTGGAGAATTTCTTTTGTAAGACTTGATTACGAAATGAAGTTTGAAAACGGCAAAATGAAGACTTCTGAGAACCTCACACCTGCGAAGAGGTATTCATACCTTGTAGGTAGAGATGAACCGTGCCACACCGCGATAGATAGATTTAAGATTTTTATCGAAGATAATGATTCTATGCCAACACTTGACCAGATGGAAGATGTGTTTAGTGTTGAAGCTGTAACAAACGAGTTTTTCAAGCTATACTGTGAGAAGTATCATCAGGTTAGGGAGCACCTTGAGTCTAATGAGGACTTCGTAGAAGAAGCGAAGCAGCATAATTATACGGCTGCTCAGTTTACTAAGAAACTGATGGGACAAATAGTATTCCTCTATTTCCTTCAGAAAAAAGGGTGGCTTGGTGTAAACGCTCTACCTAAAACAATGACAGAGAAGGAATACAAAAATGCGTTTTTTGCAAGAGGATCAAAATCCAGATCAATACTTCCGGTCGCGTATAGTCAAAACCCTGAAGATGGCCTTTATTACTTAATGCCGAAAGGTCTTGCAACTCTAAACGATGATGATGAAACAATCCTGGCTCAGTGTGTGAAAGGACAGCCTTGGGGTACCGGACCTAAGAACTTTATGAGGAAACTGTTTGAAACAGCGCAGAAGAAAGGCGCAAATTTCTTCGATGAATATCTGGAGCCTCTGTTTTATAATGCGCTGAATGTAAACCGTGGCGAGCAAGGTTATGATCCTATACTACACTGCAGAATCCCGTTTCTGTCGGGAGGTTTATTTGAGCCTATAGACGGTTATGAATGGGAATACAATGATTTTGGCATACCAAATGAACTGTTTTCAAATAGAGTAAACAATAATCCGAGAACCGGAGACGGAATACTGGATATTTTTGATAGATACAATTTCACTATGAGTGAAGATGAGCCTCTTGAGAGAGAAGTTGCTATCGACCCGGAGATGCTGGGAAAGGTATTTGAAAATCTTCTTGATGTAAATGATAGAAAATCAAAGGGCGCGTTCTACACACCTAGAGAAATTGTTCACTACATGTGTCAGGAAAGCCTAATTAATTATTTAACAAGAGAAATCAATGTTTCTGAAGCAGCGGTACGAGACTTCATCCTTTATGGGGATTTTATGAAAGGAGAAGATACTGTTAAGGACAAGAAGCAAGGAAATGGTTCGTTATATATTTCTGAAGAGTTATTCAAACTTGATAATAATGGGAATGTAGTTACCAATAAACTTAAAGACATGGATAGGGCCCTGGCAGATGTCAGAGTAGCTGATCCTGCAGTTGGTTCAGGAGCATTCCCTCTAGGAATGCTCAATGAAATTGTAAGAGCAAGGCAGAATATTTCTGCATATTATTCCATTACAATGAATCCGAATCAGACTCGGTTGATGTATTCAACGGAACGTTCTCCGTATGCTCTGAAGTATGAGACGATAAAGAATTGTATTTATGCTGCGGATATTGAACCATCAGCAGTAGATATAGCGCAGCTTCGTCTGTGGCTTTCTCTTGTAATTGATGATGAAATAAATCCAAATGCAAATCCAGATAATCCTTTGGAAGGACACAGGAATCCGATGCCTTTGCCAAATCTGGAATGGAATATTTTGTGTGGAGACAGTCTTATTGATGAGATTGAAGGAGTGCAACTGATTAACCAAGACAAGCTTCTTGGAACAGCTGCTACGGGGGATCAAACTAATATTTGGGGTGACAGCTTTTCTAAGATCCTTCCGCGATTGATAGATGCGCAGGACAGACTTTTCCGTTGCGATGATACAAATAAGAAACATGAGCTGATGAACGAGATTTCCGCAATCAAAGACATGATTATTCTTTCACAGCTGGAAGGCATGAGTCCGGAGATTGCGGAGAAATATAAAGAAAGCAAGAAGTTGGTATCAAAGCCTTATGTGTTATGGCAACTGGATTTCGCCCGTGTATTCAAAGAAAAAGGCGGGTTTGATATTGTTATTGGGAACCCACCATATATTCAATTACAGAAATCCATTTCTGAAGAGTCAGGAGTGAAACTTGGGGACTTATACATTAATCAAGGATTTAAAACATTTGCAAAGACTGGTGATATTTACGGACTCTTCTATGAAAAAGGATGGATGTTACTGAAAAACGATGGAGTGTTGACGTTTATTACCAGTAATAAGTGGATGCGTGCTGGATACGGTAAAGCATTAAGGGGTTTTTTTGCCAAGGAGACAAACCCAAAACAGTTGATAGACTTTGCAGGTCAAAAAATATTTGAATCAGCTACTGTCGATGTTAATATTCTTATTTTTGAGAAAAGGGAAAATGAGGGGAACACATTAGCATGTTCGGCAAATGAAAAGTGTAAAGATAATTTGAGCGTTTTTGTTCAGCAAAACTGCTCAAAAATAAACTTTTCGGATTCAGATAGTTGGACTGTTTTGAGCCCAATAGAAGCAAGCATAAAAGCCAAAATAGAAAATATCGGAGTGCCATTAAAAAAATGGGATATTGATATTTTCAGAGGAATTCTTACTGGACTTAACGAAGCTTTCATCATTTCTGGCGAAAAGAAAAACGAGCTTATCGCTGCTGACCCAAAATCAGCTGAATTAATACGACCGATTTTAAGAGGCCGTGATATTAAGCGTTATTGTTTTACAGATAATGATCTTTGGATTATTAATACACATAATGGAATCAAAAATAGAGATATCCCTCCGATAGATGTTAATGATTACCCAGCCATC
>JALFNS010000035.1 GCA_022773945.1 Clostridiales bacterium
GTTTCTGTGTTGTTAAGTTCATTTGATTATCCTCCTGGGCGAATAGTCTAAAAAAGTCTGGAGAACTTTTTAGCTGTTCTTCCAGACAATTTTACATTTTTTGCCCCGGTTCGGATAGGTACGTAGGTTTTACCGCTTACATTTAGTGAGCAGTTTTTTTTGAAAGATTCCATGAGTGTGAATGATATAATTTTGCATACGCATTAATAAAGGAGAATTAACGTCTTATGAATAAGAAGTTTATTTCCGGATTCAGGAGAGGTAACAAAAAAGGCGGCGGGGCGCTCGTGCCTCTTATAATCGTTGGTGCAGTGCTGCTGATGGTGGCTGCAATAGTCGTGAATACGCAAGTATTGTCAAAAGACGATGCAACGAGCAAATCCGATAAATCCAACATATCGGAGAAACAGGATGTTTCAAAAGACGGTACTGAAGTGAAAGAGCTTGAGATGTGGGAATGCTTCGAACAGTACAATTGCCTGGGCGATGATTATCTGTCTGTTTCAAATAAATATGAGTCAAAGCTTGAATATATAAGCGATACAGAGTATGGAACAATATGGCAGGATTATACATACCTAGGAATTCCGGATTTAACAGAATTGTACAGGCTTAAGGGGACAGACATCACGTTTTCATTCGGGGAATTTGATGAAGTCTGGTATTGCGATTGTATAGGCGGAACTGCAGAAGAAATCTTCGCTATTCATGAGTCTACGGATATAGATGAATTTATGGATGAGATGGGAGTGTATATAGGCGATCAAGATAGGTATTCAGTTTGCTGGACAGAGGATGCTTTTGACAACAACTGGTGGGCGTTAAAAGCGAAGGTGGAGAGTCCTTATATAAACGGTACGGAGTATGTTTATATGATCAGAGTCTGTTCTGAAGGGCTTAAGGAAATGTACGGTGTAAATTATGACTATGAAAATGGGCCTCCCCTGGTAGACTCATCGTCAATAGGCGATTATTACGGAGGATATGGTGATGATTACAATATCGTATATCCATATACTAAAGTGACAGTGTCTCTCGTTCAATACGGAGTCGGATTATATTAAAGCAGTAAGTGAGAATTGTGTGTGCATTAAGCGGAGGAGGAACACATGAAGAAGTGTAAGAATTGCGGTCTGGAATTTAATGATGATTACTTGTTTTGCCCGTCATGCGGGGGAGATCTTATAAATGGCAACATATGCAGGAATTGCGGAGAGGAGATACCGGCAGGATATGCATTCTGCCCTGAGTGTGGAACCAAGGTAGGAGACAATGGATATGCCGGGGACACGACGGTAAGTGAGTCGTATTCTGCTCCGCCGTCAAAGCCAAAGAAGAAGATATCACTAAGAGCAAAGCTTATCATCGGAGGATGTGCGGCTGCTGCCGTTATAATTGCCATTGTTTTAGTAATAGTAGCATCACCGAGAAATCTGAGCCTTAATTCAGGGGAGAAGATTGATATTTATGTCGGCGATGAAAGTATTGTTCCGATTTACGGAGAAGGCCTTACTGAAGAAGATTATTCGGATGTAACCTGGACAACCGATGACGGAGAGGTTCTTACGGTTGAGGATGGTACAATCAAGGCTTCCTATGACAGTGACCTGTTTAATGAACTAGAGGGTGAAGGCGAAGAGGAAGATATGGACCCATGCTCCTGCACCACTCAGGTGAGGGCGGAATTAAAAAAGGGTATCAGGAAATGGGAAGGAAATGGGAAGGCAGTGCGAAGGTAGTAATATCATTAAAACCGATAGAATTCGAGAGTGGCGAGCTGGTGAAGAAGCCTGCGGATTCCAGAGACAGTTCGCTGGAGGTTACCCCTTCTGATGATTACAATACTTACTTCTATCTGAAGAGCAGTACGAAGAAGGCTAATGACATATCATTCATAGTCAAGAAGGGTGAGAAAACCACAGTAGCTGTTCCAAGAGACCATTACACCGTATATTGGGCAAACGGATACAGCTGGTACGGAGGCGAATTCCTGTTTGGGCCACAGACGACATACTTAAAGGACAATGAGGAGTGGGATTTCGATACATATTCCTGGACGCTGTCAATGGAGGCGGGGGCCGGTAGCAATACCAGCAGCGAAACTGTATCTGAAGATGATTTCCCTGAATTATAAATCACGAGGAGGAGTTTAACCATGAACTATTGTCCGAAATGCGGAGCCCCTACGCATAATATGAATTTCTGCACGAAGTGCGGTTTCGAACTGAGAAAGACACCTGCTCGGGAGGAGTGTGATACAGGAAGTCAGATATGCCATGATGATACGAGAAGTATGAGAGCGGCAATAGTAAAGGAGAATCATGAATACTATTTGCCGATTTTCGAAAGTATAGACAGGAACGAAGGTAGCAGATGGAGCTGGTGCGGGTTTTTGTTCGCACCGCTCTGGCTTGCATACAGGAAGCTGTATTTATGGTCAGCTGTTGCCATAGCAGCTCCTATGCTGCTCCTCCTATTTATGGAGTTTTCAATGGGCTCATCGGTTTCAGATGGAAATGGCATATTCATTTTCGTCAGAGTATTTGTGTTTTTGACTGCCGTGTTATTCGGTAAAATGTCAAATATGCTCTATAAAAAGTATGTTGACAAACTGATTTCTGCAATGCCGGAAGATACCGGTGAAGCCAAACTTTATATCGACAGAAAAGGCGGAACCAGCGGTTTATCCCTGGTGCTGGCAGGTGCCGCATGTGGCGCAGCTATCGCTCTTCTTGTGTTTGTGTACACATGTGTAGAGTAACCTCTGCCTAGAAGAATTCCTCATCGCCGAATGACTCACCGCTGCTGCTTCCGGATGACTCTGATGACTCTTTGGTAGTCGATGATTTGGTGGAAGGGGTGGTCTGCTTCGGGGCAACGTAATTGTATATAACGACTGAATAATCTTCGGAATATCCTCCGGCGCTTACGGTGAGAACTGTAGTCCCGGGGGATATTCCCGTTAATGTGCCGTTATCGGAAACCGATGCCATGGAAGTATCCTCGATGGAGTATGTTATTCTCTCATCGGAGAATTCAGCAGGGAGCAGCTCCGGAGAAACCTTCACGGAATTGCCTTCAACCAGAGAAATTTCATCATCTATTCCACGTATATCCGTTATTTTGGGAACGACCTTAATCTGTACTGTTTCCGAATAACCGGCAGCTGCAAGCTCCAGTTCGGCAGTTCCTGCGGCAATTGCAGTTATAGTACCGTCGCTGTCAACGGTTACTATTGATTCATCCGAACTGGTGCATATGACCTGTTCATCCGAGAAGCGAGAAGGAGTTACCGTATATTCCGGTTTCAATGAATCACCGATATACATGGTCTCATCAGGACCGATTCCTGAGATGTCTTCAGGAACTTTAGGAATTAATCCGTATACTGTACCTATGCATGCTAAAATTGCGGCAACTATCGCAGCCGCTATTATCTTTTTCTTCGAAATGTGTCCGGACACCGATGCTTTAATTACAGCATTCGGGTTGGTCTGCAGCATCTCGAGGTCGGCGCGAAATTCCGACGCTGACTGATACCTGTCTTCAGGTGCAAAGGCACAAGCCTTAAGGATAGCCTGCTTAAGCCCCTGTGAACCTTTATCAGGAGGGGGAATCTGTTCACCCTTGATGCGCTTGATGAGAGCTTCTTCACGGTCGTCATAGGTTATCTGCTCAGGATAAGGCGGCATGAAAGGTGTTCTGTTGTTATTAAGAAGTTTGTAGAGAACTATTCCCAGAGAGTATACATCGACTGTAGGTCCATAGGCTTCTCCCTTGTAGACTTCGGGAGCCATATATGGATAGGTGCCTTTGCGTGACAGTCCCACTCTGGTTTTTTCCACGGTTTTGGCGATACCGAAATCGCCGAGCTTGTAGTCTCCGCTCGGTGCGATGAATATGTTCTCGGGTTTAATGTCGCGGTGAATGACATCGATACGGCGGCAGAACTCGAGGGCTTTGCACATATCAATTCCCAGCTTGAAGATTTCTTCAATGCACATGGTCCTATCGGCAGTGTAAGATATCAGCGGAGTGAGAAGTTCCATGCGAATCAGAATATCCCATCCGATATCATCTTCATGCTCAATAATCATATGGTCTTCATAGCTGACAATATTACTGTTTCCCTTCAATCTGGACATGAGTATGAACTCGTTGACAATGCTGTCGACCACATTCCTGAAGTATTCAGTTGCTTCCTGCATGCTCATTCCGTCGGACATTATGCTCTGGATTTCGCCCTTGTCCTGAGGGATGGTCATTACTTTCATTGCAGACCGGTAGACTGCACCGAGTTCATGTCTCTCGATGAGAAACACCTTGCCGTAGGCGCCTTCGCCGATTTTATCCTTTATGTACCATGAACCGAAGAATGGCTCATGTTTTCTGTAGTTATCATAAGGCATTTTTTAATCTGTACCGTCCCGGGTTTAGTCGTTCATGTAGGGGAATTTCACCGGCAGATGCTTCAGTTTGGCATCTGTAACGAAATCCTCATACATTTCTTTAATATCCGAACGAAGTCTCAACATATCATTGACTGCTGTAAGTTCCTCGCCGGGTTTCATTGGAAAAATTCTTTTCCCGTTAATGTGTTTTTCTTTGAAGCGATGCTGCAGAGGATGCTGATGATCCCATCGGTTCAGCAGATTTATGAGAACTCCTTCCTCAAGATGTGTTGGGTCAAGAGGAGCATAACCCATGAGCTGCAGATAGGTGTCCAGGTCATCCTTTGTCATTCCCAGGGCCATTCCCATAGCTATATGAGATTTTTTGCTTCGAGGACCCTCCTTGTTGCGCGCGGTTATGTAATTGATCATGGAGTCGTCAAGGTACCCACGCAGGGAGTTAAGCGTCCAAGGGCGGCCTTTGGTTTTGTGTTCGTTCTTCACCCGGAGAATATTGCTGATAAACAGTTTGAGAAATGCCCTCGGTTTGGAATAGGCTGAGTTAAAAGCACCTATATTTGAACGCACGAAGAGTTTGAGCTGACGATAATCCGTATCGAAAGCAACTCGACTGAGATTGTCTGTCATCTCCACTGTATCCGTTTCCTCTTCGATGAAAACCTGGGTATTGATTTCAGTATAGATTTTATGTATGTTGTCGCGGCATTCTTCGTAGCAGTTAAAGTAGTTTCTGTCCGAATATCTGTCGACATGGCAGCTGTTTATGAGGTATATCCAGATAAGATCCGTGAGGGCTTCTTTAGGATAGAGCTTTCTTTTTCCTCCGTACTTTGTCAGCCAGCGATTTATAGTTTTAAGAGAAACCTTGTAGGCCATACCGATGCCTATGTAAGTTCTTCTTGTCTTAGGCAGCCTTCTGTAGAATCCGGGCAGTCTGTCCCGGGGTATACCTATGTATTCGCAGACTTCCTCAAATGATATTCCCGTTTTATCACGCAAATCCTTGACTTCCTGTTTCCACCGCTTCGTTCTGTAGTTGTAGAACATTTCCCACCAGTTTGACTGTATATCTGATGGTTTATGTTTGGTGTCAGACACGAAATCATGAGCACGTGAAGTATTAATCTCCTCCCTGATAGTTTGATCACGCAGTATTCTTCCCATATCCTTACCATATTTAAAATAACAATGAATTACACAATTATTATATATCCTTAATGAATATAAGTTTCAAAAAAAATTGAGCAATTCTCAGAATGTGAGCAGTTATTTTTGAAAGTTCTAGATAAGGCGTGCTGTATAATTGTTGCTATAGAGCCTTTGCAGAGGAGGAAGAGGTAATGAACAAAGATTTAAGACGATTCGAAATAAAAGGCCAGTTTTACAATCTGGAACCGGTGGCTGAATCAATCAGGCGCGGGAAGTGGAATGAAGCCAATGATGCTTTGATGACCAAGATTGGACTCACCAGGGATGAAGCCAGGGAAATCGCCCGCCAGGTTAAGGCCATAAATGAGGGTACGGAATATATTCCGCCTCAAAGAGGAAACAAAAACATTAACTTTAACATGTCATACGATTCGGGAAGCATAAGCAAACTGATTAAGATTACAGCTGTGGGAACGGCTATTGTAGGATTTATTATATCCATCAGCCTGGGATGGAAGATTAATTCCTGGTTTGATTATTATGAAGGTTCCTCTACAGGCCTGGGTGTAGGATGTCTGGGAACGCTTATGTCAATTTCTCTGGGTATAGTTATTTTCGGTTTGGGTGAGATAGTGGATATTCTTAATGATATAAGACGTAACACGGGGAAATAGCAGAATGGATATGAACGCGATAGATATAGAGGTAAAGAAAGATTTAGACGAACTGTACAGAGAACTGGGCGCTGCTTATTACGAAATGAGCAGGGAATGTCCGCCTGAAGAACTGAGAGCAATATTCGAGGAGATCGATCGCCTGACAGAGCCTCAGGAGAGAAGATGTCCCTATTGCGGTACTGTAGCGGACGAGGATGCGATGTTCTGCATTAACTGCGGGAAAATGCTGGGAATCGAAGGTGCGAACCGGGAAACGTCGAATAAGTGCCCTAACTGCGGGAACACGCTGAGTGAAGGCGCGAGCTTCTGCGGAATGTGCGGTTCGAAGATAGAGTAATAAATTGTCGGAGGTGTCTTATGAAGTGTAGCATTTGCGGAGCAGAAAACAGTGAGAATGCCATATTCTGCAAACGCTGCGGTAACGAAATAGGGGCGGGGATATGTCCCGGATGCGGCAGAGAGGTTGACAGTGAGAAGGAGACATACTGTAAATATTGCGGAACAAAGCTCAAGACGACAGGAAAGTATTATGATGAGCCCACAATACCTGTTGACGAGCCCAATGTAATTGATGTTTTCGTTGACGACAAGCCGAAAACCTATTCTTACTCCGAATCAAGTCTCAAATCGGAGCCGGGAAAGAATGCGGCTATAGCGGCATTGGTACTGGGAATAATATCTCTGGTGTTCTGGTTTATGGGAGCACTGGCAATCCTCTCCACTCTGCTGGGAGTAATAGGACTGGTACTGTCCGTGAAGGCCAAAAACGAAGGTTATGTTTCCGGCGTGAGAACGGCAGGATATGTCTGCTCTCTGATAGCTGTCATCGGCGGTGCACTGATGTTTGTTATTTCGCTCGCGGCAGCAGGGGCTGTTATGTCGATATTTGGATCTATTTAAGGAGGAGTTTTGATGCGTTGTCCTAAATGCGGGAAGGTGAATAGAGATGGGAATTTATTCTGTGAATTCTGCGGAACGTCAATGAGAGCTGAAACTGTCACTGATTACACAGAATCTTACAGCGACTATCTGGAGGATTATACCGATGAAGATATAACTCCGAAACCTAGAAATTCTAAAATACTTAAGGCTGTAATACCGGCATGTGCATTTCTTCTTGTACTGTCTCTGGCCTTCGTATTTGCCATTAAACCTGCGATGGCCGACAGAGGCATTTTATTCAGTTCTTCCGATACCGGCGGAGATAAACTGTTCGGCGATGAAACCTACGATTCCGAAGACAGCCCTACAATAGAGGAGTTAGAGGAAGAGGCGGAGAATCTTGATGAAGGTGAGTGCGAGTTTCTGTACGATCAGGAAGGGTATTCCAAGGTCGTACTTGAAAACGGCGATGATTTCAATATACCTGTCAAGGAACCCAGCAAGTCAGGTCACAAATTTGATGGCTGGAAGATAACGAGAGCCGATGGTAAATACAGCGCTCAGAATGATGAATGGGTCGATTCCTCATCAGAAGCAAGAACCTTCGAAGCGGGAGAGAGTGTTCCAATAGACTCATACTGGACGGGTAATGATGGCGATGCAGGTAATGTGTTTGTTATGACTGCTGAGTGGGAGAGCACCGATAGCAAGGAGACAACCAATTCAACCACTAAACCGTCCACGAAGTCCGACAGCACGAAATCCGGCAGCACGAAGTCTGAAGGGAATAAATCAACCACTCCGACGACAGTAGTTCCGACAGCACCGGG
This sequence comes from Clostridiales bacterium, assembly GCA_022773945.1. GTDB lineage: Bacteria > Bacillota > Clostridia > Peptostreptococcales > Anaerovoracaceae > Lentihominibacter. Next base: position 7,951 of record JALFNS010000035.1, read on the forward strand.
CAATGAGATGATAGATGAAGGAGACAAGATCGTTTCTGCACAGACATACAACAGCACTTATAAGAACGACAGCAGATACAAGTGTACGAAGCTGTACAGGTATGCTACCAGAAGCAAGCAGACAACTACCAGCGGTTACGATACGTTAAGCGGCTACACCAAGTATGATTCCAAGACGTCTACCACATATTCGGGATATAGGCTTGGTACCCCTATTTCCACGAGCACATCCTATTCGGGAGGCAAGAAGACCACGGTCAGTGCATCCGATACAGGATATTATTACTATGCCTACGCTGCGGCAAATCCGTCCAAAACCAGCGACTGGTCTTTCGTATGCGGTAAATCGCGTTCGTCGGTAGTTTCATACATGAAGCAGAATTACTCAGCTTCATCGGCATGGAGCGAAAGTAATCTGAGATATTTCTGGTATATCACATCCAGTGATTTAGGATCAAATCCTAAGGGTTCACAAATCAGCCGCAGCATACCGTACTGTTCGGATTCCACTGTCGGCGTGGGAACTCTCTCGAAGAGCGGGACCCATTATTACGATATCCCGATGTACAAGCACAGCAGGTGTTATAAGGTCAAGACAGTAACGACGACAAACTACTTCTACAAGTGGTCTTCATGGTCGGCATGGTCAGATTGGACTGCCAACCCGCCTGCCGCCGGAGATACGGTAAAAATCGATTCTACATACAAGTATCTCGTACAGAAGAAATAGCAATATGAGAATATTCGCAGATATAATTGATACTTACGAGCCGCCTGTCGAAATCGGCAAAGGCGGAGCGGGAACAGTATATAAATCGTACCACAAGCGCCTGCGTAAGGATGTCGTCCTGAAGAAGATAAATGTATCGGGACAAAACAGAGAATATGTCAGGAAGGAAGTTGACATATTAAAGGAGCTCAACAACAGATTCATTCCGCAGGTTTATGACGTTGTCATGACCGAAACGGAAATATATACAGTGATGAGTTTCGTTCCGGGTAAAACCTTCCAGCAGGTGGTTAATGAGGGTGCGCAGTTTAACGATAAACAGATTAAGAAGTGGTCCAGACAGCTGCTTTCGGTGCTTGACTATCTTCACACCAGGAAACCGGCAGTAATACATGGCGACATTAAGCCGTCAAACGTGATGCTCAAACCGGACGGAGATATCTGTCTCATAGACTTCAATATTTCGCTGAAAGCCGGAGAAGGAAGTGTGAGCGGGTATACTCCGGGCTTCGCATCTCCGGAACAGTATCATGCTGTCAGGGTGAAAGCTCACAGGCAAAAAATCAACGGGGGAGGGGTGGTAATTGACGCCCGCTCCGATATTTACAGCCTGGGAGCGTTTCTTTATTACATAGCTACAGGCAAAAAGAAAGCTTATTACAGCGATGATATTGATTTTCGCGCATTGGAGAGGGCAGTCGGATTTAAATTCGCATCGGCAGTTAAAAAAGCAATGGCCATAGATCCGGCAGAACGATTCTCGTCGGCAAAGGAAATGCTTCAGGCCATAAGCGGGGACTCGGAGACAAAAAGAAAGGCAACAATAAGATTCGGCAAAAACAGAATAATCATTGCGGCAGCAATTGTGGTAGCGGTATTTATCGGAGGCGCAGCGGCAATGATGGGAATTCAAAATGCCAGATACGGCAATATTGTGGAAGCCCAGACGGAATACATAGACGGCTGTAATTTCACAAGAGCACAGGCCAAGTTCGATGAGGCTGCAGACATCCGCCCGAGGAAGCTGGATGCATATTATCAGTACGTCAGAAGCTTATATGCTATGGGCAACTATGAAGACTGTCTGGATTACATAGAAAACAGCATATTCGACAGCAGAATACGAATCAAGGGTGATGATGTAGGCGATCTCTATATACTTGCAGGAATATGTTCCGTAATGCAGGATGAAGGGGCAGCGGCAGTGAATTATTACGAGCGAGCACTGAAGGAGAGAGCTTTTACCGGTAATGATTACAGAGATTATGCGGTTGCGTTGTCCCATGCGGGGAAGTATGACAAGGCCGATGATATGCTGGAGAAAGCACAGAGGATGGGAGCTGCAGAAGGGTCCGCTGAATATGTTAAAGGAGAGAAATCATATTCCAAGAAGGAATATGACAGTGCACTGGAGAGCATGGATGCATGTTTGAATGCGGCAGAAGACGAGGAACTGATTTTGCATGCGTACTGTTCCATAAACAGGATAAACAGAGACAGAGGTAATTTGTCCAACAGCAGGAAGACCCTGATGGAAGCTAAAGAAACCGTCGGATCTGGAAGCAGGGCGGCCGTTATTCATGAACTGGTAAATGTGGATATTGATCTGGCGGAGGAAACGGGAGAAGAAAATTACAGAGCTGAAGCAGCGTCACTGCTTAACGAACTGGTTGAACGGGATTGGGCTTCCAAGGAAGATTATCATTCTCTGGCGGTAATGTACATAAAAATGGATGAGCTCGAAAAGTCAGAAAGCATAATCGATAAAAGAGGAGAAGAATTAGGTAAAGACTACGATTACTATAAACTGAAGGCTATAAACGAAACCCATAAGCAGAATGCGTTATCAGAAGAGGATAGAGATTACGATGATTTCGTGACTTATTACAATATGGCGAAGTCAGAATACGACGAGTCATTAAACGACAATGAGATGAGTGTGCTTGATGACATTTACAACCGTCTCAAGGAAGGCGGATGGATATGATAGGAATTAGTCTTACTATAATAGACAGCAACGATTCTTTTCGTGTAGAAACCGTAGCAATGAATGAAGGAGACTGCGTTTACATAGGCAGAAATCCGGAAATCAACAGGATATCGGTTAGAGAACCTTTCGTCTCCGATCGTCATGGTGTCATTATCTGCAAAGGCAACAGGTGTTTTTATCAGGACATTAACAGGTCAAACGGTAGTTTCGTCAATTCCTTTAATCGCGAAGTGAGACTTCGTCATACAGACAGACGTGTTCTTCTCATAGACGGATCCACTATAAGAATAGGTCACCCGGATGATACCCGCCGGCAGGTGCTTATTGCTGTTTCCTACGGAAGGGACTCATCAGTTCCGGCATGTCGGGAACTTGGGGACGCTCCGCTGACTGTGGGAAGAAGTGAAGCCTGTGATATTGTAATCAACTCACCGAACGTTTCCAGATGTCACTGTACGATTTACAGGGAGCGGGGAACCGTATACATCAGAGATGATAAAAGCCTCAACGGTGTGATTGTAAACGGGAAGAAAATTGACGGGTATGCACCGCTGAAGGACAAGACGATAATTCAGATACTTGACAATCGTCTAATATTCACAGGAAACAGAATCTACTACGGCAGAACGGCCCGCGGTATAAGCATATCAGCCAGAAGCATCGACAAATGGGTAGGCAAGGGCAAAAACAGAAAGCAGATTCTCAGAGATGTCAATGTAGACATAGGCGGAGGAGAGTTTGTCGCTATAGTGGGAGGAAGCGGAGCAGGTAAATCAACTCTCATGGGAGCGTTGAACTGTTTTGACAGGAAATTCGAAGGAGATATTTACTGCAATAATATTTCACTTAAAGAGAATTTCAACAGTATGAAGAGCATGATCGGATATGTTCCTCAGGAGGATATCATATATGAGAATCTTACTCTTGAGAAAATGCTGTTCTATACTGCGAAGCTCAGACTGCCTAAGGACATGGGCAAAGCGGAAATTGCCGGACGCGTGGAAAATGCGATTCGGACTCTGGAGCTGACAGAACACAGGAACACACTTATAAGAAAAATGTCAGGCGGACAGAAAAAAAGAGCCAGTATTGCTGTGGAGCTGCTGGCCGGTCCGAGATTGTTCTTTCTCGATGAACCCACATCAGGGCTGGATCCCGGGATTGAGAAGAATCTGATGCAGTCTTTGCGGGATCTCAGTCGGAGGCAGGAATGCACCGTCGTGACGGTAACCCATACAACGCAAAGTCTGCATCTGTGTGATAAGGTTATTTTCATGGGGACAGGAGGTATGCTCTGCTTCAGCGGCAGTCTGAAGGAAGCAGAGGTTTTCTTCGGAACCGAAGATATAACCGAAATTTACAACATGATCAGTAGAGAGCCTGAGAGATGGGCATTTGAATTCAGAAAACAGAATACCGAAAGCAGAATGACCGTCAGTGACGATAACCATGAAGGAGTGAAGAAGAATAAATCCTTTGGCAATATTGTTTCCCAGCTGACCACATCGGTAGCCCGGTATTCGGAAATTACCTTTAACGACTGGAGAAGGCTGGTGCTGATGTTCGCGCAGCCGCTGATAATAGGCTTGCTTCTGGCGGTCGTGGCCGGGGATGAAGTGTTCAAGGCCTACGGAGATACTAAATCCATGATTTTCGCTCTCAGCTGCGCTGCCATATGGCTGGGAATATTCAACACAATTCAGGAAATCTGCAAGGAACGGGTGATTCTCAAGCGGGAGCACATGGCAGGTTTGAGCCTGACGGTATATATGTTTTCCAAGGTGACAGTTCAGCTGATTATAGGGCTGGTTCAGGCATTGATTCTGGTTCTGATTTTCGTCGCGGCACTGGGATCTCCGGAAGAAGGGCTGTGGCTTTCACATTCCTCGGTGGAGATTATGCTTACCGTATTTATCACGATTGTTGCGGCGGAGATGCTTGGACTTATCGTATCCGCATGTGTGAGGAGCGGAGACAAGGCTATGGCAGTCGCGCCGTTTATACTGATCGTTCAGCTTTTGTTCTCGGGAATTCTCTTCGAGCTGAAGGGTGCAGGTAAGTATCTTTCATACGTAACGGTAAGTAAATGGTCGGTGGGAGCACTGGGAGCAATATCTGATTTGAATAATCTTGAAGGAAACATAAATAAAGCTGAAGATATGTTCAAGAATGTTGCCGACAGAATGTTCGATGACTGGAAGATTATGCTCATCATGGTTGCCGTATCGCTGGTCATCTGCATTGTGGCACTGAAGAGAATCACACGCGACGGCAGGTAGCCGGCAGTAATGAAAAGAGGGAAATATATGTCTGTAATTAAATGCAACAAGTGCGGCCGGTACTACGAAAAAGAGAGGCACAGGAAATGCCCCTATTGCGGCATAAATGATATGGATACGGACCGTACTGTCATGCTTGATGAGGATTATTCATACTCTCCGGTTCGCAATAGAACGGAGAGCTGCGATCTCACAATAGGAGAATTCAGTTTTTTCACGGGAACAAAGCCTGTCACAGGATGGCTTGTCTGCGTGGAAGGAAATTCCAGAGGCCGTGATTACAAGCTTTTCAGCGGCTGGAACAGGATAGGAAGCTCTACCGATATGCAGGTTTGTATAACTGATGATGACAGAATTTCCCGGATACACGGAGCAGTGGTATATGATTCCAGATCGAACCTGTTCCATGCGGTCAGTGAGGCGGGCAATCTAATTTATATAAACGGTGAGACTCTTGAAGATTCCCGAATTATTACGAGCGGAGATACTATTGAAATAGGAAGCAGCAAATTCGTATTTATTGCATTTTGTGAAGAGGGAAGAACATGGTGAAGAGAGTTGTCAGCCTGATTGTGTGCATGGCTTTAGCGGCAGCATGCTCATGTGTCCCGGTGTCCGCGGACAGCCCGGACATGATACGTATTGAGAACAGTAATACGACAGTCCGGAACGAACTGCCCGAGGTTAGAATTTACTGTGAAACTACGGAAGAATACAGCACTGAAGAAATATCTGTTGAAATCGATGGATATCCTGCGGATGTGACAAAAGCCGGTGCCTTCGGAGAATTAGAGGAAGGCATGAACTACTATATGCTCGTTGATGTGTCCTGCTCTGTTAAAGAAGATGACTTCAGCAGAATACAGAAGGCTATAATCGGTTTTGGCAAACACAGTCTGAGCGAGAAGGACAAGGTGTTTCTGGTTCCATTCGGAGAGCAAGTCTATACGGATTACGGTTCGGAGTATTACAATCCCACGAAACAGGAATTCGAGAAGGATGTGAATGCGCTCAGGGCGGAGGATGATTATACGAATCTGTACGATGCCATAGACAGTGTTGCCTCGGAAATTGATTCAAGGGATGCCGGCAAAATGGAGCGAAATGCTGTTCTGCTGTTCACCGACGGAATGGATGATACCAGCGGAGGATACAAAAATGCCGATGAAGCACCTGAGGCTCTTAAGGAGCAGGGAACCCCGCTGTATGCATTTGTAACAGGAGGTTCCAAGAAATCGAAGGATACACTCGGCGAACTGTCACGGAAGCTGAACGGAAGATTGTACACGGGAGATATTTCGGCGAACCTGAAGTCGCTGAAGGCCGGCATAGACAATACGCTCACAGTAGAGGCAGAGGCGAACAACGGGGCGGATTTAGGAGCCGAATTCGATGTAACTGTGAGAATACAGGGCGTAGACAAGTCCATAAACAAGACTGTTGTTGCCAATAAGAACGGTGAACTGAAGAATTCGCTGAGATATTCAGTAACGGATTTCATCGCCTCCTACTGGTGGGTAGTGGTAATTATGGCAATGGCGGTAATAGCAGCTGTCGTACTGATTGTAATCAGGAAAAATAAGGACGTGGTCGTTGTGGACGGACAGACAGTCTACTGCGAGAACCTTACCCATAAGCAGCATATCAGGGTTAAAAAATGCAGCGTGATATTACTGAATCTGAGAATCAGTGTGGCGGGAAGCAAAGTCCTTACCCGGGATGTTGAAATGGTGAACAGTCTAATAGTGGGAAGATCGGACATCTGCGATTTGTATTTTGACGATCCTACCATGGCAAGACAGAATTTCTGTATTGAACATATTGAGGGGAAACTGTTTATTAGAGATTTAGGCAGCACTAACGGAACGATGCTGAACGGAGTCAGAATCGTGGCGGCACAGGAGCTGCACCGGGGAGATGTTATTACAGCAGGTAAAACTAAAATAGTTGTTAACTGGTAAATCAGAGAAAGGAAGAAGAAGATGGCTACATTAGTTAGATGCCCAAACAATCATTTTTATAATGCAGATGAGTACAGCTCATGCCCATACTGTGAGGGGAACCAATCCTACAGTACGGGATCTTATGGGGAGAATACAGTACCTATAGATTACAGCAGCGAGTTTCCTGACGTTACAGATTCACCGAAAAATGAGCCTGCTCCCGGCTTCATACCGGAAACCGATTCGATACCAAGAACAGATCCGGTAAAGATAGATCCTGCACCAAGAAAGATTGAGGATTTTGACAAGACAGTCGGAGTGGCGGTATGGAGCGATGAGAAAGAAGAAAAAACCGAGAATTCAAGAACGAATGTAAGAATTGAACCGGTTGTGGGATGGCTCGTGTGCAGGAAAGGACCGGAGTTCGGTAAAAGCTACACCCTGAAGGCAGGCAGAAACTTCATTGGCCGTTCCGATGAAAACGATGTTGTTATCAGAGGGGATAAAGGGATATCCAGAAAGGAGCACGGAATCGTTGTATACGACCCTAAGGCCAGGCGCTTTCATGTACAGCCGGGCAGCTCTAGCGAACTGTTCTATGTTAATGACAATGTAATTCTCCAGGTAATGGAGCTTAATGACAGAGATGTTATTTCTCTGGGAGAAACGGAGATGATCTTCGTGGCACTGTGTGGCGACGATTTTTCATGGAACGATCTTAAGTGAGGTTAACGGTCATGAACGGAATACTATCTTTTATTCGAGTTGAGAAGAACAAGAGAACGATAATATTTTTTGCTGCGGCACTGATATTTGCAGGTGTTTTCGTACCATATTTGGGCATCAGTTTTTCTGAAGTTATCTTCAGTATAAAAGTGGCTGTGTCAGATGCCCCCATATATTTGCTCTTGTTCTTTCTTCTGGCAGTTGCGGCTATGGTTTTCGCAGTATTGCGAGAGAACGCTCTTGTTGGAATAATAGGATCGGGAGCAGGACTTGCCGGCAATATATTTATAGGTTATGTGTGCAAGCATCCGGTGCTGATTATAAATATGTGCATGAATTATGTTGCAAGTCATTCCACTCTCTTCGGAAGTGAAGAAATTGCTGATACGGCGAAAGAAATAGCAGAGGAAATATTAGATGAGGGAAGTGATGCTGTAGCTGCTGAGCTGTCTCAATACTTGAATTTATCTCTTTCCTTCGGATTCTACTTCATTCTCATCGGTTCTCTAGCCGGTTGCCTGATGTTTGCATTTGAATTGGCAAACAGGGGAAAAGTACGGACGTATACGAGACCTGTGCCGACACCTGCCCCGATACCTATAACTGTTTCGGAATCACAGGGGCTTCTCAGATGTGTGAAGGGAGAGTGTTACGGCGCGAGCATTATTATGAACAGTGGGGACACCATATTGCTGGGAAGAGACCCTGCCGCATCAAATCTCATATTGAAAGAGGACAGGAAGATCAGCAGAAGACACTGTGCTGTTTCATTCAGAAACGGAGAATTCTATGTTACCGATTATTCAAGCAACGGTACAGCCCTGGGAAGCGGGAGAGGACTTGAGAAGAACAGAGAAGTTTATATAGGACATAACGAAGATATTTATCTCTCGCAGGATACTGTTTTCAGAGTACAGATAAAACCGAATTAGCATTATGTTTTTAAAGAAATTGTTTTTTAAGAGAAAAAAAGAAAACATTCATTCACAGCCAAATGAAGATATGGATCTCGAATGGAACGGCAACCTTCCCGGGGAGGAATACGTCAACCAGAACGCCGTAATTCTGACGGGTGCTGCGATGGCGGTGGGAACGCGAGAATACCAGGAGGATGCCTATGACGTTCGCTGGCTCAGGAATTCAGCTGTGGTGGCCATGGTGTGTGACGGAATGGGCGGCCTCGAAGGCGGAGATGTTGCGAGCAAGAAGGCCATAGAATCGGTTATGCGCGGAATAAATGACATTGAAGAAAACGAATGGACCACGGCCGATTTGCTGAAGATTGCCGGCAATGCCAATGTCGATATAAGAGATATAGAAGACGATGACGAAAACCCGCTGTCCTGCGGCACGACTATGACATTGGCCGTTATTATCGGTAACAGTCTGAAGTGGATGTCAATAGGTGACAGCTGTATATTCCTGCTGACTGAAGGTAAATTGAAACGCCTTACCAATGAGCACAATTATTCTTTTATGAGCAGAATGCTGAAAGATAATGATGATTTCACTCCGAATCCTCAGGTCAGATCCGATGCTCTCGTTAGCTATTTAGGTGCGCCGGTACTGAAGTATATCGATTGCAATACAGATCCGTTACTCCTTAGTAACGGAGATATGGTAATGCTGTGCAGTGACGGAGTGACAAAGCTGCTGTCCGATGATGATATTGAAGAAATACTGCTGGACGATACCTGCGAACCGGAAGGTGATCTTGACAGCAAAGCCCAGGAGATTGTGGCGGCGGTATCAGCCAGGGCTGCGGAAACACAGGACAACACCACTGTGGTACTGCTGAAATGTGAGGAGTAAATACTATGAAAAAGAATTTGGTTTATAAGATAGTTTTTATCGTCGGAATTATGGTGATTCTGGCCGCTCTTTTCATTCCCGCCGGGAAAGATAAAATCATTGAAGGTTATGACATAGCCAACATGTACAGGGCTTTCACAGCGTACGAGCCGGATGGTAATACAGCCTTCGTTCAGATGCTGTTCGGTCACAGTGAAGAAGTAATCGATATTAAGCCTCTACTGCTCAGTATACTGGTCCTTTACCTGCCGGCAGCTTTCATGGCAGCCGCTCTGGCTGCGATTTTCTACAGTTCCGAAAGCAAGCTGGGATTAATCCTGGGACTTGTCGGTCTGGCCATGTCTCTCGGTATTGATCTGTTCCTGGTAGTTACAGGGACCTTCTGTATCGGCGTATTGATAAGCATGGCAGGAGTACTGATTTCTCTGGCAGGTATATTGCTTTTGTTTATGGATGCAGATGAAAGCTCCGGCGGAGAAAACAGATATGGCAGCAGTGGCAAGTATTATGAAGACACTGTATCAGCCGGGCTGGTTATGTGTATGGAAGGAGAGCTGTCCGGGGGTACATTTAATATAGTGGACAGAGTGGTAATCGGTAAAAACCCCAGAGAGTGCAATATCGTGCTGAGTAACAGAACCGTAAGCCGGGTTCACTGCATATTAAGATACATACCTGAAACCGGAACGTATACGGTCAAAGATGTGTCAACCAACGGAACGTTCTTCGCCAATGGCGAGAGACTGACGAAGAATTTCGAGATGCAGGTTGCCAAGGGAACCGAAATATACATGGGAGAACCGAGAGAATCATTTTACCTCGGTTGATTATCATGGTGCTCAGTAAGGAGCTGAATATGAAAGCAATAAGTGCAGGACTCTCTCTGACGGGAGAAATACGAACGAACAATGAAGACAATTTCTATATTGATGGATATTACAAGGAGGATTACAGGAGCAGTTCATTTGCCGTAACCTGTTCAGAAGACAGAGACTGTCATGTTTATGCAGTATGTGACGGGATGGGCGGTTATGAATTCGGCGAGAAAGCCGCGTGGCAGACGCTTAAACTTCTGAGAAGCTTTGATAATGAAGACATTGAGAAGAATCTGAAGGCATTCGTTCTCCATGCCAACAGAGAAGTCTGCCGTTCCTATACGGGCACAGGCAGTGAAAAACGAGGCACCACGCTGGCTCTCGTGACAATAATGAGTGATAGATTAACCTGCTGCAACGTGGGAGACAGCAGGGTGTATCTCTACAGAAAGAAGAGACTCGAACGGATTTCGGAAGATCATACCAGGGCACAGAGCATGATTAATGCGGGAATAATGTCGGAGAAAGACGCAGAAAGCAGAAGAGATCTTCGCGTGCTGAATCAGTATATAGGCGTTCCGGAGGATGATTTCATAATAAGCCCTGAAATCAAATCCGGAATACCGCTTCTCAAGGGAGATATTATTATTCTCTGTTCAGACGGACTGACGGACATGGTCAGTGATGTCGAAATAGGTAAAACAATAAAAAAAAGCAGAAGGAGGAATCCGGAACTTATTGCCGGGGCCCTGGCAAGAGAAGCGATGGTGAAGGGTGGCAGAGATAATATTACAGCAGTTGTTGTCAAAATAGAGAAGTAGCAGATGGAAGATTATCAGGTTTACAACGGAATATTTGAAAACTGGAAGGTAGCAAGACAAATCGGGAAGGGCGGCTACGGCACCGTATATGAACTGCAGAAGAATGAAGGTGCCGGAATAGAAAAATCAGCGCTTAAGGTCATACCTATTCCTCAAAGCGACACCGAGATAAAAGAAAAACAGGCAGAAGGAAGAAGTGACGAATACATAAAGCGCTATTTTCACAGCATGACAGAGGTGTTCCTCAATGAGCACCGCATCATGGCGGAATTAAGAGGAAATGAAAATATAGTGGGCTATGAAGACCACAAGGTTATTCCACATGATGACGGAATAGGCTGTGATATCTTCATAAGAATGGAACTGCTCACCCCTATGGATGATTATCTGCGAGGAAGAGCGGTAACCGAAGATATTATTATCAAACTCGGAATAGACCTTTGTCGTGCGCTGGAGGCCTGTGAGAATAAAAAGATTATCCACAGAGATATTAAGCCGAGCAATATTTTTATTTCCCAAAACGGCAATTTCAAGCTGGGTGATTTCGGCGTGGCAAGAACGCTGGAAAAGACATCGGGAGGGATGTCAAAAAAGGGAACCTACAGATACATGGCCCCGGAAGTATATAAAGGGGAAAATTACGGAAGAACCGTAGATATTTATTCATTGGGTCTCGTATTGTATATACTCGCCAATGACAGAAGAATGCCCTTCTTGAGTGAATCTGCCGGGGATGTTACTTACGAGGATGAAGAAAGTGCATTGATACGCAGAATCAAAGGTGAAACAATCCCGGCTCCTCGTAATGTGAGAGCGAATCTCGCATCAGTGATTCTGAAGGCATGTGCCTATGATCCTGCAAACAGATATTCAAGTGCAGCTCAGATGCGGAGAGATCTTGAAAATGTCAGGGACAATGTTCCTGTACAGAAGCCTAAGCCGCAACCTAAACCGCATACACAGACAGACAAAAAGAAAAATAAGCTGATTGCAGCGGCGATAACGGCGGCCGCATGCATTGTTTTCGCATGCTCCATATTCGCATCCGGCATCGGCGGTTCAGGCGGCTCAGGAGGTTCCGGAAAAACGGAAGAGGAGAAAACTTCAGCTTTTCCGGAGAAGGAGAGCACGGCTGTAATGATGCAGGACACAGGGGTGGCAGGAACTTTTGGTGATAAGAACGGTATGAATCCGGTAAAACTCATTTTCGGGGAATTCGAGAGAAGCGAAATAGAGAAAATAGTTTTTCTTGACGAAACAAAGGATGCCAAAGATGACGCACATGACGTCTCGGAGGCGGGAAACGGTGAAGTTCTGGCCTGGACTGATACCGGTGAACAGAATTCCGGACTCAAGACTCTCTATATAGCAGCAGATGGCGGCGTGAAGGCAAACAGCGACTGCAACGGCCTTTTCGCCTATTGTGATAACCTCAGGACTGTTGAGTTCAACGGTGCTTTTGATACGAGAGATGTGACCGGCATGAGATATCTCTTCTATCACGATAAGTATCTGCAAAGTCTGGATATGGAGGGCATTGACACCGGCAACGTTACAATGATGGACCGCATGTTTGCCTTCTGCGGGGCCTTGAGAACAATTGAAAACATGGATTTTGACACCGGCAAGGTGGAGGACATGGTAGGTATGTTCAAGGGTTGCAACAGCCTGATATCTGTAGACACATCCACCTGGGACACATCGAATGTCAAGGAAATGTGGAGGATGTTTGAAGACTGTTATTCCCTCAGAACAGTGAATACTGCAGGATTAAAAACAGGACAGGTCAGAGGTATGCAGTATATGTTCTATAACTGTTATGCCCTGGTAGACCTTGATGTCAGCAGGTTTGACACATCTCAGGCAACGAACATGTACGCTATGTTCTCTCACTGTGAAAGCCTGAAGACACTGGATGTCAGTAACTTCAACACAAGCAATGTGACATCAATGGCATATATGTTTGTGTCCTGCAAAAGTGCAGAGCTTATAGACGTTTCAAATTTTAACACTTCATTGCTCGACGGAGGTTCGGTGAAGCATATATTCTACGACTGCAATCCTGCGGTCGTAACGGGTTATGAAAATTGGGCAGAGTATGATGCACAGGATTCAAACAAGATGTTTGATTTAGGGGAATAGGGAATGACAAAAAAGAAAAGATCCAAGATGCCCTATATTGTTTTTTTACTCGTTATACTGGTTGTGGCGCTGGCCGTTGTTATATACAAGTTACCGGTTCAGGAAGAGGGCAAGGCGGATAAGAAAGCTGATAAGGATAAGGGGATTACACTCGAATACGGAGACTCCTATGTATTCTCCGGGGATATAAAATCAGTGTCCGGTGATGACGAAAAAATCCTGAAAATCGACAAAGATAATCCGGGCAAGGCCAGAGCGGTGGAATGCGGAAAAGCTGCCGTAGAACTGAAGAGCGGAGAGACTGTTCGCGTTACGGTTGAACCTGCCAGGCTGACTTTGGTGCTTTTCGCAGGACAGAGCAATTGTGAGGGCAGACTTGCCACTGATGAGACAGTCGATACCGTGAGAAAACGTGTGGTGCTTAACGAACCGCTTACGGCCTTTGCGACATACGGGGTGTCGGATAACGAGACAGGCGAGGAAGTGAACTGGATACGAAATCCCATCGAGGCTCTTAATGTGAGTAACGCAAAGGCCTATCTGCCGGAGAGTCTTACGGACAACAGCAAGAATGAGGAGCATAACAGAACGGATACGTTGACCACAGATAAGGATACAGCGGGGAAGACGGGTATTGACAGTGCTTTCGCCTATGAATGGTACAAGAATACGGGTGAGAAGGTCTGGATAGTCAATGCAGCACATCACGGCTCTAAGATTCAGTCATGGATTCCGACGAGCGAAGAAACGGATAATAATTTCTGGCAGGCTGTGGAGCTGTATCGAGGAGCCGAAAGAATTCTCAGCAAGGAGATTGAAGCGGGACATTATGTCCTGGCTCACAAGGGTATTTTGTGGTGTCAGGGTGAGAACAACTACAGAATGGGATCCGGAGAATATGTCTCGAGATTTCAGGAAATGTTTGAGGCCTTCGAGGAGCAGCTAAACGGAGAAGGCATAGCAGGACTGGAGCGGGAGCTGGATTTCTGTGGTATTAATATCGTCAGAGCGGCGATGGATACCCCGGACAATGAGGAGGATTTCGTTCTTACAGGTCCCCGCAGCGCGCAGTTTTATATGACGACGGGAGAATTTGACGAGAAGATTATCCTCGCCGCCAATGTGAGTGAAAAATGGGGAAACGACAACTCTGTGAAGGAGTATTTCGCCGATAAATACGGAAACGATGAAGATTTTAATGCTGCTTATCCGAAGGAGGATACGCAGATTAAAATGCCGACAAGCGTCAGGGAAGTTCACGGAGGGTTCCACTATACTCAGCTGGCTTATAACGAAATCGGATTCGATGCGGCGGACAATATATGTGAAATGATTTCCGCAGGTAAAAACGGCAAGGCCGGTGTGGAGGAGATTGAACTTGTCATGGAGGATGGTGTAACCGACAGATCGGGTACTACGGTAAACGTAACGGCAGGTAAGTATGTTCCATTCGCCGTGAAGGTATTCCCGGCTTCGAGACAGAAGGATGTCAGGATAAGCTGTTCGGATAATGTGATCTATGATTCCAAGGGCCTTATGATAACGGATGAAGCTGATTCCAAGGGGAACATAACAGGAGAGGTTAAGGTTACGGTGGGTAAGACGACGAGGAAGATAGAAATCAACGGAAAAAATTGAACCGGAGGAGATACTGATGAGAATTTTAATTATTGTCGGTACCATTGTATTTTTAGGATATCTGACGAACTTGATAATGAGAAGAAAGAATAGAATCGAAAGAGGAGGAGCCGAATATATTGCCGATGATTCCCGGTGGGCAGGAGACAGAAAAAACTTCGGAAGAAATAAGGAATACGCTATAGTCGTAAGCAATCCGGAGACTTATATGGACTCGCTTGTGGATGAGAAAGGGAGGCATGTTACCTGGAAGAAATTTCAGGAGTTCGACGTAACTGCAGAGAACTATGAGTATGAAACCCTTACAATTGCTGCATACGGAATCTTTGCCGGTGATGAGTACCTTGACAAGCTCTATTTCTATTGCGGAGGTTTGAGAAATTCCCGAAACGTTCCCGACGGATACAGAATTGAGAAACCATCAAAACCGGGCAGTACTCAAATGAACTTCTGCCCTTACTGCGGCAAGGAGCTAGAGGAAGGAATCTACTTCTGCACTCACTGCGGGAAGCAGATTAAAGAGCGGGAAGAGAAAAGTGAGAATACGATAGCTGCGGATGAATTCGATAAACTGAACAAGAGACTGGATGAATTGAAAGAAATGGCAGCAAAGAGAGAAGAAGGAGAAATATGAATAGAGAAGAGATGATATGCCCTTACTGTGGAGCAAGCGTTGAGAAAAGAAAGTTCTGCACGAAGTGCGGCGGGGATCTTTGCAATGTACCGGAGGTAATTGTAATAGAGAACAGGCTGGATGAGAAGGATGAAATTAGGAAGGCGTTGATAGGGAAAAACTCTGAGCATTATCTGTGCAACTTCAGGATAATGGAGAAAAAGAATACTAAAGACTGGAACTGGTGCGGATTCCTCTTTGGTCCGTACTGGTACGCTTACAGAAAGATGTATTCATGGGTAGCAATATGGTTTGTCATTCAGCTCGTAATAGGTGCGTTATTGACGGTCTTGATGTATTGTTTCCCGGATCAGATAACGATATTGCAGTATATGGATAAGCCTATAAGCCTGGGAATGAGAATTTTCTTCGCGGTTATGGCCAACAGCCTTTACAAAAAAAGAATTGATATGCTCGTAATTAATCTTCCGGCTGATGAATACGCCAGACAGGAATATATTAGGAAAAAGGGCGGTGTGAGTATACCGGCTACCGTAGTCACTGTTTTAATAGTAGTGGGTATGTTGTGCCTGCAGTTTGTTTAGGAAAACACATGAATAGAAGAAAGTATTACATTTTGATATTTGTTGCAGTGCTTGTCCTCGCGTGTTTAGCCTTCACGGGGTGCGGAAGCAGGCCGAGTGAGAACGACGCTAAAGCTCGAATACTGGAAGAATACGATTGTGACGGCGAGCCTGAACTTCTGGATGCATATGAGACCGGCGAAGACGGATACTGTTTCCAGTACAAGGTAAGGTATTTAACTACAGATGATTTCCAGATAATAGAGGTTACAGCATATGTTGATTACTGGAAAACAGACGGTAAATGGCAGTTTGCAGGTATTTCCGAGGGTTATGATGATAAGGTTAGCCTCAATGCAGATGCGTTGTTGGGAACTTGGACAGGTTATTGTTATACTCATGGAACAATAATGAGTAATGATAACAGAATGGATATTGTATTGAAGATAAAAGATGTTGAAGGCATGACGATGAGCTATGATTTGACTGTCGATGGTCCTTACGAGTCCTACGTAACGCCTTACTACGATGATTCAGGAGAAATCCATATGACGGCAGATGCTTCGAAAGAAGATCTGGTCATCAGTAAATCGGATGAGCCATTGATAACTGTTGAAGTAGATTATTTCATGGGTAGAGACAGAGATTACATACCATCAATATATTCATATAAAGGCAAAAGCGAATACAGCGGCAAGATGAGCAGAGGCTTTTTTATACTTGGAGGCGGCTATAATACAGGGTATGATATTGAGCTGACTAAGGAATCTGAAACAGTAGACTCTTCAGGTTTGTCCAAATCTCAATCTGACAGTGACAGTCTGCGTGTCTGTGATGTAATCAGTGCAAGGGCTTCATCAAATCTGGACCCATACGAAGAGCTCACCTACGTTCCGTCAAATGTGTATGACGGAAATCCTGCAACGGCCTGGGTAGAAGGTGTGAGCGGTCAGGGCATCGGTGAGTGGATTGAGGTTGAATGCGACAACGAAATGCCTCTTAAGGGAATTTATATCAAAAACGGATATCAGAAGACGAAGGATATTTTCTACAGAAACACCCGGATTAATCAGTTGCTTGCGGTATTTCCCGACGGCAGCGAAGAAACTCTCTTCCTTGAAGACAGAATGGGAGAGCAGTATCTGGCGTTTTCAGAGCCACATTACTGCAGTACCGTGAAACTGGTGATAGAGTCAGTATTTGAAGGAACAAAGTATGAAGATGCCTCCATTTCGGAGATTCTGCTTGCGGAGTAATTCGCAGTTTGTTTTGAAAGATTGAAAATATCGTGATGCTATTATTTAAATAACTAGGAGAAAACATAAAGATATCTGTTAACCAGCAAGAGTAGCTGGAGGTGGATATCGATTAGAAGATGCTCTATTAATATGAAAGGACAATACAATGAAAAAACATTTGTGTGTATTATTAATAGTCCTAATTACACTTAGTGTCACTGCTTGCGGGCAGGAAGCTTTTGATGAAAACGCCGAATATGTGGACAATTCGGTACCCATGACAGATCTGCAAATGAAGATAGTTGAGGCGGTTCAAGATGTTCCTGTAAATAACGAGCACTTTAAGAATGGAACTACGTATGGAGACATCATTTTTAACAGGGCAGAGAGCAGGGAAGATGTATATGAAGGCAAATGCGAAACTGATTCGGGTAGTTATGTGCAATTTTATATATACCCTGTCCCTTTAGCAGAAAACTCTTACTACACTGTATCTGCTATGTTTGAAACTACTGCTCCTTCTCCTACTACTTTTGACGACGGGAACACATCATTTTACTGTGAGTTTATGTTTCTAGGTTTTAGGGTATCTTCTGACATACGTGAGGTTAAGCTTGTTTCTATGGATTATTGCTATAGCATTGACGATTACGTAACTCGTGAAAGTGCAAATGATTTTAGGCATTGGATAAAATACGCAACTGCAGAAGAAGCCTCTAATCTCAATGATTTAGAATCTGAAGGTAGGTACATAGTGGGATCAAGTGAGGAGCTTCAATCACTTGTAGAAGAGTGCTTCATTGAAAACTATATTGCCGCAAATCTCTTAAAAGATAGCAATTAAAACAACATGAGTAAGGTTGCCAAGGACAAGTTAGAGTTATATCTTGTCTATTTACAGGGGTTTACAACATTTCATTCGGGAAATACTTTTTATGCTCATGCACCGGCGAACAAAACAATGAATTTCTTATTACATACGGACGATAATGATGCGGAATTAGTATGGAAGGTAAAGGTTTATAATTATCCGACAAACTATAGTAAGACATATACCATAAAGCGTACGAGTGGAAGCAATAACTTGTGTAAGAGTATTACTCTGCCAAAGAACAGCAAGAATAGAATCTACGGCGTTAAAGTTACCGTTTCAAGTGGCACTTTATCTACAGCGATTATACATTCCGTGCCTATATTCCGAATGTCGGTTACTATTCTAGGACATGTAATTAGCCTTAAATTTGCAAATTAGTGAACAATAGATATTTATAAGACAGGCACATTAGAGTGTCAAATGTGTTTCCAAGATGTTATTTCACTTACACACCCGGCAATCCTGCCGGGGTATTTTATTGTATGTTGATTTTGTATGTCTTGATATAGCGTAAGCGGTAAAACCTATGTACCTTGACAAAAATCGCCCCGCGTGAGCGGGGCGTTACTTTTATCAAGGGTTTCAGCTTCTACAGCTGTCAGGAAGAGTGTCAGACCAGGGCAGTAAATCATCCAGAAATGTCAAATCAG
>JALFNS010000044.1 GCA_022773945.1 Clostridiales bacterium
GCGTGGAAACCTTGAAGGACAAGGTCATAAACGGGGATACTTTTTGTGTCATGGAGGATATCGCAGGAGCGGGAGCTGTGGGCTTTGCCGACCTTATGGTTGCGGATCCGCCCTACAATCTGAGCAAGGATTACGACGGCAGAAGCTTCAGTTCCATGAGCGACGGAGAGTATGAGAGATACACCAGAAGGTGGATAGAAAAATCTCTTCCTCTTCTTGCCGGCAACGCCTCCGTATATGTGTGCTGCGACTGGCGCAGCAGTGTGGTAATGGGGCGTGTTCTGGGTGACTATTTCAAAGTGAGAAACAGGATAACCTGGCAGAGAGAGAAAGGCAGGGGAGCCAGGGAAAACTGGAAGAACAGCATGGAGGACATATGGTTCGCCACTTTGGGCGATGAATATAATTTCAACGTGGACAGAATCAAGGTGAGGCGGCAGGTGCTGGCACCATACAGGGACAGAGGCAGACCGAAGGACTGGAGCGAAACGGCGGAAGGCAGGTTCAGAGACACTCATCCCTCCAACTTCTGGGATGATATAACGGTTCCTTTCTGGTCCATGGCGGAGAATACGGCTCATCCGGCACAGAAACCGGAGAAGCTTGTGGCCAAGCTCATTCTGGCCAGCTCGAATCCGGGAGATCTGGTATTCGACCCCTTCGGAGGCTCGGGAACCACGGCTGTGGTGGCCAGAAAGCTGGGAAGACATTTTCTCACGGCGGAAATTCACGACAGATACTGCATATGGGCTCAGCAGCGCCTGGAAATGGCCGAGTCCGACTGCAGAATACAGGGATATGAAGACGGGGTTTTCTGGGAGAGAAACACAGAGAAAAAATTGAAGTAGATATATAGAACAGGAGCAGCATGTTATCAAGATTCAGCGTTAAAAAGCCATTTACCGTGTTCGCGGCAGTGGTTATAGTTATAGTGTTCGGAGCGGTGGCAGCCTACAAGATGACACCGGATCTCTTCCCGGAGATCAACACACCATATGCGGTTGTTATGACCACATATCCGGGAGCAAGTGCGGAGGAAGCGGAGACGGAAGTAACCGACCCTATGGAGAGCCAGCTGGCCACACTGGCCAACGTGAAGAATCTGGCATCCGTTTCATCCGACAACTATTCACTGGTATCAATTGAATTCACGAACGATGTGAATATGGATGCCATATCCGTCGATATACGTGACAAGATAGATCAGATTGAAGGTAACCTGCCCGAAGGAGCATCGACGCCTGTGGTCATGAAAATTAATCTGGATATGATGCCTGTCACTGTGGCGGCCGTATCACAGAAGGGGGCAAGTCAGGCCGATGTGTCCAATCTCTATCGTGAAGAGCTGGAGACAAGTCTGGAAGGCACAGAAGGTGTGGCCTCGATCAATTCGGCAGGACTTGTGGATGACGGTGTCAGAATAGTACTGTCTCAGGATAAGATTGACGAAATTAATGAAGAAATTTCAGCCGCCATACTGGCGAAGACAGGTGAAGGCAAAAGTCAGGTCAAAAGCGGAATCAGCAAAGCCAAAAAAGGCAAATCACAGATAAGCTCAGGCAAGAAGCAGGTGTCAGGCACACAGAAGAAGGCGGCTTCCCAGATTGCTTCCGCCAGAAGTCAGCTTCTCGAAAACAGAGAGCAGCTGAAGGAAGTACAGCAGCTCTACAAGGATTACAACAAAGCTAAAGCATCAGGTGACGATGCGGCTGCAGCTGCCTATGAAGCCCGGATAACCGCGGCCTTCGGAAGCATGGAGGCCTTCGAAGCTGTGGCAGCTGATGCTGACTCTTCAATCAAGGCCATAGACAGTGCACTCAAGGACCTGGATGAACAGGAGATGTCACTGGTTACGGAGACGGGTAACGCCTATTCCGATCTGGCGGCTGCAGAGAGCGGACTGAGCTCAACCATCAGCCAGCTTCAGAGCACTCTTGCCGAAATAGAATCCCAGGAGGAGGCGGCCCTTGACAGTGCGGATATGACGGGTGTCATTACCATGGAGAACGTGTCCGCTCTTCTCAAGGCGCAGAATTTCTCCATGCCTGCGGGATATGTCACCGACGGCGATGCCAAGGTTCTCGTGAGCGTAGGCGACAAGATCAAAGACACGGAGGAACTGGAGAATCTGGTCCTCTTCGATATGGACATCGACGGAGTGGATCCCATAAGAGTCAGGGACATAGCAACCGTAACCTACCTGGCGGACGACTCGCAAAGCTACGCCAGAATCAACGGTGAAAGCGGCGTGCTTCTCAGCTTTACCAAGCAGTCAAGCTACGCCACAGCTGAAGTGTCCGATAATATCGGTGATAAATTCAAAAGCCTGGAGAAGGAATATGACGGTCTTAAGTTTACAACAATGATGGACCAGGGCGAATCCATAAGTATGGTTATAAGCTCCGTGCTGGACAATCTCCTGATAGGAGCCGTTCTTGCCGTGCTCATTCTCCTTTTCTTCCTGAGAGATATAAGACCGACCGTAATCACGGCAATAAGCATACCTATAAGTGTGCTTTTCGCTGTGGCTCTCATGTACTTCACGGGTGTCACTCTGAATATGATATCCCTGTCCGGACTGGCGATAGGTGTCGGAATGCTTGTGGACAATTCCATAGTCGTTATAGAGAACACCTACAGGCTCAGGTCTCTGGGATATTCAGCGGTACAGGCGGCACTGTCAGGTGCGGGACAGGTGGCCGGCGCCATCACAGCTTCCACACTGACGACTGTATGTGTATTTGTTCCTATAGTGTTCGTTGACGGTATGACAAGGGAGGTCTTCAGAGATCTGGCACTGACGGTGGCCTACTCGCTCATCGCCAGCCTTATCGTGGCCCTGACTCTCGTGCCGGCCATGTCCAAGGGAATGCTTAAAAACAAGGCGGCCAGGACGGTTCTGGGACAGAAGGGAAGAGTTGTCAGACGTTACAGAGAGGCAGTCGCCTGGGCTCTCAATCACGGCAGGACGGTAGTTCTCTGCGGAATCGGAATACTCGTTGTATCTGCAGGACTGCTTCTCACCAGAGGTTTCGAGTACATGCCGTCCATGAGCAACCCTCAGATTTCGGCGCAGATTACCATGCCTGAGGACAGCGCTTTGAGCGATACGGTACGTGTCAACGATGAGATAGCGGATTCTCTGGAAAAAATCGACGGCGTGAAAGATGTGGGAGTCATGGTTTCCTCCGATACCATGGGAATGATGGGAATGTCCGCAGCCGAAAGGGATGAGAGAAACACCACCATGTACATCAAAATGGATGAGAAGAAGGTGGAGAATGCGGACAAGGTAAGTGCGAAGCTTGAGGATTTTGCGAAAAAATACAACTGCGAGATTGTAACAACTGCCGATATGGATATGAGCACCATGATGGGCGGAAGCGACATATCATTCACTCTCTACGGAGACGATCTGGATGTTCTCAGGAACACGGGAAGTGCTATAGAGGACAGACTGAGAGAGATGGAATCTCTGGAGGAGATTTCCGATGTTGAGGAGTCCAGCACCGAAGAGATACACGTGTCAGTCGACAGGAACGCGGCAGTGAAGAATGGGCTGACTGTGGCCCAGGTTTACCAGCAGATTGCCGCCAAGCTTGAAGAGACGAAGGATGCCACAACCATAAACCGGGAGGAAAGCAATATAACAGTCAGCGTTGAAAACACCACGAAGGACAGTTTCACCCTGGATGATCTTAAGGACATGAAGCTTACCGTGGAGAAGTCGGACGGAAGCAAGGAGAAGGTGAAGCTGTCGAAAATCGGAAGCGTTTCGCGCGATGCTTCGCTTAATGTCATCAACCATGAGGGTCAGAAGCGAGCTCTCACGGTTACGGCATCCGTCAGAGACGGATACAATGTCACCAAGATTTCCGACAAGGTGAAGGGAGTTATCGAGGACGAGAAGCTTGTGCCTTCACAGGTGAACATCGAATACGAAGGTCAGCAGGAGGAGATTGCCGACGCCATGTTCCAGCTTCTCCTGATGATGATAGTGGGATTCATTCTCGTGTACCTGATGATGGTGGCTCAGTTCCAGTCACTAAGATCGCCGTTTATAATACTCTTCACCGTGCCGCTGGCCTTCACGGGCGGACTGCTGGCACTGCTCATAACGGGCAAGGTGTTCAGCGTAATCGCCATGCTGGGATTCGTAATGCTCATGGGTATTATAGTCAACAACGGCATAGTGCTCGTCGACTGCATCAACAGATTCCGCCTGGAGGGAATGGATAAACGGGAGGCTATAATACAGGCCGGTGCCGTGAGACTCAGACCTGTAATAATGACTGCAGCTACCACCGTTCTGGGACTGCTGCCTCTGGCTATGGGCATAGGTACCGGTTCGGAGATGATTCAGCCTATAGCAATTTCATGCATAGGTGGACTCGTGTACGGTACGGTAACAACGCTCCTCGTTATACCGGTAATGTACAACAAGTTCTCCGCGAGAGAAATGGTAAAAATAGAAGATGAAGAACTTGAAATGGTAACGGCGTGATGATATAATTGTAGCGTTACGCCGGCTTGATGGAATTGGCAGACGTGCGGGACTCAAAATCCCGTGGTGGCGACACCGTGTGGGTTCGACCCCCACAGCCGGCACCATTCAAGTCAGATTAAAGATAACAGGAGGAAATTATGGGTGGAAGCGGTATGATGTCGATACTGGTACTGGTACTGTTACTGGTGGTAATGTACTTCCTTATGATCAGACCTCAGAAGAAGCGTGAGAAGGAAACGAACGCTATGAGAGCAGGTCTTCAGGTAGGAGACGAGATAGTGACCATCGGCGGCATTTGTGCCAAGATTGTTAAGACTAAGGATGAGACTATCGTAGTTCAGGTCGGAGCCGACAAGGTTAAGTTCGAGATGATGAGATGGTCAGTATCCAAGGTTGTTAAGCAGGGCTCAGGCCATGTAGCCAAGAACTCCGTGGATGACTTCGAGGAAGTTGCAGATGCAGAAGAGAAGGAAGTCAGGAAGAGCAAGCCGAAGAGAATCAAGAAGGCTGCTCCTGTAGAGGACACACCTGCAGAGGATGCACCTGCTGAAGAGAAAGCTCCGGAAGCAGCTGAAGAGGCAACTGAAGAGTAGGACATCTTTAATGAAAGACAAAAACACGGCAAGTTATGTGACGAGCCGTGTTTTTTATTGTCTCAAAGTCTTGAGAAATGGGCCAAAAAGCTGTAGAATCAAATATGTATGACTTAAGAAGAATTTATAACACCCGGAGGTAAGAATGAGTTACAGAGTCAGAAAAGTTTTAGCGGTTCTTATTCTTGTCATCATAGTTGTGGGCTGGGTTATAACCCTGAACGGTATAGGACCTCTCACACCTGTCAAGGATCGTATGAAGCTCGGACTGGATATCAAGGGCGGCGTGTATGTTGTAATGGAGGCCGACAAGGATGATATCAAGAAAATGTCCGACGATGAACTGCGTGAAGCGATGGAACAGACCCAGACCGTTATCGAGAACAGAATCAATGCCAACGGACTGGGAGAGCCTACTGTTTCCATCGAGGGAAAGGACAGAATAAGAGTCGAAATACCTGAGGTTGAAGACCCTGAGGACGCGATTGCGCTTATAGGCAAGACCGCCAAGCTCCAGTTTATACTGGCGGACGGCAGTCTCGTTCTGGAGGGCAGCAACGTTAAGGATGCCGCCGCAGGCAGAGACGATCAGTCCACGGGATATGCGGTAAACCTGGAATTCGACAGTGAGGGAGCGGATCTTTTTGCCGATGCCACAACCAAGGCCTATAACGGCGAAGTTACATCAGCTGTTGAGGGACTTAACGGCGGATGCATCGCTATCGTTCTGGATGACCAGATAATATCGGCACCTAACGTTAACGAACCTATTACGGGAGGACAGTGTACAATCACAGGCGACTTCACACAGGAGGAGGCCCAGACACTGGCTGCACAGATCAAGGGCGGTTCACTACCTGTGGGAATGCATGAGGTCACATCCTCCGTTCAGTCCGCAAGCATCGGCTACAACGCTCTGGAGATGAGTATACTGGCCGCGGCCATAGGACTGTTACTGGTTCTCATAATCATGATAATCGCATACAGAGGTCTGGGAGTATGTGCGGACATCGCACTGATTCTCTACGTGGCACTTATGGTCAACCTGATGTCACTTATGGGAAGCGTTCTGACACTGCCGGGAATCGCAGGTATAATCCTGTCAATAGGTATGGCAGTTGACGCCAACGTAGTAATATTCTCCAGAATCAGAGAGGAGATTTCACTCGGCAGAACCGTGAGAGTGGCAACGGAGACGGGATCCAAGAGAGCTATGACCACGGTTATAGACTCACAGGTTACGACGCTTATCGCCGCTATCATACTCTACGAGATAGGTACAAGCTCGGTTAAGGGATTTGCCTACACCTTCATGATAGGTATTATCGTAAGTATCTTCACTGCGGTTGTAATCACTCAGCTCTACGTGAAGCTCATGGCACAGAGTGAAAAGTTCAGCAAGCCGTCATACTTCGGCATCAAGAAGTCAGGCAAGGCTTCATTCCATATTGACGGAACCATACCGTTCATGAGCAAAAAGAAGGTATACTACGTGATAACAGCTGTTATCCTGGTTGCAGGTCTGGTATGCGGAATTGTCAGAGGTGTCAACTACGGTATAGATTTCACAGGCGGCACGATGATCCAGATGGACATGGGCAAGCAGGTTAAAATTTCGGATGTTGAAGATGCTGTAGACAAGTACGACCTGAAGGAAACCATAGTATATGCCGGTGACGATAATTCGCAGATTATTATCAAGACCAAGGAATCTCTGGACAGAAGCGCCAGAGCAGAGGTCATCGGTTCAATCAACGACAAGTTCGGAACAACCGATGATGATGTGATGTCTCAGGAGTACTTCGGACCGTCTGTAGGTAAGGAACTGAGAAACAACGCCATTATAGCTGTACTCATAGCGGCTGTATGTATGCTCATATACATAAGGCTGAGATTCAGACAGTGGAGATTCGGAGGTTCGGCTATGCTGGGCGTTCTCCACGACGTTCTCATAGTAATAGCCTTCTATATAATATTCGGAATCACGGTGAACAATCCGTTCATTGCGGCCATACTCACTGTTGTGGGATATTCAATAAACGACACTATAGTTGTATTCGACAGAATACGTGAGAATATCAAGTACATGAAGAAGGGTACACTGATAGAGACGGTGGACAGGAGTATCACCCAGACTCTGGGCAGATCTCTCATGACATCGGCGACAACCCTTATAGTCATGATACCAATGGTAATAATGGCCGGAGAGGCTATAAGAGAATTCATTCTGCCGCTCATGGTAGGTATCATAGCAGGAGCTTATTCATCAATATGCATATGCTCACCTCTCTACTGTGAATTCAGCAGACATGAACTCACCTCCGAATACGAGAAGCAGGTGAAGGAGGCCAAGAAGAAGGCGAAGAAGAAGGAAAAGTCAGGATATCAGGGAATAAAGAAGGAAACAGAAGAAGTTCCTGCACCGGAAGCTAAAAAGCCTGAAAACAAAGAGCAGCACAGTGACAAACAGCGTTCCAAGAGGTATGTCAAAGGCAATAGGAAATGATGAGAAAAAGTGAGTTTCTTGATACAATTCTGAAGGAAAATCCTAAATACGATACGGAGCTCATAGGCAGAGCCTATGATACAGCCGAAGAAATGCACAGAGGCCAGCTGCGAAAGTCAGGGGAGGAGTATATTATCCATCCTCTGGCCGTAGCTGTGATTCTGGCTGAACTGGGCATGGACGAGGAGACGATAACGGCCGGACTTCTCCATGATGTGGTTGAAGATACCCAATATACCATGGAGGAACTGACGGCCGAATTCGGCGATGAGATAGCCCTCCTGGTCGACGGTGTCACCAAACTGGGAGCCCTGAAATTCGAGAGCAAAGAGGCAAGACAGGCAGAGAACCTCCGGAAGATGTTCCTGGCCATGTCCAAGGATATAAGGGTCATTATAATCAAGCTTGCCGACAGGCTTCACAATCTGAGGACCATTAACTACATGACACACGACAAGATTGTGGAGAAATGTCAGGAGACACTGGATATCTATGCCCCTCTAGCGGCCAGACTCGGAATATATACCATGAAGATGGAGCTGGAGGACATAGCACTCAAATTTCTCCATCCTGAAGCCTACTACGATCTCGTTGAGAAGATAAGCGAGAGAAAGGAAGCCAGGGAAGAAGCGATACAGAGGGTAATAGGAGAAATCAAAAACTCACTTGATGAAATCTGCATCCACTACAATATTTACGGCAGGTCCAAGCACTTCTACAGTATATGGAAGAAGATGACCTACCAGCACAAAAATATAGATGAAATATTCGACCTCATAGCGGTCAGAATAATAGTCGATACGGTCAGAGACTGCTATGCCGTTCTTGGGCTGGTTCACACCATGTGGACACCTATACCGGGAAGGTTCAAGGACTACATAGCGATGCCGAAGCCTAATATGTATCAGTCGCTTCATACGACGGTGATAGGCGACAGCGGCAGACCCTTCGAGATACAGATAAGAACCCAGGAGATGCATGAGATAGCCGAATACGGTATCGCAGCTCACTGGAAGTACAAGGAAGGAATCTCCCACGAGGACGAGGAGGTTAAGCTTTCCTGGCTGAGGCAGGCCCTGGAATGGCAGAAGGATGTTGACGATCCGAAGGAGTTCATGGAATCTCTGAAGATGGATCTCTTCTCCAATCAGGTGTTTGTATTTACGCCTCAGGGCGATGTCGTAGAGCTGCCCGCCGGGGCGACGCCCCTGGATTTTGCGTTCAAAATCCACTCGGATGTGGGATGTAAGTGTGTCGGAGCCAAGGTCAACGGCAAGATGGTGACAATTGACCACGAGCTTGAGAACGGCGATATAGTGGAGATTGTCACGTCGCAGAATTCGCCGGGACCGAGTGTTGACTGGCTTAAGATTGCTAAGAGCAGCTCTGCCAGAAACAAGATAAGACAGTGGCTCAAGAGAGAGAACAAGGGCGATGCCGTAGATAAGGGCAAGGATCTTTTCAGCCAGTATCTCAGGAAGAAAGGATACGATGTCAAGAAGCTTCTGGTCAACTCTTATATTGCCAGAGTCGTTAAGGAGATGAACTTCAAGGACGCCGGAGATCTCTTCACGCAGCTGAGCTACGGAGGCAATATACAGACCAAGGTGGCAAATCTTCTCCAGAGCTACGAGGACGCCAAGCACGTACAGGCGGAGGAGAAGAACAAGACACTCATGGATGATCTGAACGAAATCCATGAGAAGACCCAGAAGAGGGCCGAGCACAGGAAGGAAGTGGACAAGGAAACGGGAGTGATGGTGGAGGGAGCCACCAATCTTCTAATAACACTGGCCCACTGCTGTTCCCCTGTTCCGGGAGACGACATAGTAGGATATATAACCAAAGGCAAAGGAATAACCGTGCACCGCAGGGACTGTGACAACCTGAAATCCATGTCCGAGGAGGACAGGCAGCGTCTTATTGACGTGGCATGGGACCCGGAGATGATAGGCAAGTCTCACGGAGTCAAAATCTGCCTTGTGGCCAAGGAGCAGAAGGGTATACTCAGCAGCATCTCCAAGATATGTGACGATATGGATGTTCGTATCGAGGGACTGAATGCTAAAACAGGCAGGGACGACGCATACATTATAGATCTTCAGCTGGGACTCTCGGGAGTGGGTCAGGTGGAGAAGCTCTGCAGGTCATTTAAGAACATTCCGGGAGTAATGGAAGCATACAGAGGTAAAGAATGAGAGCGGTAGTACAGAGGGTCACGAGAAGTCAGGTGACCGTTGACGATAAAGTTACAGGCAGGATAGGCCCCGGCCTCATGGTTCTCATAGGAGTTGAGAAGGAAGACGGCGATAAGGACGCTGAATACATAGCCAAGAAAATTGCAGGACTCAGGGTCTTTGATGACGATGAGGGAGTCATGAACCTGAACATAACCGATGCGGGCGGAGAGGTGCTGGCCGTATCACAGTTCACACTTCTGGGAGATGTGCGCAAAGGCAACAGACCAAGCTATTTCGCCGCCGCGGCGCCCGAAGAGGCAGACAAATTGTACAGGAAGGTGATAGACCTTCTCGAGGCGCGCGGTATTAACGTTGAAGAAGGCGTTTTCCGCGCCGAAATGAGCGTGGACATAACAAACGACGGGCCTGTGACAATACTTCTTGACAGTCACAAGCTCTTCTAGACATAAGGAGAATCAGATAAATGAAAATACACATGACATCTACAAGTCCTATAGGAACCAACACATATCTGGTTCAGGACGAAGTGAGCGGCATGACATTTGTGGTGGATCCGGGATCATACACTCCGGGTCTCAAGGAAATGATTAAGGAAACCGGTGCTGCACCGGAATACATAATATTAACTCACGGCCACGGAGACCATATCATGGGCGTGGAAGGAATCAGGGCGGATTATCCGTCAGTCAAGGTGGCTGCTCACGAAGCCGAGAAGGAAATGCTCGCCGACGCAAGATACAATGTGAGTGCGGATTTCGGCAATCCAACGGAGATTGAAGCCGATATATGGCTCCGCCAGGGCGACGAGATAATTCTGGGAGATCTGAAACTGGAATTCATTCATACACCGGGACATTCACCCGGCGGCATGTGCATATATATAGCATCTGAAAACGTGCTATTCTGCGGAGACACGCTGTTTCAGGGCTCAATAGGAAGAACGGACTTTCAGGGCGGGTCATTCCCGGTTCTGGAGGAATCCATTCACAGCAGACTCTGGCCTCTTCCCGATGAAACCAAGGTTTATCCGGGACACATGGGGGCGACAACCATAGGATACGAGAAAGAGAACAACCCATTTGTATAGATTCAGATTTGACAGCACGAACAACACTAACAGATATGAGGAGCTCATCAAGGTGTTTCTCAGACCTGAGGAGTATGAAATCTGCCGCGACGGGCAGAGTGACGGACTGACGGGTGTTTATGAGTTCACAGGAGATCAGGACCGCATATGCAGAGAGCTCTACCGTGATCTGACCCTGCTCACAGGCAAAAGCCCCAAATGGGGAATTCTCACCGGCATAAGACCGGTGAAGCTGGCGGGCGAGATCAGAGACGAGGGCTATGAGCTCAATGAAGTGAGAAGGGTTCTCGAAGACAGATACCTTCTAGATGAGAGCAAAAGCTCACTGGCGGCGGAGATACTCGACTATCAGAGAGAGCTCGCGGGAAAACCTGCTAATGACAGCATTTCACTCTATGTGGGAATACCCTTCTGCCCGACAAGATGTCTCTACTGCTCCTTCACTTCAAACCAGGTTTCACACGAGGAAATCACCGATTATCTGGAGGCTCTGAAGAAGGAAATTAAATACTGCGGCGAGATGACGCGCAGACAGGGCAGGCGGATAGAATCACTCTACATAGGAGGAGGAACGCCGACCTCACTGTCGGCAGGTGAGCTTGACGAGCTGCTGGAGCTTCTGGATGAGAGCTTCGACTTGAGCGGGCTTCGCGAGTACACCGTGGAGGCGGGAAGACCCGACACAATCAGTGAGGACAAGCTCCGCGTCATGAAGGACAGATGTGTGGGGAGAATCAGCATAAATCCCCAGACAACGAAAGAGTCCACACTGGAGCTTATAGGACGCAGACACACCATTGATGATTTCTACAGGGCCTGCGACCTGGTGCGAAAGGTCGGTATAGAGACTGTTAACACGGATCTGATAGCCGGACTTCCCGGAGAAGATGCGGAGGATTTCACGAGAAGCGTACGTGACATACTGGCCACGGGAGCGGAGAACATAACGCTGCATACACTGGCCGTGAAGAGAGCTTCCGCCCTGAAGGAAATGGACGAGAACTTCAGCTACAGGAACGAGGACATACGGGAGAAGATGCTGACCGGTGCCCATGAGGCCTTGAGAGATGAAGGCTACAGGCCTTATTATCTGTACAGGCAGAAGCATACCACGGGAAATACCGAGAACATCGGATTTTGCAGGGATGACAGACTCTCCCTGTACAATGTGAGAATAATGGAGGAAGCCCAGTCCATACTGGCTCTCGGAGCCGGAGGAATAAGCAAAGTCTACTATCCGGAGGAAAACAGACTTGAACGGGTGGCAAACGTGTCAAACTATCGCATTTACATAGATCGAATCGACGAAATGCTTGAAAGAAAAGAAAACGGATTTTTTATTTGGAGGTAAGTAATGTTAACCAATGCACCTAAAGGAACCAAGGACGTAATGCCGGATCAGGTATACAAGTGGCACTATATCGAGGAAAAGTTCGCCGAAATCTGCAGAAGATACGGCTTCAGAGAGATAAGAACACCTATATTCGAGCACACTGAGCTCTTCAAGAGAGGTGTGGGAGATACTACGGATATCGTACAGAAGGAAATGTACACCTTCAACGACTTCGGCAACAGAAGCATCACACTGAGACCGGAGGGAACTTCACCGGTGGTCAGAGCCTTTGTTGAACACAAGGAGTACGCTGCACCGCAGCCGCTCAAGTATTACTACAGCATTCCGTGCTGCAGATACGAGAAGCCTCAGTCGGGAAGACTCAGAGAGTTCCACCAGTTCGGAGTGGAGACCTTCGGAACCATGGACATGATGGCAGATGCGGAGGTTATAGCCATAGCCTACGACTTTATCAACGAGATGGGAATAACCGATGTTGAGCTTCAGATTAACAGTGTGGGATGTCCTGAATGCAGAGGCAAGCACAGAGAAGCTCTCAAGAAGTTCCTGGAGCCTAAGTACGATCAGCTCTGCCCGACATGCCAGGGAAGATTCAACACTAACCCTATGAGAATACTGGACTGCAAGTCGCCTATAGATCAGGAGCTCGTCAAGGATGCGCCTATGATGGTCGACTATCTCTGTGATGAGTGCAGAGAGGCATTCGAAGAGCTCCAGAAGAATCTGGATGCCTTCGGTATCAAGTATGTGGTAAATCCTAAG
>JALFNS010000031.1 GCA_022773945.1 Clostridiales bacterium
ACACTTCTGGTGGACTCACCTCTTTCTTCACATCTCTTCGACAATCTGCTCTCCTACTCTTTGCTACTTCCTTCCGTCTGTTTCCTTACTTCCTTGCCGGGAACCACTTCCTCCGGCTTGCTACGGACAGGCCTTTTCACATTTTCGGAAATTCCATCGAAGACTTCCGACTGTAACTTCTATTTATTTTTTACCTATGGTCCGGGCCTCCCCTTTCCCATTGGCTGATTTAATGATAGCACTGCACTGCGATAAAGTCAACCGATTTCAGAAAATTTCACCAATTGTATATTGTTGTTTTTTTGTATTTGGGAGTTTGACGGAATTGCACTCAGATTGTATAATTGTATACGAAAATACAATTTAGATTAGTAAAGTGATGAAAGGAAACAGCCCATGGGAAAAACACTGGCGTACAAGATTCTTGAGGATCACCTGGTGAGCGGCGAGCTCAAGGCGGGTGAAGAAATTACAATTAAAATCGATCAGACACTGACACAGGATTCCACGGGAACGATGGTATACCTCCAGCTGGAGGCAATGGAAGTCGATTCCGTGAAGACCGAGCTCAGTGTGGCATACATAGACCACAACACACTTCAGACAGGCTTCGAAAACGCAGATGACCACGAGTTCATCAAGAGCGTGGCCAGAAGACACGGCGTGCTCTTCAGCAAGCCGGGCAACGGAATCTGCCACCAGCTCCACCTGGAGAATTACGGCAAGCCGGGCAAGACTCTTCTGGGCTCCGACAGCCATACTCCTACAGGCGGCGGACTCGGAATGATAGCAATAGGTGCCGGCGGTCTGGATGTTGCCGTTGCCATGGCTCGCGGAACATACAGCCTGGTATGCCCTAAGGTTGTCAAGGTTAATCTGACAGGCAAGCTCCGTCCGTGGGTAAGCGCCAAGGACGTCATCCTTCACGTGCTCAAGGAGCTCACAGTTAAAGGCGGCGTGGGCAAGATTATAGAATACACAGGAGAAGGCGTGAAGTCACTGTCAGTTACAGACAGAGCCACAATCACCAACATGGGAGCCGAGCTGGGAGCTACGACTTCTGTATTCCCTAGTGACGAGAACACGAGAGACTATCTCCGCAGCGAGGGCCGTGAGGACGATTACAGACCTCTGGCAGCTGACGCGGATGCCGTTTACGACGAGGAGCTCACGGTGGATCTGGACAGCCTGACACCACTGGCAGCCATGCCGCACAGCCCTGACAATGTTGACACGGTCAGCAACATAGGACCGATCAAGGTCGATCAGGTTGCAATCGGAAGCTGCACCAACTCCTCATACACTGACCTGATGAAGGTTGCCGCCATACTCAAGGGCAGGAAGGTGCATCCTGACGTGAGTCTCGTTATCTCACCGGGATCGAGCAAAATCATGTCGAAGATGGCCGCCAACGGCGCTCTCGCAGACATTATCGACGCAGGCGCCAGAGTTATAGAGAACGCATGCGGACCATGCATCGGCATGGGCCAGTCTCCTAAGTCGGGAGCCGTTTCCCTGAGAACCTTCAACAGAAACTTCAAGGGAAGAAGCGGAACGAACGATGCGGACATCTATCTGGTAAGCCCGGAGACCGCAGCAATATCGGCAATTAAGGGCGTTCTCACTGACGGAATGGCCTCGGGAGAGGAACTGCCTGAGATAGGCACTGTGGATTTTGCGCCTAACGATAATTTCGTGGTATATCCTGAAGGCTGCAACAAGTGCAACACATGTGTCGCCATGGGACCGAACATCAAGCCGTTCCCGAGAAACACAGCTCTGGCCGACAGAGTTGAGGCGAAGGTCGTGCTCCATCCGGGAGACAACATCACTACAGACGATATAATGCCGTCGGATTCAAGGCTTCTGCCGTACAGATCCAACATTCCTCACCTTTCGGAGTACTGCTTCGAGAAGATCGACAACCGGTTCGCGACCAGATGTCACGAGGCGGGCAGCTGTGCTATAGCGGGCGGCGAGAACTACGGACAGGGCTCCAGCCGTGAGCATGCGGCACTGGCTCCGCTCTATCTGGGAGTCAGATTCGTTCTGGCCAAGTCCTTCGCGCGTATTCACAGATCAAACCTTATCAACAGCGGAATTCTGCCTCTGGTATTCGTCAATCCGGCAGACTACGACACCATCGAGATCGGCGATGTGCTTGTTATCGAGGATGCTGTAGGACAGGTAAAGGAAGGCGAAGGCAGAATCACGGTTAAGAACACGACGAAGGGTCTGGAGTACGATACTGTATCGAACCTCTCCGATTACGAGAGAGACATGATTCTTCACGGCGGTAAAATCAATCTTATAAAGGCGGAACAGTAATGAATTATACAGAGCATTTTGAGAAAATAGTTAAAGAGCAGCTGGCTCGCGTGGAGGAGCTGAAGAAGGCCCAGGAGGCGCCGGATTTCTCCTCTATGGAGAAGATAGTTATAGGTACGATCGACGGAGACGGTATAGGTCCTGTTATCATGGACTCCTGCCGCAGCGTTCTGGAGTCTCTCCTGGCGGATGAGATTGCCTCGGGCAGAATCGAGCTCCGCAGAATCGAGGGGCTGACCATCGAGAACAGAATCGCCAGAATGGAGACGGTTCCTTCCGACGTTCTTGAGGAGATCAAGAAGTGCGATCTCCTCCTCAAGGGTCCGACAACCACTCCGGGCAAAGGCGACGGCAGACCTAATCTGGAGAGCGCCAACGTTACTCTCAGAAGAGAGCTTGACCTCTTCGCCAACGTGCGTCCTGTAGTTATCCCCGAGAAGAACATCAACTGGATATTCTACAGGGAGAACACCGAGGGCGAGTACGCGCTGGGCAGCAAGGGCGTTGACATCAGCGATGACATCAGCATCGACTTCAAGGTGACGACAACTGCGGGAACACGCAGACTGGCCAGAGCGGCCTTTGAGTATGCCAGAAACAACGGCAACATGAACGTATCCATCGTAACCAAGGCCAACATAATGAAAAAGACCGACGGCAAGTTCCTCAGCCTTTGCATGGATGTGGCTAAGGATTACCCGGAGATTAAGGTCGACGACTGGTATGTTGACATCATGGCGGCCAACCTGATAGACGACAAGATCAACAGCAGCTTCGGCGTTTTCATTCTGCCGAATCTCTACGGCGATATCATAACCGATGAGGCGGCTCAGCTTCAGGGCGGAGTGGGCACGGCAGGAAGTGCCAACATCGGCGGCAGATACGCCATGTTCGAGGCCATCCACGGTTCGGCTCCGAGAATGATAGAGGACGGAATCGGGGAGTACGCCAATCCTTCGAGCCTTTGCAGGGCGGCGGTTATGATGCTGCGCCACGCGGGTCTCACGGATAAGGCGCAAAAGCTTGAGACTGCACTTGACAAGGCCGCAGAGGCGCTTGACATGCCGGGAGACGGCAGCGGCAACACGGCGGCTGATTTCACGGAGTATGTACTGAAGGTGCTTTAAATGGTTCTTTATAAATTCAGCGATGACAGGGAGATAAGCAACGCGCCCATGTCAACGAGCCTCCTGGCCAAGCTCCAGCGTGACATTCTCACGGGGAAGCTTAAACCGGGGCAGAAGCTTACGGAGCAGGAAATCTGCAAGGAGTACCAGGTGAGCAGGACGCCTGTTCGCGAGGCGCTCAGGCAGCTGGAGGCCGACGGTCTCGTGGAGAATATTCTCAATCGCGGGGCCTTCGTGATCGGCATGTCCAAGCAGGATTTCGAGGATATGTTCGAGATGCGCCGCGCCTATGAGGTGCAGGCGGTGAGATGGGCGATTCAGCGTATTACCGACGAGGAAATGGACAAGCTGGAGGAGACCTTCGAGTTCATGGAGTTCTACACCATGAGACGGGACGTTGAGAAGATGCTGGTGATAAACGCGGGGTTTCACCAGGTCATATACGAGGCCTCCCACAACAGAATGCTGAGAAAGCAGCTGTCATCATATCAGAATTATCTTAAATACAAAGGCAGTGAAGCGGTTTACGACGATGACTATCTACCCACGGTTCTCGAAGAGCACAGAGCCATATTCAAGGCATTTGTGGACAAGGACGAGAAAGCGGGGGCAGAAGCCATGGAACGTCATATCAATCGCGCCAGAGAGCGGCGCTGCGAGTAAGCGCGCAAAATCTCCTGCAGGTAGGTTTCTCTGTCATAAACCCTGCATGTATCGATTTCAAGAGTGCCGGCAAGTCTGTCGGCGCTCTTTATTTCTTCTGCTGTGAAGGCCCCCTTCTCGAAGGCATATCTGTTTCCGTCATATACGCGGAACGCCTTGAGACAGTCGATGCGTCCCTGCTCAATCAGCCGGGCGGCGCGTTCTCTGCCGAAGCTGAGGAAGTTTCCCAGATCCGCATATGACTTGATGTAGCGGAAATATCCGCCCTTTTCCATGGCGTGCTTCTCGGCCTTTCGCAGATGCTCCTTGTGGATCGTCCCCACAGCATCCAGGTTGACAGCTATAATATTGCCCGCATCACGGTTCAGTGCCATTATGAGAGGCATATTGTCCGTATAGCCTCCGTCTATATACTTCCTGTCTCCGATTTCACACACCTTGGCGGCCGGGAAGCATGAAGCACTGGCCAGGATATAGTCACGCAGCTGTCCCTCCGGGATGTCATCTTCTGACATGTAGGCGCCCTTCATAGTGGGATATTCCGTGGTCACAAGTCCGAACTCTATCGGAGAATTCCTTATCCTGTCTTCATCTATGTATTCTTCAAGGAGTTCCCGCAGGCCCGTAGTGCCGGCGCCTCCCTCCGACAGCATCTCTCTGAGGTAGCCGATGGCATCCTCGGCGGGCATGCCGGCGATGCTCTTCTTCTTAATGCTCCTGGTTATTCTATCCTGGATGTCATCCAGAGCATCCTGAAACCTGTTATCACCGGAGCCTCGGCTGAAAAGCTCCCCTTCTATGTCAAAAACCTTATCTGCGGTAAGCTCCAGCCATAGGCGCTCCGCCTCCTCGATTGAGTCCTGAGCCACAAGTGCGCCCGTTATGGCGCCGACGGAAGTTCCGAAGACCATATCAACATCGATTTTCAGTTCCTTCAGGGCTTTGCAGACGCCTATCTCGTAGGCGCCCCGGCTGCCGCCGCCGCTGAGTATCAGTGCTGTTTTCATAAGCGATACCTCCTGTTTGGTACAGTATAGCACAAGTGGTTCGATGTCGCGACAGCCAGTCATGGATGATGGAACAACAGCAATTCATATGTCGTAACAGCGGAGAGAGCTGCGGCTTAAGTCCTCGTCGTAGGTAACCGTTTGCTCCTCTCTCGGCAATCGCCTGTTCGATTGAGGGAAGAACCCTCAATCTCACCACGGCTCTTTGCCTCGCGCCGTCACACGGTTACAACTGCTCCTGTGGAAGCCGCCGCAATCCTCTCCGCTGTTTGCTATCTGATTGCTGTTGTTCTCATCTGATTGCTGTCGCTGCACGATGACCTCAGCACATTCTGCCATCGCGATATCGCTTGTGGATTCCGGTTTTCTGACAAAAATCTGTATATGAGAAAATTTTGTCAGTGAATTCCGGGATTTTTCTAAAATTGTATGAACATGCGGTGGTTATGCGCTCCCGGCTGTCAATATATGGCGGATCAGAGCTGCGATATCCTTCGACACAGCGGTTCGAACACCGAAGCTTAAGCCGGGAATGCGAACTTCTGACAAAATCATTCTCATATCAATAATGTTGTCAGAAATCCTCGAAATGTAACTTTTCGGGGTGAAATCGCAGCGTATAACCATTCGGAATCCATGCATAATTAAGTCAATAATTATGTCGTGTACAGTCTCGGCCGGTAACTTTAATATAGGAAAGAACTTGCCAAAATATCGGGGGGTTATAATTGTTCCGTTAGACATGTCTAAACGTGACATGGGAAGAGGAGGAAATATGAAAAAAAGCAGAAGCAGGAAACTGCTTGCTGTTCTGCTGGGATGCCTGATGATAATCGGGATAATGCCGGCGACAGCGAGTGCAGGCGGGGGTCCGGTTGCTAAAATCGGCTCAACAGAGTACGCAACTCTGGATGCGGCGGTTGCTGCAGCCGGTGACGGTGAAACGATTACGGTTCTGAAGAATTGTTCAACAGAAGGACTGAATCTTGACAAGAATCTTATAATCGAAGGCTATGGGAGTGATTACCCGGAAATTACATTTGATAAATACGGTATAGCCCTCTGGGGCAAGAGCCTGACATTCAAAACCTGTAAAGTCAAGATGAACGGGATAGGATCAACTCCATATATAGCAGAGTGGAACTGGATGGCAATCTGTGCAAGCAAGGATGCATCACTGACGCTTGATAATGTTGAGATGACAATGGACGGAACTAATGCCGGCGATGCTCACGCAATCTATTTCTGCTCGAACAACAAGCTGAATATCAAAGGCTATTCTACTCTTAAAATCAGCAACTACGCTCAGGATGCCCTCGAGTGGGACGGTGGTGACGGCGGATACAATGTTAACATTGAGGACTCCACTTTTGTAGCTGATCATAACAGATCCGGATTTACCGGAACTTTCGTGGCAACAATCAAGAACAGCGACGTCCAGGTTATCAACAGCACAGGTAACGGTTCAAACGGGTCGAACTTTTATATAGAAGATTCGAAGGTTAATTTCTCGGACAATGGGTCACACGGACTGTCAGCGGGAAAACTTGAAGTTAGTGGTTCTGAAGTGACCTGCAACAACAACGGCGGAAACGGCATTCACACAACTAACGGATTTGACGTTAAGAATATTTCCGTAGTAACAGTAAAGAACAATGGCTGTACAATCAGCAGTAAGTGGACAATTCCGGGCGCTGTATATATCGGCAAAGGCGGCTCTATAGACGACAGCTGCACTTTGACCATTGAAGAGAATAAAGGATCGGGAATCCTGTTGAAGGGCGGAGAGTTTACTGCCAGTGAGGGTGTAACTTTAAGCATAAAGAAGAATGAAGCTGTTAAACTCGGTTATGGCGGAGGAATCAATGTATACCCTGGCGCAATCCTCAATCTCCCTGACGGCGTTGCACTCTACAACAACCATGCGCCTACTGCAGGTGATGATGTATATGTGGCTCCCGGTGGAACTGCAGTCATCCCTAAAATCGGAAGCGACGAAGAAGACTGGGTTCTTGACGGTGAGCCGGACTGCAAAGAGCTTATTAACGGATGGTTTGATGATTCGGAGAATGTGAAAGAGTCGGATCACAACAGATGGAAGGCTCACGGAGACGATTCGAAAACATTCCATTATGTGAAGACCGATGCCGGCAAGAAGGTTGCAGAGAACAGCCCTGTAGCACTAAAGGCTGCCCATGGACTTATTAACGTCGATGTTAAGAAGGTATGGAAGCTGGACAACGGTGGACAGGCTACAGATTCTGTAACGGCAGTCCTTACGAAGGACGGAGAAGCCTACGATAAGGTGGTGCTCAGTGCTGATAACCATTGGGAACACACCTTCGAGTATCTTACTGATTCATGTGAATGGTACATTGAAGAAGAACCTGTGGAAGGATTCGAAGCATACGTAATTGAAGAAGTGACCAACGACGGATTCTGCTATACGATTTGGAATGACGATATAGACCAGACAGCTGTAGCCGGAGGAGAAGGTGGAGATGATGCAGCCGCCAAGACCGGGGACAACACGAACCTGATGCTCCTGCTGGCACTCGTACTCGCCAGCTGCATAGGCGGAGCTGCTGTAGTTCTCAAGAGAAAGAAAATATAGCAAGCGGCTGATTCTTGATAACAACTGAATAACAAATATAAACACAGTCGGCATCTCAAGGTGTCGACTGTGTTTATATCTGCGATAGAAACGGGTTTGAGATTACCCGTTTTTTTGTGGCGTAAATTTTCCGGTCGACTTGAGAAATTTCCAGTTATTACCTAGACAAACCCCCTCGGGGGGGGGTAAAATAAACGGACTATAAAGGGATATGAGAATGCAGAGATGAATTAAAACTGAGAAGAGGAGGAAATGAATTTATGAAGAGAAGCAGGAAATTACTCGCGATACTGCTCGGAATTATAATGACCCTGGGCATGCTGCCCGCAGTGGCAAGCGCAGATGAAGGGACAGTGGTTAAGGTAACTAATCAGGATGAATTGATTGCCGCTGTTAACGCTGCGGAGAGTGGCAAAACTACAGTAATAGAGTTAGGTATTGGTAAGTTCACGCTTTACAAACAGGGTGCGGACACTAAAGGCAAAGATCTTACCTTTGTCGGACAGGGTGCAGAGAAGACTGCCTGGGGAATCGGTGCAGAGATTCCGGATCCTGACAAGTTTGGAACGGAGTACAATAGCGACTATAGCTTTGATGGAGCTGGAACTATTACTTTTAAGAACATGACTCTTCAGTCGGGAGATGCTAATTATCTGGGATTCACTCGTCCGGACAATACAGTTGTAGAGAATTGTACGATTAACGGCAAGACTTTCTACTGGGGATATAATTCCGCAGAATTCCTTAACACAGTATTTACTTATGACGGAGATTATCCTATATGGGTATATTCTTCAAATAAAATGACTTTCGATGGGTGTTCATTCAGCGTTAAGAACGGAAGGGTAATAAATGTCGATGCGGATAACCAGAATGGAAAAACAGTTACAATTAACTTCAAGGATTGCAACGTAACGTCAGAGGCTCCTGCTAAAAGCGTGCTGAATATACATGACAGTCTTAAAACATGCGACTACGTAGTAAACTTCAGTGGAAACAATGTTGTTACAGGCCTTGAACCTAATAAGACAACATGTTCGAA
This sequence comes from Clostridiales bacterium, assembly GCA_022773945.1. Classification (GTDB taxonomy): domain Bacteria; phylum Bacillota; class Clostridia; order Peptostreptococcales; family Anaerovoracaceae; genus Lentihominibacter. Next base: position 8,782 of record JALFNS010000031.1, read on the forward strand.
ATTATTCCAGGTAGAGAATACACCTAGTAGTAACAATGGCCATTTTGCGAAGGTAACCATCAACGGCGCCACCATTTGGGAAGACGGCGAAATGCTGGGCCATGAAGTAGACGCGGATGACGGAACGAAGATATATACAGACGGTTACAAGGACAACGCCTACGATGTTGTGACGAGCAACTGGGAACCGACTGATGACAGGACCCACTACGTACGCACAGTCAAGAAAACATGTCAGTACTGCGGATGGTCTGATGAGGCAGCTGAGACCGGCTACACAGTAACCTACATCGACGGAGTCGACGGTTCGATCTTTGCGAATAAGAGCGAAATCGCAGCTGAGGGAAGCAAGACTCCTGAGTTCGGTGAAGATCCTGTCAGAGAAGGATATACCTTCAAAGGCTGGAAGCCGGCTGTTGCAGAGACTGTAACAGCTAACGCCATCTACTCCGCTCAGTGGGAAGCTGTAGATGGGGCGGCAGGAACCGAAGATGGAGAGGACGGAAGCGATTCATCCACCAAAACCGGTGACAGCACCAACCTTATGGTTCTCCTGGCGCTTCTCACAGCCAGCTTAGGCGGCGGAGCTGCTGCTCTCTACAGAAGAAGAGCATAGACCGCAAAATCCATAAAAACAGAATATAAATCTAACAACAGCAGGGCTGCACTTTAACGTGAGTTGAACGTTAAGGTGTAGCTCTCTTTTGATTGTGAGGCATGCCCTTTTTGTCCAAATTCGGAAGGATTTCTTCCTATGGACAATCCGCTGTCCATTTTTTAAAATCTTAAGGAGAATGGACAATAATAGGCGTGATAAATTACATATATTACCATATATTGTCCGTTTCTTAATGTAATCAGAGAAAAAGGAGAATTATCTGGGTGTTTATTGTCCATACGGAGAAAGAATCTGACAGAAGGACAAATAATTGACCAATTCTCGTTAAACTATCGAAAATGGACAATTTCTCGACAAGACCGCGAGAACCCCACAATGTATCCCGGATTATTTTGTATACACTTGACAGAGTGAGGGATAAAGAGTATAATTAGATACAGTTACGCGTTAACTCGTTAAAGCGTTAAAAACCGGAAACGGAAATACTTAAGAAAGGTGTAGAGATGATAGACGAAAAGATACTTAGAACGGAAGAAAAGATAATATTCGCCCTGAGAGCTCTGTATAGCGAACACGGCTACAAGCCTGTCAGACTGAGCAAGTTCGAGGAGTATGAACTCTATGCCCATAACAAGGATTTCATAGGGGACGATCGGATTATCACATTTAATGACAGCAACGGCAAGCTCATGGCGCTGAAACCGGACGTGACCTTGTCCATAGTCAAGAACGGCAAGGACATCCCGGGACATAAACAGAAAGTTTCCTATAATGAAAATATATACAGAACGACAGGCCGCGAGGGCCGCTTCAGTGAGATCATGCAGGCAGGGCTTGAATGTATCGGGGATATTGATTCGGAGGATATCCTGCAGGTAATCTCCCTGGCTGCACAGACACTGGAGTTAATCTCTGAGGACTTCGTGCTCGAAATCTCCCATCTGGGAATTCTAAGCGCACTCCTCGGCGAGATCAGTGAGGACGAAAGCTTCCTCAAGAAGGCGGCGGAGTACATCAGAGCCAAGAACGTCCATGACATGGAGAAGCTCTGCCGCGAGCATGAAATCCCCGAAGAACAGGCGAAACGCCTCATAACCTTCACGGGAATCTGCGGAGACCTGGACACGGTGATGGGACAGCTGGAGCCGATATGCACCACGGAAGCCACGGCAAAAGCTCTGGCAGAGTTCGAGGATGTGGGTCTGCGCATAAGAGAACTGGGCTACGGAGAAAGAATCATGTGCGATTTCTCCATAGTGAACAACATGAAATATTACAACGGAATAGTATTCCGCGGTTTTCTCAAGGGAATATACGAAGGCGTTCTTTCCGGAGGGCAGTATGACAACCTGCTGAAGAAGATGGGAAGAAAATCGGGAGCCATAGGCTTTGCTCTTTACCTTGACAGACTGGAAGATATAATATAAGAAAGGAAGACACGACAGATGATTAATATAGCTCTCCCGAAGGGAAGGCTCGGAGATAAAGTATACGATAAATTCAAGGCCGCAGGTTACTCCTGCGAGACAATGGAGGAGAAGAACAGGAAGCTCATATTCACCGACGAGGAGAAGGGAGTCAAGTACTTCTGGGTAAAGCCCTCTGACGTATCCATATATGTGGAGAGAGGCGCCGCTGACATAGGCGTTGCCGGCAAGGACATTCTCCTGGAGAACGAGCCGGACATATACGAGCTTCTCGACCTGAACATAGGCAAATGCAGAATGTGCGTTGCCTCGGTCAAAGGCTTCGAGGACACAGGCAAGCGCACCCTGAAGGTCGCAACCAAATTCACCAATGTAGCCCGCAAATACTACAGCAGTCTGGGCAGAGACATAGATATAATCAAGCTGAACGGATCCATAGAGCTGGCCCCTATACTGGGACTGTCGGACGTCATCGTGGACCTTGTGGAGACGGGAACCACACTTAAGGAGAACAACCTGGAGGTGCTGGAGACAATAGTTCCCATAAGCGCCCGCCTTATCGTCAATAAGGCCAGTTTCAAGTTCAAGAAAAAGGAGATAACGAGAATAGTAGAAAGTCTGAAGGAGCAGGTGGAGTGATATGAGCAGATACCTGAGCAGCAGATACGAGAGCCTTGAGCCGTACACACCGGGTGAACAGCCGGCGGACATGGGCAAGGTGATAAAACTTAACACAAACGAGTCGCCCTATCCGCCTCACGAGGCGGTCGCAAAGGCCGCAGCGGAAAGTGCCGCGGGCCTGAACATATATTCCAAGCCTGAATGGAGCGAGCTCAAGAAGGAACTGGGGGACATCTTCGGTCTTGAAGAGGAACAGGTATTTCTCTCCAACGGATCCGACGAGGCTCTCAATTTCGCTTTTATGGCCTTTGCGGATGAAGAAACTCCTCTGGTTTTTCCCGACGTGACATACGGATTTTATACCGTATTCGCGGATCTTAACGGAATTCCCTACAGAGAGATTCCTCTGGGAGAGGATTTCAGCCTGAATCCCGAGGACTACATGAAACCGGGTATGACGGCGGTTATAGCCAATCCCAACTCTCCCACGGGGAAATGCCTTCCTGTGAAGGAAATCGAGCGGATAGTCAGGGCCAACAGAGACAACGTTGTGATAGTCGATGAAGCCTACGGTGACTTTTGCGACGAAAGCGCCGTGTCTCTTATCATGGACAACGAGAACCTGCTGGTAACCAGAACCTTCTCCAAGTCGGGATCTCTGGCGGGAGGAAGACTGGGCTTCGCGCTGGGAAGCAGGGAGCTCATCGGCGATCTGAACAGAATCAAGTATTCGACCAATCCGTATAACGTGAATTCCATGACGGCGGCGGCAGGCCTTGCCACGGTCAGAAATGCGGACTACTACAGAGAAAACTGCAGGAAGATTGTGGAGACAAGAGAAACCACGGATGCCGCGCTGAAGAAGCTGGGATTCACCACGGTGGAATCGGGTTCGAACTTCATATTCGCATCCTGCGACAGGATTGAAGGCGGAGAGCTCTACCGCAGACTCCGTGACAGGGGCATACTGGTGAGACATTTCGGCAGCGAGAGACTGTCGGATTATCTGAGAATATCCATAGGCACGGAGGAGCAGATGGAAGCCTTCCTGGATGCCGTGGAGAAAATTCTGGAGGAAATATAGAATGAGAAAATGGGAGATTAAGAGAAAGACGGCGGAGACGGACATCTGCCTGGAACTGAACCTTGACGGGAGCGGCAGCATGGACTGCAGAACCGGCTGCGGCTTTCTCGACCATATGCTGAACCTTTTCGCGCGTCACGGCCGGTTTGATCTGAAGGTCGAGTGCCGGGGAGACACCGAGGTGGATTACCACCATACGGCTGAGGATATCGCCATATGTCTGGGAGAAGCCTTTGCAAAGGCTCTGGGAGACAAGAAGGGCATAGTGCGTTACGGATGGATGGCCCTGCCTATGGATGAGACGCTCATACTGTCGGCGGTGGACATATCAGGCAGAGGAGGCTGCTACATGGCTCTGGATATACCAACCGAGAAGGTGGGAGACTTCGATACGGAGCTCTGTGAGGAATTCTTCCAGGCCTTCACACGGTGCAGCGGCATAACTCTTCACGTCAGACAGGAAGCGGGAAGAAACTCCCACCACATTATAGAAGGCGTGTTCAAGTCAGTGGCGAGAGCTCTGGCGACAGCCGTTTCAACAGACGAGAGATTCAGAGATGAGATACCTTCAACGAAAGGAGTGCTCTAGATGATAGGAGTAATAGATTACGGAGTGGGGAACCTGTTTTCCCTCTGCTCCTCACTGAAATATATAGGCGCCGAGGTCCGCGTCACATCGGATCCGGAGGAGATTCGCAGTGCGGACAAGCTCATACTGCCCGGCGTGGGAGCCTTTGAGGACGCCATGAAGAAGCTTTGCGAGAAGAAGCTGGACGGAGTGCTCAAGGAAGAGGCTGCGGCAGGCAAGGACATAATGGGAATCTGCCTGGGAATGCAGATGCTCTTCGAAAAGAGCTTCGAATACGGCGAACATGAAGGGCTGGGGCTTCTGAAGGGCAACGTTGTGCCTATGGAGGGAAGACTCCCCGAGGAGCTCAAGATCCCGCATATCGGATGGAACAGACTTATAAAAAAAGGCGACCACAGACTCCTCGGGAACACGGGAGACGATGCCTTCGTATACTTCGTCCACTCCTACTATGTGGAGGACTGCGACGACAGCCTGCTGGCCGTTACGGAATACGGCCGGGAGATTACGGCGGCAGTGGCACTGGATAATGTTATGGGGTGCCAGTTTCACCCCGAGAAGAGCGGCAGCGTGGGACTTGATATACTCAGGGCCTTCTGCGGAGAGGAAGAACTGAAATGAAGATATTTCCGGCAATAGACCTTTATGAAGGCAAGGCCGTCAGATTATACAAAGGCGATTACGACAACATGACCGTATACAGCGACAATCCTCTGGAAATTGCCGGAGAGTTTGAGGCATGCGGCGCAGAGTGGATTCACGTGGTGGATCTCGAAGGGGCGCGTGACGGGAATACGCCTAACTTCAATGTTATCAAAAGCATAGCCGAAGAGACGTCTCTGAAGATTGAGACGGGCGGAGGAATCCGCAGCATGGAGGTTATCGACAGGTATCTGACCGGCGGAATCAGCCGTGTTATTCTGGGAACTGCGGCAGTCACGAATCCTGAGCTCATGAAGGAGGCTGTGAACAGATACGGCAGCGGAATCGCTGCGGGCGCAGATGTGAAGGACGGCATGATAGCCATCAAGGGCTGGGTTGAGAAGTCGGACATAAGTCTGGATGATTTTCTGGCCGGACTTGAGGAGCTGGGAGTCGATACCGTCATATGCACCGACATATCCAGAGACGGAGCCATGAAAGGAACCAACCTGGGCATGTACAGCAGGCTGGCGGAAACACATAAAATCAACCTGATAGCCTCAGGAGGTGTATCGTCAATGGACGATGTCAGGGCTCTGGCGGAGATGGATCTCTACGGGGCCATAATAGGCAAGGCCTATTACACGGGAGCTATAGATCTTAAGGAAGCGATTAAGGTGGCAGGAAAATGATAACCAAGAGAATAATACCCTGTCTGGATGTGAAGGACGGGAGAGTTGTTAAAGGCGTCAACTTCAAGGACTTAAACGATGTTTCATCACCGGTGGAGCTGGCGGCATACTATTCCTCCGCAGGTGCGGATGAACTGGTTTTTTATGATATTACGGCCTCGGCGGAGGGGCGCAAGCTGTTTACGGATATCCTCAGAAGCGTTGCCGAGAGCATATTCATACCTCTGACAGTGGGAGGCGGCATAAACAGTCTGGACGACTTCGACCGGGTTCTCAAGTGCGGAGCCGACAAGGTGAGCGTCAATTCCGGCGCTATCAGGAATCCGTCCATAATAGGCGAGGCGGCACGCCGCTACGGAGACCAGTGTGTGGTTCTGTCGGCGGATGTGAAGCGCGTTGACGGCGAGTTCCGTGTGTTTGCCCGTGGCGGCAGAGAGGACACGGGAATGGAGGCGATAAGCTGGATTAAACGCTGTGTTGACAACGGCGCCGGCGAGGTTGTTGTGAACTCCATCGATACTGACGGAGTCAAGGGCGGCTTCGACATTGAAATGCTGAAGGCTGTATGCGATGCAGTAAATGTGCCTGTAATAGCTTCGGGCGGCGCAGGTTGTGCGGCGGATTTCACGGAACTCTTCAGGGAGATTCCCGACATAGACGCAGGTCTGGCGGCATCGATATTCCATTTCGGAACAGTTGATATCAGAGAGTTAAAGGAAGAACTTAAGCAGAACAATATACCAGTGAGGTTATAAAAATGATTAATCCGGATGAACTTAAATTTGACGAGCGGGGGCTCATCCCCGCAATAGTGCAGGACGCTCTGACGGGCCGTGTCCTGACGCTGGCATATATGAACAGAGAAAGCCTGGAAATCTCCATGAAGGAGAAAAAAACCTGCTTCTGGAGCAGGTCGAGGCAGGAGCTCTGGCTCAAAGGAGAGACCAGCGGCAACTACCAGCACATAGTGTCCATAACGGCGGACTGTGACAAGGACGCCCTTCTGGTGAGAGTCGAGAAGGACGGACCGGCATGCCATCTGGGCAACGAGTCCTGCTTCTGGGACAACACCGTATGGGAGAGCCCGGAGCTTGCCGACTTCACCATAGACAATCTCTACTCCATGCTTGAGGGCAGGAAAGAGGAGATGCCTGAAGGCTCATACACATCCTACCTCTTTGAGAAGGGAATCGACAAGATTCTCAAGAAGGTGGGCGAGGAATCCACAGAGGTGATTATCGCCGCCAAAGCGGATGACAGGGCGGAGACCGTATATGAGATCGCCGACCTGGCATACCACATCATGGTCATGATGGTCAACATGGGAATCCCTCTCGACGAGGTGAGAAAAGAGCTGGCCTCAAGACACATCATCGACAAAAAAGTTAAACAGGAAAAGATGGTCTGATTATCTGAGATGCTTGTCCAGAAGATCGGCGAAGAGCATGGCGTCTTCCTCTGAGGAGAAGATGGCTCTGGCGTTCGTATCGCTGCCGCCGCCTTTGCCCTTGTAGAAGGATGCGTACTCTTTGACCAGCTTCCCGCAGTGCGGGTTTCCGTCGGACACCAGTATGAAGGAAGTCTCCCCGGGAACGTATATGAGAATAAGTCTGCCCATGCATGCAGGCTTGCCCATATAGTTCTTCGCCAGTGTGAAGGCGTCATCCATGGACATGTTGTCCAGTGTGAAGAGGAGAGGGCCTGTGGTATCTGCGAGCATTTTATCGAGACGAACCTGTTCCCCGGCAAGATATGCTTTCTTGACGGTGAACAGGTTGTTTTTTAATTCTGCAATCTTATGCTCCTGAGCCTTGAGTCTGGCCGGGAAATCCTCGACTGACGAGGAATATTCGCCGGCGAGGTCCGTGAGCATTCTGTGTTTGAAGGCGTAGTCCTTCAGAGCGCGTTCACCGGCCTCGAAGAAAATCCGGAACATGCCTTTGTAGTTCTCCACCTTGAGGATTTTGATCAGTCCCACCTGGCCTGCCGTGCCCGGGTGGGTGCCGCAGCATGCGACGCAGTCCGAGGCCTCTTCCGGAGACCCGACGCATACGATTGAAATGTCCTCGTCAAATGCCAGTTTTTTTCGCAAAGGCATTTTCTCCGCCTCAGCTCTGCTGTCGAATCTGAACACGTGGACGGGAGCATCGGACCAGATTACTCTGTTGGCCATGAGCTCGCACTCTGCAGCCAGCTCCTCATCGATGACCTCCGGTCTGCTGAACTCAGGATTGCCCGGATCCTCTTCCAGGCTGATGTCGATCGTCATGTAGTCCTCTCCCATGTGGAAGCCTCTGTTTACACCGCCGCATCTGCTGTAGAAAATACCCGAGAGAATGTGTTCGCCGCAGTGACGCTGCATGTTGTCGAAGCGCCTTGCCCAGTTGAGGCTGCATGTAACTTCCGTTCCTTCGGGAGGGAACACAGCCCCTTCTGCTCTGTGAGCGACTTCATCGCCATCCTCCTGTACATCTGTAACCTTGATTATTCGGGGTTCATCGTTGAGACAGAACTCTATATATCCCGTATCGCAGCTCTGTCCGCCGCCCTCAGGGAAGAAGGCCGTGGAGTCCAGGTACAGGATTGCACCCTCGTCATCTGTGCGGCAGCCGGTTACTCTGGCGCTCCAGGTTCTGATATAAACGTCCTTTTGGTACAATTTTGTTGTCATTTTTCTGTCCTTTCACCGCGTTTTTTTCGCTATAACGGAATTGTAGTTTATAATAACAAAAAAGTCAATTTAGTCGTTGGTAAAAGATAATATTTGAGTTATAATGTTGTTGTGTAGTAATGAATAGAAGCAAAGCATGCGGCAAAAAAGCCGAAAAGCACTGGAAATTCACGGTTCCTGAAGATTTTGCAAAAATATTAAAGGTGACTAATAAAACCTGTGGATAAAATCGTATTTAAAATAATACTTGACAGGTAAAACCGTTGGAATTTCAACAATAGTAAATTTTTGGTTATACACAGGGGGGTTTGGATAAGATTGTATACAATCTGAAATAACTTGTGGATAAGTGCCAAAAAGCCTAAAAAATCGAGGTTTGACCTTGTTGAACCATATATTGGATATTGGCGGCTGAAGTGAATGAGCGGAGAGTGTGATTATGCTTAAAGAAAAAATTATGTACAAGGAAGAATTGCCAATAAATGTAATTACGGCCAACATTGACGAGTATCCTATTCACTTTCATGATGATATGGAGGTCGTCTATGTGCTGGAGGGCAGTATTACCTTGCGGAACGGTTACTATACATACAATCTCAAACAGGGCGACATATTCATTATAAACGACAGAGAGATGCACAGCTTCCAGAATACGGGAGAGGATAATATGGTCATGATGCTCCAGATGGATCTGGCCTACTTCTCCAGATATTACGAAAGCCTGAAGAACAATTTCTTCGTTACGGATATGGAGGATGACAGTGACGAGAGCCTGGAGGTTCTGAAGACCATAATGGCCCGCATAATGATGGAGATTCTCCAGAAGGGATACGGCTACGAGCACAAGGTAATTGAGAGTACCCACAACCTTATCGCCTGCCTTATGTCGGATTTTCAGTACTTCGTCATGGAGGACGGCAAGTTCAAGAACGAATCCAGAAACAAAGGCAACAAGATTCTGGCCGGCCGTCTCAACAGAATCACCGACTATATGTATGACAACTACAACAGGAAGCTGACGCTCAACGAGATTGCCGAGAGAGAGCACCTGAGCATATACTACCTGTCACATATAATAAAAGAAGCTACAGGACTGAGCTTCCAGGATCTCCTCAGCTATATCAGAGTCGAGGAGTCGGAGAAGCTGCTTCTGGGTACGAACAAGAAGATAGGGGCCATCGCTGAGGAGACAGGTTTCTCCGCGGTCAGATACTATATCAAGCATTTCGAGCACTGGTTCGGCATGCATCCGCTGGAATACAGGAAGCAGTATATAGGTAAGATAATAAGCCGCGAGATTGAGGCCAAGTACACCAGGTGCACTCCTGCCAAGATCGAGGAGGCTATAAGACGTCAGGTGAAGGGCGTTTATGCCGATTATGTGGACAAGATGAAGATAAAGCCTGTAATCGTGGACGTGGACGTATATGACGATTATGCTGAAATTCTCCACGAGACCCCTGAACTGGCGGAGATAATGAGCAGAGAGGTGAACAGCGTTCTGGCAGGCCCGTACAACATGCTCATGTCGCTGGGCGAGAATCTCATAGCCTGCGGAAGCAACTATATAGTTACAACCAAGTGCCATTTCCCGGGACCGCTGACCAGCCTGAGCATTCTCGTATATAACTTCGATGAGAACATAAACAAAGCCCTCAGACGTATAGGCTCCGCCTCCGACCTTCTCAGAGTGGTCAGAAATTACGACGGCGAGTCGGAGTTTCTGATTCGCTGCACCGGTCTTTCTGGTGATTTCAGAGTGCTCAGATGCCGTCTGGAGAAGGAGAATATAATAAGCAGAATAGAAGATGCGGGCCGTCAGACGGGAGATGACAGCGAGAGAAGCGCGCTTGTAAACAGATTCATGACGGAACCTTCGGTATCATCGGCGGTCAGCACAAGCTCGGATGCCATGAGTATACGTACAATTTTCAAAGGCATAGGAGCAGAACTTATCCTCATAGACAGCAAATAAGTATTATTATAGAACAAGTTGATTGTTGAAATTGTCTGATAAAAGGAATAATATTTTTGTATCAGAGAAAGGAAAACTAGGTTTTTCGAATAATAGTTTATGGAGGTAGAAAGATGAAATTACTTATTATCGGAGCCGGTGGAGTAGGAACTTCAGCAGCTAAAATTATCGAGAGAGCCGGTAAGGAAGGCGATTGGGCTGAGAAAGTTGTAGTAGCTGACTATGACAAGGCCAGAGCTGAGAAGGTTGCCAACGAAATCTGCGGCGGCGGCAAGTTCGTTCCTGCACAGATCAACGCTATGGACCCTGCAAGCATCAAGGCAGTAGTAGAGGAGCACGGATGTGATTTCGCTATGAACGCATGCGACCCTAGAATGAACGAGACTATCTTTGACACTTGCCTCGAGCTGAAGATCGGATATCTTGACTGCGCTATGACTCTTGGTAAAGAGCACCCTGAGAAGCCTTATGAGCTGACTAACGTTAAGCTCGGTGACTACCAGTTCTCAAAGCAGAAGGAATGGGAAGCATCCGGCAAGATCGCAGTATGCGGATCAGGTGTTGAGCCTGGTATGGCTGACGTATTCGCTAAGTATGCTCAGAAGCATCTCTTTGACAAGATTGACAGAGTTGACGTTCGTGACGGCGACAACTATGGAAATACTGATTCAGACTTCGGTTTCTCCGTATGGACAACTATCGAAGAATGTCTGCAGCCACCTGTAATCTGGGAAAAGAACGAAGAGTATCCTGATGGACACTGGTTCTGTACTGATCACTTCTCAGAACCTGAAGTATTCAACTTCCCTGGCGGAATCGGCGACGTAGAAGTTGTAAACGTAGAGCACGAAGAAGTACTCCTCGTACCTAGAGAAATCGACTGTAACAGAGTTACATTCAAGTATGGCGTTCCTGCTGACTTCAGAGCTAAGCTGAAGGTTCTCTTCGAGTATGGCCTCTCCGACAAGAAGACTAAGATCAAGGTTGGCGACAGCGAGATTACTCCTAGAGATTTCGTATGTAAGGTTATCCCTTCACCGGTTGATGCTACAACTACAATGACTGGTAAGGGCTGTGCCGGAACTTGGGTAACAGGATGGAAAGACGGAAAGTACAGATCAGTTTACCTCTATCAGGTTGCTGACAACCAGGAATGCATCAAGAAGTACACCACTAACTCAGTAGTTGCTCAGACTGCAGTAGGTCCTGTAATCATGATGGAACTTATCGCTAAGGGAATCTGGAACGATGCCGGAGCATGGGGTCCGGAGCACTTCGATCCAGATCCGTTCGTAGAGAGACTGGCTAAGTATGAATTCCCTGCAGGAATCAAGGAAATGGATTCAGAGTATGCTGACGAGTTAAACGAGAAGGCATTCCTGGATGCAGTTTCAAAATAAGCTGACCCGATAATTTGAGCCATAAGCTTTCAGAGGCTGTCGCATTACGCGGCAGCCTTTTTGTAATGCATTATTTTCGAGTTTATGATATGGTGGCTTGGCTTGCCTTCCGACGAAGTGTGCAGCTGCTGATTCTTCAACGCAGGCTTATTGTTACAATGGCTATGCGATATGGAAACGCAGCTGTATCCTTGCCGGAGGACAAGTCAAGCCATCTGATATACATGAAGATAAAGTACAGCAGCGCGGCCGCCGCCTTCGCGGCAGCCTCGGGATAGATGATGAGACATCGAAAGGTCTTTGCTTGAAGCGATTTCTGACAAAAACAACAAAATCGCGCCCCTCCTTGTCAGAACTCCGGTACGGGTTCCGCTGAATTCTGACAAAATATTAATGATAAGGGGATGCGTTGTCAGAACAGCGGAGGGTAACAGGGCAGATTCCTCCCGACTCTCCCCGCGATTCATACTCCGGCACTTCCGCAGGTCGGTTTTTCTGACAAAGTATATTGCGATTCCTCGGTTCTTGTCAGAAAATCCCTCAACTTAGTCTCAGAGTCTGACAAAATATTTGTGAGGGCATAGGTTTTGTCAGAAATTGCCTTAGGCTTTTCAATGATAAATGAACAGGCACAATACAAATAACAATTTGTAAAAATCGTACAAATTTTGTTGACAAGATTTGTTAAATTGTCTAAAATAGTTATGCAAGGTTTAAATACAATATAATACAGATGCGATGAACGGAATAAATTCAGCTTTGGTATTTCAGAGAGCAGCCGGTGGGTGTGAGGCTGTATACGGAGCCGGATGTCTCACCCGGGAGCATGAAACTTAAAGCGGGCGTGTAGTCCTGCCGGAGAAGGAATGCCGGCAGCGGGAAGACCGAAAGAGCACGCCAATAAGAGTGGTACCGCGGAAGCCAAGGCCTTCGTCTCTTAGTGGGATGAAGGCGTATTTTTTAGGAGGAAAGATGAAGAATTACACTAAGTACAGTACGGGATATTTCCCTGTAGGACCGGAATACAACGACTGGGTAAAAAAAGACCATATTGAGAAAGCGCCTCGCTGGTGCAGCGTGGACCTGAGAGACGGCAACCAGGCGCTGATTGTTCCGATGAGTCTTGAAGAAAAGGTGGAGTTCTTTAGTTTCCTGGTAAAGCTGGGGTTTAAGGAAATAGAAGTGGGATTTCCTGCCGCATCGAGAACGGAATACAGTTTCCTCAGGAAGCTTATAGAAGAGGATCTGATTCCTGACGATGTTACCGTACAGGTGCTCACTCAGTCAAGAGAGCATATAATCAAGAGAACCTTCGAAGCGCTGGAGGGAGCCAAGAGTGCGGTGGTACATCTTTACAACTCCACTTCACTGGCCCAGAGACAGCAGGTGTTCAGGAAGGAAAAACCTGAGATTATAGAGATAGCCGAGAAGGGCGCCCGCCTCATCAAGGAGTACGCGGCCAAGTATCCGGAAACGAAATTCTCCTTCGAGTATTCACCGGAGAGCTTCACGGGAACGGAAATGGATTTTGCGGCTGAAATATGTAACGCCGTAATAGATATCTGGGAGCCGACACCGGACAACAAGGTCATCATAAACCTGCCGGCGACAGTGGCCATGTCCATGCCTCACGTGTACGCGTCACAGATCGAGTATATGTGCAAAAACATGAATAACAGAGAAAACCTCATCGTTTCCCTTCACCCGCACAATGACAGAGGAACGGCTGTTGCCGATGCCGAGCTGGGCGTTCTGGCCGGCGGCGACAGAATCGAGGGAACACTCTTCGGCAACGGAGAGAGAACAGGTAACGTTGACATAATTACTCTGGCCATGAACATGTTCTCCCACGGAGTCGACCCTGAGCTTGACTTCTCCAACATGCCTGAGATAGTAGAGAAGTACGAGAAGTATACGGACATCAAGGTTCATCCGAGACAGCCGTACGGCGGACAGCTTGTGTTCGCTGCGTTCTCCGGTTCGCATCAGGATGCTATAGCCAAGGGAATGAAGTGGCGCAGAGAGGTTACGCCGGACAAGTGGTCCGTGCCTTATCTGCCGATCGATCCGGAGGATGTGGGCAGAGAGTACGAGGCTGATGTTATCAGAATCAACAGCCAGTCGGGCAAAGGCGGCATAGCCTACATCATGGAGCACAACTTCGGCTACACTATCCCTATGCAGATGAGAGAAGAGCTGGGTTACATGGTCAAGGATATTTCCGACAGGAGACACAAGGAGCTTTCGCCGGACGAAGTATACAGTGCCTTCAGCAAGGAGTACATCAACGACTTCGAGGATATAGACGTTACTGAGGCAACCTTCGTCAGATCCGCCGACTCCAAGTCCAGTGAAGGCGTAACTGCGGAGATAAAGGTTCGTATCGCGGACAATTACTACAACATAACGGCCACGGGTAACGGACATCTGGACGCCGTCAGCAACGGTCTCAAGAAGACGCCTTATGAATTCAACTACAACTTCATCACCTACTCGGAGCACGCACTTTCGGCGGACTCTCATTCCAAGGCGGCCGCCTATGTATGCATCGAGGGCAGGGATGAGAAACAGTACTGGGGCGTAGGTACCCATGAGGACATAATTCTGGCATCGGTAAACGCCCTTGTCAGCGCCCTCAACAGACAGAACAAACAGGAACATTTCGTTAAATAGTTAGTACAGTTAAAAACGAGAGGAGAGATAACCATGGGAATGACGATGACTCAGAAGATACTGGCGGCTCACGCCGGGCTGGACAAGGTTGAGCCGGGCCAGCTCATCAGGGCCAATCTGGATATGGTTCTGGGTAATGACATAACTACACCTGTGGCGGTGAACGAGTTTGAGAAGGCCGGATTTGACGGCATCTTCGACAAGGGGAAGATATCCCTGGTAATGGACCATTTCACCCCTAACAAGGACATCAAGGCGGCCGAGCAGTGCAAGCAGTGCAGAGCCTTTGCGAGAAGATTCGATGTTGAGAACTTCTTCGACGTGGGCAGGATGGGTATTGAGCACGCGCTTCTGCCGGAGCAGGGAATAGTCAAGGCGGGCGACTGCATCATCGGTGCCGACTCGCATACCTGCACATACGGTGCTCTGGGCGCGTTTTCCACGGGAGTGGGAAGCACGGACATGGCAGCCGGAATGGCGACGGGCCAGGCATGGTTCAAGGTGCCTGAAGCCATAAAGTTCAATCTGACCGGCAAGCTTCAGGAGAATGTTACGGGTAAGGATGTAATACTCCACATTATCGGCCTCATCGGAGTGGACGGTGCGCTTTACAAGTCGATGGAATTCGGCGGAGAAGGCGTAGCCTCTCTGTCAATGGACGACAGACTTTGCATTACCAACATGGCTATCGAGGCGGGAGCCAAGAACGGCATATTCCCTGTAGACTCGGTGACTGAGGAGTACATGAAGGACAGAGTCAAGGGCGAATGGACAGTATACGAAGCAGATGAAGACGCTTCATACGTTCAGGTGATAGATATCGATCTGTCATCGCTGAAGCCGACGGTTTCCTTCCCGCATCTGCCTGAGAACACGAAGACGATTGACTGCGTGGGAGATGTTCCTGTAGACCAGGTTGTAATCGGCTCCTGCACAAACGGCAGACTGGAGGATATGGAGTATGCGGCGAAGATTTTCGAAGGCCGCAAAGTCCACGACAATGTGAGAGCAATCATTATTCCTGCCACTCAGGCAATATACAAGGAGTGTATCGCCAGAGGATATATGGACATATTCATCGATGCAGGATGCGTTGTATCTACGCCTACCTGCGGACCTTGTCTCGGAGGCCACATGGGTATCCTGGCCGAGGGTGAGAGATGCGTAGCAACCACGAACAGAAACTTCGTGGGAAGAATGGGACACGTTAAATCTGAAGTATATCTGGCAAGCCCTGTAATCGCTGCAGCATCGGCGGTTGCCGGCAGAATCGCCGGACCTGATGAGATATAGGAGGCGGAAATGAAAGCACACGGCAAAGTACATAAATACGGTGACAATATAGATACTGACGTTATAATCCCGGCCAGATATCTGAACACGGCGGACCACAAGGAGCTGGCAAGCCACTGCATGGTGGATATCGACGAGGATTTCGTAAACAAGGTTAAGCCCGGCGATATAATGGTGGGCGGCGAGAACTTCGGATGCGGCTCCTCCAGAGAGCATGCGCCTATAGCCATCAAGACCAGCGGCATAGACTGCGTTATAGCCAAGACCTTCGCGCGCATTTTTTACCGCAACGCAATAAATATCGGGCTGCCGATTCTGGAGTGCCCGGAGGCAGGCGAGAGAATTGAAGCGGGAGACGAGGTGTCAATAGACTTTGACAATGGTATAATAACCAACGAAACCAAGGGCGAGACCTACCGGGCTCAGCCTTTCCCGGATTTCATCAAGGAAATTATGGCTAAGGGCGGACTCATGAAGAGTCTCACTGAATAGAGGAGATAAGATGAATTACAGAATAGCAGTTATACCGGGCGACGGAATCGGCCCGGAGGTTGTGGAACAGACACTCAGAGTTCTCGATGCGGTAGGCGGGAAATACGGCCACAGCTTCGAGTACGTTAAGGCCCTGGCCGGCGGATGCGCCATCGATGAGAAGGGTGAGTGTCTGCCACAGGAAACGATTGATATATGCAAAGGCTCAGACGCAGTGCTTCTGGGCGCTGTAGGCGGATGGAAATGGGATACTCTTCCGGGTGATCAGCGTCCTGAAAGGGCTTTGCTCGGTCTCAGGAAGGAGCTCGGCCTCTTCGCCAATCTCCGTCCCGCACTTCTCTTCGACGAGCTGGCCGATGCCTGCCCGCTCAAGCCGGAAATCGTTGAGGGCGGTCTGGACATAGTGGTTGTAAGAGAGCTTACCGGAGGAATCTATTTCGGTGAAAAGGGTACGACAGACACGGATCTCGGTCCTGCCGCATACGATGTTGAACAGTATGCCGAGGGAGAGGTCAGAAGAATAGCCAAGGTTGCCTTCGATATGGCAATGAAGCGCGGGAAGAAGCTTACCAGCGTGGACAAGGCCAATGTTCTCGAGAGCTCGCGTCTCTGGAGAAGAGTGGTGGCTGAAGTGGCTGAGGATTACCCTGAAGTTGAGGTCAACAATTTCTACATCGACAATGCGGCAATGCAGCTTGTGAGAAATCCTAAACAGTTCGATGTTATCGTGACCAGCAACATCTTCGGAGATATTCTCTCAGATGAGGCCAGCATGATTACAGGTTCCATAGGAATGCTGCCGTCGGCGAGTCTGGCAGAAGGCAATTTCGGAATGTACGAGCCGGTACACGGTTCTGCGCCTGACATCGCAGGACAGAACATCGCCAATCCGATGGCGACGATTCTATCGGCTGCCATGATGCTCAGATACACCTTCGGTCTTGGCGAAGAAGCGGACTGTATAGAAAACGCTGTCAGGAAGGTCCTGGCTGACGGATGCAGAACCGCCGATATCGCCCGCGAAGGTGAGAAGGTATCGGGAACCCGTGAGACGGGAGATCTGATAGTGCAGGCGATTTAAGACATATGTATCTATAATCGAAGAAAGCATGAAAAATAGATACACCCAACCTCGCTGTGAGGATTGGCGTGTATCTATTTTCTTTGATTATAGGATTTATAGATAAATACACTTAAATCAAGTGGGGGCAAAACACCAAAAATGTTTGATATGCATCTAAACCGGCACTTTCCGGTTGAATTAGATACGTGATGACGTCGAAATCCGAAGGGATTGTATCTATTTCAGAAAGAAATCGAAAAAATAGATACATAGGGCTTTCGGATTACAGACAGTATGTATCTAAAAATGGAGAAAACCTCTTAAATAGATACATCCTGTCTGTCCGGGACCGCTTCGTATGCTTCGATAAAAGCTTCCTTGAGGCTGCACTTGAGTGTGTAGCCCAGATCTGCGAAGGTGCCGTCAAGGGCTTCCATGACTGCTGTCATATCTTCCAGGTTGGCGTTTTCGCCCATGTGACCGATTCTGAAGACTTTGCCTGCCAGAACGTCGAAGCATCCGGAAAGCATTATTCCGTACTTGTCTCTCATGGTTCCTAGAATCCGGCTGTCCGTGAGTCCGTCAGGAACTTCGATTACGGTAACCGTGTTCGAGAAGCCGTCCACAGGATACATGGAGAG
Source organism: Clostridiales bacterium (assembly GCA_022773945.1). Lineage (GTDB taxonomy): Bacteria > Bacillota > Clostridia > Peptostreptococcales > Anaerovoracaceae > Lentihominibacter. The sequence continues at coordinate 26,664 of JALFNS010000031.1, forward strand.
TCCCGAAGCCTTCACTGCGCTGCGTGTGGCGGAGGCGATTCTCTCGTGGCGGGCCAGAATGTCCTTGTCCGCTCTGACTCTGTCGAGAGCCTCTCTGAGTCCGATAATGTCGCTGATCGGCATAGTGTAAGGGAACCACTTGTCCTCGTAATAGGTTTTGAAGGTGAGGAGGTTGGCGTAGAAGGAGGCCACAGGAGTCTTCCTGCTCTCCATAGCCTTCATGGCCTTGTCGCTTACCCATACCATGCTCAGTCCCGGAGGCGCCGAAAGGGCCTTCTGGGAACCGCCGCAGAGGATGTCAATCTGACACTCGTTCACATTGAGATACTCTCCGAACATGCCCGCAACGGAATCGGCAACGGTGAGGATGCCGTATTCGGCCAGCAGAGGGCATATCTTCGAAAGATCGTTGAGAATGCCGCTCGGAGTGTCACAGTGAACTACTGTGGCGTATTTGAAATCTGAATCCTTGTCGAGGAATTCCTTAAGTGCGGCCGGATCAACGGGTCTTCTGTAATCGCAGGTGTACAGCACAGCTTCGCCTCCGTACATGGTGACGAAATCCGCGAAGCCTTTGCCGAAGATACCGTTGTCTATTACCAGCACTCTGTCTCCCGGCTCCGTAAGTGAAGCGCATGCCGCCTCCAGCCCCAGGATTCCTTCCCCGCCGAGAATGTAGGCGGTACCTGAGGAGTGAAGAAGCTCCTGAAGAATATCACATGTTTCCTTGTAGAATTCAGCGAAATTCGGATCGAGGTCCGGGTTTGTGGTTTCCAGGCTTCTGGCCCGGCGCACGGATTCGTGAACCTGAGTAGGGCCTGCCGTCATTATCTTGTACATCTGATCACCTCTTGAAATTACAGGCTTACGCCATTCTTCTTAAAATCTTCTTGAGCTTTCCTGCGAAAGGAACAACGATGATTCCGGCAACAACAACCTGAAGGATGTTTCCCGGAATTGAGCCCAGCGGGAGAACCCAGTTTCCGTAGAGAATAACTTCTGCGAAGTAGTAGCCGACAATCTTGATGATGAGTGCGGCTATAACTGCCACTATGTTGGCAACTACAGGTCTTACGTTCATCTTCTCACTGATGAGTCCTGCAACCAGGCCCATGCATCCGACGATAACGAATGTGAACGGAGCCCATGCGGTCCAGCCTGAGATGAGGTCGAAGAGACCCATTCCGAAAGCACCTGCAGCAGCTCCCACCTTCTTGCCGTATATCATAGCGGCAAGGAAGAGAGGAACATTACCGAGATGTATGAGTCCGCCCTGTCCCATGAGCGGCAGTCTGATGTTGATGAACATTGTTGCCACGAAGGTGAGGGCGATGAACAGAGCGGTAATTACCAGCATCTGTGTTTTTGATTCAGTTTTAACTGAAGTATTTGAATTGGCGATTGTAGTCATAAAAAATTCTCATGTTATAAAAATAGTTTAAATAATATTAGCTATAGAATTATGATACAGGATAATTGAACATATAAAAACATACAAAAATAATTATTTTAAGGTATACACTTTAAGGTGGTGGCAAATATTATCGCGCAGGTGTATAATGTTTTTATCACTTAAAAGCGAAAGAGAGGAAAATTATGAAGATAATTAAAGGGTCCAAGGTCAGACAGGAATCGGAGCGGCGCGAGCTCGCTCACACAGTCGCCGGAATAATTGACAAGGTCAGAAATGAAGGCGATGCGGCCCTTAAGGAATATAACAGCAGGTTTGATGACTGCAGCAGAGAAACGCTCAGAATATCCCGCAAGGAGATAGAGGAGGCCTACAGACAGGTGGGCGAGGAGGATGTGAACAACATCAGGGCTGCAGCCGCCAACATCCGGGCATTCGCGGAGGCTCAGAGAGCATCTGTCAGTGAAATAAGCGATTTTTCCCCGGTGGAGGGAGTTCTTCTGGGACACAGAATAATACCGGTTGAATCCTGCTGCTGCTACGTTCCGGGAGGCGGGTACCCTCTCTATTCAACAGCGCTCATGCTGGGAATACCGGCAGCGGTTGCCGGCGTCAGACGTATCGTCGCCTGCTCTCCTGTAATCAAAGGAACCGACAGAATACATCCACTGACCCTGGTGGCAATGGACATAGCGGGAATCAACGAGATATATGCTGTGGGAGGAGCTCAGGCCGTGGCGGCCATGGCCTACGGAACGGATGAGATAAAGCCGGTCAATCTGCTTGTGGGCCCGGGAAACAGTTTCGTTACGGAAGCCAAGAAGCAGTGCTACGGCAAGATCGGAATAGACTTCCTGGCGGGACCGAGCGAGGTGCTTATTATATCGGACGGAACAGGTCGTCCGGAGGTTTCGGCAGCTGACATACTGGCCCAGTCGGAGCATGACTATGAGGCCAAGGGAATTCTCGTCACGACGGACGAAGACTTCGGACGCAGAGTGATAGAGGCTGTGGAGGAGCAGCTGAAGACTCTGGAGACGGCCGAGAAGGCATCCAGATCCTGGGAGGATTACGGCGAGGTGATCGTGGCAGACTCTCTCGAGGAGGCAATCGAGTATGCCAACAGCTACGCGCCGGAGCATCTGGAGGTGAACGTGGCGCCGGAGATTACGGACAGCACGGTGCAGGCTCTCTACAACTACGGATCCCTGTTCATCGGTGAGAATACGGCGGAGGTTTTCGGAGACTATGCATCGGGAACAAACCATACGCTGCCTACAATGGGCGCCGCCAGATACACAGGCGGAGTATGGGTGGGAACCTTCCTCAAGACATGCACTCACCAGAGAATGACGAAGAGCGGTACGGAGGCAATCGCGCCTCTCGTATCGAGTCTGGCCCGCGGAGAAGGGCTTATGGGTCATGCAAAGGCCGCAGAAATAAGAATTGAAACAAAAAATCGCGAATAAAGAGTTAAAAAACGCCTCTTGAAGGGCAACGTGAACTTTTCCTGTTTATTTGAGGAATCAGTTGATATATAATATAGACAAGAAGAGATTTGGGCAGAGATGCCCGGAGAGGTTTTGTGTGCGACAGTCTCATGCTGTACGCACGGGTGAAGTCTCCTTCAGTGAATGGCGTATCACTGAAGGAGATTTTTTAGCACGCTATTGCAAATTCCAATTATTTACAGTAAAATAACAGACATGATAGAAGCAGTAATATTTGATTTTGACGGAACGTTAATGAACACGAATAAAATTGTGATGGAGTCCTGGCAGCACACCTACAGGGAACTTACCGGCAGTGAAGGAGACCGGGAAGAGATTCTCAAAACCTTCGGTGAGCCTCTTGAGGAGAGCATGAAGGCTGCTTTCCCTCAGGTGCCTTCGGAGGTTTCCGTGGGCGTTTACAGAGACTTTCACAGGGATTACTTCCTGGATATGATAGAGCTCTTCCCGGGGGTTGAGGATATGCTTGAGCGTGTGCGCAGTCTCGGGTACAAAACGGCTCTCGCCACATCAAGGCTCAGGAAAACAACCTATCAGGGTCTGGACAAGTACGATGCGGAGAAATTTTTCGACGTCATAGTGACAGTTGAGGATGTTGACAGACACAAGCCTGATCCCGAGTCCATACTGGTGACGGCCGGGCGCCTGGGAGTAAGCCCTGAGAACGCGCTCATGGTGGGAGACACACGCTTCGATATCCTCTGCGGCAGGAATGCCGGTTCACCGACGGTTCTGGTGGGGTGGAGCGAGGCAATGTCAGCCGACAGTGAAGAAATACCCGAGGATGAGAGGCCGGATTATATCATTGAGAGACCGGCGGACCTTATCACACTTCTGGAGAAATTATGAACGGAATAGCAGCACTGACAGCAGCATCGGCGGTATGCATCGCCGTCGGAATAACGGCAGGGCTCAGCGTGGTGTATGTATTTAACAGGATACCGCCCTCCTGGCTCTGCGATTACGGGGAGGAGCCTTCTCAGGAGCTGAAGGACCCTCACGTGAAGCGGCTCAAGGAAAACCCATGGAGATGGCTTTGCGCGGCAGGACTTGCGTGCCTCTGCCTCAGGCTTTTGCCCGGGATGGGTGAAATCACTCTGACGGGAATTCAGATGACGGCTTCCGGACTGGTGGCCGTATGGGCGATGATCATAATCGGAATCGCCGATAAGAAATACATGATAATACCGGATCAGTTCGTTCTGGTGCTGGTGGTCGCCGCAGTGGGAATGGCAGGGATATACAGAAACACTGTCAGCCCTCTGGGAATAGAAGGACTGATTCAGCCTCTGGCGGGACTGCTTCTCGGCGGCGGATTCATGGTGATTATTGCCGGTGCAGGAGCGCTGACGAAAAAGGAAATACTGGGCTGGGGAGATGTGAAGCTGTGCGCGGGAATGGGAGTGTTTCTGGGCGCGGAAGGGATAGGAACGGTAATGATAGCCGCATCACTCGCGAGCGGAGCAGCGGCAGCGGCAGGCCTCATACGGGGCAAGTACGGCAAGGATGATTCCATACCGCTGGGGCCTTACCTGTGCACCTGCGGAGCCCTGTACGTTTTCACACTATGGCCGATGACAATGCAGATGGAGACTTGGATATGACAGATTACAGAACACTTAAAATTAAAACAGGAACACTTACGGTTTTCGGAGGAATCAAGAGGGATCCTCTGATAAGAGCGCTGACTGACCTTCTGGACCGGGTATGTGAGGATGACATCGATACTTATGCTGCAGTCGAGGCATACAGCCGGTTCGCCGAGATACTCCTGGAGCAGACGGAGGATCTGTCGGAATATATAAGGAGGGCTGTTCTCAGGGACGAGAACTTCTATGTGAAGAAAATAGCCGCCGGAGAGGAGCCGGGGAAGGAGCTGAACGAAACCGTCAAGAGAGAACTGGCGGTTCTGTCGGAAATCGCATCTCTGTCTTCGAAAGCTCTGTCGGAGAAGATTATGCCGTCAGGTCTGCCGCAGTGGCGAAACAGCCGTCTTAAGCTCACTGAGGAATTTTCCGGCAAACTGGCCAATATATCTTCGACAGGCTACGGTATGTATGCGGAGCACACCTTCTTCAGAGTGGAGGACGGGAATATACTGCCGGTCACTCATCCGGACTACCAGCCTCTGAGCATGCTCTTCGGATACAGCCGGGAGCGTGAGCTTATCGTCAGAAACACGGAGGCTCTGGTTGAAGGACGGGGTGCCAGCAACATGCTGCTTTACGGAGATATGGGAACGGGCAAAAGCTCCACAATCAAGGCGGTTGCCGCCGAATACAGCGACAGGGGACTGAGGATAGTTGAGATAAAGAAAAACCAGTTGTATCAGATTCCGGATATAATGGAGGAGCTGGCCTCCAACCCGCTCAGGTTCATATTGTTTATTGACGATTTAAGTTTTTCGGGGAACGATGACAATTTCTCCGCACTCAAGGCAACCCTGGAGGGAAGCATATCAGGATGCGGTGACAATACTGTAATATACGCCACGAGCAACAGAAGACATCTTGTCAAAGAGAATTTCAGCGACAGGGACGGTGATGAGCTCCATGTCAATGATACTCTGCAGGAGACGATGAGTCTGGCGGCGCGTTTCGGCCTAACCATAACCTTCCAGAAACCGGGCAAAGATGATTATCTCGATATCGTAAGAGCACTGGCGGAGGAATACGGAATAGCCGGAGACTACACTGAAGAGGAGCTGTTCCGCAGAGCGGAGGCTTTCGCCATAAGAAAGAACGGCAGAAGCCCGAGAACCGCCAGGCAGTTCGTCGAGCTTCTTAAGATCGGGATATAGCAGAGAGGAGCGCCTCTCTGGTGTTTTCGATTCTGCCCTCGGTGACAAGGCTCAGCAGTCTGCTGAGAACTTCTCCCACCGCGGGTCCGGCTTCGATTCCGGCAGCAATGACATCATTGCCGTCGATTGCCAGATCCTTCAGGGAGAAGCACTCTCCTTCACTGAGGATTTCCAGAATCATGGAGCGGATTTCTCTGAACTTGTCTCCGAGCTCGGGGCTCATATTGCCTGTAGCCAGGTTGTCGGCCTCCTTGAGAGTCAGTATTCTGAGAAGAAGCTCCGGTGTGAATCTGTTCATCCATCTTTTCAGCAGAGCTCTGTCTCTGTGAAATACCAGATCGTGATGTTTTATCAGAGCAGCAGCCTGATCCGTTGTTGCTCTGTCTGCTTTTAAACGGGTCATTATGCTGCGGAAAATTCTTTCTCCTGCCTGAGGATGACCGTACATGTGACCTATGCCGTCATCTCCGATAAAAAACGTCTCGGGCTTGCCCACATCATGGAAAAGGGCGGCAAGCTTCATTACCCTGTCCTTATCCACAGCCTCCATGGCGCGTATGCAGTGCTCCAGAACTGTATATTTGTGATACGGGTTGTGCTGATTAAAGTCCTTCATAGCCAGAAGCGGCGGAATCACCACACCTATTATATCAACGTATTCCCGGATAACATCTCCTGCGAAATCACCGGTTATCAGCTTGTAGAACTCCGAGCAAAGTCTCTCCGGAGCGATTTTCTCGAGAAGAGGAGCACATGTGAAGAGTGCGGCCTCTGTCTTACTGTCGGCATATAAGGCGCGCTCGCCGTCAGGGGTTGTCAGTGCTGCCATGAACCTTAACGCGCGAAAGATACGGAGAGGATCCTCCCGGAAGCGTTCCTCGGGATCTCCCACCGTCCGGAGTATATGATTGTTCAGGTCTTCTCTTCCTCCGAAGGGGTCTTCAATGTTTCCCCGGGCATCCATGGCTATGGCGTTGACGGTGAAGTCGCGTCTCGCCAGATCCTCCTCCAGTGTGGCGGAGAAGTCCACGCTGTCCGGATGACGGCTGTCGGAATATGCTCCGTCCTTCCTGAAGGTGGTTATCTCCACAGGTTCAGGGGTGAGCACGGTTACGGTGCCGTGGCGAATCCCCGTTTCCAGAACCCTGCAGTCGGAGAAGACATCCTTTACCTGCTCCGGGAGAGCGTTCGTGGTAACATCCGTATCCCACGGGTTTTCGGGATCTTCTTCGAGACCGAGAAGCATATTGCGCAGTCTTCCTCCGACGATATAGGCCGAGAAGCCTGCGGTCTCAAGCCTTTGCAGAATACTGACGTTCATGATTATTCCTTTATGTTGCCGTCTCCGTCGAAGAGAGGCAGCTTGCCGAGAGCCGTGATGTCCGTACGGTCGTAGGCGTCTCCTTCGGCCAGAACGGCCATTTTGCCTGTGATTATTCCTCCGGCACGTTCTGCCAGTTCCTCCAGTGCACGGAGGGATGCACCTGTGCTTATAACATCGTCCACGATGAGCACACGGCGTCCGCGGAGTTTGGCGGCGTCATCTTCTCCGATGAAGAGGCTCTGCTGCTGCTGTGTCGTGATGGTGTTCACGTTGACGGTGATAGGATTGTCCATATAGACTTTGCGGGATTTCAGAGCGACAACGTACTCCTCCTTGCCTGCGCGGCGGGTCATCTCGTATGCCAGGGCGATACTCTTGGAGGCGGCGGTGAGAATTATATCGAAATCCGGTGCCGCTTCGAGGAGCTTCTCTGCCGCGTGTCCTGTCATCTCCACATCGCCGTAGAGTATGAAGGCGGCAATCTGTGTGTCCTCGCTTACGCTGAACAGTTTAAGGCTTCTTTTTTTGCCTGCAATATCGATTTCATAGTTCATTGTTAACCTCGATTCCGGAATAAACCAGTTCTGTAATTTATATATGAATAATACCATATTTGATTGCAATTTTGTATTGACACTGCCAAATTAAGGGGGTAAACTCAAGATGTGGTAAAAACCACGATTTAAATAATTTGCCGATATAAGCACGAAGAGATGGTTAGTGCGTTTCTACCGTAACGCCTCAGTTACGACTATTGGTTGATTTGGGAGAGTCCGCGATCCGCCTTTCATTTGAAAGTGAGATGTCACGTGAATTCCCTCGGAGCAACGGTTAGTCCCGTAGAAATTGGCAGGCAGGTTTTTAGACCTGTCTTTATTGTTTTCCAGGATTTTCATTTAAGGAGGAGAAGAATGAAAAAGAAAGTATTATCATTAGTACTTGCATTCATGATGATTTTCGCATTTTCGGCAGTTCTGACCGGATGCGGCGGATCAGATGACGGTGCAGAGGATTCAGGCTTCAAGGTTGGATTCATCTGTCTCCATGACGAAAACTCAACTTACGACAAGAACTTTATCGACGCTGCCAACGCTGCATGTGAGAATCTGGGCGTTGAAGCTGTTATCAAGACAAACATCCCTGAAGGACAGGAATGCTACGATGCCGCTGCTGAGCTGGTTGACGCAGGCTGCGGAATCATCTTCGCAGACTCATTCGGTCACGAGGACTTCATGATTCAGGCTGCCAAGGATTTCCCTGACGTGCAGTTCTGCCACTCAACAGGAACTAAGGCTCACACTGAGGGTCTTGACAACTATCACAATGCATTCGCATCAATCTACGAGGGAAGATATCTCGCAGGTATCGCTGCAGGAATGAAGATCAACGAGATGATCGATGCCGGCGACATCACTGCTGACCAGGCCAAGATTGGATATGTTGGCGCATTCACATATGCAGAGGTAGTATCAGGCTACACTTCATTCTTCCTCGGCGCTCGTTCCGTATGCGAATCAGCTACTATGGAAGTAACATTCACAGGATCATGGTATGACGAAGCTCTCGAGAAGGAAGCTGCCAACAAGCTGATGGACGACGGCTGCATACTCATCTCACAGCACGCTGACTCCATGGGAGCTCCTACAGCATGCGAGAAGAAGGGCGTTCCTAACGTATCATACAACGGAAGCACTCAGGATGCATGCCCTAACACATTCATCGTATCCTCAAGAATCGACTGGACACCTTACTATGAATATGCTATCGATGCTGCCATGAACGGCGAAGCAATCGATGCAGACTGGACAGGAAATCTGGAGACCGGATCGGTAGTACTCACAGACATCAACGAAGACGTTGCTGCTGAGGGAACTGCAGATGCTATTGAAGAAGCAAAGGCTAAGCTGGAGTCGGGCGAGTTGCAGGTATTCGACACTGCAACGTTCACAGTTGAAGGCAAGGCTCTTGATTCATACAAGGCAGACGTTGACACAGATGCTGACTACACAGCTGATACAGAAGTTATTGAAGACGGCGCATTCATGGAATCAAAATTCAGATCAGCCCCTTACTTCGATGTTCAGATTGACGGCATCAAGCTGCTTGACCAGAAATTCTAAATAAAATTTACATACCAGCGGAAGCCCCGGTTTTAGCCGGGGTTTTCGTGGTATAATATGAACATTATTTCAGGAAAGGTGTTGATTAATTTGGCCAACAGAGAAGTGGCAGTGTCCATGCGGGACGTTACTAAAACCTTCGGTTCGGTGGTAGCCAACAACAAAGTCAGTCTTGACATATATCGCGGTGAGATTCTGTCACTGCTGGGCGAAAACGGCAGCGGAAAGACCACGCTTATGAATATGCTGTCGGGAATATACTACCCGGATGAAGGCGAGATAAGCATATACGGCAAACCGGCATCCATCCATTCTCCGAGAGAGGCATTCGAATACGGAATAGGAATGATACATCAGCATTTCAAGCTTGTTGATGTGTTCACTGCCGCCGAGAACATAGTTCTGGGTCTCAAGGAGGAGGGCAGACTGAATCTGGAGCAGGCATCGGTTAAAATCCGCGAGATATGCGACAAGTACGGATTCGAAATAGATCCTCAGCAGAAAATCTACAACATGTCGGTTTCACAGAAACAGACGGTTGAAATAGTCAAGGTGCTCTACAGGGGCGCGGACATACTCATCCTTGACGAGCCGACCGCCGTGCTCACCCCTCAGGAGACAGAGAAGCTCTTCGCAGTGCTCAGAAACATGAAGGAAGCCGGCAAGACGGTTGTAATTATAACCCACAAGCTCCACGAAGTGCTTGCCATATCAGACAGAGTGGCAGTCCTTCGCAAAGGCGAGTTCATAGGAGATATGGTAACCGCCGAGACAAACGAGCAGGAAATGACCAACATGATGGTGGGAAGACAGGTTTCTCTCAATATCGACAGACCGGAGCCTGTAAACCCGAAGCCGAGAATCAGAGTTGAGGGACTGACGGTAAAGAGTCAGGACGGACTGACGAAACTGGATGATGTTTCCTTCACTGCCAATTCCGGTGAAATTCTGGGAATAGCGGGAATATCCGGCTGCGGACAGAAGGAGCTCCTGGAAGCAATCGCAGGGCTTCAGCCTGTTGAGTCGGGAACCATATCCTACATAGACGATGATGGGGGAAAGGATGAGCTCATAGGCAAGGATCCTCTCCAGATTGCCGCTATGGGAGTGGCACTCTCCTTCGTTCCCGAGGACAGACTGGGTATGGGCCTGGTTGCCAATATGGACCTGACGGACAATATGATGCTCCGTTCCTTCAGACGCGGCAAATCCATGTTCACGGACAGGAAGACACCGAGGAAGCTGGCGGAGAAGGTTGTTGAGGAGCTGGAAGTCAATACGCCGAGCACATCAACACCTGTCAGGAAGCTGAGCGGAGGAAACGTTCAGAAGGTTCTCGTAGGACGTGAGATAGCCTCAGCTCCTACAGTGCTTCTGTCGGCCTACATTGTCAGGGGTCTGGACATCAACTCTTCATATACGATATATGACCTTCTCAACAGGCAGAAGCAGAAAGGCGTTGCCGTAATCTATGTGGGCGAGGATCTGGACGTACTCATGGAACTCAGCGACAGAATACTCGTTCTGTGCGGCGGCAAGGTAAGCGGCATAGTAGAAGGTAAAACTGCGGATAAGAATCAGATAGGTATGATGATGACTAAACTTGGAGGAGGTAAGGACAATGAGTAAAAAACACAGCGAGCCTCTTCTTCACATAACAAAGAGAAAGGATCTGCCCTTCACAAAAACGTGGGCAATCAGAATCGGAGCCATTATAGCGGCGCTTATAGTTTGCGCCATAGTGACTACGGCACTCACCGGCCTCAACCCTCTCAGCGTTTTCGGAACTCTTGTATACGGAGCTGTGGGAACGGAGAGAAAGGCATGGATTCTCCTCAAGGAGCTTGCCGTGCTCCTGAGCATTTCACTGGCTCTCACTCCGGCTTTCAAGATGAAGTTCTGGAATCTGGGAGGAGAAGGCCAGGTTCTCATGGGAGCATGGGCTACGGCACTTTGCATGATATACATGGGCGATCTGATACCTTCCGGGCTGCTTATAATAGTATGTCTGGCGGCTGCCGTTATCTGCGGCGCCCTGTGGGCCCTCATACCGGCCTTCTTCAAGGCGAAGTGGAACACCAATGAAACACTGTTCACCCTCATGATGAACTATGTGGCCATTCAGCTGGTGGCGTACTTCGTAATAATCTGGGAAGTTCCGAAGGGCTCCGGCAAGGTTGGAATAATCAATCAGTCAACAAATGCAGGATGGCTTCCGTATATAGGAACCAACAGCTATATCCTCGTAATTCTCTTCGTGGCCGTTATAACTGCAGGCATGTTTATATACTTGAAGTACAGCAAGCACGGATATGAGATATCCGTAGTGGGAGAAAGCCAGAGAACGGCAAGCTACGTGGGAATCAAGGTTGACCGCGTTATTATGAGAACCCTCATTCTCTCGGGAGCAATATGCGGATTCACGGGATGGATGATGGTATCGGGAATAGACCACACCATAACAACCACTCTGGCGGGAGGCAGAGGCTTCCTGGGCATAATGGTGTCCTGGCTGGCCCAGTTCAATGTGGTGGCGATGATTTTCGCCAGTCTGCTCATAGTTTTCCTCTCACAGGGAGCAGGGGAGATATCCACTATATTCGGGCTTAACCAGTCCTTCGCCGATATACTGACGGGAATAATACTCTTCTTCATTATAGGATGCGAGTTTTTCATAAATTACAAGGTTCATATAAGAAAGAAATCAGGAAAGGAGGAAGCGTAGATGTTTGATCTGGTTGCTTTTATCCCCAGAGCTATAGTTCAGGGAATGCCCCTCCTCTTCGGATGTACGGGTGAGACTATTTCAGAGAAGGCGGGAAGTCTTAATCTGGGAATCCCGGGTGTAATGTACGTAGGCGGAATATGCGGCGTTATAGGCTCGTTCCTCTATGAGCAGAACTGCAGCGGAGAGCTCAATGCTTTTCTGGCCATATTCATTCCGATGCTTTCATGTATTCTGGGTTCGCTTCTGATGGGACTGCTCTTCAGCGTGCTTACGGTAACGCTGAGGGCCAATCAGAATGTTGTGGGTCTGGCCATGACCACCTTCGGTGTGGGCTTCGGCAATTTCTTCGGTGGCTCTCTAATGAAGCTCACCGGAAGCTCTGTGCCGTCGATTGCGCTGTCAAAGACGAGTCACTTCTTCAGCAGAAGTCTGCCTTTCGCAGGTGATCTGGGATGGTTCGGCAAGATATTCTTTTCCTACGGATTCCTGACTTATCTGGCAGTGGCCATAGCCATAGTAACAGGCTATGTGCTCACGCATACCAGAACCGGACTCAATCTCCGTGCAGTCGGTGAGAATCCGGCTACTGCAGATGCGGCGGGAATCAATGTTAACAGATACAAGTACGTGGCAATATGTGCAGGCTGCATGATAGCAGGTCTGGGCGGGCTCTTCTATGTTATGGACTACGCCAGCGGCGTATGGTCCAACGATGCCTTCGGTGACAGAGGATGGCTGGCTATAGCCCTGGTAATATTCACGCTGTGGAAGCCTAACATAGCCATATTCGGTTCCATTCTCTTCGGAGGACTCTACATTCTCAACCTGTTTATACCGGGTGCGGGAATGGCGGTTAAGGAACTGTACAAGATGCTTCCTTATCTGGTTACCATAATCGTTCTGGTATTCACCAGCGTCAGGAAGAGGAGAGAGGATCAGCCACCTGAAAGTCTGGGACTGCCATACTTCAGGGAAGATCGATGAAGCGTAAGCATGCTTAATGTATATTACGGGGACAACACCCGAAACAGAGAAAAATTCATATTTGACAGAATAGATCCCGGTGAGAGGACGATTCTCATCGTGCCGGATCAGTATTCACTCAGGGCGGAGCAGCTCGCTTTCGAGTATCTGGGAACCGACAGTTTCCTGAATCTCATGGTGGCTGACTTCTCCTCCCTGGGGCACAAGGTTGTCAGCAAGGCGGGAATTCGCGAGGACAGGCTTATAGACAAGTACGGAAGACATATGATTCTTTCGGAGATAATCGAAAACCTGTCCCCAGAGCTCACTGTGTTCGGCAGGGAGAAGAATGCGAATTCCTTCGTCAGCAGCATGAACGATATGATATCGGGAATGAAGCGGCAGGGCCTGACTCCGAAGGATCTCGAAGGGTATTTCGAGAACGGTGAGGAAGAGGGCTGGCTGGGCTGCAAGCTCAGGGACATATGCAGCATATATTCCGCCTACGAGGATGCTGTTGCGGACAAGTATGTGGATCCGGAGGATTACATACGGCTCTACGGGGAACTTATGTCACAATCAGAAATAATAAGGGGAGCGTCAATCTGGATATACGGATTTGACACGTTCACTCCCCTTAATTTTCTTATAATAAGGAAGCTGGCCGAAGGGGCGGCTTCTGTTAACGTGGTCGTAACCTGGGAACCGGAGGAAGTTTCGGGAGAGAGGCCTCGGGATGCCAGAATCATCCTTCCGGGAGAAGGTGAAGGTCTGTTCGCTTTATCCGGATATATAATGAAGGTTCTCGAAGAAGCGGCAGATGAGGACGGAATTCCCTACAGTGCAGTTTCCATGGATGAGATGGAGGTCTGCGATGAGCAGCCCTCGGGACTCTGGGAGAATCCTTCGTCTGAATCGATAAGCCTCGTGGAGACCACCGGAGTCTATGATGAGGCGGAGCGTGCCGCCCTCTACATAATGAAGCTGGTGAGAGATGAAGGCTTCAGATTCGGAGATATCGCTGTCATATGCAATGATACGGAGCTGAGAGGGGACATTCTGGATAGGACGCTGAGAAGATGGGGAATACCGTGTTTCGCCGATACTAGGAGAAAGGTTCTTCATCAGCCGGCTGTGAGCTTTATTATGGCCCTGCTGGAGATGACCGTATCCGGGATAAGAAGCGACAGTGTCATAACCATGTTCAAGACGGGTCTCTGGGACATAGAGAGCCGTGACTGCGAGCTTGTGGAAAATTACATAAGTGAGTACAGAATCAGAAGCTCCGCCTGGAACAGGGAATTCACCGGTAACAGAGGTGACTACACTCCTGAGGAGATGGCGAAGCTTAATGAAATACGCGAGAGGACCGTCTCCTTCGTAAACAGTCTCAAGGACGAGATGGGCAGACGAAACACTGCCGGAGAGAAGATAAGAGGACTGTATTCCTTCCTGGAGGACAGCATGTCCATGAGGGACAGAATAGCGGAGCTTGTTGACAGGCAGCGTGAGCTGGGTCTGGCGGAGGCTGCCGCGGAGACGGCCCAGAGCTGGAACATAATATGTGAAGTCTTCGATCAGATAGTGAGGATAGCCGGAGAGCGGCGACTGTCAAATGAAACCCTCTCATCTCTCGTTTCGGCAGGTTTCGAGGAGATGGAGATAGGAATAGTGCCTCAGACCGGCGACTGCGTGATAATAGGAACGATGCAGAGAACAAGGCTCAGCTCGGTAAGAGCCCTTATCGTGACGGGAGCCAATGAGGGCATTCTTCCCGCAGGACGAAGCAGCGGAGGACTTCTCAGCATGAGAGAGCTTCGCAGGCTTGAGGAGATGGATATTGCGATTGCCGGAAATGAGGAAATGGCAAGGCAGGAGGAGCAGCTGGCAATGTACAGAATGTTCTCGGCTCCGAGGGAGAAGCTTTATGTGAGCTGCGCTCTTTCGGATCATGAAGGGAAGAGCATAGCCCCGGCGGGGGTGTTTCTGACTTTGCAGGAGCTGCTGGGAGAAGAGGCGGTATCGCGCCATATCGATTCCTGCGAATATATCGCATCTCCGGGGGCATCGATGCCTTATGTTGCCGATGCGGTGCGTGAGTACGGCGACAGGGGAGAGATAGATAATGAGTGGCTGCATGCCATAAGATGGTACAGAGACAATATGCCTGAGAGATACGAGCTTCTCCTTAAAGGGGCAGGCTTCTCAAACAGGGTTGAGCCTCTGGGAGAGGAACTGGCGGACGAGATCTTCACGCGAGACGGAGAAACGCTTTATGCCAGCGCATCCCGTCTGGAGAGATACAGCAGCTGTCCTTTCATGCACTTCATGGACTACGGCCTGCGTGTCAGAGAAGAGAGGGAGTTCAGCGTCGACGCACGCGATATAGGAACTCTGTATCACGAATGCATCATGAAATTTTCGGAGCGGCTGACTTCGGGCGAGGGCAAAGGCATCAGGGGTGAGAATTCCCCGTGGATGAGAATTACCAGGCAGGAGTGCAGCGATCTTATAGGCGAGATTCTTCAGGAGGACAGAAGTCTTAACGGGGGAGTCTTCGAATCCGGCGGGGAGTCCGAGTTCCGCATGAAGCGCGTGCAGGATGTGTGCTCGGACGTGGCCTGGGCTCTGGTCTGTCAGGTGAGAAGCGGCTCCGTAAGAGAGATGCATTTCGAGGAGAAGTTCCGCAGGGAAACGGCTGACGGAGATAAAAAAACGGTGGTCACAGGTGCCATCGACAGGCTGGATGTCATAGATGTGGAGGAGGATGATATGAACCCTCCGCGCAGAGCTCTGAGGATAATAGATTACAAGACCGGGAACAATTCCGTGAATCCGGAGTATTTCAGAAGCGGATATAAGCTCCAGCTGACCATGTACATGAACGAGGCTCTGGAGAGAATCAAGGCGGATCCGGCGGGAATATACTATTTCAAGATTCACGATTTCATGGAAAAGAAGGATTCAGGCGGCGCTCTCGACGACAGACTGAGGAAGGCCTACAGACTGGAGGGCATAGTTCCCGATAACTTCAGGACGATATGTGCCATGGACAGAGGGATGGAACAGGCTGCAGCTGCGAACAGGGGAATCGCTTCCGAAGTCATCCCGGTAAAATATGTAAAGAAGGACGGTTGTTTCGCTTCGGCTTCAAAAGGCACGCTCATGGGCGAAGAGGAGTTCCGTGAGCTCTGTGACGAAACGGAGAAGCAGGTGGACAGAATCTGCGGAGAGATACGATCGGGCAGGATTGACATTTCCCCGGCGAGGGAGAAGACGGCAGACGCCGACGGCAAGCGGATGAACGCATGCAAATACTGCAGGTTCAGAAGCGTGTGCATGTTTGACAGAGCCTTCCCGGACTGTCGGTACCGGGACGTTTAAAGCTGCTCCGTTTAGACATATTATTATCTGTATTTCACAGTTTCCTTTATTTTGGATACATGCAGGCAGTGGTCCGAAAGGTACTGTTATCTAGATTCTTGATTTCTTCCTGAAATAGATACAGACCACTCTTCACAGCGAAGATGGCTGTATCTATTTTTAATGATTTCTTCAATTCTGGACATATTATTTCATTCATCTTTAAATTGATTTTACATAAGGCGGGTTTCAGATTTTACATTCAATCGGTATCATGAAGCTGTAAACGGAAGGGTATAGTAATTGAGAGGCACACGGGTGCCGGAAAGGATGTAAACAAATGAAGAAAAAGCTTATAGCAATGGGACTTTGCGCAGTTATGGCGCTGGGAGCTCTGGCAGGATGCGGATCCTCAAATGACGATCAGGCTGCGGATGCAGGCGGAACGGTAGCAACTGACGGTTCAACTTCCATGGAGGCGGTTATCGGATCTCTGGGAGAGCAGTTCATGAATGACAACCCGGATATCACATTCACATACAACCCGACAGGATCGGGAACGGGAATCACAGCCGTATCTGAGGGAAGATGCGATATCGGACTTTCCAGCAGAGACCTGAAGGACGAAGAGAAGGAAGCAGGACTTGAGGCAACTGAGCTGGCCCTGGACGGAATCGCAGTAATCGTAAACAGCGAGAACGAAGTCAGCGACCTGTCCCTTGAAGATATAAAGGCAATCTACACAGGCGAAATCACAAACTGGAGCGAGCTCGGCGGAGCTGACGGCGAAATCGTTCTTATTGGAAGAGAAGCCGGAAGCGGAACAAGAGACGGATTCGAATCCATCACTGAGACTGAGGAACAGTGCGCATACCGTCAGGAGCTCACATCAACAGGTGACGTTATCACAACAGTAAGCAACAACCCTAACGCTATCGGATATGCATCACTGGCAGCAGTAGACGATACGGTTAAGCCGGTATCCGTAGACGGAGTTGCACCTTCAGAAGACACTATTTCAGACGGAACCTACAAGATTCAGAGACCGTTCATGCTCGTAACCAAGACTGACGGCGAACTCAGCGAAGCAGCACAGAAGTTCTTCGACTACGCAACATCGGCAGAAGCAGCAGACATCATCTCTGAAGCAGGAGCAGTACCTGTAGCAGGTAAATAAGGAATGAAAGTAAGAAGCAGAATTACAGAAAACATAATACACGGTATATTCCTCATACTGGGGCTTATCACAGTGGGGGCCGTGCTTCTCATAACGGTATACCTGGTTATATCAGGTATACCGGCTATAAAGGAGATCGGCATCAGGGACTTCCTCTTCAACACCCACTGGAACTCCACGGGATCGGATCCTCAGTTCGGAATACTGCCATTCATTATGACCAGTATCTACGGCACGGCGGGAGCTATAATCATAGGAGCTCCCGTCAGCCTCCTTGTTGCTGTCTATCTTTCCAAGGCGGCGCCGTCAGGACTGAGACATGTGGTGGAGACAGCAGTCAGCCTTCTGGCGGGAATACCGTCGGTGGTATACGGCCTTGTAGGTATGATGGTGCTGGTACCGGGAATCATGAACGTATTCAATGTTCCCGACGGAGCGAGCCTTCTGGCTGCCATAATAGTACTGGCCGTTATGATTATCCCGTCGGTTATCAAGGTATCCCTGAATGCGCTGGATGCAGTTCCTCCGGAATATGAGGAGGCCTCTCTGGCTCTGGGTGCGACGGAGACGGAAACTTACTTCAGGGTATCCCTGAAGGCGGCGAAGAGCGGTATAGCGGCAGCTGTTGTTCTCGGTGTGGGAAGAGCCATAGGAGAAGCCATGGCGGTAATGATGGTGTCGGGAAATGCGGCCAATATGCCGGGCCTTTTCGAAAGTGTCAGATTTCTCACCACCGCAGTGGCAAGTGAAATGTCCTATGCGGCAGGACTTCAGAGAGAGGCTCTGTTCTCAATAGCTCTGGTGCTGTTCCTGTTCATCATGCTCATAAACGCGGTGCTGAACTTCTTCCTCAAGAGAGAGAAAGAGTAAGGAGGGATACCGGAAATGTCAAACGGAAGAAAAACCTACAACAGAATCATGAAGACGCTCATGGCGCTGTCCACGGTTATCGTGTGCGGACTGGTTCTGTTTCTGATAGTGTACGTGCTGGCCAAAGGCCTGCCGAACGTAACGTGGAATCTGCTCAGTACGGGACCGAGCTATCTGGACGGGAATATAGGAATCCTGCCGGATATACTCAACACCCTTTACATAATAATAGCGACCATAGCCATAGTCCTGCCTCTCGGAACAGGTGCGGCGATATACCTCACCGAATACGCGGGAAGCAGGAGGATTGTGGGAGCAATCGAGTACGCGGCGGAAACCCTGTCGGGAATTCCGTCCATAATATACGGCCTTGTGGGAATGCTGTTCTTCTGCCAGTTTCTGGATATGAGGACATCCCTGCTGGCCGGAGCAATGACACTGGTTATAATGAACCTGCCGACGGTCATGAGAACGGCTCAGGAATCGCTGAAGACGGTGCCTCAGAGCTACAGGGAAGGAGCCTTCGGTCTCGGTGCCGGCAAGTGGCGTGTGATCAAGACAGTTGTACTGCCCGGCTGCGTGGACGGAATCATAACGGGATGCATACTCTCCACGGGCAGAATCCTGGGAGAGTCGGCAGCACTTCTGTTCACCGCAGGTTTCGCTCACGTGATAAACGGCTTTATCTCGGGAATCACAAGCTCCGGCTGCACCCTGACGGTGGCGCTCTATGTATACGCCAAGGAGCAGGGTGAGTTTCAGGTGGCCTTTGCAATCGGAGCGATACTGATGATAATGACACTGATAATAAACATGTCTGCGGATTTTGCGGGTAAATATTTCAAAAAAAGGAGAGATTCATGAGCAGCATAATAAGCGTTAAAAATCTGGATCTGTGGTACGGACAGTCACAGGCACTGAAAAACGTAACCATGGATATCGAGGAAAACGGGATAACGGCCCTCATAGGCCCCTCCGGATGCGGTAAATCCACTTTTCTCAAAACCCTCAACAGAATGAACGATCTGGTTCCCGAGGTGAAGATAACCGGGGAGATCACTTATGACGGCAAGGATATATACTCTCCTGAAACAGATGTGAACGAGCTCAGGAAGGAAGTGGGCATGGTGTTCCAGAAGCCGAATCCTTTCCCGATGAGCATTTATGACAATATAGCCTACGGACCGAGAACCCACGGAATCAGGAACAAGGATGAGCTGGACGGAATAGTCGAGAAGGCGCTCAAGGGAGCCGCCATATGGGATGAGGTGTGCGACAGGCTGAAAAAGCCGGCGCTGGGCCTTTCGGGCGGACAGCAGCAGAGACTGTGTATAGCCAGAGCCCTGGCCGTGGAGCCGAAGGTTCTTCTCATGGACGAACCTACAAGTGCCCTGGATCCGATCTCCACATCGAGAATAGAGGATCTGGCCATTGAGCTCAAGAAGGATTACACCATAGTCATAGTTACGCATAACATGCAGCAGGCGTTGAGAATATCCGACAGCACGGCCTTCTTCCTGCTGGGTGAGCTCATCGAATACGACAGCACGGAGAAGCTCTTCTCCACACCTGCAGAGAAGCGGACTGAAGATTATATTACAGGGAGGTTCGGTTAATGAGAAATCACTTTGATATGCAGCTGGAATACCTGAATGAGTGCCTTGTTGAGATGGGGAATCTCTGTGAGAAGGCGATGAGCATGGCGGCATCCGCCCTCACGGGGAACGATACCGCAAAGGCTGAAGAGGTTATCACAGCTGATTACAGAATAGATCAGATGGAGAAGGAAATCGAGGGCGTGTGCCTGAAGCTTCTCCTCCAGCAGCAGCCTGTGGCGCGGGACCTGAGGCAGATATCCGCGGCGCTGAAGATGATAACCGATATGGAACGTATCGGAGATCAGACTGCCGACATCGCAGAGATAATCAAGTATCTGGGCGACAGAAACGGCCCGGAGCATGACGCCATAGAAGCTATGGCAAAATCCGCAGCCGGAATGGTCACCGGGAGCGTGGAAGCTTTCGTGAACAGAGATACGGTCGGTGCGGAGAAGGTGATAGCAGATGACGATGTGGTTGACGAGTGTTTCGATAACATCAAGGACAGCCTCATCAGGATGATTGCGGAGGATCCCTCTCAGGGCGGATACGCGCTGGACCTTCTCATGATAGCCAAGTACATTGAGCGTATAGGAGACCACGCGGTCAATATCGCCGAATGGGTGCTCTTCGCAGTGACGGGCGTTCACGTGCAGGCGGAGGATTAAGGACGCGAGCCGGTGAAGATATTTACGGCAAGTCCTCACGACAGACAACCATATATGCTTACTCGACGAAAACAGAATCCCGCGAAAACTCGCGAGTTACACTCGCTCAGACAGTTCGCGGGATTTAGCTGTTTTCTCGTCTCGCTTCGCATATGGTTGTTTCTGTCGCTGCGGAAACGCCGCAAATATCTTCGCCGGCTCGCAGGGTTGATTGTGATTTGACTGCGGGTTCGAACCCCCTATGAATGTTTCAGAATAACGAAAAGAGAACGACTAACGCCGTTCTCTTTTCGTTATGGTGGAGCATAGGGGGTTCGAACCCCTGACCTCATGACTGCCAGTCATGCGCGCTCCCAGCTGCGCCAATGCCCCGGGTATATGGAGCCACTGGCCGGGATCGAACCGGCCACCTGCACGTTACGAATGTGCTGCTCTGCCAAATGAGCTACAGTGGCTCATAATCTTCTATTGAAGATCATTTATCAATTCATCTATATCGTTGTACTGGTTTGTCTGATTCTTTTCAGTCTCGTAGTTCGGAGACCATGACAGTCCGAAGAGTGCGTAACGCACAACTCCGAGAAGCACGAAGAAGGCGAGCACTATAGCCAGTATTATCAGAGCTTTCTTAAGCTTGAACTTGCTCGTGGTCTCACGGGAGTTTTCGTCCTCCTGTGTATCGGAGAATTCCACCTCCGGCAGATCGCTTTTATCCGATACAGCATCGGTATCTGCGGCCTTTGCTTCCGTATCTGCGGCCTCGCGGGCTTCGGCTTCCGCCAGCCTTGCCTCTATCTCTGATTTTCTCAGAGCATCCTCTCTGAGGATGGTGTCCGTGATTACAGGTTTGTTTTCTGAACCCGGATGTATTGTGTAGAACAGATCCGCCTCGGTTACAGGCGTGTCTGTTGTTTCCGCTTCCGGTGTCTCCGGTTCTTCTTCGCCGGAAGGCTCGTCTGTCTGAACCTCTTCCGCCGGAGCTTCACCCGGTGACGCTTCTGCAGGAGTTTCTTCTGCAGAGGTTTCTACTGCATGCGGCTGCTGAGTCTGTTCGGATTCTGCTGCTGCCGCGGCTCTGGCCCTGTTGGCCCTGTTCATTCCGGCTATACGCTGGAACAAGGTGTTTACTATATGTGCATCATGCTCTTCATAGTAGAGCTTCTGCCACTCGTTATCGTATCGGAATATGTATATCCTGTTCTCGGCCGAGTGCTTGATGCTGCTCATATCCTTGTAGAGATATTCACGGCCGTCTATGGTAAGGGACCTTTTGGTGAAGACCATTTCGTGTCCCCTGGCATTCAGTTGTATAGTGTTCATATTTCCCCCTGTCAAATTTGCCTTTGAAAGAAAGGATTAATAACATTACTCGTTATGATATCCTGTAAATGGGTAAAAAGTCAACACTATTATTGAAATTTGTCCCACAAAACAGTAAAATAATGATATACTATGTTGGCGAGACTATTGCGTCAATTATCACGACAGAATGATAAATTTACACGAATACAGAAACCGGAGGTTTATATGGATAAGACTGCACTGGCCGAAAAGAGAAGAGAAACAGTCATAGGGCTTCTTAAGAATATGACCGTAAGGAGAGATTCCGAGTCGGGCTTTGACAAGGATGACGTATATGACTGTATCCAGCAGCTGTGCAATCTGTATGAGATGCATATTGAAGAGCTGGAGAACAATTACGAGACTAAAATCGGCGAAATGTCCGCCAAATATCAGAAGTACGAAGAGAACAACGATCTTTACGTAAGCCTCATAATGGACGCCAAGAAGACAGGCAATGAGATAGTTGCCCAGGCGCAGAAGGAAGTTGACACCATCCTCGAGGAGGGCAAGGCCAAGCTTGCGGCTCAGGAAGAGGAATACAACAAGCTCGACGGGGAATACAAGAAAAAGATGGACAGCCTGGAGAAGGAGCTCATGGCTGCCAGAGACAGCGTTGCCTCAGAGAAGGCCGGCATGACAATCGAGCTGGAGGAGGAGAAGAGCCGCTTCGAAGTTGCCAGAAACAGATACAGACAGCAGCTTGAAGCCATGGACGCCGAGTTCGGAGAAATCAAGACAAACATCCTCAGAACCGCAGCCAGACTTGACGGGCTCAAGTCTCAGGTCGAGAATGTGGAAGAGGAAGTTCAGTGGAGATTCGAGAAGGGCTCATCGGTAGAAATTCCTGAGAGTGATGCAGGCGTGGAAGAGATAGAAATACCTGAGACGCATGAGGAACCGGCAGAGCTTCATGTGGAACCTGTGCTCGAAGTGGAGTCTGTGCCTGAAGTTCAGGAAGCTCCGGCGGAAGAGAAGGAAAAATCCTTTGAGGAGACTTACTTCAAGAGTGATATACTGGACTCCATCGAAGAGAATTCAGCTTCAGGAAACGACGCTCCCGAACTGACACCGGAGGATTTTATAAGCGAGCCGTCGGACAGCAAGCTGACCGATAAGGATATGGAACAGCTTCAGTCACTTCTCGACGCCAGAACAGAGGTTGTGCCTGAGGAAGCACCGGCAGCTGAAACTGAGCCTGCTGCTGAAGTTCATGAGGAAGCGGGTGCATCCATAGCTGACATGCTGGACGAGACACCGGCTTTTGCAGATATTCAGACGGCGCCTGCAGAGGAACCTGCAGATGTGGAGGAACCGGTGGAATCGGTCGAGGAGCTGCTCGGCGAGATAAGCTTTGATGATATTCTGGCGGAGATTCCGGATACTGATGATGCAGAAGAAGGTGCTGCGGAGATAAGTCTTGACAATCTGGATGCTGTGGAAGCAACCGCGCAGGAAGAAATTTCTTTCGAGAAGCTTGAGGAAATGTTCAAAGACGAGAAGTAATCCGCAAAGAATAAGATTTGATCAGTACGCGGCGCGCATGTGCCGCGTACAGTTTTATAAGGGAAGGCATATGGAAGCGCTTAAGAGAAAAATAGCAGAGGAAGGTACGGTTATAGGAACGGAGATCGTCAAGGTTGACAATTTCCTGAATCACCAGATTGACGTTAAATTCCTGGAGGAGATAGGGGCTGAGTTCGGCAGGAGATTTGCCGGCGAGAAGATAGACAGGATACTGACTGTTGAGGCCAGCGGAATAGCCGTGGCATGCATGACGGCACCTCATATGGGATACCCGCCGGTGGTGTTTGCCAAGAAGGCGGCGCCGAGCACGATGAACGAAGGCTTCTACGAGGCGGAGGCGCGCTCTTTCACCAAGGGCACCGTATCGAAGCTCAAGGTGGACAGAAAATATCTGAATGAGGGAGAGCGCGTGCTCATACTCGACGACTTTCTGGCCAGCGGACAGGCATCTCTGGCCATGGTGGATATAGTCCGTCAGGCGGGAGGCATTGTCGCCGGCGTAGGCAGCGTCATAGAGAAGCATCACCAGGGCGGTTCGCAAAAGCTGAGAGAAGAAGGATGCAGAGTTGAATCTCTGGCGATAATAAACAGGATAGAGGACGGCAGAATATACTTCCTCTAGTTACGAAGGGAAGAAGAGAGTAATGGATTATTACAAAGTTGACTATCACATACATACAACATATTCCGACGGGGAAGCTGAACCGGCTGACATAGTGAAGCAGGCCAGAGAACTGGAATATGACAGGATAGCGATTACGGATCATGACAATGTGAACGGCCTTGAAGAGGCGCGAATAGCGGCGAAGGCGCTGGACATGGTGGTAATACCGGGAATTGAAATCGCCGTGGAGACAGAGAAGGGAACGGGACTTCACATGCTGGGATACGAAATCGATCCTTCAAACGGGGAGTTGACCGCTTTTCTGGAGCAGCTCATCAGAAACAGGGAGGAACGCAACCGGCAGCTGTTCGCGGTGCTGACGGAACTGGGATATCCGATCAGTGAGGAAGACGTTGAGATGGGCAACAACAGCTTTATCGGCAAGCCGAACATCGTGCGGGCACTGCTTCGCAAAGGCCTGATCAAAAGCGAAAGCGAGGGTTACGGTCCGAAGGTGCTCGGAAGCCGGGAATGCAGAAGCGTCAAAAAGGTCAAGCCGAAGGCTGCGGAAGCTATAGCTGTCATCCGGAAGGCGGGAGGGATTCCCGTTCTGGCGCATCCGATACAGACAAGAGGCATAGGCAGACCGGGAAGCGAGGAGTTTTTCGCCGGTATTGACGAAATAATAAGGGAGCTCAAGCTTCAGGGGCTCAAGGGACTGGAGTGTTACCATCCGGATCAGAACGAGGAGGAATCACGCAGGTTTGTGGAGCTGGCGGAGAAATATCATCTCCATATAACCAGGGGCTCGGATTTTCACGGGAAGGATTTCTCCGAGGCCGAGAAGACAGCTGATTACAGATAAGATTAATACAGATAATGAGGTGATTTGACATATATGTTCAAGCGAACGAGAGAGAATATCAAAGCAGTTAAAGAACGTGACCCGGCGGCAAGAAACAGTCTGGAGGTTCTCCTCTGTTATCCGGGAATCTGGGCAATTATGCTTCATACTCCCGCACACTGGCTGTACGAGCATAACTGCAAGCTTCTGGCCAGAATAATATCACAGCTTGCCAGATGGTTCACGGGAATTGAGATACATCCGGGAGCCAAAATAGGCAGGCGCTGCATGATAGACCACGGAATGGCCGTAATAATCGGGGAGACTGCCGAGGTGGGTGATGACTGCACAATATATCAGGGAGTTACACTGGGAGGAACAGGTAAGGATACAGGCAAGCGCCACCCTACCATAGGCAACAGAGTCCTCATAAGCACGGGAGCCAAGGTTCTCGGACCTTTCAAGGTGGAGGACGATGTTAAAATAGGAGCCGGTTCCGTAGTTCTCCGGCCTGTACCTGCCGGATGCACCGTAGTGGGAATTCCGGGAACCATAGTCAGGAGAAACGGACACCCTACGGACGACATGGACCAGGTGGATATGCCGGATCCTGTAGCAGTTGAGCTGGAATGCCTGAGAAGGAGAGTTGTCGAGCTGGAGGCACTTCTCTCCAGAGAGTTCGGGCGAGAGGCCGTCAAGCGCTGCGAGAAGGATTGCCAGTACGAGGATATCGTGCGTGAGATAAACAATCAGGTATATGAAGAGAGACAGTCCGGTCACGACTGCACGGAATGTGATGAGATGGACTGCGGTATAAGAGAACTGATGAAGGAGATGGAGGAAGAGCGATGAAAATATACAACACGCTGACAAGAAAAAAAGAAGAATTCGTCCCTATGGAAGAGGGTAAAGTCAAGATGTATGTGTGCGGTCCTACCGTGTACAATTACTTCCATATCGGTAATGCCAGACCTTTCGTTGTGTTCGACACCATGAGAAGATATCTGGAATACAGAGGAAACAAGGTGAAATTCGTTCAGAACTTCACGGATGTTGACGACAAGATAATAAACAGAGCAAAGGAAGAGGGAATTACTCCTTCGGAAGTCAGTGAGAAGTACATAGCCGAGTACTACAAGGACGCGGCTGCCCTCAATGTCAAGAAGGCGACTGTTCATCCCAAGGTTACTGAGACAATGGACGATATAATCAAATTCGTATCCGATCTGATCGATCTGGGATATGCGTACGAATCCGGCGGCGATGTCTATTACAGAACGAGGAAGTTTGAAGGCTACGGCAAGCTTTCGGGCAAGAACATAGACGAGCTCATATCGGGAGCGAGCGAGAGAGTCAGTGCTTCGGATGACGAGAAAAAGGAGGACCCTCTGGACTTTGCGCTGTGGAAGGCGCGCAAAGACCCTTCGGAGATAGCCTGGGAGTCGCCGTGGGGCATGGGAAGACCGGGCTGGCACATTGAGTGCTCCACAATGTCGAAGAAGTATCTCGGAGATACAATAGATATTCACGCGGGCGGCGAGGACCTCCAGTTTCCTCACCACGAGAATGAGATAGCTCAGTCGGAGGCTCACAGCGGCAAGCAGTTCGCCAACTACTGGATGCACAACGGATACATAAATGTCAACGGAGAGAAGATGTCCAAGTCACTGGGCAACTTCAAGACGGTCAGAGATCTGCTGGGCAAGTATGACGGAGAGGTTCTCAGATTCCTCATTCTCAACGGACACTACAGAAGCCCTATAGACTTCAACCCTGAGATTCTCCAGCAGTCTGAGAACTCCATGAAGAGAATGAGAAACGCCAAATCGAACCTCAGGCATCTCATCAGCACATGCGAGGGAAGCATGACGGCGGAGGAGGCTGAGACTCTCAAAGGCTTCGACAGCTACAGAGAAATGTTCTGCAGAGCCATGGACGATGACCTCAACACTGCCGATGCCATCGCTGCAGTGTTCCAGCTGATAACAGCCATAAACACAGCTACAGCATCGGGATGCAGCAAGGAGTTCGCCGAGAAGTCCATGGATATTCTCATGGAGCTTGCCGGTGTGCTGGGGCTTTTGCAGCAGGATATAGGCGGAGAAGCTGATGCTGAGGAAATCGAGCCGGAGATCAAGGCTCTCATCGATGAGCGTCAGGAGGCCAGGAAGGCAAAGAACTTCGCCAGAGCAGACGAGATTCGCGACATGCTCAAGGAGAAGGGAATAACACTTAAGGA
The DNA here is from genome assembly GCA_022773945.1 of Clostridiales bacterium. GTDB lineage: Bacteria > Bacillota > Clostridia > Peptostreptococcales > Anaerovoracaceae > Lentihominibacter. Next base: position 53,752 of record JALFNS010000031.1, read on the forward strand.
TACGCCGCAGGGTGTGCAGGTAATAAGAAACTGACATGGATGAAGTCAAGCTGAGAAATCTTAACAGCGAGGCTCTGGCCTACGCGGGAGACGCGGTCTACGAGCTGTATGTGCGCAGCATGCTTCTGGAGTCGGGAACGGCGAGGGTGAACAACCTCCACCGGCGGGCCACGGAATACGTGAAGGCCGCAGCTCAGGCAAAGGCCATTAAGGAGATGTTTCCGGAGCTAACCGAGAAGGAACAGGCTCTGGTGAAGCGGGCCAGAAATCACAGATTTCATTCCAAGGCCAAGAATGCGGATCCGGTGACCTACAAGTGGGCCACTGCATTCGAGGCGCTCGTGGGATATCTCTATCTGGCGGGGGACATGGATCGGATGAAGCGGATTATGAGCTGGGCTGTTGAAATAACGGATAACAAGAGGAAATAAAATGTCAAACCGGTACAAGAAGAAAAAAGAAGTAAGAAACAAGTCCAGAGACATGCTCGTGGATTTCTACAAGACCGGCAGAGAATGGGACAAGGACAACAGACAGCGCCGTGAGGAAGCGGGCGAGAAGGAGAACAGAGGGCTCAGAAACCTGAACACCTTCGAGAAGACCTGCGTTGTGATAATAGTGCTGGGAATAATACTTTTCATTGTGAAGGTTTTCGTTCTGGGACACAGCATCACGGCACCGGGAATTTAAGGAGGGAGCCCATGAGCAAGGCAGATGTGATTTTTGTCGATATGTGCAGAGATATTCTGGACTCCGGCTTCAGCAGCGAGGGACAGAAGGTCAGGGCCAGATGGGAGGACGGAACTCCGGCCCATACCATCAAGCGCTTCGGAGTGGTTAACAGATACGACCTCAGCGAGGAGTTCCCGGCGCTGACATTGAGGCCTACATATATTAAGAATGCCGTGGATGAGATGCTTTGGATATGGCAGAAGAAGTCAAACAATATCAAAGATCTCAATTCAGGCATCTGGGATCAGTGGGCGGACGAGAACGGATCCATAGGCAAGGCCTACGGATATCAGATGGGAGTCAGGTATCAGTTCGCCCAGGGTGAAATGGACCAGACGGATAATGTGCTCTGGCAGCTTAAGAACACCCCTTATTCAAGGAGAATAATGACCAATATATACAACTTCAGCGATCTGAGCGAGATGGGTCTGGAGCCTTGCGCCTACAGCATGACCTTCAATGTTACGGGCGACAGGCTCAACGGAATTCTCAACCAGCGCTCTCAGGATGTGCTGACGGCCAACAACTGGAATGTGGTGCAGTACGCGGTGCTGATTCACATGATGGCTCAGGTCAGCGGGTTCAAGGCGGGAGAACTTGTTCACGTTATCGCCGATGCTCACATATATGACAGGCATATGGATATAGTCAGAGAACTCATCGAGCGGCCTCAGTATCCGGCACCTTCCTTCAGGCTGAATCCGGATGTTGAGAATTTCTATGATTTCACTCCCGATGATGTCATAATCACAGACTACGTTAAAAACCCTCAGATAAAGAACATCCCCGTGGCTATTTAGGGGCATGCTCGTCACCTGAAAGGAGAATGAATGAACGCTATTGTAGCAGTCGACAGCCGCCTGGGAATAGGCAGAGACAACGGACTTCTCGTGCATATCCCGGGAGACCTCAAATACTTCCGCGAGAAGACGAAGGGCAAATGTGTCGTAATGGGCAGGAAGACGCTGGAGAGTCTGCCGGGAGGCAGGCCTTTGCCCGGAAGAGATCATATAATACTCACAAGGGATGAGAATTTCGTCTGTCCCGAGAGGGAAGGCGCGAAATGTCGCATCTGCAGAAGCCGTGAGGAGGCCCTGGATATCATCAGCAAAGACTACAGCGATGATGATGTTTTCCTCTGCGGGGGAGCCTCGATTTATGAGGAGTTTTTTGATGACTGCGACAGATATTATGTGACTCACATAGACGGTGACTTCGATGCCGACAGATTTTTCCCGCCTCTTACAGGGCTGGAGGAGGTCAGCCGCTCGGAGGACATTGAGGAGAACGGCTACACTTACAGATTTTGCGTATACGAGAGGAGATAACCGGCATATGTCCGAACTGATAATGGGGCGGAATGCGGTTCTCGAGGCCCTGAAGGCCGGTAGAGAAATCGAGAAGATAAATATTGAAAAGAACAGAAACAGGGGCGGATCCCTGAAACAGATTATCGCAAAGGCTTCCGACGCGGGAATTCCTGTTTATTACAGCGACAGAGCTTATATGGACAAGCTGGCGGACGGCAGCGGAGCCTCAGATGTTAACGATCAGGGCGTCATAGCTCTGGCATCGGACTTTGAGTACTCATCTCCGGAAGATATTCTGGAGCTGGCGGAGAAGCGCGGCGAGGATCCATTCATTCTTGTGCTCGACGGCATCGAGGATCCTCACAATCTGGGAGCGATTATAAGAACTGCCGAGTGTGCGGGAGTACATGGGGTGATAATCCCCAAGCGGAGAAGCGCGTCGGTTAATGAAACTGTGCTGAGGACCAGTGCGGGTGCGGCGGAGTACATGCTCTGCGCCAGAGTTACCAACATTGGCAGGACTATAGAGATGCTTCAGGATAAGGGCGTGTGGGTATGTGCCTGTGACATGGGTGAGGAGCTCATGTATCAGCGCGATCTCACGGGGCCTCTGGCTCTTGTCATAGGAAGTGAAGGCTTCGGGATAAGCCGCCTGGTGAAGGAGAAGTGCGATTTCGTAGCTACGGTTCCCATGAAGGGTCACGTCAATTCGCTTAACGCGTCAAACGCGGCGGCTATTGTGATGTATGAGGCTTTAAGGCAAAGGCTTTAGATGATGAATATAAGGGAAGATTTGAATAAGAGCGATGTTGCATCCGCGGATGATGCAGCTCTTGCCGCCATGGCTCAGAAGGGCGAGATTGAAGCGGAGGAGACTCTGATGCGCAGATACGGCGGTCTGGTCAGGAAGAAGGCCAATGCCTATTTCATGGCGGGCGGCGAGCAGGATGACGTGATTCAGGAGGGCATGATCGGCCTGCTGAAGGCGATACGAAAGTTTAATCCGGACAAGAAGGCCAGTTTCGGCGCCTTCGCGGACATATGCATAACCACGCAGATAATAACGGCCATAAGGATGGCTGACCGCAACAAGCACAAAGCCCTCAACACTTCCGTATCTCTCAGCGGACCTGCCGGTGAGGGAGACAGTGATGTGACACTGGAGGAGACCATCAGAGCAAGTACGGCAGACAGCCCCGAGGAGCTTACCGTGATCAAGGATGTCACCGGATATATACTCCATAACGGCGACAGTATATTCAGCGAATTCGAGATGGAGGTGCTGAATCTGTTCATCAAAGGCTATACCTATAGGGATATAGCCGGCATGCTTGACAAGTCTCCAAAATCCATAGACAATGCCCTGCAGCGGTGCAAGAAAAAGGTCAACGATTATCTTTGGAAATAGGAAAATTTAAGGTTGTAAATCCTGCGCCGGTGCTATATAATTCAATGTATGGCGTGCTGCCGTAGCTCAGTCGGTAGAGCACCTCATTGGTAATGAGGAGGTTCGGCGGTTCAAGTCCGCTCGGCAGCTCCATTATCATGTTACTCGGGGACGCCCGGTAACGACAAACTTCTTTAAATAACGTTATTGTACAAGGAGGAAAAAATGGCAAAAGAAAAATTCGAAAGAACCAAGCCGCATATTAACATCGGTACAATCGGTCACGTAGACCACGGTAAGACAACTCTTACAGCAGCAATCACAATCACTCTTCAGAAGAGATACGGACTCGGTGAAGA
>JALFNS010000011.1 GCA_022773945.1 Clostridiales bacterium
TTACCGGCATCGTCAACCCATACTACTCTGAAAGTAACTCCTCTTTCAGGTTCTACCAGTCTCTCCAGAAGAGCGCACTCTTCGTATTCCGGATGCTGCTCCAGAACAGGAATCAGTGAAGTAAGTACTTCTTCTACTGTCTGATGGAATTCTACCTCGCCCGGGTTTCTTTCTTTAACCCAGTTGATGACTCTTTCAACATACTCTTTTGACATTTTTTTTCTCCTTTTTCTTAAAAATAAATCGCAAAGTTTGTCAAAGCCTTGTTGCCTATAATATATCACTTTGATAATTTTCAGTCAATGCTTTACCGATTGTGAGACAATAAATAACAATATTCTGATAATGTCTCACAAATGAGCAATTGCAACAGTTTCAAGCCTTGCGGCAGAAGGGGGTCAGGCAGGCAATGCAAAAATGCAAAGGGAAATTGCGACTTGAGGTTAATCAGTGTAATTTCAGAGCGGATAGAATGCTGCTGCCGTGGCCGGGCACTGACCGAATTTGCACTTTATAACCTCTGATAAATTTGTTATACTGAATCTGACTGATTTTTTATTGGATATATATGAAAGGCAGGTGACGTTCAATGACAATTCAGGAGAATAATACCGGGATTCAGGCTCAGGTCATGGACATGGAAGCTAAGAATCAGCGCTTTGAGGACGACCTTGAAGAGATGCTCGAGCTCCTGGAGAACAGCCAGTATATAAGCGCGCGAAACCTGCTTCTTAAATACAATGAAGTAGATATAGGAGAGATGCTTGAGGAGGTTCTGGACGAGGCAGGCGTCGAGAAGACAATCATCCTCTTCAGAATGCTGCCCAAGAATGTCTCTGTAGAGGTGTTCTCCTATCTTCCGGGTGACGATCAGGTCAAGGTTATCAACGGGATAACCGACAGAGAAATTTCCTATATAATGGAAGAAATGAACTTTGACGACAAGATAGACGTTCTGGAGGAGCTTCCGGCCAATATAGTGGACAAGATTCTCGACCAGACGCCGCGGGAGGAGAGAAAGCTCATAAACACCTTCCTCAAATATCCCGAGGATTCTGCGGGAAGTCTGATGACTCCCGATTATATAAGTCTTCAGGAAACGATGACTGTTGAAGAGGCTCTTGATCATATCAAACGGCAGGGCATGACGAGCGAAACCGTGTACACCTGCTATGTCAAGCACGGGGGCAGAGAGCTGAAGGGAATAGTATCTCTGAGTTCTCTGGTTACGGCTGAGAAGGATACGAAGGTATCGGATCTGATGCATACGGATTATGTGTATCTCAACGTATACGACGATCAGGAGGATGTAGCGGAAGCCTTCAAGAAATACGGTTTCCTGGCAATTCCGGTGGTGGACAATGAGAACCGCCTTGTAGGTATAGTAACGGTGGACGACGTAATGGACGTAATAGAGGAAGAGACCACCGAGGATATAGAGCGTATGGCCGGAGTAATGAACGATGACTCCGATGTGGAGTATCTGGACATAGGCGTCTTCAGACATGTGAAGAACAGGCTGCCGTGGCTGCTCTTCATGACCGTTACGCTGATGATAACGGGAACACTGATTTCCCAGTTCGAAGCGGTGCTTTCCCAGGTTATTGTGCTTGTAGCCTATCTGCCTTTGCTTATGGGTACGGGCGGCAACACGGGAACGCAGGCGGCAACGCTTGTGATAAGAGGACTGTCCGTTGACGAAATCGACCTGAAGGACAGCCTGAAGGTGCTGTGGAAGGAGTTCCGGGTCTCCCTGATTCTGGGACTGGTGCTCAGTGTTTTCAACTTCGCCAAGATAATGCTTATAGACGGTGAGCCGATGATGATAGCCATGACGGTTTCGCTTTCAATGATAATAGTGGTGACATTTGCCAAGATACTGGGAGGCATGCTGCCTATGCTGGCCAAGAAGGTCGGCGTTGACCCGGCTCTCATGGCGACACCGATGATTTCATCCATAACGGATATGTTCTCTTCATGCATATATCTGCTTATGGCATCAATACTTCTGGGGGTGGCAATATGATTATACCGCAGGCAGCGGTTAAAGCCACGGGGGAACTCCCCCGCGACATGCACAAGGGAAACGCAGGTAAAACTCTGATAGTGGCAGGTTCTCCGGGTATGGCGGGAGCTGCTGTTCTGTCAGCACGAGGCGCACTGCACAGTGGCGCAGGAATAGTCAAATGCGGAATTTGTGAAGAAATTCTCAATGTTGTGCAGATATGCGTGCCGGAGGCTATGTGTGTCGCCAGAAACATGAACATTAACGGCATGATTCCCGTTATGAACCCGGGGGAATTCGACAGTATAGCCGTCGGTCCGGGACTGGGCAGCGGAGAGGACCGCTTCAGGCTGATTATAAATCTGCTCCTTGATTATGACGGACCTGTTGTTATCGATGCCGACGGACTCAATTCGCTGGCTCTCTATTCCGAAGACTTCACGTCTCAGGTCTGCAGCCTGATAAGAAACAGGAAAGGCGACACGATAATGACTCCTCATCCCGGAGAAGCGGACAGGCTTCTCAAGGCTATGGGAGAGGAAAACTGCGCATCTATGGGCAGGGAGAAGGCGGCCCGGCTCATAAGTGAGAGAACAGGTGCGGTAACTCTTCTCAAAGGCTCACATACAATCGTGGCACAGCCGGGAGAAGAGAAGATATACATGAACGAAACGGGTAACCCGGGCATGGCCTCGGGAGGAAGCGGAGATGTGCTCACAGGAGTGATTGCCGCGATTCTCGCAAAGGCAAATGCGGGAGGCAGTAGCCTTACAGCCTTTGAGGCGGCTTCGGCGGGAGCCTTCATACATGGCCTGGCCGGTGATATAGCGGCCGAAAAAATCGGGGAGCAGGGCATGTGCTCCGGCGATATAGCTGACAATATTGCGGATGCAATAAGAGTAATAAATAACGGAGGAAATGATGGACATTAAGAAACTGGAACAGACAGCAACAGAAGTGCGTATAGGTATCATCAAAGCTATACACAGTGCGGGAAGCGGACATCCGGGCGGCTCTCTATCCGCAGCGGATATAGCGACGGCACTTTATTTCAGCGAAATGAATATAGATCCTGCCGATCCCGAAATGAAGGGAAGGGACAAGTGCATCTTCTCCAAAGGTCACGCGGGTCCGGCACAGCTCTCGGCCATGGCTCTGAGAGGATTCTTCCCTATGGAGGATTTCATGACACTCAGGAAGATCGGGTCGATGTTCCAGGGACATCCAAGCATCAAAATTCCGGGAATCGAGATGTCAACCGGCTCTCTGGGGCAGGGCATGAGCGCTTCCGTGGGAATGGCTCTCGCGGGTAAGCTCGATAAGGATCCGGGAAGAATATATACGGTGCTCGGTGACGGCGAGCTTCAGGAGGGAATCGTGTGGGAGGCATTCATGTCAGCCGCACACTACGGACTGGACAATATGGTGGCAATAATAGATAACAACGGTCTGCAGATCGACGGCAGAAATGACGATGTCATGAAGGTTCAGCCTATAGGCGAGAAGCTTGAAAGCTTCGGCTGGAACGTTATCGAAATCGACGGACACAATATGGCAGAGATTCTTGACGCCTTCGATAAAGCGCGCAAGTGCCAGCGCAGACCTACTGCGATTGTGGCTCATACGGTCAAGGGCAAGGGAGTTTCCTTCATGGAGAATCAGGCCGGATGGCACGGCAAGGCCCCTGATGAGAAGCAGACTGAGGAAGCACTTAAGGAACTGAGAGGTGAAATGTAATGGCAGATAAGATAGCAACAAGACAGGCATACGGCGAAGCTCTTCTGGAACTGGGAGAGAAGTACGACAATCTGGTGGTAATGGATGCGGATCTGTCAGGTTCCACCAAGACGGCAGCCTTCGGCAAGGCTTACCCGGACAGATTCTTCAATATGGGAATAGCGGAGCAGAACATGTACGGAGCGGCGGCAGGACTGGCTCTCAGCGGCAAGATCGTCTGCGCCAGCACCTTCGCCATGTTTGCAGCGGGAAGAGCCTTCGAGATAATCAGAAATTCCATAGGATATACGGGAGCCAACGTCAAGATATGCGCATCTCACGCAGGAATAACAGTAGGTGAGGACGGCGCCAGCCACCAGACCTTCGAGGATATTGCTCTCATGAGAACCATACCGGGAATGACGGTGGTGAACCCTAGCGATGCGGTTTCCACGAAGAAGCTTCTCGGACAGATTGTGGATACTGAAGGTCCGTGCTACTTCAGAATAGGCCGTGCGGCTGTTCCGGTATTCTACGGTGAGGATGACGAAATTGTTCTGGGCAAAGGCAATCTCATACGTGAAGGCTCCGATGTGACGGTTATCGCCACAGGTATAATGGTAAGCAAAGCCCACAGTGCGGCTGCAGCCCTGGAAAAGGAAGGCATCAGCGTTCGTGTTATAGATATTCACACGATTAAACCGATTGACGAAGAAATTATCATAAAGGCGGCACGCGAAACAGGTGCAATCGTCACTGCAGAGGAACACGGCATAATCGGAGGACTGGGAGATGCGGTTGCTCAGGTTGTTGTCAGAAACTGTCCTTGCAGGATGGCAATGGTCGGACAGAAGGATACCTTCGGCGAGTCGGGAAAGCCTGATGAACTCCTGAAGAAGTACGGCATGACCGAAGATGACATAATCAGAGCTGTAAGAGAAGTTCTTTAACATTAAAAATTGTTCAGCAAGATTGAAACGCGATTTTTAAAGCTGTATACTGGATGTTGTGTATGACAGCGAAAGGGGTAAGCCTTTAATGATTATTTTTGACAATGTAACTAAATATTACAAGTCGAATATCGGCCTTAAGAATGTGTCGGTGCACATAAGAAAGGGCGATTTCGTCTTTCTCGTGGGACCAAGCGGAGCGGGCAAGTCCACTTTCATCAAGCTCATTCTCAAGGAGATAAATGCCGATTCGGGCAGTATCAGGGTAATGGGCGAGGAGGTATGCGGCATGTCCGCCAGAAATGTTCCCAAGCTCAGGAGAAATATAGGAATAGTGTTTCAGGATTTCCGCCTTCTTCCCAAGAAGACGGTGTATGAGAATGTGGCCTTTGCGATGGAAATCATCCACCAGCCGCGAAAGAGCATCAAGAGGAATGTGCCGGCAGTCCTGAAGATGATGGGAATAGCCGACAAGGCCGGCAAGTATCCCGACGAGCTTTCGGCGGGCGAGCAGCAGCGTGTGGCTATAGCCAGAGCGATAATCAACAAGCCCAAGGTGCTTATCGCCGACGAGCCTACGGGAAATCTCGATCCGGATACGGCATGGGAGATTATGCAGCTTCTCAATATGATCAACTCCAGAGGAACCACTGTTGTCATGGTAACTCACGCCAAGGATATCGTGGACAAGATGAACAAGAGGGTAATCGCCATCGAGAGCGGCCGCATTGTCAGAGATGAATTCGGAATGTACGGCTATAAGGAGGCTCTGGAGAATACGGAGATGACCTTCGACACAATGCATGCGCCGGACAGGAAGGCCTTGAAGCGCAAATTCAGAAAAGGGGGAAAAGAGGAGCAGTGAAATCGTTCTTTTATACGGTAAAACAATCATTCATACAGTTCGGAAGAAACCTGAACATGGCTGTGGCATCGATATTTGCCATAACCTGCATGCTTCTCATACTCAGTCTTTTCTTCATAATAGTAATCAATGTGAATATGGCTGCGGAGACTATCAAGGGAGAATATGACTCCATTGAAATCTTTCTGAAGGAGGGAACGACGAAGGAGGAGGCGGATCCGGTTATAGCCGAGATGAGCCTTGAGGACGGTGTAGACAAGGTTTACTTCAAGACGAAGGAAGAAGCCATGGAGGAATTCAGGGAGAGATGGGGAGATAACGCATATCTTCTCGACAGTCTGGAAGACAATCCTCTGCCGGATTCCATAGTGATAATGATAGGCAATCTCGAGAAAGCCGATGCCATTGCCGAGAAGGCCGGAACCTACGAAATCGCCGAGGATGTCAAGTATTACAAGAGCACAGTGGACAAGCTTCTCAAGGCCACGGACTTCATACAGGTCGGGGCCATAGCCCTCATGATAGTGCTGATTATAATATCCATTGTTGTGGTGTCGAACACCATCAAGCTTACAGTATTCAACAGAGCTGACGAGATAAGCATTATGAAATACATAGGCGCCACAAACTGGTTCATAAGAGGACCATTCCTCGTGGAGGGAATAATTATAGGACTTATATCCGGAGGAATCGCTCTGGGAGTGACGGGACTGGTGTACACCAAGCTTGTGGAGGCAATAGGAGATCAGGTATATTCAATTCTGTCCATGCCGATGGTTCCCGCATCATTCCTTATATACAATTTCCTGTGGATATTCATGGCACTGGGAATCAGCATAGGATCATGCGGCAGTATTATATCGATGAAGAGGTTTCTTAAAGTATGAGAAAACACATATGTATTATCACAGCATTAATAATGGCCTTAACCATGTGTTTCGGTACTGTCTCTGTCAGTGCTAAATCGCTCACTCAGCTGCAGAAGGAAATCAAGGAGAAAAAGCAGGAGCTGGCAGAAGGCAAGAAGAAGGAAGCCGGCCTTACGGAGGATATCAAGGATCTGGAGAAATCCATCTCCCAGCTTGACGATCAGATTCAGGAAGGTGAGGCGAGGCTGACGGTTCTCGAGAAGGAGCTGGCGGAAGCACAGAAGAAGGTTGACGAGCAGAACGAGAACCTCAGCGACAGGCTGAGGACCATGTACAAGAACGGCAATATAGGATTCATGGATGTTCTTCTGAATTCGGGCAGCTTCAGCGAGTTTCTGACGAATCTGGATCTGGTGCAGATAGTATATGCCAGTGACGAAGAAGTCCTCATGGAGCTTCAGGAAGCCCATGATGAGGTTGAAAAAAAGAAGAACCAGGTGGAGACTCTTCAGGCCAATCTGAAATCATCCAAGGCTCTGGCCAAGGAGGAGAAGGCAGAAGTCGAAGAGCAGAAGGAACAGATATCCGCGGACAATGAGGAGAACGCCAAGCTTCTGGACAACATGGAGAAGGAAGCTGAGCAGATAGCGGCTGAACTGGCAGCCAAGTCAAAGAGCGGGGCCATAAGTAACAGCAGTACATCCAAGTACAGCGGAGGCGTGTTCTGCTGGCCGGCACCTTCAAGCTCGAAAATCACTTCCGGCTACGGAGTGAGAAACTGCCCGTTTCACGGCAAGGAGTTTCATCCGGCTATCGATATAGGTGCCCTTTCCGGATCGGCTGTACTGGCTGCCGCTGACGGCACGGTTATAACATCCTGCTACAAGGCCAGTTTCGGAAACTGTATCATAATAGATCATGGCGGCGGTGTGACCACATGGTACAATCATCTGTCCTCAAGACTTGTGTCAGTGGGAGCCACGGTTTCGAAAGGTCAGCAGATAGGTAAGGTGGGATCAACGGGAGACTCGACAGGACCTCATCTTGACTTCAGAGTATATGTCAACGGATCGGCTCAGGACCCGTTAAGCTATTTTTAGAGGAGAGACATGAGAAATCCGGAAGAAATAATCAGTGAAATACTTACAGAGAGAGGAATAATTGAGGATAAGGACATAGAAGAATTTCTATCGGAGAAGCCTCAGAAAACATACGATCCATTCCTGCTGGCGGATATGCGGGCAGGGGTGGATTTACTGCTATCTGAAATTGAGAAGGGCTCGAAAATCTGTATATACGGAGACTATGATGCGGACGGAGTAACTTCCGTGTGCGTCCTCCTGCAGGGACTCGGACACCTGACAGACAGACTGTCTTATTACATTCCTTCCAGATTTACGGAGGGATACGGGCTCAATGTTGAGGCTCTGGATCGTATCAGGGCTTCGGGTGCGGATATGGTCGTCACTGTAGACTGCGGCTGTGTGTCATACCGGGAGGTGGAACACGCCAAATCCATAGGCCTGAAGATACTGGTGACGGACCATCACAATATAGAGGATGTTATGGCGGACTGTCTCGTCATCGACCCGAAGAGAAAGGATAACACATATCCATTTAACGGACTCGCAGGATGCGGCGTAGCCTTCAAGCTTTTGCAGGCGGTGCAGAGAAGCACTGATATGCCTAAGGGCGTTCTGACCGAGGTTCTGGATCTGGTTGCCCTGGGCACCGTAGCGGATATTGTTCCTCTCAAGGACGAGAACAGAACTCTGGTGAAGTACGGAATCGCGGCGGGTAACTCCGGCAGGCGAAAGTCTCTGACGGCACTGAAGGACGCCATATCCCTCGAGAGCATCAATTCGGAGAATATATCCTTCGGTCTGGCACCGCACATTAACGCGGCGGGACGGATGGAGAGAGCCGACATGGCGGTTGAGCTTCTCATGTCACGTGATGACGGCGTGATACGGGAAAATGTGGACAGGCTGATTCACTGCAACAAGGAGAGAAAGGCTATTCAGGAGAAGGACTACGAACGCTGCCTGAAGGAGATAGAGGACGGAGACAATTTCATCGTGCTTCGAATGGAGAACATACATGAGGGTATAGCCGGAATCACGGCGGGCAAGCTCAAGGACAGAGTCAACCGGCCCGTAATAATAACCACTCCCACAGGCGACGGGAAGCTGAAGGGAACCTGCCGCAGCACGGAGAAGGTGGATATATACAAAGTTCTCAACAATCACAGTGAGCTCTTTATCAGGTTCGGCGGACACAGAAGTGCCAGCGGATTTCTTATGAATGATGAGGATTTCCCCGTTCTGAAGGCATCCATGGAGGATGAAATCCGAAAGCTTATGCTGGAGGACGATGAGCTCTTTGACAAAAGCCTCAAGTATGATATTAAGGCGCATCCGGACGAGCTTACGGCAGATCTCGTGCACAGCATAAGCAGGCTGGAACCCTTCGGTGAGGGAAATCCGGAGCCTAGGTTTCTTATCGAGGGAATAGTGCCTGAAAATGTGTTTTTCATGGGAGATGAGAAGAACCACGTCAGATTTGAGGCGCACGGAAGCAAAGGCTCACTGAGCTGCGTTCTCTTCAGAAGAGGAGGAGAGAACAGGGAACTCCTGCTCTCAGGTAAAGCCGTTGATATAACGGGCAGACTGACAAGTCAGGTATGGAGAGGAACTGAGAGAGTTCAGTTTATGATAGATGATATAGCAGAAGGGGAAAAAAGGTATGAAAATTAACAGAACGAAATTCGTAATCTGCATAGTTGCAGCCTTTATGACGGGAGCTCTTCTCATGGGAGGAATAGTCGCTTTCAGAGAGGGTCAGTCCCAAGCTGTGACCAACAACGGCAAATTCAGAGAGATAAGTGATACGATTTCACAGTATTATCTCAGAGATTACGATGATGACGAGCTTATCGAAGAAGCCTACAAAGGCTACGTGGAAGGTCTGGGCGATCCTTATTCCGTCTACATGACCAAGGAGGAGTACGAGAACTGGGAGGCCTCCGCCACAGGAGAATACAGCGGCGTGGGAATCACATTCTCTCAGGACGAGAAGGGAAGATATATAGTCGTCAGCGTGACAAAGAATTCGCCTGCGGAGAAGGCGGGAATAGAGCCGGGTGACCAGCTTCTGAAGGTTGACGGCAAGTCCTACGATGATATGGATCTCATGGCTGCCAGAATCCGCGGTGAGGAAGGTACTCAGGTTGAAATCACATATTCAAGAGACGGGAAGAAAAAAACAGCTGACATGACGCGTGCGGTGATACATCAGGAGAGCGTCGAGTACGAAATGCTTGAGGGTGACACCGGGTATATATGTATCACATCCTTCATTGACAACACGGGAGATGATTTCAGCAAGGCACTGAGCAAGCTGGAGAAGAAGGGAGCCAAGCGGCTCGTTCTGGACCTTCGTGACAACGGAGGCGGCATAGTGGATGAGTGCATAGAGGTTGCAGATGAGTTCCTGGATGAAGGTGTAGTTTGCTACGTTGAGGACAAGGACGGCAACACCGATACTTATGATGCTGAGGACGGCAAGACAGATCTGCCTACAGTTGTTCTCGTGAACGGCAACAGCGCCAGTGCATCCGAGATTCTGGCCGGAGCCCTCAAGGACAACGGTTTCGAAATAGTGGGAACGAAGACTTTCGGCAAAGGCGTGATTCAGGGAACCTTCAATCTGGAGGACGGTTCTGCCATCAAGCTTACGGTGATGCAGTATCTTTCTCCTGATAAGAATGTAATACATGAGAAGGGTATCAAACCTACGGTCAAGGTTAAAGACGATGAGAGTACGGAGAAGGACGAGCAGCTTGAGAAGGCTCTTGAGGTGATTAAATAGCATGGAGCTCAGATACGGAAGACTTGATGAACTGACAATAAGGGAGATATATGAAATCTTCAGACTGAGGGTGTCCGTGTTCGTGGTTGAACAGAACTGCCCCTATCAGGAGATAGACGATGCGGACAAGGAAGCTATTCACATGTGGCTTGAGGAAGACGGCAGGATAATGGCCTACTTGAGAGTTATACCTGCAGGACTTGTGTTCGATCAGGTGTCCATAGGCAGAGTTATCGCCGTGAAGCGCAGATGCGGACTGGCCACGAGACTGATAAAGGAAGGCATTAAAACGGCTGCGGAAGAGCTGGGAGCGACGGAGATTGTTCTTGAGGCCCAGACCTATGCCAGATCCCTCTATGAGAAGCTTGGCTTCTGTCAGATATCCGAAGAGTTTCTGGAAGACGGCATACCGCACATTAAGATGAGGCTTGAGATATGAAAAAAATAAGTTCGATTATAATAGCACTGTTCATGTGCATAGGACTTTGCGCATGCGACGGGGTGGGAGAAGACGTGGGAGCCAGCCTGCAGGAGTCGGTTTCCGCGGAGGAGTTCAGCATACCTGAGTATCAGGGAATGCCGTCGACGGTGATTAATGACAATGAACCTGAAATCGATGAGAGCTACATAAGCGAGGATTCCTACGAAGAGTACGGAGAACTGGACAAGTACGGCCGCTGCACGGGTGCTGTGGCAAGCCTGTCTGTGGAGACTCAGCCGGGCGGAACCGAGGAAAGAGGAGATATCTCGTCGGTACATCCGTCGGGATGGATGTCCGGTCAGGGCTGGGAGAGGTGTCATCTTATCGGCTGGCAGCTCAGCGCCGAGAACGCCAACGACAGGAATCTGGTCACGGGTACACACTACATGAATGTGAGCGGCATGCTGCCCTACGAAAACAAAACAGCATGGTACATTGAGGAGACGGGAAATCACGTGGTATACGAGGTTACTCCCGTATATGAAGGCAAAAGCAGCATATGCGCCGGGGTTCACATGCAGGCGCAGTCCGTTGAGGATGACGGCAGGGGGCTGTCCTTCAATGTGTTCTGCTTCAACGTGAGCCCGGGAGATGAGATAAACTACGACACGGGGGAAGTCACCTCGGAAGAAACTTCAGATGAGAAGGGCAGCTCCTACAGCAGAGTCTATATCGTCAACACCAATACGGGCAAGTTTCATTACCCGACCTGCTCAAGCGTTGCCGACATGTCGGATAATAACAAGCTGAGAACGACAACATCGAGAGATGAGCTGATAAAACAGGGCTATTCACCCTGCGGGAACTGTGAGCCCTGATATAATGTGATTTGAAACTTTACAATTACCTTAATAATGTGTATTATTATTTTAGGGAACAGATACGTTTACTAATATATGTTCAGTATGATGGCCTGAACGTCTCTACCACGCGCCGAAAAAAAGTGACTATTAGGAAATGTTCTTTTAGTACATTCTTATGTATTAGTAAACAAGTCTATTTCGGGCTTGTTTTTTTATTTACAAGGAGGAAGGCAGATGAAAAAAGTCGGAATTGTAATGGGAAGCGACAGTGATATGCCTGTCGCAGAGAAGGCGATTGAACGCCTTGAGAAATACGGAATCCCTTACGAGGTGCATATCTATTCAGCACACAGAACTCCGGAGGCGGCGAAGGATTTCGCTGAGAACGCGGAGAAAAACGGATTCGCATGTATCATAGCGCTGGCGGGCAAAGCGGCACACCTGGCGGGGAGTCTGGCGGCAAATACAATGCTTCCTGTTATCGGCGTTCCCGTGAAAGCTTCTGTGCTTGACGGAATGGACGCACTCCTTTCGACTGTTCAGATGCCTTCAGGCATACCTGTTGCCACAGTTGCCATTGACGGAAGTGCCAATGCGGCAATACTCGCCGCACAGATAATCGCCACGAACGATGAGGAGCTCAGCGAGAAACTCAAGGCGGAGCGCCGTGAAGCAGCGGAAGCGGTACTGGCCAAGGATAAGAAACTTAATTCATAAACAGCATTTCAACGGAAAGGAACGGTATCAGCATGGGAGGATACTTCGGAGCAGTGTCATCCGAGGATGTCACAATGGACGTATTTTACGGAACAGACTATCATTCGCACCTGGGAACGAGAAGGGGCGGTATGGCCATGTTCGACAGTGAGGAAGGCTTTAACAGAGAAATTCACAACATAGAGAATTCGCCTTTCAGAACAAAATTCGAAAACACTATTCAGGGAATGAAGGGAACATCGGGAATAGGATGTATAAGCGATACGGATCCTCAGCCGCTGCTCATTCATTCGAATCTGGGAACTTATGCCATATCCTTCGTGGGCAGAATCAACAACAGAGATATACTCATGAAACAGTATCTGGCATTCAGCGGCGGTCATTTCGAAGCCATGAGCGGCGGTAAAGTCAATTCCACGGAGCTCATAGCCTCGCTCATCGACCAGAAATGCGATTTTACGGAGGGTTTGGTGTTCGCTCAGGAGGCTATAGACGGCTCCGCTTCAATTCTGATTCTCAAGGAGGACGGATCAATTATAGCCGCAAGAGATAAGCTCGGCAGAACACCTATGCTCGTGGGTAAGGACGAGTACGGATATGCGGTGTCCTTCGAGTCCTTCGCCTATGAGAAGCTGGGATACGAGACGGTATACGAGCTGGGACCGGGAGAGATCGTTGAGATACATCCCGACGAGATCAAGGTTCTGAAGGAGCGCAGGAAGAAGGAATGTGTCTGCGCCTTCCTCTGGACGTATTACGGATACCCTAACTCATGCTATGAGAAGGTAAACGTGGAATCCATGAGAAACCGCAACGGCAGACTCATGGCGCGCAACGACAAGGACAGAGGCAAAAGCTTCGATCTTGACTATGTGTGCGGAGTGCCTGATTCCGGTATAGCACATGCCATAGGCTACGCTAACGAGTGCGGTATAGACTACGCCAGACCGTTTATCAAGTATACGCCGACATGGCCGAGAAGCTTCATGCCTGTAAACCAGAAGGAGAGAAACAGGGTTGCCAAGATGAAGCTTGTTCCCGTTCACGATCTCATAACGGACAAGAAGCTTCTCTTCGTTGACGACAGCATCGTCAGAGGAACCCAGCTGAGGGAAACAGTCGACTTCCTTCACTCCAACGGAGCCAAAGAGGTTCATATGAGATCTGCATGTCCGCCGATTATGTACGGATGCAAATACCTCAACTTCTCAAGACAGACCTCCGACGAGGAGCTCATAGCCAGAAGGACGATTCATGAGCTGGAAGGCGTGGAAGGTGAGAAGTACATAGAGGAATACAGTGACGGCAACACGGAGAGAGGCAAGCAGCTCCGCGAGAGCATTTGCAGCCAGCTCAAACTGGACTCACTGGAATTCCAGGATGTTGATAAGATAATAGAAGCTATAGGAATAGACAGCTGCAGAATCTGCACTTACTGCTGGAACGGGAAGGAATAAGGGTATTAATATGAAAAATTCCAGATCTGATGCCTACGCTGCATCAGGAGTAGATATCACAGCCGGATACGAGGCTGTGCGCCTCATGAAGGAACATGTGGCATCGACGGTTACCGACGGAGTGATGTCCGATGTGGGAGGCTTCGGAGGCCTTTTCGCTCCGGATATGAAGGGAATAGAAGAGCCTGTGCTCGTCAGCGGCACGGACGGAGTGGGCACCAAGCTCAAGCTGGCGTTTCTCATGGACCGTCACGACACTATAGGAATAGACTGCGTGGCAATGTGCGTCAATGATATAGTATGCTGCGGCGCCAGACCTCTCTTCTTCCTGGACTACATCGCCTGCGGCAAAAATGTGCCTGAGAGAATAGCTGAGATCGTCAAGGGAGTGGCTGACGGCTGCAGACAGTCGGGAGCAGCTCTTATAGGAGGCGAGACTGCGGAGATGCCGGGATTCTATGATGAGAAGGAATACGATCTGGCAGGCTTTGCGGTAGGAATGGCCGACAGGAAGAAGCTCATCGACAAGAACAATGTCAGGGAGGGAGATGTTATCATCGCTCTGCCTTCAAGCGGAATACACTCAAACGGTTTCTCCCTGGTGAGAAAGGTCTTCGATGTGGAGAATGCGGACCTCAAGGCACCTGTTGAGAAGCTGGGAGGCAGATCTCTGGGTGATGTTCTCCTGACACCGACGAAGATATATGCGAAGCCTGTCGCAGCTCTCATGGATGCAGTGAAGGTGAAGACCACGGCACACATAACCGGCGGCGGTTTCTATGAGAATATACCGAGAAGCCTTCCTGACGGAATAAGCGCTTCGATAAAGAAAGAAGACGTGAGAGTTCTTCCTGTGTTTGACTATCTGGCAGAGACGGGCGGAATTTCTGAGCGTGACATGTACAACACCTTCAACATGGGTGTGGGAATGATATGTGTTGTTGCCGAGGATGATGCGGAGAAAGCTCTCGCCTGCCTGAAAGAGCACGGCGAGGATGCGTACATTCTGGGAAAGACAGTGAAAGGTGAAGAAGGAGTTATATTATGGTAAAAACCAGAATTGCCGTTTTCATTTCAGGAAACGGTACAAATCTTCAGGCTCTCATAGATGCCCAGAAAAGCGGAATACTCCGTCACGGCAGAATCGAGCTTGTGATTTCGTCGAATTCAATTGCCCACGGACTGAAGAGGGCGGAAAAAGCGGGCATACCGACAGCTGTAGTTACCAGGAAGCAGCATAAGACGGTAGAGGAGTTCGAGGGAGCTCTCCTGGCGGAGCTGGAGAAGCATGACATAGAACTCATCGTTCTGGCGGGCTTCATGAAGATACTCAGCGAGGATTTCGTATCACGCTATCCGGAGAGAATAATCAACGTTCATCCGTCGCTCATACCGGCATTCTGCGGCAAAGGCTACTACGGAATCAAAGTCCATGAGGCTGCTCTGGCTAGCGGAGTCAAGGTGTCGGGAGCCACAGTTCACTTCGTGAATGAGGTGCCTGACGGAGGCAGAATTATAATGCAGAAGGCGGTAAGGGTCAGGAAGGATGACACGCCGGCGGCTCTTCAGAAGAGAATAATGAAGGAAGCGGAGTGGCAGATTCTGCCTAAGGCTGTGGAAGAGGTGTCCAGAAGTCTGGCCTTTGACAAGAAGGCGGATCCGGGCAGAAAATCGGTTCCGGACATAGGCAGCCTTATTGAAGGAAACTCCTACGTTGGCCGAGGCATAGTGATAGGCAGAACGCCGACAACAGGCAAGGCGGTTACCGCTTATTTCATCATGGGCAGAAGCGAAAACAGCAGGAACAGAGTATTCAGTCTCGATGGAGAGGAACTCTACACGAGACCTTATGATGAATCGAAGGTTGAGGATCCGTCCCTGATTATATACGCGGCTATGAGAAGGTCCGGAAACAGACTTATTGTCACAAACGGAGATCAGACCGATACAATATGGAACTTCCTGGAGAAGGGCGGCACATTCGAGGAGGCTCTGGAGACGAGGACCTTCGAGCCCGACTATCCTAACTTCACACCGAGAATCAGCGGTATGGTAACCTTCGAAGGAGATGACTTCGCCTACAAGCTCAGCATACTCAAGAGTCTGGACGAGAAGGGAAACAGAACGGGAAGATTCTTCTACAGCTACAAGTCGGATCCGGGAAAAGGACATTTCATTCATACCTATGAGGGAGACGGCAATCCGCTGCCTACCTTCGAGGGAGAGCCTTGCCGGATAGCAACGGACGACAGGATTGATGTTTTCACAGACGAGCTGTGGAGCAGCCTGGATGAGGACAACAAAATCTCTCTTTATGTGAGATACACGGACCCTGAAACAGGAACTTATGAAGACAGAATGATAAACAAGATGGAGAGGTGAGGTCATATGAATCAGTTGGTATTAAAATACGGATGCAATCCCAACCAGGAGAGCGCCAGAATCTATATGGCGGACGGAAGCGAGCTTCCTATTAAGATTCTCAACGGCAGACCGGGATATATAAATTTTCTGGACGCCTTTAACGCATGGCAGCTGGTAAAGGAGATAAAGGAAGCCACGGGAATGGCCGCTGCAACCTCCTTTAAGCACGTGAGCCCTACCTCCGCAGCCATAGGCAGACCGCTCAGCGACAAGATGAAGAAGGCCTGCTTCGTGGATGATATCGAGGGACTGGACAGTTCGCCGATTGCCTGTGCCTACGCCAGAGCCAGAGGAACCGACAGACTCTGCTCCTTCGGTGACTTCATCGCGCTTTCTGATGTGTGTGACGAGACCACTGCACGCATTATCAAGAGAGAGGTTTCAGACGGCGTCATAGCACCGGGATATACGGAGAAGGCGCTGGAGCTGCTCAGCAAAAAGAAAAAAGGCGGCTACAACATTATCGAGATAGACCCTTCCTATGAGGCGGGAGAGCTGGAATCGAGACAGGTGTTCGGAATAACCTTCGAACAGACCCATAACGATATCAGGATAGACGAAAGTCTTCTCGAGAACATTGTGACTGAAAACAGAGAGCTTCCTGACAACATCAAGGAAGACCTCATCATTGGAATGATAGCTCTCAAGTATACACAGTCAAACTCAGTATGCTTCGTCGAGGACGGACAGTGCATCGGTATAGGAGCGGGACAGCAGTCAAGAATTCACTGCACCAGACTGGCTGCAAGCAAGGCTGACACATGGCATCTGAGACTTCACGACAAAACCCTCTCGCTGCCGTTTAAGGAGAAGCTTCCGAGAGCTGTGAGAGACAATGTTATAGATGCATATGTCAATGAATATGAAGAGGATGTGTGTGCTGACGGAAACTGGCAGAAGTATTTCACTCAGCGTCCGGAGCCTTTCACTGCCGAGGAGAAGAAGGAATACATTTCAGGTCTCCGCGGCGGAGTTCTGGCATCCGATGCCTTCTTCCCCTTTGGAGATTCAATAGAGAGAGGAAGAATGAGCGGAGTTGACTATGTTGTGGAAGCCGGCGGTTCAGTCAGAGACGACGAGGTAATCGCAGCTGCCGACAAGTATAACATGGTGATGATATTCAACAAGGTGCGTCTGTTCCACCACTGATGCAGGGAGGTTTGTTCAATGAATTTAATGGTAATAGGCGGAGGCGGCCGGGAACATGCCCTGATAAAAAAACTGAGAGAAAACAAAAATATTGAAACCATATATGCTCTGCCGGGCAACGGCGGAATGACAGATGATGCCGTATGCACGGGAATAGGAGCTACGGACCTGGATGGCATTAAGGCCTTTGCGGGAGAAAATCAGGTTGATTATGCGGTAGTTGCTCCCGACGACCCCCTCGCCATGGGCTGTGTGGATATGCTTACGGAAATGGGAATTCCATGCTTCGGACCTGACAGAGGAGCGGCTGTTATCGAGGCCAGCAAGGTTTTCGCCAAGGATCTCATGAAGAAATACGGAATACCGACTGCGGAGTACAGAGTGTTCGACGATATGGACGAGGCTCTCGAGTATCTGAAGACGGCGCCGATTCCTGCAGTTGTCAAGGCTGACGGTCTGGCACTGGGCAAAGGCGTTATTATCGCAGAGACAAGAGAGGCGGCGGAGGATGCCGTGCGTTCCATGATGGAGGAGAAGGCTTTCGGAGAAAGCGGCAGCCGTATCGTTATAGAAGAGTTCCTCACCGGACCTGAGGTTTCAGTGCTCTCCTTTACCGACGGAGAGACGGTGGTTCCCATGGTTTCCTCCATGGACCACAAGAGGGCTCTCGACGGGGACAAAGGCCTCAATACAGGCGGTATGGGCACGGTTGCCCCTAACCCTTACTATACACAGGAGATTGCCGACAGGTGCATGAATGAAATCTTCCTGCCGACAATCAGGGCTATGAAGGCTGAGGACAGAGAGTTCAGAGGATGTCTCTACTTCGGACTTATGATTACCGATAAGGGACCTAAGGTAATAGAGTACAACTGCCGTTTCGGCGATCCCGAGACGCAGGTTGTTCTGCCTCTGCTCAAAACCGATCTTCTCACGGTGATGCAGGCCGTAACGGAAGGCAGACTCTCGGAGATAAACGTGGAATTTGCGGATAAACACGCCTGCTGCGTTGTAATGGCTTCGGGAGGATATCCGAAGGCTTACGAGAAGGGCAAGAAGATAACAATCGGTGAGATGTCGGAGGATACATATGTATTCGTGGCGGGAGCCCGCAGAGAAGGTGAGGAGCTTCTCACCTCGGGGGGCCGCGTGCTCGGAGTAACTTCTCTGGGAAACACTCTGGGAGAGGCGATAGAAAGAGCATATGAGAATGTTGAGAATATAAGCTTTGACAAGGCTTTTTACAGGAGAGACATCGGTAAGAAGGCTCTTGAAGCGGAAAGGAACTGATTTATGGTTTACAGAATTTTCGTGGAGAAGAAACAGGAGGTTGCCGGTGAAGCGGCAGCTCTTCTGAGTGAAATCAGATCTTTTTTGGGAATCGAAGGTGTCAGCGGACTGAGAATCTTCAACAGATACGACGTTGAGGATATTGACGAGGACCTCTTCAATCAGTGCATAGGGAGCGTTTTCTCGGAACCTCAGGTTGATGTGGTTTACAGAGAAGACAGGATTGAGAAGCTTCTCGGCGGCAGCACCGTGTTCGCAGTTGAGGCCCTGCCGGGACAGTACGACCAGAGAGCCGATTCTGCATCCCAGTGCATACAGATTATCTCCTGCGGAGAGAGACCGGCCGTTAAATGCGCCAAGGTATATGCCCTGGAAGGTGAAATCACCGGAGAAGAGCTGGAAAGAATCAAAAAACACGTAATCAACCCTGTTGAAATGAGAGAGGCTTCACCTGAGCTTCCGGAAACACTGAAAATGGAGCTGGAGATTCCGGAACCTGTGGCATCTCTGGAAGGCTTCAACGATATGAGTGACGATGAGCTCAATGGTGTTGTGGACAGCATGGGGCTGGCCATGGATTACGATGACATACGCGTATGCAGGGACTACTTCAGATCCGAAGGAAGAGTTCCGACGGTTACCGAAATCCGCATGATAGACACATACTGGTCGGATCACTGCCGTCACACCACCTTTAATACGGTGGTCGACAAGGTGGAGTTTAAGGACGCAACCGTTCAGGCGGCATATGAGCACTATCTTGAGGACCGGAGGAAAATCGGAAGAAGGAAGCCTGTAACTCTCATGGATATAGGCACTCTGGCAGCCAAGGTCCTCAAGTCCGAGGGAAAGCTGGACGGACTGGATGAGTCTGAGGAGATAAATGCGTGCACGGTAAAGGTTAAAGCTGTCATAGACGGCAGAGAGGAGGACTGGCTTCTTCTCTTCAAGAATGAGACTCACAATCATCCTACTGAGATTGAACCTTTCGGAGGAGCGGCAACATGTATAGGAGGAGCCATAAGAGACCCTCTCTCGGGAAGAGCATACGTGTATTCCGCAATGAGAATAACAGGAGCTGCAGATCCTCTGAAGCCTCTGAATGAGACTCCTGAAGGCAAGCTGCCTCAGAGAAAGATAGTAACATCCGCTGCTGACGGATATTCCTCCTACGGTAATCAGATCGGTGTTGCCACAGGTCTTGTCAGAGAGATATATCATGAGGGATATGCGGCCAAGCGAATGGAGCTGGGCGCAGTTGTGGGAGCGGCACCTGCCGCCAACGTGCGTCGCGAGAGACCTGCTCCGGGAGATGTTGTCATTCTTCTCGGCGGCAAGACAGGCAGAGACGGATGCGGCGGAGCGACAGGCTCGTCAAAATCACACGATCTCAGTTCGCTGGAAAGCTGCGGAGCTGAGGTTCAGAAGGGTAACGCTCCCGAGGAGAGAAAGCTGCAGAGGCTTTTCAGAAACAGTGAAGCATCCAGAATGATAAAGAGGTGTAATGACTTCGGAGCCGGCGGCGTTTCCGTAGCAATAGGAGAGCTGGCCGACGGACTTGACATAAATCTGGATGTGGTTCCTAAGAAGTACGACGGTCTTGACGGAACAGAGCTGGCGATCTCGGAATCACAGGAGAGAATGGCGGTAGTGGTTGCCCGCGAGGATCTGGAACGTTTCAAGGAACTGGCGGCAGGTGAGAATCTGGAAGCTACCCAGGTGGCTGTTGTCACAGAGGAACCGAGACTCGTAATGCACTGGGAAGGCAGCACAATCGTTGATATCTCCCGTGAGTTCCTCAACTCAAACGGTGCGGAGAAGCATATTGAAATAACGGCGGCAGAAGCAAAAGCCGATGCTGTGGACTGCTGCCTTTGCCCGGAAACCGAGGGTAAATCCTTCAGAGACGCATACATGGCAATGGCGGGCAATCTCAACGTCTGCTCACAGAAGGGCCTGGCGGAGAAATTCGATTCAACTATCGGAGCCGGCACAGTGGTAATGCCTTTCGGAGGCAAATACCAGAACACGCCTTCGCAGGTAATGGTTCAGAAAATTTCTTCCGAAAAGGGCGATTCCTCAACATGCTCCATCATGTCCTGGGGATACAATCCTTTCATTACTTCAGCCAGCCCGTATCACGGCGCATACCTGGCGGTTGTGGACTCCATGTGCAAGCTTATAGCTGCAGGCGGAGGCAGAGAGGCCGCATACCTGAGCTTCCAGGAGTATTTCGAGAAGCTGGGCAGAGACGGAGAGAAGTGGGGCAAGCCGTTTTCGGCTCTTCTCGGTGCATATGAGGCACAGAGAGGCCTGGGAGTTGCGGCGATAGGCGGCAAGGACTCCATGAGCGGAAGCTTCGAGGACATTCACGTTCCGCCGACACTCGTTTCCTTCGCTGTCACCACGGCTGATGTGGATGATATAATTACCGATGAGTTCAAGGCGACCGGACACAAGGTTGTTCTCGTTAAGCCTGAAGTCAACGGAGACGGGCTTCCTGATACGGACAGTCTGCTCGATATATTCGGCCGTATCACCGAAGAAGCGGGCAAAGGCCGTATCTGTTCGGCATACGTGCCTGAAACGGGCGGCATAGCAGAGGCTGTCATGAAGATGTCAATAGGTAACATGATCGGCTTCGAGTATGAGAACACTTCTGAGGATATATTCTCATGCTGCTACGGCTCGTTCATACTGGAAGTGACTGATGATTCGGAGCTGGGAGAGCTTCTGGGAAGAACCATCGAGGCACCTGAAATAAGACGCGGCGGAGAAGCAGTGCAGCTTGATGAGCTTCTCGCGGCATATGAAGAGGTGCTCGAACCTATATATCCTTACAACATAAGCACAAGTGAGGATAAGATTGAAACGGTAAGCTACAGAAACGAAGAGGCTGTGGAGTGTCCTCACATAATGTCGGCAAAGCCTAAAGTGCTCATTCCGGCATTCCCGGGAACAAACTGCGAGTACGATTCGGCCAAGGCTGTAGAGGCTGCAGGCGGCGAGAGCGAAATCGTTCTGGTGAGAAATCTGACGGCCGGAGATATAGCTTCGTCTGTTGATACCTTCGCCCGCAAGCTGAGCGAGGCGCAGATGGTATTTATTCCGGGCGGATTTTCAGGCGGCGACGAACCGGACGGCTCAGGCAAGTTCATAACGGCATTCTTCAGAAATCCGGCTGTCAGGGAACAGGTCGGCGATCTCCTCGACAGAAGAGGAGGACTCATGTGCGGAATCTGCAACGGATTCCAGGCACTCATCAAGCTGGGTCTCGTTCCTTACGGCAAAATCATCGACACCGACGAGAACTGTCCTACCCTGACTCTCAACGAAATAGGAAGACACCAGTCAAAGATTGTGAGAATCAGAGTGGCATCGAACAAGTCACCGTGGCTTAAGGGAACGGAAGTGGGTGATGTTTATACAGTACCTGTTTCCCACGGAGAAGGAAGAATACTGGCATCACAGGAGCTTCTGGAGAAGCTGGCGGCCAACGGACAGATTGCGACACAGTATGTTGATATGGAGGGCAATCCTACATACGACATTCTCCACAATCCTAACGGTTCGGCCATGGCTGTCGAAGGAATGACATCACCTGACGGCAGAGTCTTCGGTAAGATGGGACATGCGGAACGTACGGGAAGAGGACTTTACCTCAACGTTCCGGGAAACTATGATATGAAGATGTTCAGAAGTGCTGTGGAGTATTTCAAATGATAAATATCAGCGGTTATGATGATATTATTATCGTGGACAGAGAGGGAACGGTAATCTACTGTGACCTTTCCGCGAGAGAACACAACAGAAATAATGACGAGGAAATGTTCGGCAGAGGGATAGAGGAGCTCTATCCCTCTGCCGACGAGCATTATCCGGCGGTGGAGGCGGTCCGTGAGGGAAGGGCCGTAGAGGATTTTACCATTGAGCTGGAGTCAACCTTCGGCAGACATTTTACGAAGAAAGGATGCGCATTCCCGGTTTTTGACGGGGATGAGCCTGTGGCTGCCATAGAGTATTCGACTTCTTTCTATGACCGCAGGAATCTCATGGAAATCGAAAGCCATGCGGATGTTCCCATATACAGGAAGAACGATACAAAATACGTTCTCGATAATATGATTACGGGTGATCCGGAGATGGAGAAGATAAAGAAGCGTATTGAGAAGCTGGCGATAACGGATTCCAACGTTCTCATCTACGGAGAGACAGGCACGGGCAAGGAGCTTGTGGCTCAGTCACTGCACAACTGCAGCCGGAGATTTATGAGAAAGTTCGTCTCCGTCAACTGCGGTGCCATTCCTTCAGGGCTGATTGAAGGGCTGATCTTCGGAACGACGAAGGGCAGCTTCACGGGAGCCGAGGACAAGGAGGGTTATTTCCAGCAGGCTGAAGGAGGAACTATATTTCTCGATGAGATCAATTCCCTGGATCCTCTCCTGCAGGTGAAGATTCTCAAGGCGGTGGAGACCAAGACCATCCGCCGTGTAGGCTCTGACGAAGAGGTCAAAATGGATGTCAGGATAATCGCTTCGACAAACGAGAATCCTCAGAAGCTCATAAGAGAAGGAAGACTCAGAGCGGACCTGTATTACAGGCTTGCGGTTTCATGTATCTTCATGCCGCCGCTGAGGAAGCGCGCCGGGGACGTCAGACTGATAACGGACTATTATATAGATTATTACAACAGGAAGCTGAATATGTCCATTAACCCGCCCGGCGAGGATGTGAGAAAGGTTCTTGACGGATACTTCTGGCCGGGAAATGTTAGGGAGCTGCGTAACGTGATAGAAGGGGCCTTTGCCTTTGCGGAGGACGACCGTATAACTCTCAACGAGCTTCCGTCTCACATGCTGAGAGAGTACAGGCGCAAAGGCGGGCAGCCGCGTAGCGACGTTGTCATGACAGGACTGACGCCTGCGGACTATGCTGAGGAGATAGAGAAGCGCATAGTTGAAGAAGCCATGAGAGAGGCCGGCGGAAGTATCACGGAAGCGGCTGAGCTGCTGGGAATATCGAAGCAGCTTATGAGCTACAAGAACAGAAAGTACGAGGGATAAATATGGCAATTAAACCCGGTTTTTCAGACTTCATGATAGTCAATGAGGACATAAGAATCGCCTACTATTACATTCCCAATCCCGAGCTTTATGATTTCAGACCCGAGGAGCTTATAGGAACATCACCTCTCCAGCAGTATCAGAATCTCTATTATGAGGACAGCACTCTGGTGAGAGCCGTGTCAAAGGGAGAGACGACAAAGGACTGTGTACAGGAGCTGGTTACTCTCAGAGGCAACAGAATCAGACAGAAAAGCGACACCTTCCCGGTAAGAAACGGTGACAGGATTATAGGCGCCATTGAGCTGGCGTATTACGACTACGGGTATTCCAAGGTTGACGACAACGAGAATGATGATATTCGCAATGCGGGAGCTCCACTGAAGGTTGAGGATTTCCTGGGCAAGTCCCGGGAAATGAAGGAGTTGAGGAAAAAATATCGGAAGGTGGCTTCCCTTGATTCACCCGTACTGATTACAGGTGAGACGGGGACAGGTAAGGAAATGTCCGCACGGATTCTTCACAATGAGAGCGGCCGCAGTGAGAAGGGCAAGTTCGTGTACGTTAACTGCAGCGCCATACCGGAGAACCTTATTGAAGGCATTCTCTTCGGGATACGTCCGGGAAGCTTCACGGATGCCGAAGAGAAGAAAGGCCTCTTCGAGGAGGCCAGCGGAGGCACACTCTTTCTTGATGAGCTGGATTCCACCCCGCTGATCACACAGGGCAAAATCCTCAGAGCCATTGAGGAGCGGCGTATCCGTCCTGTCGGGGCAGACAGAGAGATTCCTGTGGATATACGTATTATTGCGTCCTGCAGTACTCCTCCCGATAAAATAATAAAGGGAAACAGAATCAGAAACGACTTGTATTACAGGCTGTCCGTGGTGCAGTTTGAGCTTCCGCCTCTGAGAGAAAAGAGAGAGGATATCGATTTGCTGTGCAGAGCATTCATAGATGAGCTGAACAGTAAGGGAAGCGGCAGAAATATCAGATACGCGGACAGAGCCTTCAGAGATTTCGCTATGAAGTACAGCTGGCCCGGGAATGTGAGAGAGCTCAGGAACGCAGTCACGGGAGCTTATTACGAAGCGGAGGGAGATGTTCTAAGATTTGATGATATAAGAGACAGATTCTTTCTGGAGGAAGGAGAGGATTCTGAGGAACACTCCTTTCTGGAGGAATACAGAGAGACGGGGGAAGACCTCAAGGGATTCATCAATATGAAGACGGCCGAATATATCAGAAGCAATCTGAAGGCCGCGGACGGCGATGTGCGCAGAGCGGCAGAGGCCATGAACATAACGGTGAAGAGTCTTAACTACAGTATGGATAAATACGGAATAAGGCCGTAGAGCATTAAACTCTGCGGCCTTTAACTATGGTTGCCATAGGGCGTATATCTTTGATTTCGGAAGGATCAGCTGTGAATATAT
This sequence comes from Clostridiales bacterium, assembly GCA_022773945.1. Lineage (GTDB taxonomy): Bacteria > Bacillota > Clostridia > Peptostreptococcales > Anaerovoracaceae > Lentihominibacter. The sequence continues at coordinate 25,096 of JALFNS010000011.1, forward strand.
CCCTGTCCAGAATCAGAAAGTCGGCATAATAACCGGGTTTGAGCCGGCCTTTTCTCTTCTCCA
>JALFNS010000013.1 GCA_022773945.1 Clostridiales bacterium
GGGAATGAGAAATCTGGATGCGCTGATGATAGTGGCTGACAAGGACAGTATGCTGGTAATTTCGGGAACCGGAGAGGTAATAGAGCCGGATCAGAATTTTGTGGCAATCGGCTCCGGCGGAAACTATGCATATGCGGCAGCCAATGCCCTCTATAATAACACCGACCTTGACGCGGAGACAATTGTAAGGAAGTCTCTGGAGATTGCTTCTTCCATATGCGTTTACACTAATAATAACATTTCTGTGGAGAAACTGTAAGAAGAGGGGGAAAAGAAATGGCAAGCAAGTTATACAGCATGACGCCAAAGGAAATAGTGGCTGAATTGGATAAATATATAATCGGCCAGGACGAGGCAAAGAAATCTGTTGCAATCGCTTTGAGAAACAGATATAGAAGAAGCCTGCTGCCTGATGAGATGAGAGAGGAGATCACTCCCAAAAACATACTTATGATGGGACCTACCGGCTGCGGAAAAACCGAAATCGCCAGAAGGCTGGCTAAACTTATGGATGCTCCTTTTGTAAAAGTTGAAGCAACCAAATTTACCGAGGTGGGATATGTGGGTCGCGACGTTGATTCGATGGTCAGAGATCTGGTGGAAGCTTCCATGAGAGTAACCAAGCAGAAAAAGCTGGAAGAAAAATATTCCATTGCAGATAAAATTGTTGAAGAAAAACTGGTGGAAGCAATAATACCGGGCAAAAAGAAAAAGTCTGCAAGCCAGAGCAAAAGTCCCTTTGATTTTATTATGAACAGCGGAGGATATCAGAGCCAGAAACAGCAGTATCTGGAAAGCCAGGCGGCAAAAGAGGCCGAGCCTTCCAAAGAGGATATGGATGTTGAGATGGCCAGAGAACAGGTCAGAGAACAGCTCCGCCAGGGCCTTCTGGAAGAACAGTATATTGAAATCGAAGTACTGGATGCGCCTAAGGGAAATCAGCTGGATATGAGCAACGAAGGAATGTCCATAGCTATAGGAAACATTTTCGGAAATATGATGCCGGAAAAAACCAAAAAAAAGAACTGCAAAGTTAAAGACGCCCGCAAGATTCTCAGAGAACAGGAAGCCCAGAAGCTTATAGACATGGATGTGGTAACAGATGAAGCCATTGAAAATGCCGAGCAGAACGGAATAATCTTTATTGATGAAATAGACAAAATCGCATCAGGCTCAAGAATGACCTCCGGCGCGGATGTGTCAAGAGAAGGCGTGCAGAGAGATATACTGCCTATAGTTGAGGGAAGTGTGATAAACACCAAATACGGACCTGTAAAGACTGATCATATTCTCTTTATAGGTGCCGGTGCGTTTCATACGGCCAAGCCTACGGATCTGATACCTGAACTGCAGGGACGTTTTCCTATAAGAGTCGAGCTGGAAAGCCTAACAAAAGAAGATTTTGTAAACATTCTTACTGTGCCTGAGAATGCGCTGATAAAGCAGCATAAAGCGCTCCTGGAAACAGAAGGAATAGAAGTGGAATTTACTGATGATTCCATAGAAGAAATTGCAACAATTTCTTATCTCATGAATGAACAGACTGAAAACATCGGTGCAAGAAGACTCCATACAATTCTTGAAAAGCTTCTTGAAGACATTTCCTTCAACATCCCGGAAATGGAAGAAGAGAAAATAGTCATCGATCAAGAGTATGTAAAAGACAAGTTTAAAGAGACCATACACAAGGAGGATCTGGACAGATTCATTCTGTAATGGTCCATTGGACAGTCGGCAGGGGAATAAGTTATGTCGGATAGAATATTAAGCAAAATACGCAGACTTAACCGGGTGCTTACGGAGAGCACCGCAGGTATGTTTTCATACGATGAACTGGGAAAGATATTGAGTGAGGTGATAAATGCCAACGTGTACATCACCGATGCCGGAGGAAATGTCCTGGGAGCCGGATATATAAATGCCGAAGATACATCAACAGTCACAGATGAAAAGGGCGGAGAAAAGCTGACGGAGGCTCATAACAGCCGGTTCATGAAAATAGAGAGCACTGTGGCAAACCTGCGGGGAAAAGAGGCAACTGATCTTCTGGGAGAGGATTACACAATGGCAGGAAAATATCATTGTGTGATTCCGGCCTTTTGCGGAGGCGAGAGGCTTGGAACTCTTATACTGGCAAGATATTCTCCGGAGTTTGATGAAGAGGACATTGCATTATGCGAATACGGCGCCGCAGTCATCGGTCTGGAAATTCAGAGAAACAACAGACTTGCCAGAGAAGAAGAATTAAGAAAAAAAGCCGCGGTGGATATTGCCCTGGCTTCACTGTCCTTTTCCGAAAAAGAAGCTGTATGTAACATGATGGGTGAGTTTGAAGGTGATACAGGGACAATAGTTACCAGCAAGATAGCCGAAAAATACGGAATGACGGTTTCCCTGACGGTAAATGCTCTGCGCAAGCTGGAAAGTGCCGGAGTTGTAGAAACTCGGTCTATGGGTATGAAGGGGACGAGAATAAAAATCCTCAATCCATGTCTGAGAGAACGACTAAAATAAAACATTAAGTTTAACATTATCCCCGCGGTAAGCATATTATACCGAGGGGGTATTTTTATGCGCAGGATTGCAGTAATTCTTATAGGAATCGGACTTGTCATTTCGGGCACAATACTGCTTATAAAAGACGCTTTCGGTGAAAGCATAGAGCATGTGGCTCAGCAGGTGGCTGTAAATGCTGTGGCTATGAAAATAAATTCCAGCCTTATGGAAGGGTTTTATGATGAAAGCCTGGGAGAACCTCTTCTGAATATTGAAAGAGACGCGGAGGGCAATATACAGTACCTGGAGCCTAATTCGAGGCTCATAAACAAGCTTGTACTGTCTTTTTCCACTAAAGTAAAGGAAAATTACGATTTGTCGGATATCGAGGAAATAAAGGTGAATCTGGGAGCAATAACAGGCAGCAGAATTATGTCTCAACTGCCGTTTTATGTAACCGTTAAGGTTCATCCTGTAAGCCTTACTAAATTTCAGTGTGAAACGGAATTTGAAACGGAAGGGATAAATCAGACAAGATACTATGTATATTGCACCATAAAAAGTCAGGTGCGGATAGTAGCGCCTTTTACAGATAAAATATCAGAAATTAAAAGAAAGGTCATTATTGCCGAAGCGGTAATAGTAGGAAAAGTGCCTGATAACTATGTAATGGTGCCTGAAGAAAATATTTTAGATGCAATTGAATAGAACTTGTGATAAAGTAAAACTATGGTTAGATTTAATGAAAACAACGAAGTCCTCAGAGAGGATCAATACAAGACCATACTGGTTGGTCTGGAAAAAAATCAGGATATTTCATATTCTATGGAGGAGCTTGAGGGACTGGCGCAAGCTGCCGGAGCTCAGGTCCTGGCTCACATGGTGCAGAAACTGGAAAAGCCCAATACTGCAACGCTGATAGGGAAGGGAAAGGTCGAGGAACTGTCAGAAGCAGTGAAAAACATGGAAGCAGATATGGTTATCTTTAATGAAGAACTCACAGGAATGCAGCTGAGAAATCTGGAAGATGCTCTTGGAGTAAGGGTAATTGACAGAACCATATTGATTCTTGACATATTTGCATCGAGAGCCTCTTCCCGGGAAGGAAAGCTTCAGGTGGAACTGGCGCAGCTTAAATACAGACTTCCAAGGCTTACAGGCTTCGGTAAATCTCTGTCAAGACTGGGAGGCGGTATAGGAACAAGGGGTCCCGGAGAAAAGAAACTGGAAACTGACAGACGACACATCGAGCGTCGAATGAATGACATAAAAGAAGAACTTTCTCAGTTTAAAAACACAAGAAATACTCAGCGCGCAAAGAGGGAAAAAAACAAGGTTCCTGTGGCGGCTCTTGTGGGGTATACCAATTCGGGAAAATCTGCGCTTATGAACCGGCTTCTGACAGTATCTGAAAAGGAAGACAAGTCGGTTCTTGAACGTGATATGCTTTTTGCTACTCTTGATGTTCAGCAGCGTAATGTTACTTCTCAGAGCGGCAGGCAGTTTATTCTGATAGATACCGTAGGATTTGTAAGCAAACTGCCTCATTCTCTGGTGGAAGCTTTTAAGGCCACTCTGGAAGAGGTGACCTATGCAGATCTGCTTCTTCATGTAGTGGACTCCTCCTACGAAAACCATGATTTTCACATAGAGGTTACAGATCGTGTGCTTGAAGAAATAGGTGCAGGAGATAAAGAAAAAATCATGGTGTATAACAAATGTGATCTGCCTCACGATGACATAATATGTCCTGCCGGATGTGAAAACATTGAAATATCAGCGAAGACAGGTGAAAACATTAACCAGCTTCTGCATATGATTGAGTCGAGGCTTTTTGGAAATTATGTAAAGGCAAAACTGCTTATTCCATATGACAGAGGTGACATTTCATCATATCTGTGCAGTGAGGCGACGGTAACAATTATGGATTACAAAGAAAACGGAACTTATTTTGAAGCAGAGCTGAAGGAGGCAGATTACAGGAGGTTGAAAAAGTATGAAGCTTTATAGTACTGTCGCCGGGGAAGCCTCTGCAGAGCAGGTAATTGAAAAATCCAGGTTTATAACGTATGTCAAACCGGTAGAAACAAGGGAAGAGGCCGAAGCATTCATAGCAGAAATACGCGGAAAGCACCGGGATGCAACTCACAATGTGCCGGCCATGGTTCTGGGTGATAAAATGCAGATACAGTGGGCATCTGATGATGGAGAACCTCAGGGAACTTCAGGAGCGCCCATAGTAAAGATGCTGGTGGCCGCAGGCATAACAAATGTCGTGATAGTAGTAACAAGATACTTCGGCGGGATAAAACTTGGGACGGGCGGTCTCGTCCGGGCTTATACATCCAGCGCTAAACTGGGAATAGAGGCCGCAGGTGTATGTGATGTGGCCCAGCAGCTGTGTCTTACATATTGCCTGGAATATACGCATCTTTCAAAAGTTCAGAAAATGGCAGGAAATGATTTCAATATAGGTGATGTTATTTATACGGACGTGGTTCAAGTGTCTGTGAACTGCGATCCTGAAAAAGAAGAAACGGTAAAATCAGCCATCAATAACGCCACAGGCGGAAAAGCAATTTTAAAGAAAGAAGAAAAAAAATAATTTCGATTTTATCGTTGACATAAGTTTTCAGTTATGCTAATATATGTTTCGGCTCGTTGTTAAACCTAAAAACGACGAGAAGAAAAAGTTAAAAAAAGTTAAAAAAGTCCTTGACAATCGTGGCTTGATAATGTATATTTAATAAATGTGTCGAGCAGTTTAATGGACGTGAGGGCGCTTAGCTCAGCTGGGAGAGCACCTGCCTTACAAGCAGGGGGTCATAGGTTCGAGCCCTATAGCGCCCACCACAAGATGGCCTGGTAGTTCAGTTGGTTAGAATGCCAGCCTGTCACGCTGGAGGTCGACGGTTCGAGCCCGTTCCAGGTCGCCAACTTTTTTTAACAGTTCCTTCGCTGGTGTGGCTCAACGGTAGAGCAGCTGATTTGTAATCAGCAGGTTGGGGGTTCGATTCCCTCCACCAGCTCCATTATTTGTCGAGGGATTCCCGAGTGGCCAAAGGGGGCGGACTGTAAATCCGTTAGCTGAGCTTTCGATGGTTCGAATCCATCTCCCTCGACCATCTATTCAATAACTTTATATGTGTGCGGAAGTGGCTCAGGGGTAGAGCATCGCCTTGCCAAGGCGAGGGTCGCGAGTTCGAATCTCGTCTTCCGCTCCAATTTATATCATGCGGATGTAGTTCAATGGTAGAACCTCAGCCTTCCAAGCTGATGGCGTGAGTTCGATTCTCATCATCCGCTCCACTATTTTGTGGGCTCATAGCTCAGCTGGATAGAGCAACGGCCTTCTAAGCCGTGTGTCCGGGGTTCGAATCCCTGTGGGCTCGCCATTTTTTCAAAGATGGGGTATAGCCAAGTCGGTAAGGCAGCGGACTTTGACTCCGTCATGCGTAGGTTCGAGTCCTGCTACCCCAGCCAATATGACCCATTAGCTCAGTCGGCAGAGCACTTGACTTTTAATCAAGGTGTCCGGAGTTCGAATCTCCGATGGGTCACCAGTTATACAGGTTGGGGTAATCGAAAAGAACAACGGACTTAATATAGCAGATAGCATGAGGAGAGGTGTCCGAGTGGTTTAAGGAGCCGGTCTTGAAAACCGGTGACTCCGTAAGGGGCCGTGGGTTCGAATCCCACCCTCTCCGCCATAATATGTTATGTACGGAGAAGTACTCAAGAGGCTAAAGAGGACGGTTTGCTAAATCGTTAGGGTTCGCAAGGGCCGCATGGGTTCGAATCCCATCTTCTCCGCCACATTATTTAGGGGTATAGCTCAGTTGGTAGAGCAGCGGTCTCCAAAACCGCGTGCCGTGGGTTCGAATCCTACTGCCCCTGCCATTTAGGCAAAAGCCGCAATTTAATATCGGGGTGTAGCGCAGTTTGGTAGCGCAACTGGTTTGGGACCAGTGGGCCGCGGGTTCAAATCCTGCCACCCCGACCACTTTTAAGATGTGGGCCATTAGCTCAGTTGGTTAGAGCGTCCGGCTCATAACCGGCAGGTCCTGGGTTCGAGTCCCCGATGGCCCACCACTTAAAAAATTGAATAAAATGAAGTATGCCCAGATAGCTCAGTTGGTAGAGCAGGGGACTGAAAATCCCCGTGTCCTTGGTTCGATTCCGAGTCTGGGCACCATTTTTTTAAAAAATAAAATGGCAGGGAGGCCTAATCGAGGGCTTTACCCTGCCATGTGTTTCTTTTCTGCATTTCCTTATGTATGCCGTTCAGTATAGTCCTCTTCCTGTAGCTCCATGAGGGTGAAATCAGGATTTCCCTCGGAGCGTCTCCCGATATTCTGTGAACCGTTATCTCAGGAGGGATTATTTCCAGAGCTTCTATAAGCGTGTCAATATAATCCTCCATTGTTTCGAAGGAGACATAATCCGGCATGGTCTTTTCCATGAGTGATCCTTTAACCAGATTGAGCATGTGGAGCTTGATGCCGAAAATTCGTCCTGATTCACTTTCTCTGCATGCGTATCTTACGGATTCCATCATCATTTCGCGCGATTCACCGGGCAGGCCCAGAATCAGATGCGTCACCACAGGAATGTTTCTGGAGCCGAGCTCTCTGATCGCCCTGTCGTAGTCACTCAAGGTGTGACACAGGTTCATGGCTTTTGCTGTAGTCTCGTGGGTAGTCTGAAGACCCAGCTCAACCCATAGAAATGTCTCGCGGTTCAGTTCCTCCAGAAGATTCAGCACGTCATCCGGCAGGCAGTCTGTTCTGGTGGCTATTGCCAGTCCTTTCACCGAGGGATGGCTGAGTGCCGCGCGGAACTTGTCTCTCAGCTCATCTGCGGGGGCATAGGTGCTCGTGTTGCTCTGAAAGTATGCTATGTATTCGCCATCGGGCCATTTGTCCGACAGGAGGGCTATCTGGCTGTCCAGAGCGGCTCTGATTGCGGACGCATCCCCGCCTTCGAAGCGGCTTGCCCTGTCGCCGGAACCTCTGGACGAGCAGAAGAGGCAGCCGCCGAGGCCTTTGCTTCCGTCTCTGTTGGGGCAGGTGAAGCCTCCGTCCAGGGAGAGCTTGATTATCTTTTTGCCGAATTTTTTCTTCAGGAAGGAGCCGATCATATTGATGCGCAGCTGTTGACCGTCAGATGTATCAAAAATCCGGGGCATCTTGTTTTTCTGTAAAGTATCCATGAACCAATTGTATCAGAATGTGATGAAACCGTAAATTTTCAGAATTATTTGCATGCGTTGTTGAATGAAAGCGGATTCGGTGTTAGAATTAACTAAAAGGAGGTTGACTGACATGAAGACTATTATTACAGGCAAGAATTATACTCCAAGCGAGAAGCTCAAGGAGACCATCGAGAAGAAATTCGCCAAACTGGACAAGTATTTTCCGGAGGAAAACACGGGTAATATAATGGTCCTCAAAGAGAAGGACGGTTATAAGGTTGAGGCGACAATCAACACCAAGGGCACAATCTTCAGGGCTGAGGTGAGAGCCGATGATCCATATGACTGCGTAGACAGGGTTATTGAGAAACTGTCAAACCAGATGAGCAAATTCAAGACAAAGCTTCAGAAGAAGTACAAGGGACAGAAGGGCTTCGCTTTCGAGGCACTTCCTGAGTACGAGGATGAGATGGAGGAGATTTCAGTCGTTAAGACTAAGAAATTCCAGCTGGAGCCGATGTCCTCAGAGGAAGCTATCATGCAGATGGAGATGCTTAACCATGAATTTTTCGTTTACATGAATATGGAGACGGATTCTGTAAACGTTGTTTATAAGAGAAAGGACGGACAATACGGAGTACTGGAAACCGTTTATTGATTTTAAGTAAGAAAAACGCGAGGGCTGCCGCAATATGCGGTAGCTTTTTTTTTATCAACGTGATATAATTGGTACGCGTACTAGAACATTTGAGAAGAGGTGGTTTTTTGCGAAGAGATAGCAGTGAAACGAGGAGGAAAATACTGACCGTATGCGTCCGTCTCTTTTTGGAGCAGGGGTACAGAAACACCTCTGTCAGTCAGATTGTTGACGGCGCAGGCGTAGCAAGGGGAAGCTACCTGAATCTGTTTCCTACCAAGGATAAGATTTTGCTGGAACTGGTGGAAACAATGTTCAGCGGTCAGTTCGGCGTAGCCAGAAGCATTGCGGATGACAGGCTGCCGCCGGTGTACACCTATGCGGTGGAAACGGCGATTCAGCTTACTCTGACTGAGCTGAATGAGAACCTGCGGGAAATCTATATCGAAGCCTATTCTCTGCCGGATACGGCGGAATATATTTATCTGAATACCACGGCGGAGCTGAAGCGGATTTTCGGCGCATATTTTCCCGGCTATACCGACAGCGATTTTTATGAAATGGAAATCGGCACGGCGGGACTGATGCGCGGCTATATGGCGAGAAAATGTGATATTCATTTCCCGCTGGAACGCAAGCTCAACCGTTTCCTGACTGCGGCGATGAGGGTGTACCGGGTGCCGGAGGAAGAACAGACGAAGGTGCTGGCATATGTTCAGGCCTTGGATATCAGAGGAATTGCCGCAGAGGTGATGCAAAAACTGTTCGCCATGCTGGAGATGAAATATGATTTCAAGCTGCCTGTGGATGGCGAAAGAGAGGAAACAAGATGACAAAACCATTACAAATCACACTGAGTGTCTGCTGTATATTAGTTGTGCTGGCGGTTGTATTTGTCTGCATCTACTTCACCCGCATTAAAACAATAAACAGTGTGGAGAAAATTACCGATTACTCGGACGGGTATAATATCTATCGTATGGATATCGAGTACGATTACAGCCTGGACGATGTGATAGATTATGGCATCACGGATGATCAGAGCATGATAGATGCCATTGTTAAAGAAGCACTCCCGCTTCTTCCCGTCAGCATCGAGGCTCCGGACTTCGGCTGCACAGCCTTCACGATGAAGGATACAGATGGCGATATCCATATGGGGCGAAATTACGATTTTATGAACAATACATCTGCTATGCTTGTACAATGCACGCCGAAAGACGGTTATGAGTCTGTGGCTTTCGCTGCCCTTGATAACGTGCAGGCCAATGATGCCGATGCGAATATCAAACAGAAACTGTCGACCCTGATCTCGCCGTTCGTATGCCTTGATGGTATGAATGAGAAGGGAGTTTCCATAGCGGTTCTGACCCTGGACAGTGAGCCTATCCATCAGGACACAGGTAAGCCGACGATAGCGACGAGTCTGGCTATTCGTCTGGTGCTTGACCGTGCAGCGACAACCGAGGAAGCCGTAGAATTGCTCAAAGGCTACGATATGTGCGCCTCCGGCGGCCGTGACTACCACTTTTATATAACCGATGCATCAGGAGACGGCAGAATTGTTGAATATGACTGTGACAGCGAGACGAGGGATCTTGTGGCAACGCCTACAGAGGCGGCAACCAATTTCTATATCCTGCATAAGGAGATGGCGAAGCCGAACCAGAAAAACGGCATATATGGTCACGGCAGAGAACGCTACGATACTGTGCTTGATATTATGAAGCAGCAGGAGGGTAATTACACCGATGAAACTGTGTGGACTGCACTGAAAGCTGCTTCACAGGAACCGAATCCTGAAAGCATTACCAGCAATACTCAGTGGTCAATCAATTACAACAACACCGATCTTACCGCTGAAATCGCAATACGCCGCAACTGGGATAATGTTTATGTTTATGACCTGACAACTAATCAAATGAAAAAGGTGGAATGAGAAGAAAGGGACTGTCGCGTTAAGCGATGGCCCCTTTTGGCGTCCGGTTCACTTCGGCAGTTTTCTCTTGCCTGTAATGCTCTGAACTTCCAGGGCATAGACCAATGTTCTGTCAATGGCCGCAGGATTAAAATAAGCGCCTTCGTCGCTGTGATACTGCGCCATGAGTTTCTGCAGGGCGGCTTTCTTATCGTTCTCTCCCAGAATTCTTATCATGCCTCTGCCGATAACGCTTTCGTAGGCCATGGTGCAGTAGCCCTTGTCTTCAAAGTACTGAAGCAGGTGGTTGCAATCCATTTCGAAAGAGGCTCGCGGATCTTTCTTAATCAGGTCAACCTTATAGCCCTCGAGGGCACTGTGAAAATACAGTGTGATTTTCCCGTCAGATGCGTCCATACCGAAGTTCAGAGGTATGATGTACGGATAACCCTCATCATTCAGTGCCAGCCTGCACACATCACATTTCTTCATAACTTCAACTATCTCATTGAAATCTTTAATTTCTCTATTTTGCTGTCTCATATCAAACCTCCGCAATGCCAGTATAACATAAGCGCCTTACCGGTGTTGAAAAAAACCCCGTTTTCCTGTAAAATAAACTAATAACATCAAGGGAAAAAGGGAAGTCTATGAAAGAGTTCTTCAGTACTGCATTTTCGGATTTTACTCTGATAGATGCGATAGATATATTAATAGTCGCCTTCGTGGTTTACAAACTTATAGGATTCGTTCTCGAGACGAGAGCGGAGCAGATTCTCAAAGGCATTATCATTCTGGTTGTTACAACCTTTCTTTCTGATGTGTTTAATCTTCATGTACTGAACTGGCTTTGCAAAGGCGCCGTCACCCTGGGTGCGGTTGCCATTCTTATAGTGCTGCAGCCGGAGCTGAGAAGAGCGCTGGAATTCATGGGAAGAGGCAAGCTGGTGCGAGGCAAGCTGACGCCGGAGGAAAAGACCAGAAACAAACGCATAGTCTCCAGCATTGTCAAGGCTGTAGAGGAGCTCAGCCGGGACAAGACGGGAGCGCTTATTGTTTTTGAGAGAGAAACCATGCTTGAGGATATAGCCGAGACGGGCACAATAATCGACGGAGAAATATCCGAACAGCTTATCGGCAATATATTTTATGAGGGATCTCCTCTCCACGACGGTGCGGTAATAATAAGTGACGGCGTCATATATGCGGCAGGATGTGTTCTGCCCCTCACCAGAAGTCAGGAGATAAGCAAGAAGCTGGGAACCAGACACAGGGCAGGCATAGGCATAACGGAGAATTCGGATGCCTTCGTAATAATAGTATCCGAGGAGACTGGAATAATAAGCATAGCCGAAGACGGTCGTCTGGAGAGGTTCCTGGACACTAAGACTGTAGAGAAAAGGCTGCTGGACATATATCTTAATGACGACGAGCTGCCGGGAGGCCTGTCGAAGATTCCGGGAGTCAAGGGCTTCTTCAAACACATGAAGGCCCAGGATGAGATGAGAAGCAAGCTTTACGGCAGGAGAAGGGAGGAGAAGGATGCTGAGAAATAAGAAAGTCCTGGCAATTCTCTCCCTGCTGATATCCATAGGAATGTGGATGTATGTCATGGGAAGTGTGGATCCGGTCATGACCAAGACTGTAACGGGAATCAAGGTAACTTCCGCCGGCGACGAGTATCTGGCAAATCACAATCTCAAGGCCACTCTTGGGGGACCTGAGTACGTGGATATCAAAATCAAAGGCAAGCGTTCATCGGTGAACAAGGCCATCGATAAGGGAATCAAAGCGGAAGTGGATGTTTCCCACTGCGAATACGGAGAAAACGAGGGAGAGATAAAAATCGTGATGCCTTCAGGCATAAACGGCGTCTCGCTAGTCAAGATATCAGATGAGACGGAAACCTTCACAATAAGATGAAAGGAGTAAGAAGATGGGAAGACTATTCGGAACGGACGGAGTTAGGGGTATAGCCAATTCGGAACTCACTCCGGAACTTGCCTTCAAGCTGGGCAAGGCCAGCGGGCATGTTCTCGGTAAGAATAAGCATAAAGAGAGACCGGTGTTCCTCATAGGCAAGGATACCAGACTGTCGGGAGACATGCTGGAGGACGCTATGAGTGCAGGTCTTATGGCCACAGGGGTTAATGTGATTAAGGTGGGTGTTCTGCCTACACCGGCCATAGCTCACCTGGTGAGAGAGTACAAGGCGGATGCGGGAATAATTATAAGCGCATCCCACAATTCATTTGAGTACAACGGTATTAAATTCTTCGGCAGCGAGGGATTCAAGCTTGATGACGATTTCGAGGATCAGGTAGAGACCATACTGCTGAGAGACATTGATGTGAACAGTCACATTACAGGTGAGAGAATCGGCAAATGCCTGGACGCTGATGATGAGGCGGAGATGAAGTATGCCAGATTCCTGGAGAGCGCCATTGACGAGAGCGTGGAAGGCATGAAAATAATTATTGACTGTGCCAACGGCGCAACCTCCCATGTGGCACAAACGGTCTTCACTGACCTGGGCGTTGAGCTGGTGCTCATAAACAGCAATCCCGACGGACTGAACATAAATGAAAGATGCGGATCGACCCACCCTGAACAGCTTCAGAAGGAAGTGGTGGAACAGGGTGCGGCCATGGGATTCGCATTTGACGGGGACGGAGACCGCGTCATAGCTGTCGACCAGAAGGGAAATCTTATTGACGGAGACAAGATAATGTGCATCTGTGCCCGCATGATGATAAAGCGCGGCGAACTGGCAAACAACGTGGTTACTGCCACCAAGATGAGCAACGCAGGATTCTTCAGACACATGAAAAAAATGGGATGCGATGTGGAAGTGACTCAGGTTGGAGACAGATACGTTCTCGAAAGAATGCTTGAGACAGGCAGCAAGCTTGGAGGAGAGCAGTCGGGACACGTGATTTTTCTCAACCATGCGACTACGGGAGACGGTATTCTCACCAGCCTTCAGCTCATGCAGGCTATCAAGGAATCCGGCAAGACAGCATCTCAGCTCAGCGATGAAATCGAGCTGTTCCCTCAGGTGCTCAAGAACGCGAGAGTGAAGGAAGAAAACAAGGGCGATTTCCTGAAGGATGAGGAAATCTGCGGAAGAATCGAAGAAATACGCGAAGAACTGGGAGAATCGGGCAAGGTCTTTGTGAGACCGTCAGGAACGGAATCTCTCGTTCGAGTAATGATAGAAGGCGAGAATCTCGAAGTAATTACAGCTTATGCTCAGGAGCTGACACGTCTCATTACAAAACGATTCAGCTAAGGAGGATAATATGTGCGGAATAGTAGGATATGTTGGCAGCAGCCACGCTAAAGAAAAAGTAATCGACGGCCTCAGACGTCTGGAATACAGAGGATATGACTCGGCAGGAATCGCGATGCCGATTCAGGGCCGCATTCAGATAACAAAGGCAGTAGGTGAACTCAAGAATCTGGAGGCCAAGGTTTCGGATCCCGAATTCGATGCAGCTGTGGCAATCGGACACACAAGATGGGCAACACACGGCAAGCCGACGGAAGTGAATGCTCACCCGCATGGCAACATGGACAATTCCATCGCCATTGTTCACAACGGAATCATCGAGAACTATCAGGAGCTGAGAGAGTGGCTGGCAGTGGAATACGGCATCGTGTTCAAGTCAGAAACAGATTCGGAAGTAATCGCACATCTCATAGGACTCTACTATGACGGAGACCTTCTGGCAGCAGTGAACAAAGCCGTTGCAGACATGCGCGGAGCATATGCCGTAGCGGTAATGGCGGCAGATGAACCGGACAAGATCATTGCGGTAAGAAAGGATGCACCTCTCGTTGTGGGAGCCGGAAACGGATTCAACATGATCGCGAGTGACGTTCCTGCACTGCTCAAGTATACGAGAGACGTTTACTTCATAGAAAACAACGAGACCGTAGAGCTTACGAAGGACAGCGTTGTGATCTACGACGAGAAGGGAAGCACGGTAGATCGTGAAATCAAGTCCGTTGAATGGAAGGCGGATGCTGCCGACAAGGCGGATTACGATCACTTCATGCTGAAGGAGATACACGAACAGCCTTCAGTAATCAGGGAAACTCTTCTGAACAGACTGAATCCCGATGACAGCATCAAGCTGGATGATATCTCCATGACCAAGGAAGATATCGAAAATTTCAACAAGATTTACATAGTTGCATGCGGAACTGCATATCATGCAGGTCTTGTGGGCAAGATGGTAATCGAGAAAATGGCGAAGATTCCTGTTGAAATCGATGTGGCTTCGGAATTCAGATACAGAGACACATTCATAGACGACAGGACTTTGTTCATCGCTATTTCCCAGTCGGGAGAAACTCTCGATACGCTGGCGGCGCTTAGAGACGCTAAGGACAGAGGTGCCAGAATCCTCAGTGTTGTAAATGCTGTGGGAAGCTCAATTGCCAGAGAGTCTCACGACGTGTTCTATACACTGGCGGGACCTGAAGTGGCTGTGGCTTCAACGAAGGCGTACACCACACAGCTCATATGCATGTACCTCATCGGTCTCTACATGGGATCAACCAAGGGAACAATCGACAAAGAGTATTATGATTTCATGCTCAGTGAGCTGAAATCACTGCCGGCCAAGGTTGAGCGGATTCTTCAGGACGAAGAGAAGATAAAGGCTCTGGCAGAAAGATATCACTTCAACGAGCATGTATTCTTCATAGGAAGAGGCCTGGACAGCGGAGTATCCTACGAAGGATCCCTGAAACTGAAGGAAATCTCATATATTCACTCATTTGCCATCGCGGCAGGAGAGCTGAAGCACGGAACGATTGCTCTCATGGACAAGGATACTCTGGTAATTGCGCTGGCAACTCAGGACAAGCTTTATGAGAAGATGGTCTCCAATATTGTGGAGGTTCAGGCGAGAGGCGCTCACATTATCGGGCTGGCCAAAGAAGGCAAGACGGAAATCGAGAAGACTTCGGATGAAGTAATATACATACCTAAGTGTGCGGATGAGGTGGCACCTGTTCTGGCGGTAATACCTCTTCAGATTTACGCATACTACGTTGCTCTCGAGAAGGGATGCAACATCGATAAGCCAAAGAATCTGGCTAAATCAGTTACAGTGGAATAACCAAAGGAAAAATACATGAAACACGGTGACATACTGGAAATGTTCCTTCTGGACAGCCCGGCAACGGATTGCAGGGAGTTCGGAAACGGGAACATCAACAGCACATTTCTGGTGACGACGGAGAGCGGCAGCAGGTACATACTTCAGAGAGTCAGTGAGGAGGCGTTCAAGGACGTGCCCGCACTCATGGAGAACATCGAGGGCGTTACGGATTTTCTCAGTGCAAAGGCCGCAGACGAAGGAACAGCACCTCATGTGCTTGCCCCTCTCAAGACGAGAAACGGAAGTACATGGGTTAAGAAGGACGGCTATTTCAGAGTTACGCCTTTCGCCGAGAACTCCATAAGTCTCGAGGCGCCGGAATCCGATGAGGATTTCAGAGAATGTGCCAGAGCCTTCGGAACATTTATCTCGGAACTGGCAGAGTATCCTGCGGCAACTCTTCACGAGACGATACCGAATTTCCATAATACACCGGATCGCTTCAGGCTTTTGCATGAGGCAATGGAGAGAGCGAAGGCAAATCCGGAGCTCGCACCGCGCCTTGATGAGGCGGCTGATGAGCTGAAGTTCGCTCTGGACAGAGAAGAGGAAGCGGGAACACTGCAGAAAATGCGTGATGACGGTACGCTTCCGGAGAGAGTCACTCACAACGATACGAAGCTTAATAACGTGCTTCTCAACGCGGATACTAGAAAGCTCATGTACGTCATCGACCTGGATACGGTAATGCCGGGATTATCACTCTATGACTACGGTGACTGCCTTCGCTTCGGAGCATCGACGGCTGCCGAGGATGAGAAGGATCTCAGCAAGGTAAGCTTCGATCTTCACATGTTCAGGGTATTCACCGAGGGCTTTGTTGAAGCATGTGAAAACCTCACTGCCGAAGAGAAACGCATGCTCCCTGCAGGACCTAAGACACTGGCTCTGGAGCTTGGCGTCAGATTTCTGACAGACTATCTTGACGGAGACAGATACTTTCTCACTAAGTATCCGGGACACAACCTTGTTCGCTGCCGCACGCAGCTGAAGCTGGTTGAGGACATGGAATCCAAGTGGGAAAAAATGAATGAAATTGTTAAAGAAATTACTGAATAAAAATCACTGAAAAAGGAGAAGACAGATGAATTATCTCGGAATCGAAGTTAATGTTAAAAACATGCCTCCCCTTGACAGCGAATTTATCCCCATGGGAGTGTGGATGAAGGAGTATGAGAAAGAGGCCACGCGTCCCGTCGGTATATCAGTAGAAAGAGAAGAGGGCAAGATTACGCGCTTCGAGACTGCACTCAGAGGAGAAGAGTTTGAAGCGGCAAATCTTCGCTATCTTGAGAGATATATCAAGTTCTGCCTCTGGAGCGTCGGCGGATGGAAGGTTTCCGTCTGCGGCTGCGACGAAGAGGCGGCTAAGGTGAAGGCCGACTACATGAGAGGCTCGGCTAGAGATTTTGACGTGGAGTTCATGATGAACACCTACGAGAGAGATTTCGTGTTTGAAATATGTGATCCGGCTGAAATGCCTGAAGCCAACGATGCGGACAAGTCAGTGGGCGGACATCTGGAAGGCTGCAGAATCGGATTTGATGCCGGCGGCTCCGACCGTAAGGTTTCTGCCGTTATCGACGGAGAAACCGTATACTCGGAAGAGGTCGTATGGCATCCTAAACTTTCGGAAGATATATCATATCAGTACAACGGAATCGTTGATTCCCTGAAGACGGCTGCCTCCAAGATGCCGCGAGTTGACGCTATAGGCGTATCCACTGCCGGTGTTCTCATAGGCAACGCTCCTATGGTGTCTTCAATATTCCTGAAAATTTCAAGGGATGACTGGGATCAGGTCAAGACCGTCTACGAGCGTGCTGCTGCGGAAATAGGCGATGTGCCTATCGTAGTTGCCAATGACGGAGACGTTACGGCACTGGCAGGCGCCATGAGTATGGATATGGCACCGGTACTTGGAATCGCCATGGGAACCAGTGAAGCGGGCGGCTACGTGAATGCGGAGAAAAACGTTCTCGGCTGGTTCAACGAACTGGCTTTCGCTCCGGTAGATCTCAACGAGGAAGCCATGGCTGACCCGTGGTCGGGCGACAGAGGCGTCGGGGCTACCTACTTCTCACAGGACTGCGTTATCAAGCTCGCTCCTGCGGCGGGAATTCAGCTGGATGAGAGCCTCGCTCCTGCGGAAAAACTCAAGGTGGTTCAGGATATACTCCACGGCGAGAAAGGCTCTGAGAAGGAGCGTGAGGGCGCAAGACAGATATTCCTTTCAATAGGAGCATATCTGGCGCACACACTGATTCTCTACGGAATGTATTACGACCTTAAGAACGTTCTCATACTCGGGCGTGTAGCTTCGGGAGAAGGCGGAGAAATCATGGTTTCCGAGTGCAACAGAGTACTCAGCGATGAATATCCGGAATTCGCGGCAGGACTTAAGGTAATGCTTCCGGATGAAAAGATGAGAAGAGTCGGTCAGTCGGTTGCCGCGGCAAGTCTGCCGGAGATTAAATAGAGGGGGATAAGAGATGATTTACAGAAACGGAATTGTATTTAAGGACGGCAGATTCGTCAAGGAGGATTTCATTGTAGAGGATGGGGTCTTCGTGGAAGAAGCGAATTCCTCCGAAGAAACGGATCTTTGCGAAAAGCATGTAATTCCGGGGCTCATCGATGTCCACACACACGGAGCCATGGGCGCTGATTTTTCGGACGGAGATTACGATGGCTTGAAAGAAATGGCGGCATACCTGGCGAAATCTGGGGTTACGGCCTTTGCGCCTGCGGGGATGACGCTGCCTTACGAAGTGCTTGACAAGGCCTTCAGGAACGGCAAGAGACTTCACGACGAAATGCCTGAGGGTCATGCGCGCCTCATGGGAATCAATATGGAGGGGCCTTATTTCTCGGAGAAGAAGAAGGGTGCGCAGAACGGCGCATACCTGAGAAACCCTGATTTCGATGCGTTCAAGGAACTGTTTGACGGGTGCGGAGGGCTCATTGCACTTGCAGATGTGGCGCCGGAGCTACCGGGAGCTGTGGAGTTTACCGAGAAGGCGTCAAAGCTGACGACGGTATCGATTGCACACACAGACGCGGATTACGATCAGGCAAAAGCCGTAATAGATGCGGGTGCTACCCACCTGACTCATCTTTACAATGCCATGCCGCCGATACACCACAGAAAACCGGGCGTAATCGGAGCGGGATCGGAGAATGATGATGTGATTGCAGAACTCATATGTGACGGGTTCCACGTGCATCCGGCATCGGTGAGAATGGCATTCAAGCTCTTCCCGGGAAGAATATGCCTCATAAGCGATTCTCTTCGTTGCTGCGGAATGCCGGAGGGTAAGTATGAGCTTGGAGGACAGGACATTTTTCTCAAGGAGGGAGAAGGTGTTGCACGTCTTGAAGACGGAACCATCGCAGGTTCGGCAAGTAACGTGTACACATGCATGCTCAATGCAATAGAGTTTGGAATAGACGTGGAAACTGCGGTAATCGCTGCCACACTTACTCCGGCCAGACAGATTGGTGCCGATGACAGAATCGGTTCCATAGAGCCGGGCAAGTTTGCCGACTTCGTCGTATGCGACGAGAATCTGAATGCTAGAGACGTTTATATTGGAGGAAAGAAACTTTAATGGAATACGATATTCGTGATATAAATCTGGCACCTTCGGGAGAGATGAAGATAAGCTGGGTTAAAAACAACATGCCTCTGCTCAGAGGACTGGAGGAGGAATTCCTCAGAGACAAGCCTTTCGATGGCGTGAAGATTTCCCTCTCTGTTCATCTGGAGGCCAAGACCGCATATCTGTGCAGAGTTCTCGCTGCCGGCGGGGCTCAGATGTCTGTGACAGGCTCCAATAGCCTTTCCACTCAAGATGACATAGCGGCGGCGCTGGCGGCGGGAGGCATGAAGGTTTTCGCATATCACGGTGCCACTGATGAAGAATATAACAAGCATATTGAGATGTGTCTGGAGCACAAGCCTAATATCATAATCGATGACGGCGGCGATCTGGTGAGTCTGATTCACAACAAGAGACCGGACCTGGGCGAAGAATGCTGGGGCGGCTGTGAGGAGACCACCACGGGCGTAATCCGTCTCAAAGCCATGGAGAGGGAAGGTATTCTCAAGTTCCCTATGGTTGCCGTTAACGATGCAGATTGCAAACATCTCTTCGACAACAGATACGGGACGGGGCAGTCTGTCTGGGACAGTATTATGAGAAACACCAATCTCATAGTGGCTTCCAAGACCGTGGTCACAGTGGGATACGGCTGGTGCGGCAGAGGAATCGCCATGAGGGCTGCGGCTCTGGGCGCCCGTGTAATAGTTACTGAGATTGATCCGGTCAAGGCCATCGAAGCCAGGATGGACGGATACGATGTAATGCCTATGGCCCAGGCGGCCCCTCTGGGAGATATATTTGTCACGGCCACAGGCTGCATGCACACCATAACCACCGAGCACATGAAGACCATGAAGGACAGAGCGATTCTTGCCAATGCCGGCCATTTTAATGTTGAAATCGATATGGCAGGTCTGGAGAAGGAAGCCGTGGACAGCTATCCTGCCCGTAACAACATCACTGCTTACGTGCTGCCGGGAGGCAAGACGGTCAACGTTATAGGAGAAGGCAAGCTGGCCAATATAGCCGCCGGCGACGGGCATCCTGCGGAGATCATGGATATGAGTTTCGCCGTACAGGCTCTCAGCGCAGGCTACGTGCTGGAGGCCCACAAGAACGCGAAGAACGGCGCGATGAGCACCCTGCCGAACAAGGTCATAGACGTGTCCTCTGAAATCGATGAAATCGTTGCCCGCAGGAAGCTGGATGCCTGGGGAATAGAGATAGATACACTGACACCGGAGCAGAAGGAGTATCTGGAGTCGTGGGAAGTATAGGCGGCTTCTGTGCCACGTCGAGAAAGTAACAATTTTATTTAAAAAACCCCGGTCATGACGGAGAGGTGTTGCCGAAAGGCGACCTCCGATACTTCCGGGGCTTTCTTTTAACTTCGTGAAAGGTGCTCGAACAGGGAATGCTTGATGCAGTTAATTTCTGACAAAAGTTCAAGATAAGCTTCGGTATTGTCAGAAATCTGAGTGAGAGCAAGCTGAATTCTGACAAGAACCTGCTTAAGGAGGAGGTGTTTGTCAGAAGCAAGACATGTGATGGTAACACTCCTTAAGTGTCATCATTTACAACTGCTACTTACCCGGGAAACTCTGACAAAGTATGCCTCGAATTCGCGATCCTTGTCAGAAAAACCTATGACTTAGCTTAAGAATCTGACAAATTATTTCTGAGAAAGATGGTTTTGTCAGAATCTCAATATTTTTACAGATAAAATCCTTTCACCGGCTGAAATGCAGGAAGCAATGAGCACATTGAATGAGTAAGAGTAATAAAGGCTGCCGTATAATTGCGACAGCCTCTTTATCGCTAGATCAGCGCCTTAATCCTGGCTCTGGTGCGTTCCTCGCCCAGTATCTGCTGGATTGACCAGAGGTCAGGCGACTGGCTACGGCCCATGAGGGCTATGCGGATAACGGTGGAAACGTGACCCACGTGGCCTTTGTAGTCCTCCGGATGCTTCTTGTAGTCCTTCGGTTTGGCGGCGTATCCCATGTCCACGGCGATTTCTCTGATCTTGTCGAACCAGGCACTCTGATCGTCGCTGTGATCGTAACCGGCCTCATATCTTCTGAGAATCTCAGCCGCATCCTCATCGGAAACCTCCTCCGGAATCTGCTCTCGTATAACGAAGTACTTGTCATAAAAGTAGCTGATGAAATCAAAAATCTGTGATGCGTACACAAGATCTTTCCTAGGCTTCTTGTCCTGTCTGCCCAGATCGAGAATTTTCGTCAGGTAAGCTTTCGCCTCATCGCTGCCGCCGAGAAGGTCGGCTGCCGCAGGTTTGAATTCTCTCGCCCATTCGACAAGGAAATCCGCCAGTTCCTCGGCAGGAATTTTCAGCAGGACGTCCTTAGATATATCACGCAGCTTGTTAAGGTCGAAGAGGGCTCCGCCGCTGCTCATCTTCTCCGTGGTGAAGGCGAACTCATCGGCAGGTGTATCCGGGTTGTCACGGCGCCATTCCTCGAAGTTGGAATTGAGTATGGTCAGGAGATATTCCTTGACAGCCTGAGGGTGATACCCTTCCTTTCTGTAGTAGTCCAGACTCAGCTCCGGATCCTTCCTCTTGGAGAGTTTCCTCTTGTTTCCAGTCTCCTCGTCAATTTTCATGAGAACGGCCGTGTGACAGTATACAGGCGGTTCGAAGCCCAGCTTCTCGAAGAGCTCTATGTGAATCGGCAGGGACATGAGCCATTCCTCGCCGCGGACCACGTGTGTGGTTCTCATGAGGTGGTCGTCCACAACATGGGCGAAGTGATAAGTAGGAATGCCCGTAGCCTTGAGAATGATAACGTCCTGGTCGTTGGCAGGCATGCTCACCTTGCCTCTGATGGCGTCCTGTACGGTTATATAGCGCAGTTTAGGGGTTCCGTCCTCCTTGAGTTCACCGGTAAGATTGCCGTCGGATCTGAGACGGATAACATAAGGCATGCCTTTCTCAATGTTGGAGCTGATCTCATCGAGGGTGAGATTGCGGCTCTTCTCGGCATATTTGCCGTAGATTCCCGTTGTCTCCTGGGCGGCTTCCTGCTCGGCTCTTATAGCAGCCAGCTCCTCCTCCGTGAGGAAGCAGGGGTACGCCAGGCCCTTCTCAACCAGGGATTTCGCAAAGGCCTGATAAACAGGGCCTCTCTCCGACTGGAAGTATGGGCCGTATGATCCTATTTCCGTAGGATTGCCGTCTTCATCAAGCACAGCACCCTCATCGAAGTTTATTCCGAAGAATTTCAGAGAGGAAACTATGGTTTCCACAGCGCCCTCAACGAAACGCTTATCATCTGTGTCTTCTATTCTCAGATAGAATGTGCCGCCGCTCTGGTGTGCCATACGCTCGTCAACGAAGGCACCGTAAAGGTTGCCCAGATGAATGAAGCCCGTAGGGCTGGGACCCATACGTGTGACTTTGCAGCCTTCCGGCAGATCACGGGCAGGGTAGAGGTTCTCATAGTATTCCGGCGTTTTATCCGTATTGGGAAACAGCAGTTCCGCTAATTTGTTGTAATCCATTGTTGATCCTTTCGTATAAGTGGTATATGGACTTCCCGTCCGTGAAATATTATATCATGGGAAACTTTTATTGTCTTGCCTCAATATTCACTTGACAGTTGAATATACATTCAACTATAATGTGTTCAGAAACAGTTGAACAGATATTCAACTATGCAGGAGGGAGTATGAGCGCAGATAAAAGAGAAACCAGAGGATGTGATTGCTGGTGCAGACACGAGGACGTTGTCGAGGGAGTCAGAGAGAGACTGCCGGAGGACGGTGCTCTGGCGCAGATGACGGAGATATACAGAATTCTGGGGGACAGAACCCGCCTCAACATACTTTCGGCCCTTAACTGTCACGAAATGTGCGTGGGAGATCTGGCGGTGCTTCTCGACATGAGCAAGTCCGCCGTATCCCATCAGCTGAGAGTTCTCAGAGAGAACAGGCTCGTCACCAACGAGAGGTGCGGCAGAAACATCTACTATTACCTGGCGGACGATCATGTCAAGGATATGCTCGACATAGCCCTGGATCACGTGAGTGACGAGGGCTGTTGCCGTCAGGATAAGGTTAGACATCACAACAAGGAGGAACTGACAAATGAGTGAACATCATCACCACGATCATGAACATCACGACCACGATCACGGCTGCAGCAGCTGCGGATGCGCATGCTGCGGCGGTGAATCGGAATTCGAAATAGGAGAGAGAAGAGAATACACATTCACCGGTTTTATGAGAGATCACAGGCGGGACGTTATTGAACTTGCCATAGGAGCTGTGCTCTTCATCGCAGGGGTAATAACCGAGTATACGGATGTGATCTGGCCGGTGGTTCTTATCATAAGCCTGGTGGCATATGTGATTCTGGGTAAAGGCGTTCTCGGAGCTACTGTCACAAACCTGAAAGCAGGCAGGATATTCGACGAGAACTTTCTCATGACGGTAGCGACAATAGCAGCCTTCTGCATAGGAGATTTCCCGGAAGCAGCGGGCATCATGCTCTTTTACCGAATAGGAGAAATGTTTGAGGATGTATCTCTGGAGAAGAGCCGCGCGGACATAGCCGCCGCCGTTGATATGAGACCGGAAACCATATCACTGGTAAGAGGGGATTCCGTTGAGGAGGTTCCCGCAGAGCAGGGACGCGAGGGAGACATAATCCTGGTTCAACCCGGAGACAGAATTCCTCTGGACGGCATAGTTACCGAAGGCAGAAGTATCGTGGACACATCTCCGGTAACGGGAGAATCTCAGCCTGTAACCCTTCAGGAGGGAGATAAGGTTTACTCCGGATGTATCAATATGAGGGGTGTAATAAAGCTGAGAGTGACGGCAGAGCTGGGTGAATCCATGGTTTCCAGAATACTCAGGTCCGTGGAAGAGGCAGCTGCATCCAAGCCGAAAATCGACAAGTTCATAACTAAATTCGCGGCTGTATACACACCTGTAGTCGTTATACTGGCGGCAGCGGTGGCGCTGGTGCCGCCGGCAGTGTCGGTTATCACGGGAGGAACGGCCATGTGGCAGCAGTGGATACTGACGGGCATAACCTTCCTGGTTATAAGCTGCCCATGCGCCATGGTTATCAGCGTGCCTCTCGCATATTTCCTCGGTATAGGCAAGGCCTCGGGAGAGGGGATACTCTTCAAGAGCGGTCTGGCTCTGGAAGGCCTGAGAAAAATCAAGGTTGTAGCATTTGACAAGACGGGAACCATAACGAAGGGGGTAGTGGAGGACAAGGGCCTTCTGGACGCGGACAGAAAGGATGATGATTTCCTTACGGCTTTTGCGAACAAGACGGTTACGGGAGACGAACCGAAGGAAGACGCAGCATCGGGAATCAGTAAACTCAAGAAACTGGGCATCAAGGCCGCCATGCTGACGGGAGACAAGAAGGACCGCGCAAAGGCAATAGGCGATATGGTGGGTATAGAAGAGAAAAACATAAGATCTCAGCTTTTGCCTGAAGACAAGCTGAATGCCCTTCTGGGACTTCGTGAGGAGCACGGGCCGATAATGTTCGTGGGGGACGGAATAAACGATGCCCCCGTGCTGGCAGGAGCCGACGTGGGGGCAGCTATGGGTGAAGGTACGGATGCCGCCATCGAAGCGGCGGACATCCTCTTCATGAATTCGAATATTGAAGCCGTTCCCCGGTCTTTTGAAATCGCCGGGAAGACGGGAAGAATCGCTGTTGAGAATATAGTAATCTCTCTGGCAATCAAGCTCGCAGTCATGGCCCTCGGTCTGGCCGGCTTCGCCAACATATGGTTCGCCATATTCGCCGACACGGGAGTCGCTATGATCTGCATACTCAATTCCATAAGAATGCTGCGATAGAACTTTATCAGCAGCTTTCGGAGAAGCAGCCCAGGAAGTGGAATTCCTCGCATTCCTCCGAAAGGCTGTCCAGCATGTGAAGTATATCCTCGGAGTAAACCGAACCGTCGAAATCAAAGTAGAACATGAAATCGAAGTCACTGCCCGGTATCGGTCGGGATTCCAGCTTCGTGATGTTGATTCCCAGCGCCGCGAAGCGTGAGAGAATGTTGTACAGTGCCGACGGAATGTGTGGCAGGGACAGTATGAGACTGAACTTGTCAGCTCCCGGGTATACTTCCATCTCTTTTGAGATGCATATGAATCTGGTGTAGTTGTTCTCGTTGTTTTGAACGTTCGTCTTCAGAGGCTCCAGGCCGTAGATGCGCATGCAGTCCTCGGAGGAGATGGCAGCCACATCGGTTCTGTCTCCCTCGGAAATCATTCTGGCCGCTGCCGCCGTGTTCTCGTTCGGCGTAACCTTGACTCCCGGCATTGATTTGATGAAATCACTGCATTGACCCAGGGCCTGCGGATGGGAGATTATCTCCTTTATGTCTTCGAGCTTAGTGCCCGGTTTGGCCAGGAGATTGTGGCATACGTGAAGGCGTATTGTCTTAGCTATATGGAAGCTGCAGCTTCTCATGAGGTCGTAAACAGCCGTCACGGAGCCGTAGGAGCTGTTGTCTATAGGCAGCACTCCGTAGCGGCAGAGTCCCTTCTCGACGGCGTTGAACACGCCCTCGAAGCTGTTGAAATACATTATTTCGGGACGGCGAAAAATCTTCTCGGCTGCCGCCTGTGAGAATGAGCCTTCCGTTCCCTGGCAGGCCACGGAGGCACTCTTAGGCAGGGTTTTGTCCGTACGGGCGATAGCTTCCTCGATTGCCGACGATACGGATGAAGGCCTGTCCATACTCAGCACCTGGTGAGATTTACTTATATTGAAGATGCTGTTGAAGAGAAGGTTGACGTACTCCTGATATTTCTCGGGAGCCTTGCCGCACATATTGACGATTATCTCTTTCTCGCGTGCGGGATTGTTAACGGGAACCCCGTCCTTCATTTTGACCTGTGCCACTTCACCGGCAATGTCCATGCGCTCGGTGAAAAGCTCCAGAATACTGTCATCAATCTCATCTATTCTCTTTCTTAAATCTTTTAACTCTGTCATATTTCCTCCAAGTCAGTTTCTGTAACACCGCCAAGTGAGCTGAAGTCATCGAAGAAATCCGGGTAGGATTTTTTTACTGCTCCCGAATCCTCTATTGTAACTTCGCTATCGCAAAGGCATGAGGCTATGGCTGCCGCCATGGCTATTCTGTGATCGTTAAAGCTGTTAACCGTACCGCCCTTAAGGGAAGGTACGCCGTCTATGGTTATTGTGCTCTCATCAGCCGATGCCTGCCCGCCCAGAGAGGTGAGCAGGGCGGTGACGGATGCGACTCTGTCCGATTCCTTGATGCGAAGCCTCTCTATTCCGCTGATATGTGATGTTCCCTCCGCCGAAGCCAGAAGCACGGCCAGCGGAGGTACTATATCGGGCATCTGGGAAACGTCACAATCTATACTGTGAAGATTTCCACCTCTGACTCTGAGAGAAATGAGATTACCGTTGAGTTCAGTGATTTCCATAGAGGCGCCGGCCCTGTTCAGGAGCTTCATGATGGCGCTGTCCGGCTGAGCGGACTCCGGATTGAGTCCTCTGCATGTTATATCTCCGCCCAGAGCTCCGCATACGAGCCAGAAAGCTGAATTCGACCAGTCGCCTTCAACTGCCGTATCTCCCGAGTCAGTGTATTTCTGATTGCCCGGTATGTGATAGGTTGTCAGACCTTCCGCATTTGTCGTTTCATCTATAATGATTCCGAAGGAGTGAATCACTCCCAGAGTCAGAGCAACATATCCTGCCGATTCAAGCGGCGTGGTAAGCCTGATGCGGCTGTCGCCATCCAGCAGCGGCAGGGCGAAGAGAAGTCCTGTGATGTACTGTGAGCTTACATTTCCCGGCAGAGTGAAATCTCCGGGATTGAGACGCCCTGTAACCTTGAAAATGACTTCATTGTTTCCGTCCTCGAAGGAGCATCCGTGAGCGATCATCTCCTCTCTGAGAGGGGATACGGGCCTTGAGGGGAGTTTGCCCCGTCCTGTGAAGACTGCCTCATCTCCCACAGCCATGGCTACGGGGAGGAGAAACCTGAGTGTCGAGCCGCTCTCTCCGCAGTCAAGCAGGGGATGCTCCGTCTCAAGAGCAGCGAGGCATCTCTTCGTTGCCGCTATATCTTCCGAGAAGGAGGGGATGTCGTCAATGGCCTTTGCGCATCCGTCCGCACGCGACAGCATCCTGGCGATGAGGAGTCTGTGAGCGTGGGATTTAGATGGCATGGCATCGATTACGCCATTAAGTTTAACCGGATGTATTGTCGTGTTCATTATCAGAATAATTCTCCGTCTATGTATTCTTTAGCTCTGCGTCCGTCATAGAGCAGTTTCTTGAGGGTGACCGCATCGCCTTCTGCGATGGCATCCCTGTATTTCGTCAGATTATCAACAAGGGTGTCGATTTCTCTGAGAAGGTTCTCCGAATTCTCAAGGAAAAGCTCGGTCCACATTGTTTCATTAAGTTTGGCTACACGAGTCAGATCCAGATAGCTTCCTGCCGAGAAACCCGCGTGCTCCATGGCTGTCGGGCTTTTGATGTAGGAGCTTGAGACCACGTGAGCCAGCTGGGATGTGAAGGCGATTCGCCTGTCGTGCTCCGCAGGAGTGGTAATTTCTATATGGTTGAAGCCTATATCCATAAAGAGCTTCTTGAGAGCTTCAAGCTTCTGTATCGGGCATGAGGATGCCATGAGAATCATGGATCCGCCCTCGAAGAGTGTGGCGTCCGCATTGTCGAAGCCTGAGTGTTCCAGACCTGCCATAGGATGTCCGCCAACGAATATGAAACCTTTCTCCTCGGCTATCGGAGAGATTTTCTCGCATACGCACTCCTTGACGCCTCCGCAGTCGATGACGAGAGTATCGGGACTGATAAGGTCGCAGTTCTCCTCTATAAATTCGATGGATGCCTGAGGGTAGAGTGCTATTATGATAAGATCGCAGGATGCGATGTCATCCTTCTCGAGAGGCTTCTCAATAGCCTTGATCAGCATAGCCTTCCTTATGGCCTGATCGGATATGTCGTATCCCATAACGCAGTGATCTGTGTTGTAGCTTATGGCTTTTGCCATGGAGCCTCCTATGAGGCCCAGTCCTATAATTCCTATGTTCACGGGTTCCTCCTTATCTGCCGTTAAAGGCTACCGGCCTGATGGCGTTGACTGCTTTCATTACATCATCGAAGGCTTCTGGTGTCAGCGACTGAGGTCCGTCGCAAAGTGCCTTTGCAGGGTTGTTGTGAACTTCTATCATAAGCCCGTCTGCTCCTGCCGCTGTAGCGGCCATAGCCATCGGTTTAACCAGTGATGCGTTACCTGTGGCGTGGCTCGGGTCGACTATAACCGGCAGGTGTGTCTTCTCCTTGAGGAGAGGTACTGAAGCCAGATCCAGCGTGTTTCTCATCGCCGTTTCGAAGGTTCTGATTCCTCTTTCGCAGAGGATTACCTTCTCGTTGCCGCCTGCCATTATGTACTCGGCGCTCATGAGAAGCTCCTGCAGAGTGCTTGAGAGTCCTCTCTTGAGGAGGATAGGCTTGTCCAGCTTGCCCAGCTCCTTGAGGAGCTCGAAGTTCTGCATGTTTCTGGCGCCTACCTGTATAACGTCTACGTTTTCGAAGAGAGGCAGATGTGATATGTCCATAACCTCTGTAACGATTGGCAGACCTGTTCTGGCCTTGGCTTCGGAGAGAAGTCTGATACCTTCGTTTCTCATGCCCTGGAAGGCGTAAGGTGAGGTTCTCGGCTTGAAGGCGCCGCCTCTGTAGAGACCGGCACCGGAGGCCTTGACTGATTCGGCTACCGTGCATATCTGTTCCTCGGATTCCACCGAGCACGGACCGGCTATTACCTGGAAGTTTCCGCCTCCGATTTTAACTCCGGGCGCTATTTCGATAACAGTGTCGTCCGGGTGGAACTTGCGGTTGGCGTTCTTGTAAGGTTCCTGAACTCTCTTGACGTCCTCAACGATGTCAAGAGCCTGTATCAGATCGATATCAACGGAAGCCGTATCGCCTATGAGGCCCATTATCGTCTTCGTTGAACCTTCGGTGAAGTGGATATCGATATTCATTCCCTTAAGCCAGGAAATCAGGTTATCAAGCTGCTTCTGTTCAGGATTGCTCTTAAGTATTACTATCATTTTCTGCTCCTTATCTAATGATTTTCTCAGTTAAAAAAACTCCGCAGGGTGGTTTCTGCGGAGTAATCAAGGTCTGTAGATTTTTATCGGACTTTTATTCTGCAGCAAAACACCCTTTACACTTGTAGCCTGTAAAGTAGTAAAAGTAATATTCAGCTGCAAAAAATCTGCCTGTCATGGGTAGTGTCCTTTCTTTATTATCTGACTGCATTTTAACACCTCTCACCGGAGTTGTAAAGTATATTTTGTTAAAACTTACAAAAATATTTAAACTTTTTATTGAACTCAAACAAAAGCGCCTTTTCTCTTTTGTTGACTGAAAAGGGCTTTGTTGTTAAAATGATTGTATATGATACTTATAAGGAGGAAATACACATGTTATCCAAGAAAGTTACCGAACTGCTCAACAAGCAGGTAAACGCTGAGTTCTATTCAGCATATCTTTATCTCGATTTTTCAAATTACTACAAGGACGAGGGCCTCGACGGCTATTCGAACTGGTACTACATCCAGGCTCAGGAGGAGAGAGACCATGCTATGCTCTTCATCAAGTACCTCCAGCAGAACGGCGAGAGCATCACTCTCGAGGCTATAGACAAGCCGGATAAGGAGTACAAAGCATTCATTGATCCCCTCAACATGGGAGCAGAGCACGAGAGACTGGTGACTTCAATGATTAACGAAATCTACGCGGCAGCATATGAGGAACATGACTTCAGAACAATGCAGTTCCTCGACTGGTTCGTTAAGGAACAGGCTGAAGAGGAGGACAACGCTGACGACAACGTTAAGAAGTTCGAACTCTTCGGAAGCGACAGCAGAAGTCTCTACGAACTGGATACGGAGATGAAGAACAGAGTTTACACTGCACCGTCACTGGTTTTGGACTAAGAAGGTTATGTGCGTTGCGGTCTGCGATTGATGTACCGAAGGTAATTGCGGCTTAAGTCCTCGTCGTAGCAGATCATAGATGCTTACTCACAGGAAATAGAATCCCGGGAAAACTCACGAGCTTCGCTCGTTCAAACAGTTCCCGGGATTTTGCTATTTCCTGCGCTCATTTCGCATATGATCTGACCTGCTTCAAACCTTTGGATGGAAGATTTTCTGATAAAATCCTTCGATTTTGGGTATATTTTGTCAGGAAATCTCGCGAATTCTGTCTTTGTGTATAATTACACGCTAGTATACCACGTTTTGGCTCCCATTATATGGATACTGACCCAATCTGCAGCGTTTAAGCTCTCCCGTAGACTCATGGCTTCTTAACATTTCTCGCGAAAACTGATAAAAAACTTCATATATCAGAGATCTTGTCAGGAAACTTTAGCACAATAACATATAAAAGTAGTTTCTTGCCGGCTATCTATACAAGTAAGTGCATAACAGCAGAGTTTATCGCATTAAGCGGCGAGCCAAATTGGTGTGCTTTGTCCTTAATGTATCAGATGGCAAGTCGCCCACACGGTGCAGTGTGCAAATGTGTTTCCGCAGGAGCAGGAGCAACTGTGTGAGGGCGCGAGCCTGCACGCCGTGGTGAGGAGTGCGGGGTCTTCCCGCATACGAACAGGCGGGCGGCGAGAGACGAACTTACAGTTGCCTGTGACGAGGACATAGCATATGTACACTGCACCGTGTGGGCGACTTACCACATGTTAATAATAGAAGGACGAAGTTCACAAAAAGAGGCTGCCGCTTAATGCGACAGCCTCTTTGAATCCGGCAATATCTTTAGAGTTCAGGTCCCTTGAACTTGAGCTTCTTCTGCTTAACGAACTTACCTGCTCCCTGCTTGCCCACGAAGTCTTTGCCGTCAAATACCAGATTACCGTGGCTGTATACAGCGCATGGATAGCCTTTGCACTCAACGCCTTCCCAAACAGTGTGGTCAAGAGCACCGTGCTGGTTCTCGTCGTTCTTGATAACGAAGTTCTTCTTAGGGTCGTAGATAACGATATCAGCATCCAGGCCGACTTCGATAGCGCCCTTGCAGTAGTCAACGCCGAAGAGCTTAGCCGGGTTGGTTGCTGCGATTTCAACTGCCTTGTTGAATGTAATCTTGCCCTTGTTTGCCTCTGAGAGGATAAACGGATACATGTTCTCAACACCGGCACATCCGTTAGGAATAGTGGTGAAGTTTCCGGGAGTCTTGCCGTCCTTCTGGATCTGTCCCCAGTCTTTCTCTGACTTCAGGAACGGGCAGTGGTCTGTAGCCAGTGTGGATACAACGCCTGTCTTTATTCCTTCCCAGAGAGCGTTCTGTGACTCTTTGCCCTTCATTGGAGGTGAGCATACGAAGTCCTGAGGTCTCAGGCCGACTTCCGGTCTGCCGTTCTTGTAAACGTCCTTGGTGAAGTAGAGGTACTGAGGGCAAGTCTCTGCGAAGATAGGATATCCTTCAGCTCTTGCCTTGGCAACTGCTGCAACACCCTGAGCGTTGTCCAGGTGAACGATGTAGAGGGAAGTTCCTGCCATCTTGGCCAGGTTTATTGCTCTCTCGTCTGCTTCACCTGCAACTGCTTCGTACTTGGACATGTAGTGGTACCAAGGTGAAACCTTGCCTTCTTCCAGATACTTGTTAACCAGGAATGTGTTAACGTCCTTGTTCTCAGCGTGAACACCTACCAGTGCTCCGATTTCTGCAGCATGAGTCAGAGTGCTGTAGAACTGACCGTCATCAACACCGAAGTCATAAACCATGAATACCTTGAAGGAAGCGATACCCATGTCAACAACCTTGTCCATTGTCATGAGCATTTCCTTGGTTGTAACATCGCCTACACCTACGTGGAGTGAGTAGTCGATAGCAGGTCCCTGGCTCTCAGCCAGTTCCAGCTTCTGTTCAACCAGCTCGTTCATAGGCTGACCCGGAGCCTGTGTCTCGAAGTTGAAGATTGTAGTCGTACCACCGCAGGCAGCAGCTCTGGTGCCTGTGAAGTAGTCATCTGTGGAGATAGTGCCGCCGAAAGGCATTGCCATATGCGTATGACCGTCCAGTGCTCCAGGAAGTACATACTTGCCCTTGGCATCTACAACTTCAGTGCCTTTCTCAGGTTTAAGGTTAGCTCCGATTGCGGAAATCTTACCGTTCTTAACAGCAACGTCTGCCTTGAAGGTGCTTTTAGCTGTTACGACTTTGCCGCCCTTAATTAATAAATCCATTAGTTTTACCCTCCTTTTTCAGATGTACGGGAAATGCTCCCGCCTTCGTCGGACACATCATGTGCCCGGATAATGCAAGAGCCTTTGGGTCTCAAAGGCTCCTGCGTTGTTATTTTGTTTATTTTACCTAGAGTATGATTTATGCTCTCTGAGTAAATGCTTCATGCTCTTCTTCAGATACATCTGAATCCTTTCTGAAGGAAGGAACCTTCATGAGGATCAGGTACAGTACGAACGCGATTACGAACGACCATACGTAGTTGATTGAGTTGATGAATGTGAAGAATGATCCGGAAACTCCGAAGTACAGCAGCAGTGGCAGGATGAATGCAACTACCCAAGAGATAACTGCAGCCACGTTGAATCCGCCTGAGTACCAGTATCTGCCTTCCTTGCCCTTGAACAGGGAAACGATATCGATTCTCTGCTTCTTAACAATCCAGTAGTCTGCGATGAATATAGCAGCTATAGGTGAGAGGATTGTTCCGTAAGCGTTCATCCAAGTGAAGTAAGCTGAACCGGAACCGTAGATCCACCAAGCCTGGAGAATGAAGAATGCGATGAGGATGGTGATAACAACACCCATCTTGTAGCTGATCTTCTTAGGGTTGATGTTGGAGATTCCGTTAGCAGGTGCTACTACGTTAGCAGCTACGCAAGTAGTAACTGTAGCGGCAACAGTACCAAGTGCAGCGATGAATACTACGATACCGTTGTCGATGTGGTAGAGAACCTGAGTCGGGTCGAAGATAGCTTCGCCGTAAGCAATCTTGGATGCCTGTGAATAGTAAGCACCAACGAATGCGCAGAATGCCATAGGAAGCGGCATACCCAGCATCTGGCCCCAGAACTGGTCTTTCTGAGCTCTCGCATATCTCGAGAAGTCAGGAATGTTCAGTGCCATTGTAGCCCAGAATGCGATGTTGCCCATGAGAGCGAAGAGATAGCAATATGCCCATCCGCCTGAAGCAGCAATCATTTCAGGGTCACTTGGCTGATTCATTACTTCCCAGAATCCCATCTGATCCTTAACGATGGAGTAAGCCCAGATAAGGAGTGCGATCATGATAGCGATAAGAAGAGGTCCACCCAGGTTCTGGATGAGCTTGATCTTGTCCATACCATTGTAAGCAACCCAGCCTACGAAGAGTATGAAGATTACATAGCCAACGAATGTTCCGATAGGAACGGAAGTCATGCCGCCCCATGAAGGAAGCATCATTGTCCACTCAGGATCTGCGAATGATTTCGCAAAGATTCCGATGATAGCGCCGACAGCTCCGCCGCCTACCCATGCCTGTACAGAAGTCCATCCGCAGGCGGTAAGTGCTCTCAGCAGTGCAGGTATCTGTGCTCCGATTGATCCGAAGGTCAGTCTCGCGAAGAGCGGGAACGGGATACCGTACTTTGTACCTACATTCGAGTTCAGCTGAATAGGAACCAGAATGATAAGGTTACCGAGTGCTACGTTGAGTACTGAAAGCCAAGGTGAGATACCATAGGCGATACAGCCTGATGCCAGTGACAGTGATGGTATACAGATTGACATACCAACCCAGAGCATCGTGATGTTGTAAGTGGTCCATTTTCTCTCTGCGACTGTGGAAGGAGCCAGGTCCTCGTTATAGTACGAAGAATTTGCGAGCTCCTGTCTGGCTTCGTCGGTGAGTTCGAACAGGCCATTACGTTCAACTTGTGAATACGTTGCCATAAAACACCTCCGTAAAAAATAGATACAAATTATAACAGTGAAATTATACAATAAATCACCGGAAATGTAACTAGTTTTACTCACTTTTTTTGAGTTTTCTGAAGATTTGAGGCGGTCAAAAATCCCCCGATGCACTGAAATAAAACGATTTCAGCAAATTAAACGTGTTATGTTTTTTTTTGAATACAATCCGATGAGGCTGTATTATTAATGAGACATTGATGAAAAAAACAAAAACACTGTAAATCATTGGAATTCTGCGAGTTTATGAACATGCACCAATTGTATATTTATTAACAATTTATCAATTTTAACGCAAAATCCATAGCAAGAAAGTACAGCTGCGTTACCGATTAGTCTCGTATATGATATAATGCAACCATATGACGGAGGTGGATTTAACAGTGAATAATACCATAGGAATACTCGATGCCCTGCGAGAGGAATACCCGGATGCGGAGTGCGCTCTGGTTCACAGAAACGTATACGAGCTGATAATATGCGTGGTGCTAAGCGCCCAGACGACGGATGTGAGTGTGAACAAGGTGAGCCCCGCGCTCTTCGCCAGATACCCGGATCCGGAGAGTCTGGCGGCGGCCGAGCAGGCAGATGTCATGGATCTTATTAAAACCATAGGCATGTACAAGACCAAATCAAAATCCATAATCAATTTGGCCAAAGCCCTGGTCCGCGACTACGACGGCCGGGTTCCCGACAGCTACGATGAACTAATCAAACTGCCGGGCGTGGGCAGGAAGACGGCCAACGTTGTGCTGGCAGTAGGCTTCGGACAACAGAGAATTGCCGTGGACACTCATGTGTTCAGAGTTTCAGCCAGGATAGGTCTTGTCTCCTGCGATGACGGCTTCTCCGCCAAGGACGCGGGCCAGAAGGCTGTTCTTAAGAGGGAGGAGGAGCTCATGGAGAATCTGCCTGAGGAGCGCTGGTCCGAAGCTCACCACAGCCTGATATTTCACGGACGAAACTGCTGCACCGCGAGAAATCCCCGCTGCGCCGACTGCGTTATTGAGGGACTTTGCGAGAGAAACGGTATAGAAACCAAGGAGGATTAACATAATGACGAGAAGAGAACTTGAAATCACGGATATCAGGAAAATCGAGGAGATACTGGAGAAGGGCAAGGTGCTCCGCCTGGGACTGGTGGACGAAGGCATGCCCTACATCGTGCCAATGAACTACGGCTTCGAGATGGAGGACGGCAGACTGACAATCTACCTTCACAGCGGATGCAAAGGCTACAAGCTGGATGTAATAAGGGCTAATCCCGTATGCTGCTTCGAGCTTGAATGTGACGTGACGCCTTTTGAGGGTGAGAAACCATGTCAGAACGGCATGGCATATTCCTCGGTGATGGGAAGAGGAGAAATCCACATAATCGAAGAACCTGCCGATAAGATAAGAGCCATGCAGATTCTCATGAAGACTCAGACGGGCAGAGACTTCGATTTCACCGAGAGAGAACTCTCAGCCGTGGCCATGCTGAGAATAGACGTATCGGAATATACGGCCAAGAGGAGACCACATCCGCTGGAGAGATAATGCTTACAACTTTACTCACACTAATAGACTCGCCGGAAGATAAATCCCGGTTTGAGTTACTCTATTAATAGCAGGAATTAGAGAAGGGACTGCCGCATGTGGCAGTCCCTAAGCTTATTTCTGCTATTTCATATAACGCGTTCTGATAACGCCGGCAATGCTGAGCTTGAATTCAGGCACCGATACGTCGGCGAGAATGTAAGTGTATCCGTTCTTCGATGCGGACTTCATCTCTGTAGCGCCGTACTCAACCAGGCGTGCGAGAACATCCGAAGCAGCGCCTTCCTTGCAGAATACTGATACTCTGGAGCCTTTGCGCTTGCCCAGAGATACGTTCGGCATGTTAACCGAGTTGGTAACGTTACCGTTCTCCAGATAATCCATAACCTGCGTTACTGCCATTGAAGCGCAGTTTTCTTCAGCCTCGGCTGATGATGCGCCCAGATGCGGCAGTACGATGATGTCGTCCTGGTCTGCATTGAGAACCGCGTCATCCGCAAAGTCCGTAACATAGGTCTCGACCTTGCCGCTATTAAGAGCTTCCAGAAGGTCTGCGTCGTTCATGAGCTTGTCACGTGAGAAGTTAAGGAAGAATACTCCGTCCTTCATCTGATCGAATGCTTCACGGTTAATCATTCCCTTAGTTGAATCGTTGGCAGGAACGTGGATTGATATGAAGTCGCATACAGGATAGAGCTGTGAAAGGTCGGATACGATTTCAACGGCGTCATCCAGATTCTCCTTGGCCTTGTCGCTGAGGAAGGCGTCGTAGCCGACAACCTTCATGCCCAGAGCCACTGCAGCGTTGGCAACGAGAACGCCTATTGCTCCCAGTCCGATAACGCCGAGAGTCTTGCCCATGATTTCAACGCCGGCGAACTGGCCTTTGCCCTTCTCGATCTGCTTGCCTACTTCCTCGCTTCCCACGAGAGTCTTGGCCCATGAGTATCCGGCGGTAACGTTTCTGGCTGCCAGAATCATACCGCAGATTACCAGCTCCTTAACGGCGTTGGCATTGGCTCCCGGTGCGTTGAACACGCAGATGCCCTGCTCTGTACATCTGTCAACAGGCACGTTGTTTGTACCGGCTCCTGCTCTGCCTATTGCCAGCAGGTTGTCGGAGAAATCCATGTCGTGCATGTCATAGCTTCTCAGGATGATTCCCTGAGCTTCGTTGTGGTCGTCTATAATTGTGTATTCATCGGTGAGCTTGTTGAGTCCTACCGGTGAAATCTTGTTAAAAGTACCAATCTTGAACATTTTGTTACCTTCCTGTGAATATGTGAGTTGCGGTTTATAATGATGCTTCGTAGTCCTTCAGGAACTTAACGAGGGCTTCAACGCCTTCCTTAGGCATAGCGTTGTAGATTGAAGCACGCAGTCCGCCTACACTTCTGTGTCCCTTCAGGTTGTCGAAGCCGGCTTCCTTAGTAGCGGCAACAACCGCTGCGTCCTCGTCCTTTGACGGTGAAACGAAAGGAACGTTCATGAGCGAACGGTCTTCCTTGGCAACGGAGCCTGTGAAGTAGTCGCTGCTGTCCAGGTAGTCGTAGAGAACGGCTGCCTTCTCTTCGTTGATCTTCTGTACGGCTTCCAGACCGCCCAGGTTGAGCAGATACTTGAAGACTTTGCCGCAACAATAGATGTCCCAGCAGTTAGGAGTGTTGTACATTGAATCCTTGTCTGCGTGAGTCTTGTACTTAAGGTAAGTAGGAACGAAGTCAGGCACGTCGTCTCTGATGAGATCCTCGCGGATGATTACAACTGCCATACCTGCAGGACCTACGTTCTTCTGAACGCCTGCCCAGATTACACCGTAATCCTCAACATTGCACGGCTTGGACAGGAACATTGACGACTGGTCGGATACCAGAATGTGTCCCTTAGTGTTAGGGAGCTTCTTGAAGGTTGTTCCGTTGATTGTCTCATTCTCGCAGATATAAACGTAGTCTGCATTATCAGGGATGTCCAGATCGCTGCAGTCAGGAACGTAGGAGTAGTTCTTGTCTTCCGAAGAAGCTACAACCTTGACCTCGCCGTACTTCTTGGCTTCCTTGATAGCCTTGCCGGACCATGATCCTGTATCAACATAGCATGCAACACCGTTTTTCATGAGGTTCATAGGAACCATGGCGAACTGTACAGTACCGCCGCCCTGAACGAAGAGAACCTTGTAGTTGTCAGGGATGTTCATGAGCTTTCTCAGATCTGCTACGGCCTCATCGTAAATGGATGTGAATTCCTTTGAACGGTGGCTCATCTCCATTACCGACATACCGCTGCCTCTGTAATTGAGAACCTCCTGTGCTATTTCCTCAAGAACAGGTTCCGGCATCATGGCAGGACCTGCAGAAAAGTTAAACGTTCTTCCGTGTTTCATACTCTTGTCCTCCTGTATCATTTTATATTAAATGCTGAATTTGTATACTAGTTCAATTATCTCTCACAAGGCCAAGGAGTGTCAAGTGTTTGAGCGGATTTGTTAGGGTATAAAAAGTGATACAAAGTCTAGCTGGTTTCTGTTATAGTTAATATGAGGTGTCTATGGCAACAACACAAATCGTATTATCTCTGGTCAAACTCTTCATAATGATTGTACCGGGGTATGTACTGGCTAATAAGAATATAATAGACGAACATCAGAGCAAGGGTGTAACTTCAATCATCACATGTCTTACCTGGCCATGTCTGATTGTTGCATCTCTGCAGAGAGAGTTTTCTGTGGGGCTTTGCATCAATATGGGGATTCTGGCGGCGGTGATGGTGGCGGAGCTTGCGGTTGCCTGCCTTATGTCGGTAATCATCGGCAGGTGCTTTAAGCTCGAGAAGAACGTCCGTTACCTTATGATGTTCATGCTCATGTTCGGAAGCACAGGTTTCATGGGAAT
Organism: Clostridiales bacterium; assembly: GCA_022773945.1. GTDB lineage: Bacteria > Bacillota > Clostridia > Peptostreptococcales > Anaerovoracaceae > Lentihominibacter. Next base: position 38,474 of record JALFNS010000013.1, read on the forward strand.
ACCTGTGTGCAACGCTCTTTACGGATCGGAGGGCGTGTTCTATGCGGCCCTGGCCGAAAGTGTGCAGAACGTTTTCGTTTTCACTCTGGGGCTTATAATGATGGGAAGGTCGGCAGGCAGGCCTGCGGAGCTGAGCGTTAAAAATTTCATCAACCCCGGATTCGTATCGGTGGTGGCGGGACTGAGTCTGTTCTTCGCGAGGATAACGCTGCCGAATGTTATCGCTGTGCCTGTTGAAACTATAGGCGCGACAACATCCCCGCTGGTAATGCTGGTTGTAGGATATCAGCTGGGCCGTATAGGGCTTCGTGAGCTGTTCAGCGATATCCGCATATATGTTTTATCGGCAGTTAAACTTATTGTCACGCCGCTGATATTCCTGGTGCTGGTCAGACTGTTATTCCCCGGGATGAACGTTCTGTTAAGGTCGATAATAATCGAAACGGCAATGCCGGTGGCAGCATGCACGACCATATTCACCCGGCAGTATGACGGTGATGTCGAGTTTGCCACCAAGGGTGTCATGCTGTCAACCCTGTTGTCCGTAATAACACTGACGGGCTTCGCGTTAATTGTGGAGATGATATAATGTAACGGAAAAAGGCTGCCGCTTATGCGACAGCCTCTTTTCGAAAAATGAAATCTTATTTATCAGCAGCATTGCTGAACAAAGTTGTTGCCCGGTTTTCCGTGCTGATATGCGGCACGAGAGATTTAACGCTTATGCGTTTCATCACGATGACAGCCAGCACCAGCATGCCTGCTGCCACGGCGTAGCCGAAGATGAGGCTTCCTGTGAATCCGCTCACCAGGTACGCAGCCAGTGCTATGACACCGCATATGATTGAATAAGGTGCCTGCGTCTTGATGTGATCTATGATTGAAATCTCACCTGAAGTTGCCGATACGATGGAAGTGTCGGCGAGAGGCGAACATGTTGCGCCCAGGCCGGCTCCACCTATGATGGCAGAAATGCAGAGGAGCATATCTGCGCCGGTAGCTACTGCGAACGGAACTACGACAGGTACCATGATGGCGAATGTGGTCCATCCGCCGCCGATGGCGAAGGCAGCCGCCGCACACAGCAGGAACATGATTGCCGGAGTGAGAGCTGGAGGTATATTGCTCCGGAATACGGAAATCATGAATTCTGTGATGCCCAGAGAACTGGCGATACCGCCGATGGTCCAGCCCATAATCAGAACCAGATCCGCATACAGAATCGATTTAATGCCTGCAACAGCTGCATTTCCCAGATCCGCTAAAGGCGCAGTTCCTCTGATGATGAAATAAAATGCCGTGATTATTAGAGTGAATACCAGTCCGTACATGAGAGACCTTATTCCCTCCATGTTGCTTATGGTCTGCATCAGGTTGTGGCTTGTGAAGAAATCGCCTGTGTACAGCATGAAAAACAGAACCATACATATGAGCAGCACTATAGGGAAAATAAGATCCATAGGCTTACCTTTAACAGGCTCAACATCTCCGAAGGAGTCCTCCTCATCGGAGCTGCCGCTGAAGGAGTGTTCCACCAGCTTGCCTGTTATCTTAACTCTCTGTTCGGCCTTGGCCATAGGTCCCACATTAAGACCCATAGCGGCAACCAGATATACCATTATCAGACATATGAAAATGAAGAAATTGCTTGGAATTGACTGCAGAAGCAGCTGATATGAATTGCCCTCGATGCCTGCAGCTATCATTCCCGTAGCCAGCAGTCCCGTCAGAAATGCCGCCCAGCTTGAAATAGGTGAAACGGAATTGACACAGCATACTGTGGAGTCTATGTAATATGCCAGCTTTTCTCTAGGGACTTTGTTCTTGTCGGATATAGTGCGCATCGTCGCTCCCGATGTCAGATTGTCGAAGTAATCGTCAATCATCAGAAGTGAACACAGGATGCAAGTCATCAGCCCTGCACGCTTGCCGCTGTTGATGCGTTTTGACATATATTCCGCAAAGGCCTGAGAGCCGCCGGATTTAATAAGCAGACCTATAAGAGCACCGATCATTATCATGGACAGAAGTACCATCATGTTGTCGGTTGTGGTTAAAGAACCTGCGATGAAGTTGCCTTCTTCGTCTGTGGTGCCGATGAGAACCTCTTCAAAGGACTGAATGGCGCCCAGGGGATTGAAGTCGGCCATAAGGAAACATCCCAGAGCTACCCCGACAGACATGGATGTGAGAATCCTTCGCGTCGTAAGTACCAGGATAATTGTCAGTAACGGAGGAACAATGGACCAGAATGACGAATCCAAAAATTGCATATTGTCACCTCTTCTTTAGTTGTAACACACATGAAATAACGTAAAACACTTAACGAGAAAACATTAACAGAATGTTACCGAGAAGAAAATTATTCATATTATTGAATTTAATGCGCAATTCGTTCCCTATAATAACTAAATTTGGTTAGTATCAGTCAGTTTCGGTTACGGCGGACATGACGCTGTGCATGAGAGCAGACCTGCTGTTCACACCGAACTTGATGTATATATGGTTGAGATGCTTGTTCAGGGTATGAGGTGATATGCAGAGTGAATCGCAGATGTCCTCGTTGGACAGACTCTCCTTCACAACCTTGAAGAAGACTTCGGTCTCACGTCTGGTAAGCTTATGCTCCTCGGCCAGAATAAAGAGAAGGTCCGTGGCCTGAGAGAACTCTCTGTCATGGCTTACGGCATCATCATGAAATTCCTTGTAGAGACGCAGACTCAAGTGTCTGTTTATGAGCTCCATGGCGTAGAGCTCGTTGCCTGTGAAATCGCCGTGGCTGCCGTTACGTCCCAGTACGATTGCCCCCTGAAACTCGTTGTTGTAGGAACTTATAACCTGCATGCTGTACTTGATTTCAAGTGCGGCATAGGTATCGTTGTAATATCTGGTGTCTTTCATGGTCTGGGCGTCGACCAGATCCGTCTCCCTGTACACGGCCCGCTTGCCCATAGCCATGAGCCACTGACCGTAGTCCTCGTTCTCGTAGTTCTCGATATACTTGTTGATGGCTTCCACATGCTTGGGTGATTTGCCGTCTTTTTTGCCGGGAACGTAGACTGTTGGTGTTGTCAGATAATGTTCTCCCGTTCTGTCGACCAGATGAAATACGGAGAAATCATTAGGTACCAGCAGGCTTATATAAGAAAGGAAGGAATTTCGCTCGTTCAGGAAATCCTCGTTTTCGTATATGAAATAAATTATGTCATTAATAAATACCCATTCGTGCTGCTGAAGTTTTTTCATTTAAGTAGACCCTCACTAAAATTAGTAATACTTTGTCTATATTATACACAATTTTCTCAAAAACTAGCCAAAAAGAGAAAATTTTATTAAAAATGAGAAAGATATTGCGCGCATACGAACGAATGTTCTATAATATATGTGAGAATAAAACTGAAAGGTGGAGTGTCGTGCTTGTATTTCACATAGATGCCAACAGCGCATATCTGAGCTGGACGGCAGTGGGGCTTCTGGAGAAGGGCTTCGACAAGGACATAAGAGAAATCCCGGCGGCAATAGCCGGAGATCCGGAGAACAGGCACGGGATTATTCTGGCCAAGTCCATACCGGCTAAGAAGTACGGGATTAAGACAGGTGAGAGTCTCTACGAAGCTCGGAAGAAATGTCCGGGTCTTGAGGTATACCCTCCCGATTATGACCGTTATCTGACGTATAGCGATGCCATGTGCAGCATACTCTATGAATACACACCGGTAATACAGCGCTACAGCGTGGATGAATGCTTTCTTGATATGAGCGGAAGCCGCAGAGCGGTTGATGACCCTGTGAAGGTGGCTACAGAAATCAAAGAGAGAATAAAAGAGAATCTGGGATTTACCGTCAACGTTGGTATCGGCAGAAATAAGCTCTGTGCCAAGATGGCTGGAGAGCTGAAAAAGCCGGATATGGTTCACACCCTGTGGCCTGAGGAGATTAGAGACAAGCTCTGGCCTCTCAAGGTGGGGGAACTGTTCATGGTGGGACGTGCCACCGAACGCAAGCTGAATTCTCTCGGGATAAACACTATAGGAGAGCTGGCCCGTGCGGACAGAGTGCTTCTGAAGTCCTGCCTCAAGAGCCACGGTCTGCTGATACACGATTACGCCAACGGAATAGATGATTCCGTGGTTACTGTGAATGACGACATATTGAGGAAGGGAATAGGAAACGGCCTGACCTATGCCTATGATCTGGTAACTAAGGAGGCTATATACAAGGAGCTTCTGGCACTCTGCGAGAGAGTTTCGGGGCGGCTGAGGAAGCTGGGACGATACGCGGGCCTTGTATCCGTATATCTGAGGAGCAGCAATCTGTCCGGATACAGCCACCAGATGAAGCTGCAGGGAATGATAAACACGACCAATGAAATTTTCGAGGTGGCGAAGAAGCTGGTGGATGAAATGTGGAAGCGGGAGCCGATACGTGCCATGAGCGTGTCGCTCTCGGAGCTGTCCGATGATGCGGATATTCAGCTGTCCATTTTCGACGGAGCGGACAAGGTCAAGGACGAAGCTCTGGATAAAACCGTCGATGAAATCAGAAAAAAATACGGTGATAAGAGTATATTCAGAGGGACCTTCGCCAATGGGGAAACGGAGCCGTTGAAGGGAGGAGTAAACGACGGGAACTACATAATGATGGGCGGATACAAGCAGTGAAAGCCGGTCGAGAGTGCCTGCGTTGATAAAATCTACATTATATAGTATACTTTTAGAGAATTGTTTTTGTGAAAGCGGGGTAGCAAGGGTCTATGAAAATCAGCAGATATATAAGAACAATATGTGCGGCGGCTGTTATTATTTTAACGGTCACTTTATGCTCGCCTGCGGAGGTCAGCGGAGCATCCTCGGACAAGACGCCTTCACTGAGCGGAACTTCCGCTGTCCTGATTGATGCAGGAAGCGGTCAGGTGCTCTGTGAGAAGAATGCATATGAGAAGAGAGATCCGGCCAGCATAACCAAGATGCTCAATGCCATGGTGGTGCTGGACACCGTGGATATGGACAAGGTTGTGACCATCCCGGAGTATTCCTATGAAACCGTGGGACACGTGTTCGGACTGAAGGCGGGAGAGAAGTACACGGTGAAAGACCTGCTCTATGCCATGATGCTGCCTTCCAATAATGATGTGGCGGAGGCGCTGGCACTTGTCGCCGGAGGCGATATCGAGAGCTTTTGCGCCATGATGAATGACAAGGCGGAAGCCTGCGGGGGCAAAGATACAAATTTCACAAACCCTAACGGGCTGAACAATGCAGGTCAGGAGAAACACAGGACGACGGCCATGGACCTGGCTCTTATTGCATCGGAGGGGATGAAGAACAGCACCTTCCGTGAAATCGTGAAGACGAAGTCATATACCGTAACGGAGCTGAACTCCGGCAGAGAGCGGCGTGTGCGCAGCACCAACGCCTGCCTCTACGACAGGAAGATAAAGATTGATGACAAGAAGGTCCGCCTCTACTACAAAGGCTGTAACGGCATCAAGACCGGTCTGACCAGTGTCGCCGGAAACTGCTTCGTCGGAAGTGCCCGCAAAGGCAACACGGAGCTTATAGCAGTGACTTTGAACTGTGCTACGGCTGAGGAGAAGTTTGAGGATGCCATTGCTCTCTGGGACTACGGATTTAACAATTACAGGACATACACGGCGGCAAAGGCTTCGGAATATGTATATGAGCTGAAGGTTAAAAAGGGGGATTTGGCTCAGGTTGACCTGGGAATAAGGGAAGATCTGGACATAACCGTGGACAGGGGCAGCAAGCCTGCTGAGACGACGGAGATTAGGGCCGTGCTCAACAGTGATGAGGTGAACGCTCCTGTGAAGAAGGGGACTGTTATGGGCAGACTAGTGTGTCTGGATGAAGAGGGAAACACTCTGGGCGAGCGTGAGCTCATCGCTCTGGAGAATGTTGAAGAAGGCTGGGCTCTGTCGGCTATAGGAATAGCTGATGAGGAGATTCCTTTCTTCATACTGGTTCTGGCTCTTATAATCTCAGCTGTGCTCATATTCCTTCTTACCGGGAGGATCAGAGCGGAGAGACGCAGACAGAGAAGGAAGGCCAGAAGAGAACGTGCCGTCAGAAGCAGAGAGCGGGAGCGCGAGCGCAATCCTTTCTGCGACATGAATGACAGGAAGGGCGGTAGAAATGTTTGATATTAAAGAGAATCTGAAGAAACTCCCGGCATGTCCGGGAGTTTACATGCATAAGGATGCACTGGGAAACATCATATACGTGGGCAAGGCGGTGAACCTGAAGAATCGTGTCAGCCAGTATTTTCAGAAGAGCAGAGACATGGGACCGAAGGTCAGAAGCATGGTGAGCAACATCGCCGAGTTCGAGTACATAACCGTGGCGGGTGAGATGGAGGCTCTCATACTTGAGTGCAATCTCATCAAGAAGTACAGACCTAAATACAATATACTCCTGAGGGATGACAAGACTTATCCGTACATCAAGGTGACGGGCGAGAGATATCCCAGAATAATCAAGACGAGAAATCATGAGAGAGACGGAGGGAAGTACTACGGACCATACAGCGATGCGGGAGCAGTGAACAGAATTACGGATCTGCTCAACTCCGCCTTCGCACTGAAGAGATGCTCCGCTCAGTCCTTTCCCGAGGGCTTCAGACCTTGTCTTAACTTTCACATAGGTCAGTGCATGGGTGTGTGCACCGGACGGGTCAGCGAGGAGGAATACGGACGCGCTCTTGAAGGTGCAGTTGATTTTCTCAACGGACACACGGCCGCGGTGACAAGTGAGCTTAAGGAGAAGATGAACAGGGCATCCGAGGAACTGCGTTATGAGGATGCGGCTTCCTACAGAGACTGCCTTGAAGCCGTGAAATCTCTGTCAGAAACTCAGCGCGTTGTGCTCCATCACGACGATGAGGGTGATATACTCATCCCCGCAATGGCAGGAGAAACTATGCACATCATAATGTTCTCGCTGCGTGAGGGCAAGCTGGTGGGAAGAGAGGTCTTCGATCTGGACGGAGAGGATTACGGCGATGAGGACAGGGAGGAAGCTTTGTCCGCATTTATCAAACAGTACTATTCATCTGCCCTGTTTATTCCCAGGGAGATAATATTGAGGAGGCTTCCCGAAGACAGGGAACTGCTTGAGAAATATTTAACGGAACTTGCCGGCAGGAGCGTGAGGATAATACGGCCTGAGAGAGGAGAAAAGAAGGCCTTGCTTGAACTGGCATCGAAGGATGTCGTGGAGATGGTGAAAACCCTGGAGGAGCGGGCCGCTGCCGGGGCCGAGAGAAGGAGAGGACTTCGTGAGGAAATCGAGCGCGTTCTCAATTCAATGGGCGTTACCGACAGAGCTTCCGCAGACCGCGACTACCGCGTCGAGGCCTATGACATATCCAACATCAATGGAGTGGACACTGTGGGAGCCATGGTGGTATTTGACGGACTTAAGCCGGACAGGAAGAGCTACAGGAAGTTCAAGGTGAGAAATGCCGCTGCCCGGGATGATTACGGTGCCATGAAGGAGGTTCTCTCGAGAAGATTTCTTAGACTTCTTAACGGAGACGACAGTTTCAGCCAGCTGCCGGACATGATTCTCATGGACGGAGGCAAGGGGCATGTGGCTGTGGCTCTTGAGGTTATTGAGGCATCAGGTCTGGATGTGCCCGTGGCGGGAATGGTCAAGGATGACAGACACAGGACGAGAGGACTGGTCTACATGAAGAAGGGGGAATGGGAGGAGATACCTCTCAGAGAGAAGCCTTTGCTCTTCAGGTATACGGGAAGAATTCAGGAGGAGGTTCACAGGTTTGCCATAGAATATCACAGCAGTCTGCGGGGGAAGAATGCAGTGAAGTCGGCACTGGATGAAATCAGGGGAATAGGCCCGGTCAGAAGACAGGCGCTGCTTAGAAAATTCGGAAGTATAGAGGAGATTCGCAGAGTAGTGAAGGAAGAACCGGAGCGGATTCTGGAGCTGCCGGAGATGGACAGCAAAGCCCTGGAAAACATGAAAATTTATTTTGATGCATAAAATTGTATCTTGTATACTTTTAAAAACAAGCTTGACAGCTTTATTGATTTAAATTAGAGTAAAACGCAAAACAGTTTTTATGCCTGACTCAAGGCGGAAGGAGATTTGATTACAATGAGACAAAAACGAATGCTGACCATGGATGGTAATACTGCAGCGGCTCACGTATCCTATGCTTTCACGGATGTGGCTGCGATTTACCCTATAACACCGTCATCACCTATGGCGGAGACAGTGGATGAATGGGCGGCATACGGCAGAAAAAACATTTTCGGCCAGCCGGTAAAAATTGCGGAGATGCAGTCTGAAGGTGGTGCTGCGGGAGCAGTACACGGTGCTCTTCAGGCCGGAGCACTGGCGACAACATATACGTCATCACAGGGACTCCTGCTGATGATTCCCAACATGTACAAGATGGCAGGTGAACTGCTGCCGGGTGTTATTCATGTAGCCGCCAGAAGTGTTTCCACACATGCTCTCTGTATCTTCGGAGACCATTCTGACGTTATGGCCTGCAGACAGACAGGATATGCAATGCTCTGCTCCAGCTCGGTGCAGGAGGTAATGGACCTTGGCGGAATCGCACACCTTTCGGCAATAAAGGGAAGAGTGCCGTTCCTCCACTTCTTCGACGGATTCAGAACATCCCATGAGATTCAGAAGATCGATGTGTTCAACCACGACGACTTCAGAAAGCTCGTTGACTGGGACGCCCTCAACGAGTTCAGAGAAAGAGCCCTCAACTCTGAGCATCCTGTAATTAGAGGAACAGCTCAGAACCCGGATGTTTTCTTCCAGGGAAGAGAAGCGTCCAACAAGTACTACGAAGAGATTCCTGAAATTGTTGCCGATTACATGGAACAGATAAGCGAACTCACAGGCAGAAGCTACAAGCCGTTTGACTACGTTGGAGCTCCTGACGCGGAGAACGTTATAGTTGCCATGGGTTCCGTATGCGAGACCATCGAAGAGACCATGAACAAGATGGTTGAGGACGGTCACAGAGTAGGTCTGATCAAGGTAAGACTCTACAGACCTTTCGTTCAGAAGTATTTCCTGGACGTTCTGCCAAGAACTGTTGAGAGAATCGCAGTTCTCGACAGAACCAAGGAACCGGGTTCACTGGGAGAGCCGCTCTATCAGGATGTCAAGACTGCCCTCTACGGCATGAGAAACGCTCCTGAGGTTTACGGAGGAAGATACGGAATCGGATCCAAGGATACGACTCCGGGAATGATACATGCAGTTTACGACAACCTCTACCACAAGAATCCTAAGGACAACTTCACCGTTGGTATCGAGGATGACGTTACAGGCAGATCGCTGCCTTACACAGAAGGTATTGCCAGAGAGCCTAAGGGAACAATCAAGTGCAAATTCTGGGGACTGGGCTCCGACGGTACTGTAGGTGCCAACAAGACTGCCATCAAGATTATAGGTGACAAGACGGATCTCTATGCACAGGGATATTTTGACTATGACTCCAAGAAGTCCGGAGGTCTTACCGTATCCCACCTGAGATTCGGTGAGCAGCCGATTCAGTCCACATACCTGATAAACAGAGCCGACTTCGTGGCATGTCACAACCAGGCGTACATCAGACAGTATGACATGCTCAAGGAACTGAACAAAGGCGGAACATTCCTCCTGAACTGTCTCTGGAAGACACCGGAGGACTTCGAGAAGGCACTGCCGCCTAAGGTGAAGAGAACACTGGCCAAGAAGGAAATCAATTTCTATGTGATCGATGCATGGAACATCGCCGAGGAAATCGGTCTGGGCAGCAGAATCAACATGATAATGCAGGCCGCATTCTTCCAGCTCACAGGTGTAATTCCTATCGACAAGGCTGTTCAGTACCTGAAGGAAGGTATAGAGAAGACATACAAGCGCAAAGGACAGGACATCGTGGACATGAACTGCAAGGCGGTAGACGCGGGAATCAGAGCCATCCAGAAGGTTGAGGTTCCGGCTCACTGGGCAGACGTTGAGGATCCGAAGGAACCTTATGAGGAACTGCCTGAATTTATCGAGAAGGTTCAGATTCCTATGACGAGAAAAGAAGGAGATGACCTGCCGGTAAGCGCATTCACCGGAGCAGAAGACGGAACATTCCCGTCGGGAACTTCTGCATACGAGAAGAGAGGCGTGGCCGTATATCTGCCTGAGTGGCAGAAGGACAAGTGCCTCCAGTGCAACCAGTGCTCCTTCGTTTGTCCTCATGCGGCAATAAGACCTATGCTGGCTACGGATGAGGAGCTCAAGGATGCACCTGCAGGCTTCGAAACAATCAAGGCCTTCGGCAAGGATGTGGCAGGACTCAACTACAGAATGCAGGTTTCGGCAATGGACTGCATGGGCTGCGGAAACTGCGCGGACATATGTCCGGCCAAGGACAGCGCTCTGGTTATGAAGCCGTACAGAGAGGTTGTACACGAGAGCGAAAACTGGGATTTCGGAATCAAGCTGCCTAGAAGAGAAGAAAAATACAATCCTGACACGGTTAAGGGAAGTCAGTTCAAGAAGCCTTATATCGAGTTCTCGGGTGCATGTGCAGGTTGCGGAGAAACTCCGTACATCAAGCTGGTTACACAGCTCTTCGGAGACAGAATGATCGTTGCCAACGCTACAGGCTGCTCATCAATATGGGGAGCATCGGCTCCGAGCATGCCTTACTGCAAAGACGAAAACGGCAGAGGTCCTGCATGGGCCAACTCCCTCTTCGAGGACAACGCCGAGTTCGGATACGGCATGGTCATGGCAGTTAAGCAGATGAGAGAGAAAATCGAGCGCAACATGAAGGCGCTTCTCGAGCTTGATGTGGATGAGAATCTGAAGGAGGCCATTGAAGAGTGGCTCGAGTACAAGGACGACAGGAAGGAAACCAGAGCCAAGAGCGACAAGGTTCTGGCTGCAATAGAGGCTCTTGATACGACTGACAAGGTTGTACTGGGACTTTGCGACAGAATCGTCGAGGCCAAGGACTATCTGGTTAAGAAGTCCATGTGGGCAGTAGGTGGTGACGGCTGGGCATATGATATCGGCTACGGCGGACTGGATCACGTGCTGGCTTCCGGAGAAGACATCAATATACTCGTATTTGACACTGAGGTTTACTCCAATACGGGCGGACAGGCATCAAAGGCAACCCCTGAGGCGGCTATCGCCAAGTTCGCAGCTTCCGGTAAGAGAATCAAGAAGAAGGATCTGGGACTCATGGCCATGGCTTACGGCTACGTATACGTGGCACAGGTTGGAATGGGAGCAGACAAGAATCAGCTCATGAAGGCGCTCCTCGAGGCAGAGGCCTATGACGGTCCGTCCATAGTAATAGCATATGCACCTTGTATCAACCATGGTATCAAGAAGGGTATGGGCAAGTCGCAGGAGAACATCAAGGATGCTGTTGACTGCGGATACTGGCACCTCTACAGGTACAACCCTGAACTGAAGAAGGAGGGCAAGAATCCGTTCATCCTCGATTCGGGAGAACCTACAGAGAGCTTCCATGACTTCCTCATGGGACAGATAAGATACTCGTCCCTGGTGAAGGAATTCCCTTCAGTGGCAGGCAAGCTCTTCAAGATGGCCGAAGAGGATGCCAAGGAAAAATACAGAACATACAAAGAGCTGGCTGACAGGGAGACACCACTTCTGTAACAATTGTTCCATTAGTTGGTGAAACCGCTTGATAAAAGACTTTGCAGGTGTTATAGTAGCCTTAACATATTAGAAAAAGGAGAAAAACTATGGCTGACGAAAAAGAACTGTACGGATACGAGGAAGATGAAATCATCACTCTCGAGTTTGATGACGGTACGGAAGAAGAATGCGGTATTCTCGGCGTCTTCGATGCCAACGGCAGTGATTATATAGCCCTTAATCCACTCGGAACCGAGGATGTTTACATCTACGGCTACAAGGAATACGAAGAGGACTATGAACTGATCGACATCACGGACGAGAAGGAATACGAAGCCGTTGTTGCAGAGTTTGACAAGCTGGCTGTTGAATAAGGTTAATAAGAAATGCTGACAAGAGAGGCTGTTACTTTTATTAGGTAACGGTCTCTTTTTTTGTTCTCACGGCGTGTGCTGTATGTGCTGCGGAAACAGCCGCAGCACATAAAGCACCCGCCGGTGAATGCATAGAAGAGACCATCGTTAATGTGACAGTCTTTGTTAGTATACCTGGAGTTTTACACATCGGCAGGGCATATAGTATAATAACGCCGGTAAAGAATTTTTACATAGATGTTTTAGGAGAGTTAGGTATGTCTGTCAGGTGGAAGGATTTATTCCCTGCCCATATACTTCAGAGAGGGTATGATTATTACAGAACCGGTAAGGTTTTATCATTAGAGGAAGAAGAGGGCCTCGGAGAAGGAGAATACTATTATGCCTATGTTGCGGGAAGTGAAATATATCATGTGGATATAACGATTACTGCTTCCAGGCGAGTTTTAATGGACTGTGACTGCCCTTATGCTGAAGATGGCGGCGCTTGCAAACATATGGCAGCGACATTGTACATGATGGAGGAGAAAGGCTTGCTGGGGGAAGATGAGGCGGCGGAAGAGGAAGATGAGGTAATCGTCCTGGCAGATTCGCCGGAAGGCTACACATATTATGATATTGCCAGAATCGCTGAAAGTGTGGTTGTGCATGACTCTATAGTTGAAGAAGCGGAGGAACTGATAGACGAAGGCAGGGTTAAACTGACCGGAGTGTATGAAAGATACACCTATGTGTACGATCAGAACTATCAGTACTCATGGAAGAGAGTGATAGACGCGCATGGCTATTGCATGACAAAACGTGGAAATCAGCACGAAATAAGTATAAGCGCAACAAGGAATCAGGTGGTACAAGCAGAATGCTATTTCCCCGGATGCCACAGGACGATATACAAAAATTGGATCAGCAGCGAGAAAGGAGAATTATGTGCACATTTAGCGGCACTCTTAATGTTGCTTGGTATGTATGTTCAGCGGTACAATCCGGGGGATGCTACAGATGCGGCAGCTCTCGACTTCCTGGGGAAATTCAGAGCCAAAGCATCGGCAGTCAGAAGACTCAGAACAGAGAGTGATGAAACCGGTGAGAAGAAAACGGCAGTGCATCTGGAACCGCGGCTTGAAATAGATGAGAACGGAAATATTGCTGCATCTTTCAAAATCGGCAAAGAGAAAGGCTACGTAGTTAAGGATATTACCGCCCTTGTCGATACTGTTGAGAAATCGGGCAAATATGCATTGGGCAAAAAGGGAAAAATAGATTTCGCCTCGGAAACATTCGCAGAGGAATCGGCTGCCTATTATGATTTCATAGCTAAAGAAGTCAAGGGAGAAACTCTGCGCGAACGCAACTACAGATCTATCTCAAAATATGATATGGGCTTGTCCGGCGAATCCATCAAAACCGGAATTCCTCTCTATGGCAAGAGACTGGATGAATTCTATAAACTGGCCAAAGAAGGAACGGTACCTTATGTGCATAAGCGAAGAATGAATAAGGTGACGGGTGATGCTGTCCTGCAGGACAAACCGCCTCGAGTACAGTTTGAAATCAGTCCTGTTGAAGACACGGAGGCGAGGAGTTTCGACGGTATAGATCTGAAGGGGGATATGCCGAAACTGATAGAGGGCATGGATTACAAGTATTATTTCGAAGACAATGCCTTGAACCGTGCGGGTAAGGATGAGCTTGAGCTGCTGGATATGCTGCGCACTGACAGAGACAGCGATAAGATAAGAATGCGAATAGGCAGAAAGAACTTGTCCGAGTTTTACTATCGCGTTTTGCCGGAGCTTGAGAGCTTCGCAGATGTGCAGATTCAGAATCGGGAAATGATAGAGAGCTTCCTTTATCCTGAAGGTGAATTCGAGTTCTTTATGGATGTGGACGAGGATGATGTAACCTGCAGGGCCAATGTGATTTACGGGGAGTTTGTCGCATCTCTCGCAGAGAATTCGCCATTGCAGGGCGGGAGCAGAGAAGTGTTCCGCGACGTTCAGAGGGAAAAAGAGGTGGAGAGTATTATACTCGAGTATCTGCCTTACGTTGATGAACAAGCCGGAGTATATCGCTGCGATAAGGATGAAGATTTAATCTATGATCTCATTAAAGGCGGCGTAAACGATTTGATGGATATAGGAGAAGTTCAGGCGACGGACAGCTTCAGGAATCTGAAAATCAGAAAGAAGCCACAGATTTCCGTAGGAGTCAGACTGGAGAGCGAACTCCTTGATCTTACCGTTTCTTCGGAAGGTCTCAGTGAAGATGAACTTCTCGACCTGCTGGCAAGCTATCACAAAAAGAAAAAATACCACCGCCTGAAGAACGGTGATTTCATACCTGTTGACGATACCGCGCTGGAAGAACTGTCTGCAATGTTTGACGTGCTGCGTGTTTCTCCTGCGGAGTTTGTTAAGGGCAAGATGCATCTGCCTCTCTACAGAGCGATTTATCTCGATCGTATGCTGGAGAAAAACAATACCTTGTATGCGAGTAGAGACAAACACTTCAGGAACCTGATACGTAACTTCAAGACCGTCGGAGATTCGGATTATGAAGTGCCGTCAAGTCTTAGCGGTATAATGAGAAATTATCAGGAATTCGGATATAAGTGGCTCAGAACCATAGAAACCTGCGGATTTGGCGGCATCCTGGCCGATGACATGGGACTGGGCAAGACTCTTCAGATAATCGCAGTGTTGCTGGCTGCTAAGGTGGAGTTGAAGGAAGCCGGACAGGCATTGATAGTAACGCCGGCATCTCTGGTCTATAACTGGAGAGAAGAATTCGCTAAATTCGCGCCTGAACTCAATGTGTGTGTGATTGCGGGAACGAAGGCTGAACGCAGGGATAAGCTGAGGACTTCAGGCGATTATGATGTGCTTGTGACATCGTATGACCTGCTAAAGAGAGACATTAACGAATATGAGGAGATGAACTTCGGCTACCAGGTGATAGACGAGGCTCAATACATCAAGAACCATACGACGGCAGCGGCAAAGGCAGTAAAGATAATAAACAGCAAGGTGCGATTCGCTCTCACGGGAACACCTATTGAGAATCGTCTGAGCGAGCTGTGGAGCATATTTGACTTCCTCATGCCGGGATTTCTCTACAGCTATGAACAGTTCCGTAAGGAACTGGAAACACCTATAGCCAAATATAATGACAAGGATGCCATGGGGCGGCTGAAGCGCATGGTGGAACCTTTCGTGCTGAGAAGGCTCAAGGGAGATGTCCTCAGAGACTTGCCGGATAAGGTTGAGGAAACCCATTTCGTTGCCTTCGAGAAGGCGCAGCGGGAGCTGTATGACGGCCAGGCGGTACGCATGAAAAAAATGCTCATGGAAGAAAGCGATGAGGATTTCGAGAAGAACAAAATCAAGATACTGGCAGAGATAACGCGCATAAGGCAGATATGCTGCGATCCGTCACTCTGCTTCGAAGATTATAAGGGCGAATCGGCCAAGCGAGAAGCATGTATAGATCTCATCGGCAGTGCTATCGACGGAGAGCATAAGATGCTGGTATTTTCTCAGTTCACTTCCATGCTTGAACTTTTGGAAGAAGAGCTTGAGAGTAGGAACATCGGATATTACAAGATAACGGGAGCAACCAAGAAGGAAGAGCGTGTCGATCTTGTCAGACAATTCAACAATGATGATACGCCTGTATTCCTGATTTCTCTGAAAGCTGGAGGAACGGGACTTAACCTTACGGGGGCCGATATTGTCATTCATTACGATCCTTGGTGGAATATAGCTGCACAGAATCAGGCGACGGACAGGGCTCACAGAATCGGGCAGGAAAAGAACGTAACAGTGTACAAGCTCATTGTCAAAGGATCAATAGAGGAGAAGATTCTCAAAATGCAGGAGAACAAAAAGGCTCTCGCGGACGAAATTCTCAGCGGAGAAACAGGCGGACTTATGACCATGTCAAGAGAAGAACTGCTGGAACTGTTTTAGCCCTTAACTCTGCTTATTGCTATAAATTCCCGATAGCTGTATAATTAAATGGACTATGCGAAAGGAAGAGTGGGACGGAATGAAATTCGAAGAGAGAGACTTTATCCCGGTTATTCTGGGTGGAGATATTAATACATACAGCGTGGCGAGAGCTTTCTATGACAAGTACGGCGTGAGATCATATGTCTTCGGGAAATTCCCCACGGGGCCGAGCTACGGAAGCAATATTACGGTATACGAGGCTGACAGGCGAATAGACACACCGGAGTATTTCGTGAAAAGAATCAATGATTTCGCGGCGGAGCACAGTGACAGGAGGATTCTCCTCATAGGCTGCGGCGACAGCTATGTGGCTCTGGCTTCAGAGTACAGAGACAGGCTGGCGGACAATGTGATCGTTCCTTACACGGAATTTGAGCTCATGGACAGCCTGCAGCACAAGGAAACCTTTTACGGACTTTGCGAGAAGTACGGGCTGGATTATCCGGCGACACTCATATACAGGCAGGAGATGGGAGAAGACTACCGGGTGGATTTCAGATACCCTGTGATTGTCAAACCCTCCAACAGCATAATGTACTGGGAGCATCCCTTCCCGGGACAGGAGAAGGTCTTCAGGGCCGGTTCCGAGGAGGAGGTCAGGAAGATTCTTCACAGTATATACGATGCGGGATACGATGATGCGGTTATAATCCAGGATATGATTCCGGGAAATGATGAGTATATGAGAGTGCTCACGTCATATTCCGACAGCAAAGGCAAGGTGAAGATGATGTGCCTGGGACATGTGCTTCTCGAGGAGCACACCCCTCACGGCAGCGGCAACCATGCCGTAATCATTCCGGAATACGAGAAGGAGCTTATGGAGAAGGCGCGGAGAATGCTGGAGGACGTAGGCTATGTGGGGTTCTCGAATTTCGATATCAAATATGACAGCAGAGACGGAAGCTACAGGTTTTTCGAGATAAACACCCGGCAGGGCAGGAGCAACTACTATGTGACCAATGCGGGATTCAACGTTGCCGAGTATCTGGTGGAGGACTGGGTTTACGGAAGAGAGCTGGAGTACAGAGACGACTTCAGCGAAAGGCTGTGGCTGACGGTTCCGGCGGGCGTGGCACGAAAATACGTGAAACAGCCGGAGAATGCCGAGAAGCTGAACAGACTCCTGAAGGAGGGAAAGTATGTCAACCCTGTTTTCAGGAAGGGAGACAACGGCTTCATGAGATGGCTGAGAATGGTGAAGACACATCTCAAGCAGTATTCAAACTTTAAGAAGTATTACGAATAGAGAAAGGTCAAGTGACAATGAGAGAAGGCTACAAGACTCTGGGAATAATAGGAGGAATGGGATCCAAGGCCACGAGCGTTTTTTTCGATCGCCTCGTCGACCATACGGCGGCATCCTGTGATCAGGAGCATATAAATACGGTGATACTGAACTATGCGGATTTTCCCGACAGGACAGCGTCCATCAGAAGCGGAGAAACGGAGGAGATAACCGCCGCTTTCGAGAAGTGCGGACGGCAGCTCGATTATCTGGGTGTGTCCAATATCGCTATCACCTGCAATACGGCGCATTACTTCATTGACAGCGTGAGAAAAAGCACCTCCGCCAATGTTATAAGCATGATTGAGGAGAGCGTGCGGCTGGCACGCAGTGAAGGTGCCCGCAGAATAGGAATAATGGCCACCGACGGAACTGTTATGGCGGATGTATACGGCAAAGTCTGCAGCGCCGAGGGGCTGACCGCGGTATATCCGCCGGCAGAGAGACAGGCTGATGTCATGTCTCTCATCTATGATGACATCAAGCAGGGCAGGCCGGGAGATCCTGAGAAGTTCAACAGGGTAATGAAGCAGTTCGCAGAGGACGACTGCGACAAGGTGATTCTCGCCTGCACAGAGCTGTCCGTATACAAGGAGACGAATGATGTTCCGGACATGTGCATAGATGCCATGGACGTTCTCGTGCGTGTATGCATCGAGAAATCGGGAGCAGCATACATTTAAGGGAGGATGAGAGATGAAAAATCATGTAATTAAGGAATATATAACCGAGCTTGCCGGCAGAGGCATGCTGGAGAAATGTGTGTCAGTGACTGCTGAAGCGGAGAATGCCGAGGTTAAGGGGCTCACCTACGATTCCAGAGAGTCAGAGCCGGGAACCCTGTTTATATGCAAAGGAGCCGCTTTTAAGAAGGAATATCTGGAATCCGCCGCAGAGAAGGGAGCGATATGCTATCTCTCACAGGAGGAATATGAGGGAGCGGCCATACCGGGAATAATAGTAAGAGACATACGTGAAGCCATGCCTGTGGCAGCCGCCATGTTCTACTCAAGACCATGGGAGGAGCTGACGGTCTTCGGCATAGGCGGAACCAAGGGCAAGTCCACATCCGCCTATTACATGAAATCGGTAATAGACGATTATCTCGAGGAGAAGGGTGAGAAGGAGAGCGCCATAGTATCCAGCATCGATGTGTACGACGGTGTGGAGAGCTTCGAGTCTCACATTACAACTCCCGAAGCCGTGGAGCTGCAGCGCCACATGAGAAATGCACTGAACTCGGGAATGAAATATCTGGAGATGGAGGTTTCATCACAGGCGCTCAAGTACAACAGACTGGATGAAATACGTCTGGACGTGGGAATATTTATGAACGTGTCCGAGGATCATATAAGTCCTATAGAGCACAGCAGCTTCGAGGACTATCTGACATCCAAGCTCAAGATGTTCGCCATTACGGATACGGCCGTGGTTAATCTGGGAAGCGACTGCATCGACAGAGTTCTGGAGGCGGCAGGAGCGTCGGAGCGCCTTGTGACCTTCGCTGTAGGCGAGGACAGGGAAGCGGACTTCACGGCATACAATATAAGGAAGAATGGCATGGGCATAGATTTCACGGTTAAGTCCTCAGGCAAGGTGGGAGAAGCCTTCAACGAGGAGTTCTCACTGGGAATGCCGGGCTTCTTCAATGTGGAGAACGCCCTGGGAGTAATCGCAGGCGCCGTATCCGCGGGAATCCCTGTTAAAAACATAAGAAGCGGACTTCTCAAGGCCAGATCCAAGGGAAGAATGGAGACTACGCTCAGCAGAGACGGCAAGATTCTGGCCATACTGGATTATGCCCACAACAAGCTCAGCTTCGAGAAGCTCTACGGCTCCATGAAGGAGGAGTATCCGGGATACAGAATCGTGGGGCTCTTCGGATGTCCGGGCGGCAAAGCCTTCAACAGACGCGAGGAGCTGGGAAGGATAGCAGGCAGAAATTCCGCCAAGGTGTATCTGGCGGCAGAGGACCCGGGCAAGGAAAAGCCGGGTGACATATCTGATCAGATAGCTGTTTATCTCAGAGAGGAAGGATGTCCTTATGAGATAATTGACGACAGAGGAGAAGCCATCGCCGCTGCCATAAAGGAAGCGGAGCGTATTGCGTCGGAGACGGGAGAGAAGACTTTGCTCCTCATAACGGGCAAAGGCCATGAGACCAGGCAGAAGGTGGGAACGGAGTATCTGCCGTGCATCTCTGATGCTGAATATATAGAAAAATACATTAAGGAATATGATGAAAGGGTAAACTCATGAGTAAGAACAAGTATGACATAATAATCGCGGGAGCCGGGGCCGGCGGAGTTTTCATGAGCTATGAGCTGGCCAGACTGAACACGGGAGCCAGAGTGCTGGTCCTGGACAAAGGCGGCAGACTTGAGGAAAGACAGTGTCCTATCAAACTGGGAAAGACGGCCAACTGTGTCAAGTGCAATCCGTGTCACATCATGAACGGCTACGGAGGAGCGGGAACGCTTTCGGATGGCAAGTACAACATCACGACCCAGTTCGGAGGCAACCTCCATGAATATGTGGGAGTTGAGAAGGCCATGGAGCTCATGGAGTACGTTGACGACGTTCTCTGCAGCATGGGCGGTGCATCGGCAAAGCTCTATTCCACGGCAAGCAGCAGCCTTAAGACGGAGTGCCTGAGAAACAATCTCCATCTTCTGGAGGCTAAGGTTCGTCATCTGGGAACTGACAGAAACGTTAAGATTCTGGCCAAGATGTATGATTACTGCGCCGATAAGATCGATATGATCTTTCACACTACAATTGAGGATGTAATTCATGAGGATGACGGAAGCTTCACCGTGAGAACAGACAAGGGTGATGAGTACACATGCGATAATCTTGTTCTGGCAACGGGACGTTCCGGTTCCAAGTGGATAGGCAGGATTTGCGACAGCATGGGCATCGAGCAGAAAAAGAACCGCGTGGACATAGGCGTTCGTGTCGAGCTGCCTGCTGAAGTGTTCAAGCATATTACCGACGATGTGTACGAGAGCAAAATCGTATACAAAACGGACAAATACAATGATATGGTGAGAACCTTCTGCATGAATCCTTACGGAGAGGTTGTAGCCGAGAATACCAACGGTATCGTTACGGTAAACGGACACAGCTACGATTCGCCTGAGCTGCATACGCAGAACACCAATTTCGCACTGCTGGTATCCAACCATTTCACGGAGCCTTTTGACGACAGTAACGAATACGGTGAATCCATAGCCCGTCTTTCCAACATGCTTGGCGGCGGCGTGCTTCTCCAGAGATTCGGAGATCTGGTCAAGGGCAGAAGATCCAGTGAGAGAAGAATGAAGAAATGCTTCACCCAGCCTACGCTGAAGGCCACACCGGGAGATCTGAGCCTGGTAATTCCTAAGCGCCAGCTGGACAACATAATCGAGATGATATATGCACTGGACAAGATTGCGCCGGGAACGGCCAACGAGGATACGCTGCTCTACGGAGTTGAGGTCAAGTTCTACAATTCCGTGGTCAAGGTGGACGAAAACCTGGAGACGGCAGTTCCGGGTCTCTATGCCCTGGGAGACGGATCGGGAGTTACCCATTCGCTTTCACAGGCATCGGCCAGCGGCGTTCACGTGGCCAGAATACTCGCGGAGAAATACGGAAGCAGACAGTAACGGGAGATAATGGAATGAGTGATAAGGTTAAGACAGCATTAGACAATCATCATAAGGGGTACAACTGCGCGCAGGCAGTGGCATGCGCCTTTGCGGAAGACCTGGGAATGGAGGAGAAGGAAGTCTTCAGAATAATGGAAGGCTTCGGTTTCGGTATGGGATGCATGGGAACATGCGGAGCCGTATCGGCAATGGCTGCAGTTGTGGGAATGAAGGAATCGGACGGTGCACTGGATGCGCCCGCAACGAAGAAGAACTCCTACAGACAGACGAAGCAGCTCATAGGGGAGTTCGAGAAGATGAACGGATCGGTTATATGCCGAGAGATAAAGGGAGTGGATTCGGGAAAGGTGCTCAGAAGTTGTGATGGCTGCGTGGAGGATGCGGCTCGCCTGGTATCGGAGTACCTTAACAATGAATAACAGAAACCTGTAGGAGGAGGACTGTCGATGACTGAAGTGAACGAGAAGAGAAGAAGAGCCCTCGAGTGGGCGCAGAAGGTTGTTGACGGGGTAAACAATGACCCCAGACCATTCGTCAAATGCAAGGAGAGCAGACCTATAACGGATATCAAGGATCTGCTCACATCCAGCGTGGAACTGTTTCCGGACAACATAATGTATCTGCAGAAATGGGATCCCAAGGGTGAGTATGAACCGATAACTTACAGAGAGTGCATGGCGGATGTTAACGGTCTGGGCACAGCCATGTTCCGTGCCGGCCTTAAGAACAAGAGAGTGGCGGTTATCGGACCGAACTGCTACCAGTGGTGCAGTACCTATCTGGCTGTTACTGCGGGAGGCGGCTGTATCGTGCCTCTCGACAAGGAGCTCAGTCCTGAGGAAATAAAGAATCAGATTATCAGATCTGAAGCCTCGGGCGTCGTGTTCCATAAGAAGTACACCGACATTTTCAGGGAGATGAAGGCGTCGGGGGATACTGATCTGGAAGTTCTCATAAGCTTTGACGACGAACCGGGATATGATGATGTTCTCTCCTGGAGAAATATGATCGAGGAAGGCAAGCTGCTCCTGGCTGAGGGGGACGACAGCTACATTACGGCTGAGGTTGACAATGAAGCCATGAGCATTCTCATATTCACATCGGGAACCACGGGCAAGCCTAAGGGAGTAATGCTCAGTCAGAAAAATGTATGTGCAGAGCTTATGATAGCTCCTACAATATTCACACTTGAAGCGGAGGACAGATATCTCTCCTTCCTGCCGCTGCATCATACATACGAATGCACATGCTGCTTCCTCATGGCCATATACAAAGGCTCATCGGTGGCATTCTGCCAGGGGCTGAAGTATATAACCAAAAACCTCAAGGAGACAAGGCCGACCATGATGCTGGGCGTACCTGCTCTCTATGAGAAGCTGTATCGCACCATCTGGAAGAACGTGCGCAAGCAGGGCAAGGAGAAGCTGCTGAAGAAAGTTATCAAGGTAAACAGAGTTACCAGGAAATTCGGCATAGATCTGGGTAACAAGTTCTTCGGAGAGATCAGAGCCATATTCGGAGGCAGAATGAAGACGCTGATCTGTGGCGGAGCCAAGATAGACCCTGAGATTCTCGATGGTCTGAGAGACTTCGGATTCAATGCTCTTCAGGGCTACGGCCTCACGGAGGCTGCACCTATGGGAGCCTTCAACCCTCAGGATGCACCTAACTCCAGATCAGTGGGAGTGCCTTTCCCGGGACAGGAAATCAAGACTGTAAACGCCAATGAGGAGGGTATCGGAGAAATATGCATTCGCGGTGAGAATCTGATGATGGGATATTTCCACGATCCGGAGGAGACGGCCAGGGTTATCGACAGTGAGGGATGGTTCCATACGGGAGATCTGGGTTATGTTGACTCAGACGGATATGCATATCTGACCGGCCGTGCCAAGAATGTCATAATCACTAAGAACGGCAAGAACGTTTATCCGGAGGAGATTGAATACCAGCTGGGGCTTTTGCCTTTCGTGGCTGAGTCCTTCGTGTTTGAGGATACCAATGCGGCCGGCAACGATACGGTTATAGTTGCTTCCGTGAAGGTGGATGAGGAGGAAGTCAGGGAGCTTATAGGCGAAGACTTCAGTGATGAGGATCTCAAGAAACTCATATGGACTCATGTGGACGAGATAAACGACAGTGCGCCGCCTTACAGGAGAATCAGGAAGGTTATTCTCAGGAAGAAAGATTTCGTGCACAACACATCGTCAAAGCTTATAAGGTTTGCTGAGGAGAATAAGACAGAGGAATAGAAATGAGCGGAATTTACAGAAAAAGAGGACATCCCAGACTGGTTATAGACCTGTTCAAGCTGAAAAACAATATCAACAAGGTTCAGAACAGATGCAGAGACTGCGGTGTCGAGATTGCCGGCGTTATCAAGGGCTGCACGGGGCTCATTCCGTGTGTGGAGCAGTTTGCCAAGGCGGGTTGCCGCTGGATAGCATCCTCCAGACTGGAGCAGTTGGCCAGAGTCAGGAATTCGGGAATACAGACGGATCTGATGATGATCAGGGTTCCCGGACTCAGCGAGGCAGAGGACGTAGTGAGAATCTGTGACTACAGCCTCAACAGTGAGCTCGTCGTGCTGGAGGAGCTCAACAGGCAGGCGAGAGAACAGGACAAGCTTCATAAGGTTATCCTGATGGCGGATATAGGAGATCTGAGAGAAGGTTTCTGGGACAAGGAGGAGATGCTCCGCGTCGCTATGATGGTGGAGAAGGACATGAAGAATCTGGAGCTTGCAGGCGTAGGCACCAATGTGGGTTGTTACGGTTCCGTTGTGGCCACATCGGAGAAGCTTCAGGAGCTTGTGGATATTGCCGAGGATATAGAGAACCACATAGGCAGAGAGCTTGAAATCATATCGGGTGGAGCCACCACATCTCTCATGAGAGTGTGGGACGGAGACCTGCCGGAGAGAATCAATATGCTGCGCGTAGGTGAGGGAATTCTTCTGGCCAGAGATCTTAAGGAGTACTTCGGATACGATATGGATGAGCTTTTCAGCGATGTCTTCACTCTCAGAGCCGAGGTTATCGAGGTCAAGGACAAGCCTTCCCACCCTGTAGGAGAAATCGGAATCGATGCCTTCGGTCATCAGATGGAATACGAGGACAGAGGCATTAGGAGAAGGGCGCTTCTGGCACTGGGAAAGGTGGACTTCGGCGGAAGTATCGACGAGCTGCTTCCGAGAATGGATGGAATCGAGATTCTGGGAGCATCTTCCGATCACACCATTCTTGACATTCAGGATCTGGTGGACCGGGGCGGAGACCTCAAGGTCGGAGATGTGGTTGAGTTTGACCTCAATTACGCCACTATGGTTTATCTGACCAATTCGGACAATATAGAAAAAGCATATATTTAATCATTGTTTATCAATCAGAAATTACGGAGTGTGTTGAAATGACGGAGAACTTAAACAAGAAAGAACCGAGAGGAGTGGCGCTGCTGCCGATAATAATATTCCTCATCGTCTACCTGGGCAGCGGCATTTATTACGAATACATCAACCCGCCTGAAGGCGGAATGGGATTCTATGTAATGTCTGTTGTAGTGGCATTCATGATATCCCTGACCGTGGCTTTCTGCCAGAACAGAGAGCTTTCTTTCAACGAGAAGATTACAGTATGCGCCAGAGGAATAGGCGATGACAATATAACAATCATGCTGTTCATATTCCTTATGGCGGGTGCCTTCAGCGGAATCGCCAGTGAGGCGGGCGGAGCAGCCAGCACGGCAAACATGCTTCTCAATGTTATTCCTGCCAGCTTCGCCATTCCGGGACTGTTCATCATCGCCTGTCTCATATCCATGGCCATGGGAACATCCTGCGGAACGATAACGGTTCTGACTCCTATAGCTGTCAATGTGGCGGTATCTGCGGAGCTGAGTCTTCCGTTCTGTGTGGCGACAATAGTCGGCGGCGCAATGTTCGGCGACAACCTGTCATTTATCAGTGACACGACAATAGCAGCCACCAAGACTCAGGGTGTTGAGATGAAGGCCAAGTTCAGAGAGAACCTGAAGATTTCCGTGCCGGCAGCTGTCATAACACTGATTGTTATAGTTGTTATCTGTCTCCAGGGCGGAGCCGCGGAGCTGGAGCACTTCGATTTCAACACGCTTCAGGCAATACCTTACTTCGTTGTCCTCATAGCGGCCATATGCGGAATCAACGTGTTCATCGTACTGGGAGGAGGAACAATCCTCTTCGCCATAGTGGGACTCATCACGGGAAGTCTCTCTGTGAGTAGCGCATTCAGCTCCATGGGATCGGGAACCTCCGGCATGTTTGAGACAATGATAGTGACGATTCTCGTCGCATCCATGGGAGCTCTCATGAAGGAGTACGGCGGTTTCGCATACATTCTCAAGGTGATAACGAAGATGTTCAAAAGCCGCAAGGGCGGAGAACTGGGCGTAGGCATACTCACCTCTGTAATGGATGTGGCCACTGCCAATAATACTGTGGCCATAGTAATGGCAGGCCCTATTGCCAAGGAAGTTTCGGAGAGATATGAAATCAGACCGGAGAGAACTGCTTCGCTGCTGGATATATTCTCCTGCGTATGGCAGGGAATAATCCCTTACGGAGCTCAGCTTCTTATAGCATCCGGACTGGCAGGTATAGGAAGCATAGCCATAATTCCGTATCTGTTCTATCCGTTCATTCTGCTCGTTGTTGTACTGGTAAATATAGCACTGGGACCGGGACACAAAAAGCAGAAGGCCGAGTAATTGACTTTTTATGGATTTTGTGTAACAATAGACAATTGAGTAAGTGCATGTAACAATGCGAAAAGGAGATTATATGGATAATATCGTAAACGATGAAATGTTATTGACACAGGAAGGTTACGACAAGATAGTGGCCGAACACGATGAGCTGGTATCGGTGAAACGTGCGGAAGTCGCTGAGAGAATCAAAGAGGCAATCTCCTACGGTGATATATCGGAAAACGCCGAGTACGATTCTGCCAAGAACGAGCAGGCGGAGCTGGAAGAGAGAATCCACAAGCTCGAGGAAATGATGAGAAAGGCCAGAATCGTTCAGGAGGAAGATGTCAGAGGCGACGTTGTCAATGTCGGCCTGAGTGTTAAAGTCAAGAACATGGACGAAGGAGATGTGGAGGTATTCGCTATAGTAGGTGCTACGGAATCGGATCCGTTCAGCAACAGAATCTCTAACGAATCCTCCGTGGGTAAAGCGCTCATTGGGAACAAGGTTGGAGATAAAGTCGCTGTGGAAATACCAGACGGCATAATCAATTACGAAATTCTTGAGATATTCAAATAGACAGAGAAATGAGGAGAAATAATCAATGAGTGACGAAAACAGAATGAACCCTATGGAAGAAGCCGCCGGAATGTCGGAGCAGGAGCTTAACGAGCAGAGAAAGATCAGGAGAGACAAGCTCAAGGCTCTGCAGGATGCAGGAAGAAACCCTTATCTCATCGAGAAGTGGGATCAGGATGCATATTCGAAGGACATCAAGGACAATTTCGATGAGTACGACGGCAAGGTGGTAAGCATTGCCGGACGTATGATGGCTAAGAGAGTAATGGGCAAGGCCGCTTTCATCGATATCCAGGACGATAAGGGCAGAATCCAGTGCCACATCAAGAGAGACCTGATCGGACAGGAGGAATACAAGTGGTTCAAGACTTCCGATATAGGTGACATATACGGCGTTGTGGGCAAGGTGTTCAGAACCCAGAAGGGCGAGATTACCGTAGAGGCAACTCAGCTCGTGCTTCTCTCCAAGTCACTTCAGGTGCTTCCTGACAAGTGGAGCGGACTGAAGGACATGGATATCAGATACAGACAGAGATACGTGGATCTTATCGTAAATCCGGAAGTCAAGGAGAGCTTCATCAAGAGAACTAAGATTATAAAGGAGATCAAGAGAACTCTCGAAGAGGACTTCGGATACATGGAGGTTGACACTCCTATACTGACTACCATAGCAGGAGGCGCCAACGCCAGACCGTTCGAGACACATCACAATACCCTTCATCTGGACATGAAGATGAGAATATCCAATGAACTCTTCCTGAAGAGACTCATCGTAGGCGGAATCGACAGAGTTTACGAGATGGGCAAGATGTTCAGAAACGAAGGTATGGACAAGAACCACAACCCTGAGTTCACATCCATGGAGTGCTACTATGCATACGGTAACATGGAGACTACCATGAGAGTTACCGAGGCTGTTATTTCCAACGCAGCCAAGGCCGCGACCGGCAGCATGGTAATCAACTATCAGGGCAAGGAATTCGACCTGACACCTCCGTGGAAGTCGATAGACATGACCGATGCGGTTAAGGAGATTACAGGCGTTAACTTCCATGAGATCGAGAGCGACGAGGATGCACGCGCAGCCGCTATCGCTTACGGCATGGATAAGGACGATGTCAAGGACATGACCCGCGGCAAGATAATAGCAGAGATGTTCGAAGAGTACTGTGAAGACGTTCCGGGATTCCTGGACGGCCCTGTATTCGTAACGGGACATCCGGTTGAAATTTCACCACTGGCCAAGAGAGACCCTGAGGACCCTAGAATCACCAGAAGATTCGAGGCCTACATCAACGGATGGGAAGTTGCCAATGCATTCTCTGAGCTGAACGACCCTATCGATCAGTACGAGAGATTCGCAGAGCAGCAGGCTGAGCTGGATGCAGGAATCGATGACGAGGCACATCCTATGGATATGGACTTCGTAAACGCTCTGGAAGTTGGTCTCCCGCCTACAGGAGGACTGGGAATCGGTATCGACAGAGTTATCATGCTGGTAACAAACGCACCGACAATCAGAGACGTTATTCTCTTCCCGACAATGAAGCCGCTGGATAAGTAAAGGTAATTAACAATGAGGCTGTCGCTAAATGCGGCGGCCTTTTTTGTGGCCAGCTCGCGGTACGTGCGTTTGATATATGCTACAGTAACCGACAACACACGCATATCTTCATGTATTGCGGCTTAAGTCCTCGTCACAGGTAACCGTGGGTTCGTCTCTCGCCGCCCGCCTGTTACGATTAGGGGAAGACCCCCTAATCTCACCACGGCGTACCGGCTCGCGCCCTCACACGGTTACATATGTTCCTGCGGAAGCAGCCACAATACACGAAGACATGGGAGTATAACGAATCCTGTATTGTCGCGAAATAAGGTAAGGAATATCTGCGTACACTGGGCAAGTACTATAATAGTGGGAGCGTTGGACTTCCTTCTTGAGTGACATCTTTATTTTGATTTACTTGTTGACAGTATAGCATCATGTGTATATAATAATACTGGTTAGCGAGAGCTAACTAATATTTTGAGGCCGAAGTTAGCGAGTGCTAACACGAATACTTCGGAAGGAAGGATGATAGAGTGATGCCACTTACATTAGCAGAAGTCGGAGATGAGAATATCATTAAGAGAATCGGAGGAAAACAGGAGGTAAGGAAGCACCTGGAGAATCTGGGATTCGTCACCGGCGGAGAGGTTAAGATAATCAATAAATTAGGCGGGAACGTAATCGTGAACGTGAAGGAGTCCCGCATTGCCATCAGCAGGGAGATGGCGCAGAAGATAATGATCTGATTCAAGGAGGAGAACTGCATGAAAACGTTAAAACAGGTCGGGATCGGAGAAACAGTCAGGGTTGTCAGGCTTCACGGAGAGGGAGCGGTCAAGCGGCGCATAATGGACATGGGACTGACGAAAGGTACGGAAGTGCATATTCGTAAGGTGGCGCCCCTGGGAGATCCGATTGAAGTGACGGTTCGCGGCTATGAACTGTCTCTGAGGAAGGCAGATGCTGAAATGATCGAGGTTGAATAAACCTCTATTTTTAAGGAGTCAAGTTAGCTTAGGCTAATTACAAAGGAAAGGAAATGATTATGGATTTGCGAATAGCCCTGGCGGGCAATCCTAACAGCGGTAAGACAACATTGTTCAACGCCCTGACCGGATCCAACCAGTTTGTTGGAAACTGGCCGGGAGTAACGGTGGAGAAAAAAGAAGGTAAACTCAAGAAGCATGACGGTGTAACAATCACCGACCTGCCGGGAATATATTCTCTTTCTCCATACACACTGGAAGAGGTTGTTGCCAGAAACTATCTTATCAATGAGAGGCCTGATGCGATTCTCAATATTATAGATGGAACGAATCTTGAGAGAAACCTCTATCTGACAACCCAGCTGACGGAGCTCGGGATTCCTGTGGTTGTGGCTGTCAACATGATGGATGTGGTTCACAAAAACGGAGATAGGATAAATATAGAGGAGCTTGCCGGGGAGCTCGGCTGCAGAGTAGTTGAAATTTCGGCTCTCAAAGGGAAGGGAATATCCGAAGCAGCGGAGGCGGCTATTGAGGCAGCGACATCGGGCAGGACGGTTCCTATGCACAATTTCTCGGGCCCTGTGGAACATACGATTGCTCATATTGAGGAAGCGGCGGTTCACAATCTGCCCGAAGAGCGCCAGAGATGGTATGCCATCAAGATTTTCGAGCGCGATGACAAGGTTCTTGAACAGCTGAAGCTGGACGAAGCGACGCTGGAACACATTGAAAATGATATTCGGGCAGTCGAGGATGAAATGGACGATGATGCCGAATCAATCATAACCAACGAGCGCTATGTCTATATAGGTAATATGATCAAAGGCTGCTACAGAAAGAAATCAGCCGGACGTCTGTCAACCTCAGATAAGATAGACAGGGTGGTTACGAACAGGTTCGCGGCTCTGCCGATTTTCGCCGCAATAATGTTTCTCGTTTACTACATTGCGGTATCGACAGTAGGCGCAGTGGTGACGGACTGGACCAATGACGGTCTCTTCGGAGACAGCTGGAGCTTTTTCGGAATTGAAGTTCCGGGAATTCCGGCTCTGGCCGCGACCGGACTTGAAGCGGCAAACAGCCCTGAGTGGTTGAGCAGTCTGCTTGTTGATGGTATCATAGGCGGTGTGGGAGCTGTGCTCGGATTCGTACCGCAGATGATTATACTCTTCATCATGCTGGCCTTTCTGGAATCCTGCGGATACATGGCACGTATAGCCTTTGTGCTTGATCGTGTGTTCAGGAAGTTCGGTCTGTCGGGCAAATCCTTCATACCGATGCTTATCGGGACAGGCTGCGGAGTACCGGGAATCATGGCTTCAAGAACAATAGATAATGAACGGGACCGTCGAATGACGATTATGACGACGACATTCATACCATGCGGGGCCAAGCTTCCTATCATAGCTCTCATAGCGTCAGCGCTCTTCGACGGAGCCTGGTGGGTGGCACCGAGCGCATACTTCGCAGGTATCGCAGCAATTATCGTGTCCGGTATTATGCTGAAGAAGACAAGTATGTTCGCGGGAGAACCGGCGCCGTTTGTAATGGAGCTTCCTGCATATCATTTGCCGACAGTGGGGAATGTGCTTCGTTCGATGTGGGAGCGTGCGTGGTCCTTCATTAAGAAGGCCGGAACCATTATACTTCTGGCATCTATCGTAATCTGGGCAGGATCCTGCTTCGGAGTTGTGGACGGTTCATTTACCTTCAGCACCGAAATGGAACTTGATGACAGCCTGCTGGGAATAATAGGCGGTGCTATATGCTGGATTTTCGCTCCGCTGGGATTCGGCAGTGTCAAGGCTACAGTTGCCACAATCATGGGACTGGTTGCCAAGGAAGAAGTTGTGGGAGTCTTCGGAGTGCTTGATTTCGAGGGAATGACGCAGCTCGCGGCATACTCCTTCCTGGTATTCAACCTCCTTTGCGCTCCTTGCTTCGCAGCTATCGGCGCAATCAGACGTGAAATGAACAGCGCGAAATGGACCTGGTTTGCCATCGGATATCAGTGCGTGTTCGCTTATGCGGTGTCTCTGATGATTTACCAGTTCGGATCTGCACTGACGGGCGGGCTGAACGTTATAGGTCTTATATTCGCGATAGCAGTTCTCGTGTTCATGCTGTACATGCTGTTCAAGCCGTACAAAGAATCAACGAGACTGACCAGAACAGTCAAGGTGATGTAATGTTTAACTGGATATCTGAAAACATAGCAACAATAATAATATGTGCGGTACTGGCTGCGATAGTCGTGGCCATTATCGCCGGCATGATTCGAAATAAGAAGAAGGGGAAGTCCTCATGCGGGTGCGCCTGTTCCGGCTGCCCCATGAGCGGCTCCTGCCATAAGGAAAAGTTGATTTAAAAGGGATACTGTGCTACCATTCAAGCGATTGATTGCGAGGTAGTGCTATGGATAAGGACAGATTGTTTCTGGCCCGGCTCGAGGATCTGCTGGGACGGGCGGAAGAAAGGTATATGACGGTGGCAGGAGATTTCATGGATGCTCATCAGAAGAAGATGGCGACAGACTTCATGAGGCAGATGAAGATTCCGGAAGCGTCCCGGACGGGCGATGATTATCAGGGAATCAGGTATATGTTCGCCGGCGGCTACGAAGGCGCGGAGAGAACCGTGCCTTTGTTTGTTCCCGATTACGAGCAGGGGGATGTTACAAACGAATTTCTCACGGCTGTGAGAGTGCGGATTTCTCCGGGAGTGAAGCAGCTTACACACAGAGATTACCTGGGGTCTCTCATGGGACTGGGAATCGACCGTGAGGTTACGGGAGACATAATAGTCAGAGATGAGGACTCTGAGGAAGGACCGGGAGCGGACATAGTAGTTCTGTCGTCAATGGCCGATTTCATACTCAGCGACTATATCAAGGCGGGCAGGACGTACCTCAGCTGCGAGACGATTCCGCTGGCAGACGTATACAAAGGCAGCGGCAAGGTGACATACAGGAGAGATACGGTGGCGTCACTGCGTCTGGACAGTGTTGTGGCCGGCGGTTTTCGTCTGTCCCGGAGCAAGGCTGCCGAAGCCGTGAGAATGGGTCTTGTGGCCGTGAACGGTGCAGAGGCTCTGAAGACGGACATGGAAGTCGAGGAGGGAGACATCATCTCCTTCAGAGGCAGAGGCAGAGTGACACTGGCGCAGGTGGGCGGAGCAAGCCGCAAAGGCCGTCTGTTCATAGAGTTTGCAATACCGGGATAAGTTAAATAAATAACGAGTCCGGGCGGGTTAACTTTCGGACCTTTAAGTGATATAATTTTCATGACCCTGTCGGGAATAAAAACAGAAAGGACAAATGCCATGTTTGAAAATCTTATTGAAATACTGAAGGAAAATCCGAGAAAGATAGTATTTACCGAAGGAAACGATGCCAGAATACTTGAGGCTGCAGACAGACTCAGAGCAGGCGGATTCCTGACACCTATTCTCGTGGGAAACGCTGATGAAGTTAAGAAGGCCGCAGCAGAGGGCGGATTCAATATAGAAGGACTGGAGATACTCGACCCGGCCACTTATGAAGGAATGGAAGAAATGGTAGCCAAGATGGTCGAGCTGAGAAAGGGCAAGATGACCGAGGAACAGTGCAGGGACGCACTCTCCA
>JALFNS010000003.1 GCA_022773945.1 Clostridiales bacterium
ACTGATTTGACATTTCTGGATGATTTACTGCCCTGGTCTGACACTCTTCCTGACAGCTGTAGAAGCTGAAACCCTTGATAAAAGTTGCGCCCCGCTCACGCGGGGCGATTTTTGTCAAGGTACATAGGTTTTACCGCTTACCACTAAATAGTAAATTACCTGGAATTTAACAGAAAAAAGAGGAGGCCTCGGATTAATTGCCTCCTCTCCGAATTCTTCTAATCTCACCTCTTGGCTTTGGCCCATTTGACAGATGAATATCCGCCGTATACGGTCTTGCCGTTAACTACTCTGTAAGCTCGTACTTTGTATTTGTATTTTTTGCCTTTCTTCAGGCCTTTGTGGGTTACGGATTTGATATAGGCCTTGCGGGTTACCTTACATTTGTACTTCTTGCTCTTTGAGTCGTACATGTAGAGCTTGTAGCCGTGAGCGCCCGGCACCTGACTCCAGCTTATCTTAATCTTGCGGCCTTTGTACGCCTTGACCTTTATCACAGGTGCGGACAGGCTTATCTTCAGGGGCACCTTCTTAGATGCGGATTTGTAATACTCGTTTTCGGGAGCAGTTATATATATTGTGGCGCTTCCCGGGTTCTTCATGGTTACGAGCCCCTGCGAATTCACCGTTGCTATATTCGTATTGCTGCTCTTGTATGTGACAGGGGTCTTCGAAGTGCTTCTGACTGAAAATGTCCCGTTGTAGTTAAAGGCCTTCGATACCGAACCGGTACCCTCTATACTCTGGGGAGCTTTGGAAACGGTTACCTTGACCTCCTTGTAGGCTTCTCTGAATTTGTTCGTTTTGGCTGCTCTTACCTCAATGACAGTGCTGCCCGGAATCCCCACTGTGACTACGCCGTCATCACTAATATCAGCCACCTGCGGATTTCTGCTCACGTAACTGATGGCGGCACCCGTAGCTTCCGAGGTATCCCCTGCAGAAACAACCTCCGCTTCCAGACTAAAGCTCTCGTCTCCGTAGCATTTCGTGAATGCATCCGCCACCTGAATCTTCTGCTTGTCCAGCGGGGTTATCACCGGAGCCTCCGGATCTGACAGCGGCGCCACATTCAGCCCTGCCTCCACGGCATAGTTGTAGGCATAGGAGCCCTCATCGCAGTATATGGTCGGCTGTTCTATGGCATAGGGATTCGAGAACACACTGTCCCCCATTGATGTTATGTTTGAAGAAAGAGATACTCTCTCCAAATCCCACCAACCATAAAAAGCATTATTTCCTATGGTCGTAACGCTCTCCGGTATAGCTATCTCAACAAGCGCACGTAATCCGGCAAAAGCATCCTGACCTATTTCTTCAACACCATTACCTATACTAATATCACTGAGTTTAGTGCATCCGTCAAATGCATAATTCTCGATGTGCCTGATGCTTCCGGGAATATTGACGCTGGTAAGACCCTTGGCATTCAAGAATGCACCGTCTCCCAGAGTTGTAACTGTATCCGGTATATCCATGGTCTTAATATTCTGGTTGTATGAGAATGCATTGGTATTTATCGTCTCCACACTGGCAGGTATATTGTAGGAGCTCCCTTCCCTGTTGGAAGGATACCTCACCAAGGTTTCCATATCCTTAGTATACATAACCCCGTCTATAGAGGTATAGAACTGATTGTCCTCATCTACTTCATATTTCACAATCTCGGTGCAATAGGAAAATGTGGCTGCCGTACCCTTGAACATACTTGTGACATTCTCCCCTATGTACACCTCTCTGAGCGCTTCACAGTCCATGAAGTAACACGTACCGGGATTTGTATCCAAGGTCAGCTTTTCCAGAGAAGTACACTCCTTGAAAGCATTCTCCAGCACTATGGTTACCGGCACGCCGTCAATTTCACTGGGAATCGTAGCTTCCGTAACCTCCGTATCGCAGCTCAGGATGGAAATAAAGTCACCGCTACTCTCATGAAAATGTGCACAGTGCAGTGCACCTCCGACAATGGTCTCATCTGAGTAATCGAAGTATTCCATATCAGCATGTACAGTAACAGGAACCGCGCTCATGGTCATAACCATGGCCAGGCACACCATCAGGCAAACAAGTCTTCTCCTCACTTCTTCACACTTCCTCTCAACACAGTATAGACAATCCCTATCACCATACCCGCCAGTATCACCCAGACAACGGAGACTCCCAGGAAGCAGACGGCAACACCGCCGGCGAACATCATCACCCACTGGAAGGGTGATGTGAGTATCTGTTTTCCCAGGCGAACCATGGTTACTATGATAAGACCGCAGACTGCGGCCTTTATTCCTGTGAATGCGCCGTATACGAAGCCGTTGTCACCTATGACATCCAGGACTCCCACAGCCAGGAGAATCACCAGGAATGCGGGAATCACAACTCCCACCGTCGCCGCGACGGCGCCGGCGAGGCCTTTGCGCATGTGGCCTATGTAGGTGGCCATGTTGACGGCGATGACGCCCGGAAGTGACTGTCCCAGGGCGATGCAGTCAACCATCTCCTCCTCTGTCAGCCACTTTTTCTCCTCCACGGCAATCTGCTGCATCTGTGGAATCATGGCCGCGCCGCCTCCGATGGTGAATATTCCTATCTTGAAAAACTCCCAGAAGAGGCTCAGGCATTCGTGTTTATCTGCGTGGTCCGTGTTTTTCCGCATTTACCAGTTCAACTGCCTTAGCGACAGCCTCCTCTCCGGTCAGACTTATCTTGTCCGCCTCACGTCTGAGCTTGTATTCCACACGACCGTCGGCCGCATCTCTTCCCACGGTGATTCTGATCGGAATGCCTATGAGATCCGCGTCCTTGAACTTGACTCCCGGACGCTCCTTCCTGTCGTCGAGAACAGTCTCAACGCCGGCAGCCCAGAGCTTGTTATATATATCCTCCGCTAGATTAGCCTGTACCTCGTCATCAGGCTTCATGAGGGTGATAATAGCATGATAAGGAGCCACTGAAACCGGCCAGATTATGCCGTTCTCATCGTGGTTCTCAGGCATGTCAATGATAGCCTGGAAGGTTCTCGATACACCTATACCGTAGCAGCCCATTACTATCGGGTGATCCTGCTGGTTCTCGTCCTTGTATATGGCTCCCATGGCCTCGGAGTACTTGGTTCCCAGCTTGAATATCTGGCCCACCTCAACACCTCTGGCGTGCTTTATCGGTGCACCGCACACAGGACAAGGGTCTCCCTCCAGAAGGTTCTTGATATCCGTAACGATGTCGGCCTCATAATCTCTGCCGTAGTTCATATTGATAATGTGACAGTCCTCCTCACAGGCTCCCGCCACAAGATTTCTCAGTCCCGGAATCTCGCTGTCCACAACGATACGGCAGTCGTGAAGTCCCACAGGACCCGTGAATCCGCCCACGCAGCCGCATGCCGCAGACATCTTCTCCTCATCGGCGAATTCTATCATGTACTCGCTGATGCCGAGAGCATTGACGAGCTTGGTCATGTTCAGTTCTCTGTCGCCGCGAATGAATGCAGCCACATAGCCCGCTTCACTTCCGTCCTCGTTATATGTTGTGAAGAGCAGGGCTTTCAGCGTCCTAGTCTTATCGATTCCCAGGAAAGCCGCCACCTCGTCGATGGTCTTCGTTCCCGGGGTGCTCACCTTCTCCATCGGGAGCATCTCTTCATCGGATGCCGGTGCATCGGCGCACTCGGCCTTCTCCACTGTCTTGGCCATGTCACAGCTGTCGCAGTAGCAGATTTCACTCTCTCCGTACTCGCAGAGCGCCGTGAACTCATGGGAAGCCGAACCGCCTATGGCCCCGTTGTCCGCCTCAACCGGTCTGAAAGTCAGTCCGCATCTGGTGAACACCTTGTTGTAGGCGTCGAACATCTCTCTGTAGCTTATCTCCAGCCCTTCCTCATCCTTGTCGAAGGAGTAGTTGTCCTTCATTATGAAGTCTCTGGAACGCATCATACCGTAACGAGGTCTCGCCTCGTCTCTGAACTTATCAGTGAACTGATAGAGCTGCAAAGGCAGCTGTCTGTATGATGTAACATCGTTTCTGATAATATCGGTGAACACTTCTTCTGCTGTAGGTCCCAGACAGAAGCCTCTGCCGTTTCTGTCCTCCACTCTCCACATCTCAGGTCCGTAGGCGCTCCATCTGCCTGACTCCTCCCAGAGCTCGCCCGGCTGAAGCACAGACGTGCGTATCTCCTGACAGCCCTTGGCGTCCATCTCTTCACGGATTATTCCCTGAATCTTGTCTATGACTCTGGTTCCCATAGGCATGTAGCTGTATATGCCTGCAGCAGCCTTCTTGATCATTCCCGCTCTCAGCAGGAGGATGTGGCTGGGAATTTCAGCTTCGTTAGGTACCTCTCTCAGTGTCTTGAAGTATGCTCTTGATAATCTCATCGGTTGTCTTTCTCCTTCGTTTTTATCTGTATATTGAAGCTACCGCCTCGCAGGCGATGCCTTCTTCTCTTCCTGTGAATCCCAGTCCTTCCGTGGTGGTTCCCTTGACGTTGATTCTGTCTCTGTCCACACCCAGAACACGGGCTATGTTATCTCTCATCTGCTCCTTGTACGGTCCGATCTTCGGCTTCTGGGCAATCAGCGTGATGTCCGCATTGGCCACCATATAGAGGCTCTCGTCGAGAAGCTCCTTAACCTTCTCCAAAAGAACCATGCTGCTTATGCCTTTGTATGCCGGATCGCTGTCCGGGAAATGCTCCCCGATGTCTCCGAGACCTGCCGCTCCCAGAAGCGCATCCATTAGAGCGTGAATGAGCACGTCCGCGTCGGAATGACCCTTAAGTCCTCTGTTGTACGGTATTTCAACACCTCCCAGCACAAGTCTCCTGCCCTCTTCGAAGGCATGCACATCGAAACCTGTCCCGATTCTGTTTTCCATCGGTAAATCCTCTTTCGTAGTAATCTTGATATTGCCGTACTCTCCCCTAACAATCTCCACGGGGTATCCTGCGCGCTCCACAAGTGAGGCGTCATCGGTTCCGCGGAAGCTGTCGTCATATGCCTTCTCGTAGGCCTCTATGAGCACGGCCTTGCGGAAGCCCTGAGGCGTCTGCACCGAAAAATACTCATCACGGTCCACGCCTATGCTTCCCATCCTGTCATCCGTGGTCTTCCTGATACTGTCCTTCATGGACACGCAGGCCACGGCGGCGCCTTTTCTGTCTACAGCCTCTATAACATCCATGACAGTCTGCTCCGTCACGAAGGGTCTGGCGCCGTCGTGAACCAGCACATATGATGTTCCCGGCTTTTTCCTGTTTATTTCCTGAAGCGCGTTGAAAACCGAGTCCTGCCGTTCCTCTCCGCCTTCGATTACGGACTCAACCTTAGTTATACCCGCATTCTCCGCCATCTCACGAACGAAGTCCACGTACTCGCCGCCCGTAACAACGAATATGTAATCGACGGCATCCATCTTCTGAAACACCTTGAGCGTTTTGACAAGAACCGGCTCTCCGCCGATTTTAAGAAACTGCTTGGGAAGGGAGCTTCCCATTCTCCGGCCCCTGCCGGCGGCCGCCACGATGACGGCAGTCTTCCTGTTACCGTACATGTCTTCCTCTCCCCGAAGGTCTGGCGAATATCATCCTGCCCGCCGCCGTCTGAAGCACCGTGGTAACCGTGGTCTTGATAGTCTGTCCGATATAGTTGCGTCCGTCCTCCACCACAATCATGGTGCCGTCGTCAAGATAAGCGATGGCCTGATTCTTCTCCTTGCCCTCCTTGACGAGGGAAAGCATCATCTCTTCGCCCGGCAGAACAGCCGGCTTGAGACTGTTGGCCAGTTCATTGATATTCAGCACGGGAACACCCTTGATCGCGGCAACCTTGTTAAGATTGAAGTCGTTGGTCACAACCTTGCCGTTCATTATCTGGGCAAGCTTGAGAAGCTTGACATCCACTTCGGGTATCTCCTTCAGCGCCTTCTCCGTATCCGTGTTGTATATTTCCACACCGTATTCGGACTGTATCCTGTTGAGTATGTCCAGACCTCTCCTTCCCCTCTGTCTCTTGAGGGAGTCCGACGAATCGGCTATATGTCTCAGCTCCACCAGAACAAATTCCGGGATCACGATAGGCCCCTCCAGAAATCCCGTCTTCATGATATCTGATATTCTGCCGTCTATTATGACGCTGGTGTCGAATATCTTAGGAGTGGCTTCGTCCTTCTTCTTGCCGCCCTTGCCGCCCACGGAGGATATCTTCTTCGAAGTGATGATGTCGCTTATGAGCTCGCTGCCTTTGCTGTTGGCCACACTGATTCCGATGAATCCCATAACGATGTACGTGGCTATGTTCAGCATTATATTGACGGCAGGCGCCTTGATCACCGCATACACATTGCTGATGAAGAAGGCGATGGCGACTCCGCAGAGGAGTCCGATAAATGTGGTGACCACCTCGGTGACCGAGGTTCCTGACATCTGCTTCTCCAGATTGTATGCCACTCTGTCACCGTGCTTGATGAAGAGGGGCGTCAGTCTGTAGAAGAGCAGACCGAAGATAACGGCAAAAACGGATATGACAAAAATCTCCTCGCTCGTCGTGAAGGATTCTGTGAAATCATGTCCGTTGATGACGGTCAGGTAATCAACCAGTCTGTATACTGCGAACCCTACAACCACACCCAGCAGGGTCAGTATAATCTTGAGCAGTTTTCTAAGCAATTAAATTCCTTTTCCTCTCTGTATTTCGCAAAATCTATATGGCCCTCTCGATAGCCTCGAGGGCTTCCTCTCTGGTCATATCCAGCACGAGCATTATCTCGCTCTGAAGAATCTTCCTGGCGTTCGAGAGCATCTTCTTCTCCCCTGCGGAGAGCTTGCTTTCCCTGTCTATCCGTGTCAGATTCCTGACTATTTCAGCCACGCATTCTATGTTGCCGGATTTTATTTTCTCCGAGTTCTCCCTGTATCTCTTGTTCCAGTTACCCGTCATCTCTGTGGATTCCTCACCGAGAATCTCAATGGCCCTGTAAACCTCCTCCGGTGTCACAACAGGTCTGACTCCGATACTGTCGCAGCCCTCAACCGGTATCATAACGTCCATTTCCCCGCAGGGAACCGTGAAAATATAATACTCCTTTATCTCACCCAGGATTTCCCGTTTTGATATCTGTTTTATCACTCCGGCTCCATGCATAGGGTAGAGAATCTTGTCTCCCAGCTTATACATAACACCCTCCTAGATATACCCGATTTAATTATATCACACAGTATGGTACAATAGCAAAAGAACAATCACAGGGTCTTCACCTTATTGGTTTATGATGATTGTGAGAATAACCTGATGCAAGGAGGTGACAGAAATGGCAGATATTCTTATTGTTGACGACGAACAGAAAATACGTGAGGTCATAAGAGAATACTCGGAGTTTAACGGACACACGGTCACGGAGGCGGCCGACGGAATGACGGCTGTAGGCCTTTGCAAACTCAATGACTACGACCTTATCATCATGGACATAATGATGCCGAAGCTTGACGGCTTCTCCGCATGCAAGGAAATAAGAAAGATTAAGAACACCCCGATAATAATGCTCTCGGCCCGTGGCGAGGAGTACGACAAGCTCTTCGGCTTCGAGCTGGGAATCGACGACTATGTGGTCAAGCCTTTCAGCCCGAAGGAGCTTATGGCCAGAGTCAACGCGGTTCTCTCCAGAAACACGGTTCGCGAGAACCCCGCTCCCGACGTGCTCACCTTCGACGGGCTGGAAATCAACATACCCGCCCGCACGGTAACCGTCGACGGAGTCAGAGCGGATCTGACACCCAAGGAATACGACCTTCTCTTCTACCTTGTGGAGAACAGGAACATCGTGCTCTCCAGAGAGAAGCTCCTGTCGGATATATGGGGATACGACTTCCTGGGGGACGACAGAACCATAGACACGCACATCAAAAACCTGAGAAACAGTCTCGGACCTTACAGGGACTATATCGTAACCGCCAGAGGAGTGGGCTATAAATTTGAAACCAAAGATTGACTGCAACAGCATTAAATTCAAGACCTGGCTCTACTTCATACTCTTCGCCGCAGGGCTCATGCTCGTGCTGTGGATCATGCAGGTGTTTCTCTTCAACAGCGCCTACGGCACCATGAAGGAGAC
The DNA here is from genome assembly GCA_022773945.1 of Clostridiales bacterium. GTDB lineage: Bacteria > Bacillota > Clostridia > Peptostreptococcales > Anaerovoracaceae > Lentihominibacter. The sequence goes on from JALFNS010000003.1 coordinate 8,101, forward strand.
GCAGACCAGGGAAGTGGTAAGAGACATAAATCAGTCCTTTAAGAAGCACGATACGGAGAAATTTCTCCATGAAATCGGCGAGCTGTCCGATTCCTACGATATGTACATATACGTGGTGTCCTATGACGGCAAAACCCAGTATTTCAGCCCTTCGGCAGAGGATTACGCCAAGGCTCCCAGCTTCGAGACCGATTACTCGGGAGACGGCACCTCATCGGACAGCGAGTTCATATCCAAGATTCAGACTCTCAATGAGCATATGATAAGGAACAACGGATCCGCATACGTGAAGATCGAAGGAAATGACAAATCGCAGGTCATTCTGGCTTACGGAGGAGTTCTCACTCTGGAGGACAAGGAGCCTCTCATTGTGTATGTCTTCTCGCCTCTGTGGCCGGTAAATTCAACGGTACAGATCCTCACGAACCAGCTCGTTGCCGTTTCAATAGTTGCACTGATAATAGCCTGCTGCATATCAATATATCTTTCCACGAGAATCACCCGCCCAATACGAAAGATAAGCGCCACGGCCCAGCGCCTGGCACAGGGCGAGTACGGCATAGTCTTCAGAGGCGGACACTATACGGAGCTCAACAACCTGGCGGACACTCTGACGGGAGCATCCATCGAGCTTGAGAAATCCCTCATGCTCCAGAAGGATCTGGTTGCCAACGTGTCCCACGATCTGAGAACGCCGCTTACAATGATTAAATCCTACGCGGAAATGATTCGTGATATTTCCGGAGACAATCCGGACAAGCGCAACGAACATCTGAAGGTTATAATAGAAGAGACGGACAGGCTTAACGGTCTGGTGGGAGATCTCCTCACCGTATCGCGCCTCCAGTCGGGCAAGATGGTTCTCGATATCAGCGAGTTCAGTCTGACGGAAGCGGTGGAAAGCATCCTCAACACCTACAAAGTCATGGAGATGGAACAGGATTACAGGATAGAATTCAACTGTAGCTCCAATTACATCGTCAGAGGAGACGAGGAAAAGCTGAAGCAGGTTGTCTCCAACCTGGTGTCAAATGCGGTGAAGTTCAGCGGAGAGGAGAAGCATGTAATCGTCTCACTCAGAAAGAAAGGCAGATATGTCCAGTTCCGTGTCAGTGACTCCGGTCCGGGAATTCCTCCCGAAGAGCTTGACCACGTATGGGAGAGATACTACAGATCCAGTTCCAATATGGTGCGCTCCGCAGAAGGCACCGGGCTGGGACTGGCCATATGCAAGGAGATACTCTCCCTTCACAAGACAGATTTCGGTGTTTCCAGCACTCTGGGAGAAGGCAGCGAATTCTGGTTTGACGCGGAGCTTGTCAGAACAGATAAATTAAACACGACGGACTAAGGAGCACAAAAAAATGATAACAAGCGATTTTCACACACACACATGTTTTTCGGATGACTGCGAGACGCCTTTTGAGACTGCACTGGAATCAGCCGGTAAGCAGGGTATAGAGCATCTGGCCGTTACGGATCACTACGACCCGGGCTATCCAAACCCGGACTTCCCTTTCATTCTGGATTTTGACAATTATCTGCCTGCGCTTCAGAAGGCGCGTGAGAAATACGCGGAGCGTGACGACTTCACACTGGCTGCAGGGATAGAAGTGGGAATCATGGAAGGCCAGCTTGACAATATAGAGAACGCCCTTAACAGATTCGACTACGACGTTGTCATCGGATCTTTTCACTGCTACAGGGATCTTGACATAAGCGACTTCGATTTCTCGACAATAGACAGGATTAAATTTCTCGAAGATTTCTATGAGTACATCTACAGAATGCTCAGAGAGTTTGACAACTACGATATTCTGGGACACCTGACCGTCATAGACAGGTACGTGGGAGACATGCTCGAGCCGGCAGGCTCCGTTCCCTGCCGTCACCTCTACGACTACGGCTTCATAAGCGATGTCATCGACGAAATCCTACGTCTCCAGATAGACAGAGGCAAAGCCGTGGAGATAAACTCCTCCAGCTTCAACTACAGAATGGGAACATTTCTCCCGAGAGAATCAGTGCTCAGAAGATACAGAGAGCTGGGAGGCGAAATGATAACCTTCGGTTCAGATGCCCACAGCCCTCTTCTCTACAGAAGCCATTTCGAGGATACCACACAGCTGGCGAAATCCATAGGCTTCGAATATCACTGCACATATACGAACAGGAAACCGGAATTCAGAAGAATTCCCTGATTTCACGTATATTCCTGATTCCAATCACTTCAATTTTACCGCCGGGCTTAATACGCTCGGCGTTTTTAACGGGCATAATCACTCTCCTGAAACCCATGCGCTCCCCTTCTCTGACGATCTTCTCGCTGTTCTGAACAGCTCTCAGGTCTCCCGTAAGCCCCAGCTCTCCAAGAACCAGAGTCCTGCTGTCCAGCCTGCGGCCGACAAAGCTTGAGTATACCGCAGCAGCCACAGCCAGATCCGTGTATGTGCCCTCCGGCTTCAGGCCGCCCACTATGTTCACATAAACATCCTGATCTATGAGCTTGACACCCATCTTCTTCTCCAGAACCGCCAGTATCATGTTGACTCTTGAGTTGTCTATTCCTATGGTCGTTCTTCTGGCGAAGCCTACGTTGCACGGACATGTCAGAGCCTGAACCTCCAGAATGAGAGGTCTGGTCCCTTCATACACCGCGGTTGCCACAGCACCTTCGTTTCCCTCGTCCATTTCCTCCATGAGGGTGCCCGACAGATTCTCGATTTCCACAAGTCCTTCCTCGGCCATCTCGAATGCGCCGATTTCACTCGTGGTCCCGAACCTGTTCTTCTGAGCTCTGAGTATTCTCATCTCGTGGCTTCTGTCCCCCGTGAAGCTCAGCACACAGTCCACCATGTGCTCCAGAATTCTCGGACCGGCAAGCTCACCGCTCTTGGTTACGTGAGCTACGATAAACACCGGAATGCCGCGGCTTTTGCCTATCTTCATGAGCTCGTTGCCGCAGGCCCTGACCTGTGAAACGCTTCCCGGCGCGCTCTCCGTCTCGCTGCTGTACATTGTCTGAATTGAATCGACAATGAGAAACTCCGGCTTGAGATTCTCGCAGACAGTCGAAACGTTCTCTATATTCGTCTCCGCCAGTATGAACAGATTGTCGCTGATTTCGCCTGCCCCCGTATCCGGACGCCGGCACACCCTGTCGGCACGCATCTTGATCTGCTCCTCAGACTCCTCGCCGGATACATAGAGCACGCAGCCTCGCTCACGGGCAATATTGCCCGCCGCCTGTATTATTATTGTTGATTTGCCTATTCCCGGTTCACCTGAAATCAGCACGAGGGATCCGGGCACAAGGCCTCCTCCCAGAACTCTGTTAAGCTCCCTTATTCCCGTGTCGATTCTCTCCTTCTCACCGGAGGAAACCTCTGCCAGCTTCTGGGGTTTGCCCGCAGCTGCCGCCGAAGAGGTGCGTCTTCTCCTGTCATCCTCTTTGCCGGTGAACACCTTCTCCTCAACCATGGAGTTCCAGGCGTGACACACGGGACACTGCCCCGTCCACCGGGTGCTTTCGCTGCCGCACTCCTGACACACGAAAACCGTATCTTTTTTCTTGGCCATTCTTCTGTCCCCCCTTACTCCTTCTAGGAAAGCACGTTAGCCAGATTGTACATATCCATCCTGAATTCTCTCTTCATCCCTACAGCCTTTTCAAGATCCAGTGCGACGATTTCGCCCTGGAGTGTCCCCACGGCTCTGCTCCCCGAATCGTTATAGAGCACGTCCGCCGCCTTGGCTCCCGTCAGGCTTGCAAGGCGTCTGTCAGCCTCTGTCGGGCTTCCGCCCCTCTGTATATATCCGGGCACCACAATCCTGGCCTCTCTGCCCGTCATTTCCTCCAGAATCTCAGCCAGCTGGCGCGAATCGATATCCACGCCCTCCGCCTTGACTATTATGCTGTGGACTTTGCCCGAGGACTGACCTCTCAGCACCCTGCGGCACACCTCGTTTATGTCCTGGGGAACCTCCGGCACCATGATGACATCGGCTCCTCCGCCAAGGCCGGCATAGAGAGCCAGATCCCCGCAGTGCCTGCCCATAACCTCTATTATTGTGGTCCTCTCGTGGGATGATGACGTGTCTCTGATGTTGCCGATAAGATTCAGCGTTGTGTTTACCGCCGTGTCGAAGCCTATGGTCATATCGGTGTACCCCATATCATTGTCGATAGTTCCCGGAACCACGGCCACGTCAACGCCCAGCTTCGACAGCTCCAGAGCTCCCTTCATCGAGCCCTCTCCGCCTATTACGACCAGGCCTTCTATTCCGTAGGCTCTGAGAATGCCCACCGCATGCTCCTGCCACTTCTTCTCCATAAACCTGCTGCTTCTGGCGGTTTTGAGAATCGTTCCGCCTCTGTGAAGTATATCTCCGCCGGAAACCCACTCCAGCTTCTGTATATCTCCGTCAATCAGACCTTCGTAGCCTCTGCTGATACCGTAAACCTCCATCCCCAGATGTATTCCCGTGCGCAGCGCCGATCTTATCGCCGCGTTCATGCCCGGCGCATCTCCACCGCTTGTCAGTATTCCTATCCTCTTCATTGTCATTCAACCCCCTTGTAATTCTCCCTTCCGACTATTTCTGTGATTTTTCTCTCAAAATCCTCATCCGGCTCAACCCACATGTCTCTGTCGCCTCTGAAGCTTCCGCCCTGAGGCAGATAAATTATCGGCTGGCAGTTTCCCGGATGCTGACTGATAACTCTCCTTATCCTGTCGAGCACCTCTCTGTTCTGCTCTCTGATGTTGTGTATGCCGTCACCCTGAGGAAGGCGTATCTTGACTATTCCTCTGCTCACGGACTGCCGCAGGTCCACTATGGACTCGGCCAGAAGCTTAGGCATCTCCTCTTCCTTGAAGTTGATTTTGCCTCTGACGGATACTATTGAGTCCTCTCCCAGAAGTCCGCCGTACTTCTCGTACACGTTAGGGAATACCACAACCTCCACGCTGCCGTAGAGATCCTCCATATCCGCAAAAGCCATCATCTTGCCGTTTTTGGTTATGAGTGTCTTCTTCCCCGTTATGATTCCCGCCATCACAGCCTTCATTCCGTCCTCCACGGAGCTCTCGGCAATCTGGCCTTCCCCCTCTTCTTCAGACGTTACCGCCTCCGCCAGCTCTCTGCTGGTAACGGTGACCTGTCTGTTTATCACATCGGCGAAATCGTCCAGAGGATGCGCCGTCAGATACACTCCCAGCATCTCCTTCTCCTGTGCCATGAGAATATCCGAAGAGAATTCCTTCACTTCAGGCAGCTTGTTCAGCATGCCCGAGTCCATAATCTCCGCCTCAGTCTGGAAGAGTGATATCTGGCCCTCCAGAGTATTCTTCGCCGCAGCCTGAGCCGAATCCATAAGTGACTCGTATACGGACAGATGGGCAGCTCTGCTTCCTCCCAGAGAATCCATGGCGCCGGCTTTAATAAGGCTCTCCGCAGCCTTCCTGTTTATCCTGTGTATATCTATATTGTTGAAAAAAGCGAATATGTCCTTCGGTCTTCCCTTCGTCTCTCTGGCTTCAATTATGGCGTCTATAGGGATTTCCCCCAGATTCTTGATACCCAGAAGCCCGAATCTGATTCTGCCTCTCCTGCGGCCCTTCTCGTCCTCATCATAGACCACTGTAAACTTCTTGCCGCTTTCATTCACATCGGGAGGCAGGACTTCTATTCCCATTTCCCTGCAGTTTCTTATATAGTGGGCCATGGACTTGGCATCTCCCATAACGCTGGTCATGAGAGCCGCCATGAACTCCACCGGATAGTGAGCCTTGAGATAGCCCGTCTCATAGGCGAGCACCGCATATGCGGCAGCGTGGGATTTGTTGAAGGCATACTCGGCGAAGCTGATCATCTGATTGAATATCTCCTCAGCCTTGTCCTCCGGTATTCCTCTCCTTACACATCCGTCTATCTCAACATTGCCCGCTTCATCAGTCTTGCCGTGGATGAAATACTCCTTCTCCTGAAGCATGACATCCATCTTCTTCTTGCTCATGGCTCTTCTTACCAGGTCGGATCTGCCGTAGGAATATCCTCCCAGATCACGGACTATCTGCATTACCTGCTCCTGGTACACCATACATCCGTAGGTTACGGACAGAATAGGCTTCAGACTCTCGTGTATGTACTCCACATGTCCCGGATTTCTCTTGTTCTCGATGTATGTGGGAATCGAGGACATAGGACCCGGTCTGTAGAGAGCGATTCCCGCCACGATATCCTCGAAGCAGTCCGGCTTCAGGTTCTTCATGAAGGAAGTCATACCGCTGCTCTCCAGCTGGAACACACCTCCCGTGTTGCCGCCGGCAATAAGCTCGAAAACGCGGGGATCGTCGTATTCCATAGATGAGAAGTCGATGCTTACCCCGTGGCCCTTCTCTATCATCTCCAGAGCATCCCTGATTATGGTCAGGTTTCTAAGTCCCAGGAAGTCCATCTTGAGAAGTCCCAGCTCCTCGATGGTTGTCATATTGAACTGGGTCGACAGGCCTTTGTCCGTCAGATAGAGCGGCACGTACTCATCCAGAGGCAGTCTGGAGATAACCACTCCCGCCGCATGTGTTGATGCGTGGCGGGGCATTCCTTCTATAGCCCTGGCCATATCTATAACCTGCCTGGCCTGCGTGTCCGTATCATACATTGTCTTCAGATCCGGGCTCGTCTCCAGCGCCTTGTCCAGAGTCATGTGCAGACTGAATGGTATCGCCTTGGCTATGGCATCCGTATCGGCATAGCTCACATTCAGCACCCTGCCCACGTCCCTGACAGCCTGCTTCGCCTTCATGGTTCCGAAGGTTATTATCTGCGACACGTTGTCCGCTCCGTACTTCTCCGTAACGTAATCAATAACCTCTCCGCGGCGCTCGTAGCAGAAGTCTATATCGATATCCGGCATGCTGACTCTCTCCGGATTGAGAAATCTCTCGAAGATGAGGCCGTACTTTATCGGATCGATATCCGTTATTCTCAGTGTGTACGCAACTATGGAGCCGGCAGCCGAACCTCTTCCCGGTCCTACCATTATGTCCCTGCTCCTGGCGTAGTTTATGAAATCCCATACTATGAGGAAGTACTCCACATAGCCCATATTCTCTATGGTCTCAAGCTCGTACTCCAGTCTCTCTCTGTTCCCGGAGGCCTGCTCCCCGTATCTCTCCTCCAGACCCGTGAAGCAGAGCTTTCTCAGATACTCCCTGTTGCTCATGCCGTCAGGCGCATGAAACTCCGGCAGATGAAGCTCGCCGAAGGTGAAGGTGACGTTGCACCTTTCCGCTATCTTGTGGGTGTTGTCCACTGCTTCCGGGATGCCCGCGAAGATTTTGCGCATTTCATCCTCTGACTTCAGATAGAACTGATCATTGGAGAATCGCATTCTGTTGTCCTCGTCCAGTGTTGTTCCCGTCTGGATGCACATGAGCACATCCTGGGCCTCCGCATCCTCCTGCTTCACATAATGCACATCATTTGTGGCAACAAAAGGTATCCCCGTCTCCTCATGAAGCTTTTTCATGAGAGGGAGTATTCTCGCCTCTTCCTCCAGGCCCTGATCCTGCAGCTCCAGGAAGAAGTTGTCTTCTCCGAAGATGTCTCTCATGGCCAGAGCCTCATCCCTGGCCCTGTTGTAGTCCCCCATGAGAAGAGCGTGCTGAACATTTCCCGCCAGACAGGCTGACAGTGCGATTATTCCGTCGCTGTACTCGCGCAAAAGCTCCCGGTCCACTCTCGGCTTGTAGTAGAAGCCGTTACGATAGGCTTCCGAGACTATCTTCATCAGGTTTCTGTAGCCTTCATTGTTCTCCGCCAGCAGCACCAGGTGGCCCATGCCCTTATCCTTGTCGACTTCCTTGTCGAAGCGTGTTCTGGGCGCCACATAGACCTCGCATCCGATTACCGGCTTGATTCCCGCATCCAGACAGGCTCTGTAGAAGTCAATGACCCCGAACATGACGCCATGGTCCGTAATTGCCAGAGAGTCCATTCCCATCTCTGCGGCGGCGGAAACCAGATCCTTTATCCTGGCGGCACCGTCCAGAAGGCTGTATTCAGTATGTACGTGCAAATGTGTAAAACTCATGTTTTTATTATACACTAATCCCTTTAATATTTGGCAGAAATAAATTATACTGGTAATGTTATCAGAAAGACGGAAAGGCAGGGAATACCACAGATTATGAAGAAGACAATCGGAATTTTAACAGCTGTACTGTTCGCATGCGCTGCTGCCATAGGAGTGATGACCTGGTGCTATGCATCCTCTGATGCCATCAGTGAGGAAGCCTTCGAAAACAGCACCTTTATTAATGGTGTCAACTGCTCCGGTCTCCCTTATGAAGACGCCGAGGGCAAGCTGGCAGATGACAGAAACGGGGGCAGCATTGTGATGAAGGGCGACAGCGATAAAACTCTTGCCGTCTACAGAAACTTCGATTTCACCTTCGACATATCGGACAAAACTGCTTCCTTCAAGAAGGATCATATAATTCTCGCCGCCCTGAATCACTATCTGGGCATTCCTCTCAAATCCTCCATCACCATGACAATCGACGAGGACAATGGTGATCTTAAGGAACAGATAGAGGAAACACCTTTCATCGAAAGTCTTTCCTCCGATGAGAGCAAGGATGCTTACGTGGATCTCACAGATCCATCCTTCCCTATAGTTGCCGAGGTTTACGGCAGCAAGCCGGATGTGGATCAGCTCTACCATGATATATGCGCGGCCATCGAGAAGGGTGACAGAACCTTCATCTACTCCGACGACTCCTACCACGACATCCCTGACATAACCAGCGAAAGCGAGGAGATTCTCAACTATCAGAAGTTCTGCCTCAAGTATCTGAATCAGAAGATAGAGTACAAGCTGGGATCCGAAACCTTCACCATCGCTCCCGAAGAGCTGGCAACTCTTTATAAGGACGATTTGAGCGGTGATGCGGATGAGGATGCTGTCAGCAGCTATGTAAGCAGCCTTGCTGACAAGTACGACAATGCGGGGATGGGCGTAACCTTCGAATCCGTAACAAGCGGAACCGTTTCCCTCAGCAGCGGAACCTACGGATGGACCATCGACCGCGAGAAGGAGGCAGAGCAGCTCGCCGGCGACATCAATTCACATAAGGATGTAAGCAGAGAGCCTGTCTGGGCACAGAAAGGCTACGGCGAATATTCCGACACCATCGGTAACACCTACGTGGATGCAGATCTGTCAGCCCAGAAGGTCACTGTTATCAAAGACGGGAAGAAAATTTTCCAGTGTGACTGCGTCTCCGGCAACGAGGCCATGGGCTACAACACCCCTACCGGCGCCTTCTATATAGTAAATCGCCTCCAGAACCTGGTTCTCAGAGGCGATAACGCGGACGGCACCAAATACGAAAGCCCTGTCAAGTACTGGTGCGGATTCTACAAGGCATCCCACGGATTCCACGATGCCGACTGGCGCAGCACCTTCGGCGGCACCATCTACAAGACGAACGGAAGCCACGGCTGCATCAACATGCCACCTTCCCTGATGCCTGAATTCTTCGAGAAGGTTGAAGTGGGAATGCCGGTTATGGTGCATAAATAAAGGGCGGTTTTATTTATCGGTTATAATGTACGGTGCAATTGCGTTTGCAACATTATTAATCGGCATGGTCTGGAGAATCACCTTGCCGGGTCCTTTGACTATTGTATTGAAGATACCCTCTCCGCCGAGGAACATGTTCTTCACTCCCGGAACGGTAACGATGTCCATTGTGCAGGTTGAATCCATTGCCGCGAGGTAACCTGTATCTACTATAATTTCCTGCCCTGCGCCCAGATTGTATTCGACAGCACTGCCGTCGATTTCGATAAATGCAGTACCGTTACCCGAGAGCTTTTGCATGATGAATCCCTCGCCACCGAAAAGGCCGGCACCAATCTTTTTTCTGAAGAAAATATCCAGATTCACTGTCGCTTCCGATGCGAGAAACGCACTCTTCTGTACGATCATCGGCTTGTCCTGAGTGATCTCGACTGCCCTTATTTCACCCGGGAATGATGATGCAAAGGCTATAAGCCCATCGCCGCCCATGGCCGTGTATCTGTTCTGGAACAGAGTATCGCCTGACAGCGCTCTGCCGAGAAGTTTGCCGATGCCTCCGTTTGAGCTTGTCTCCATCTTCATGTTCGGGCTCATCCAGCTCATGGCGCCCGATTCAGTAATAAGTGTTTCTCCTGCGTACACATTGCAGATTACAACCGGCAGATTGCCACCTTTAATTTCGTAACTCTTCATATCCGACCTCCTTTATACAATTACTTAATCCGCAGTAATTATACACCGACTATACCTGTTATGTCCCACCATAATTGCAATATAAAGAAATTTTCTGACAATGCGGCGATTATTCTATAGTTTTAGGAGCAGGTCAGTCCATATGCGAAAGGAACATAGGAAACAGAAAAATCCCGGACACGTCCGAGAGATTAAGTCTCGAGTTTGTCCGGGATTCTGTTTCCTGTGAAAAGTCTTATTTCTTGTGGCAGCCAAGCGGCAGTTTAGTATATCCGTCCTTGTACTCGCCGGTTTCCAGTCTGTTGAAGTAATCCTTAACAGCTCTGGCTACAACACCGTTAAGGAGTACCAGTCCGATAAGGTTAGGTGCAGCCATGAGTGCGTTGAATATATCGGCAACTGTCCATACCTGTGAAAGTGTGAGGAACGGTCCGATAAATACTGCAAAAACGTAGAGCCATCTGTAAATCTGTACGGCTACCTTACTTCCGTTGAAGAGGTATTCACAGCATCTCTCTGCATAGTAGTCCCATCCGAGGATAGTTGTGAATGCGAAGAATGCCAGTGCGCACATTACTACGAATGATCCGGCTGTAGGTCCGAGCAGTCCCATTGAGAATGCGTCGATTGTAACCTGAGCTCCGTCGTGACCAACCTGAAGGGCATAGTCATAAGCGCCGGAAGTCATGATTACGAGACCTGTCATCGTACATACGCAGATAGTATCTACGAATGTACCTGTCATGGATACGAGGCCCTGTCTTACAGGCTCGTTAGTCTGTGCTGCAGCAGCTGCTATAGGAGCTGAACCCAGACCTGACTCGTTGGAGAATACTCCTCTGGCAACGCCCTTGGTGATAGCCAGATAGAATGCTCCGAAAGCTCCTCCTGCTACTGCCTTGCCTCCGAAGGCCATCGTAACGATGTCAGCTATTGCCTGAGGAACCTCAGTTATGTTCTTGAATATGATAATCAGTGAAATGAGAACGTAAGCTATTGCCATGAACGGTACTACAACTGTAGTTACGGTAGCAATTCTCTTGATTCCGCCGATGATTACCAGTGCTGCACATACAGTAACTACTACGGCAACAATGATTGTTACTATAGTTATGTTCTTCTCCTCTCCGATAGTGAAGAGTGTAGGAGCTGTGAAGAAAGACTCAGCTGCTGATGCGATACCGTTAATCTGAGTAATCGTACCTATACCGAAGGCACCAGCGATACATCCGAAGATGGCGAAGAGCTTGCCCAGCCATCTGGCGTTCCATCCGTATCTCTCCTTGATACCTCTCTCGATGTAGTAGAAAGGTCCGCCCAGATATCCGCCGTCAGGATTCTTCTGTCTGTATATTACTGCCAGACAACCTTCTGAGAACTTGGTTGCCAGACCTACACATGCTGCGATGAACATCCAGAAGAGAGCTCCGGGTCCACCTACCATTACTGCTGTAGCAACACCAACGATGTTTCCTGTACCGATAGTTGCCGAAAGAGCTGTACAGAGTGCTCCGAAGGATGTAACCTCTCCGGTACCGTCCGCTTCATTCTTAACCATGTACTTGAGGGCTCTTCCCAGTTTAACGAACTGCATTCCCTTAAGTCTGATCGTAAGAAGAAGGCCGGTTCCCATAATCATTACGAGTAGAGGAACTCCCCAGACGAAGCTGTCGACCGCGTTTAAAAATTCCGTTACCATTTTAAACTCCTTACCATTAATAGAACTATAATTGCGTGCCGTTTCCGGCATAAAAGAAAAAAGTCGATAATATTACTATTAGCGACTTCCCGGAGTGGACAAAGACAAACAGTCTTCATATCTGCTCTGTCCTTTTGCCTGAGTGACTTTCACACCTTCGGCGCCCGATTCAATCGAGTCTCTCCAGAGAAATAAGTATATTACTTACTAAACGAATATACCACATCGACTCTTTTCTTTCAACGATTTAAACAAATAAATATTGTATACAAGATTTCTACTATTCTACAACTTCTGCATTATCATATATGAAATCCTGAACCTTGCTGTAGAGCAGGGAAATATGAACATACTGCTCAAGATTGCGTCCCGTCTGCTCCTCAACAGCCTCATCATCATATCCCTGTGTTTCAAGACCTGAAATCATGTTGTCCAGTTCTTCATCAGTATACGTCAGCTCCTCTTTATCGGCGATATACTCGATAAGAAGCTCCTGCTTGACAAGCAGCTGTGCCGACTCCTTTATCATCTTCTTGAGCTCCTTCTCAGTGCTCACGCCGAACATTGTCAGAGCCTCACTTCTCTCATCCGTTCCCTTCTCGCCGTACTGGTCAACCTGAGCGTTAAACACCTCGATGTAGTGATTGAGCTCATCCTCAGGGTATTCCTTAACCTTCGTGTTCTCGAGCACATCTGACCAGAGCTCCTCCTTGGCGGCGGATTCCGCCTCGGACTTCTTCTCGGCACGAATCTTCTTCTTTACCGCCTTCTCGTACTTGTCCGTAGTATCGTAACCCTGACTCTGCGCGAACTCGTCATCATACTCAGGCTCCTCAGGTCTTGTGGCGGAATTTATTTTAACGGTGAAGACAACATCCTTGCCCTGAAGATCCTCCGAGGAGTAATCATCCGGGAATGTGAGCTCCAGCTTGATTCCCTTCTGTCCCACCTTCTTGCCTTCCAGGCCTTCCTCGAATCCGTCTATGAAGGATCCGCTGCCCAGAGTCAGATCCTGCTTCTCGGCACTGCCGCCGTCGAACTTCTTGCCGTCAATTTTTCCCACATAGTTAATGTTGACTGTGTCTCCCTCGGCAACCTTGTCACCCTTCTCGAGATCCTTGTCCTCCGTGGCTGCTTCAAGAGCTGAGGAAATTTCATCTCCAATGTCCTGCTGTGTGACTTCCACCTTTATCTTCTCAGTCTCCAGACCCTTATAGTCTCCCACCTTCAGATAGTCTCCCGGATCCAGATTCCCGTAAGGCATATCGCCGTCGCAGCCTGACAGAACCATTATTCCCGCTATTGCCATGGCTAAGATTCCCGCCGTCTTAAAGATTTTTTTCATTTTCATTCCAATCCTCTCTGATTTCAATAGTATTCTTATGTTCCAGCATATTCCTGCGGTTGTTACGTTCTATGGCCTCCTGTATGCTGTCCTCCACGAGTTCAACTTCTTTCCTGAACTCTGTGGCGGACACGCAGACTCCATCGTTACCCAGAACTATGGATCTCTCCAGTCTGTCCGATGTGGCCACCCGGACTCTGCACTTGCCGCGCATATTAAATGTAGTCCGTTCTATACACGTATCAGCCGTCTCGTCTTCTCCTGTAAATACCACTTCCACCCCGTTCCTGTCTTCTCTGCGTCTCTGGCCGCCTTTAACTCTGTAGGCGTCGAAGACCACAGTGACAGGACAGTTTCTGTATCCCCTGTAGTTTCCCATTATCTCCACCAGCGCATCGGCTGCGCTGTCAATGTTGACCTTAGCCAGATCTCTGAGCTCCTCCCAGGCGAATATTATGTTATATCCGTCCACGAAGAGATGCTCCGGCAGGCTTTCTCCGGCAGGTTTCTTTCGCCTCTTAACGGGAGCTTCCACCTCTCTGGCGGCTATTCGCGGTTTCTTCTCCCCGCTTCTCCTGTTGGCGCTGAGATTTCTCTCGAAAATACGCTTCAGATTCTCCTCGTCATTTCCCGAAGTGCCGGCACCGCTTCCCGATGACGGCCCTGTCTCCACGGGCGGAACGATGTCAGCCTCCCCCGGAAGCCTGCAGCTCACATGCATCAGTTCATCACTCTCATCCCAGGGCACGCTTCTCCCCGCACCCCTGACACAGAAAATAGAATCCGAATGCACGCTGCTGTCACCGTCCGCATCATAACCGATGGTCTCCGCAACTTCATCACTGTTGTGACACGGATAATAACCTGCATACTCACAGAAAATTCTCCCGCGCCCGCCCGAATAGGATCTGAGCTGAGTCGTGTAATCCTTCAGTTCGGCAACGGGAGCTCTGCCCTCGAGGATGACACCGCCTGGTGCCTGCACCGGCTCGCCCGTTTCGCCTCCCATCCTCTGTATGTCTCCCATGGCCTTGCCCACATATTCCGCAGGCACCTCCAGACGAAAATCATACCAGGGTTCCAGAAGGATTATCTCACCGTCCCTGAGGCTTTTGCGCAGTCCCTGGGCTACGGCTCTGTATGTGGCCTGTCTGAAATCGCCGCCCTCCGTATGTTTCCCGTGAGCTCTGCCGCCCAGAACGGAAATCTTCATATCGGTAATTGACGATCCGGTCAGAGGGCCTGTGAACTCCTTTTCCGCCAGGTGAGTCATTATAAGCCGCTGCCAGTTTCTGTCCAGTTCATCTTCACTGCAAAGGCTGCCGATCCGGATGCCGCTTCCCGGTTCAAGCGGCTCCATGAGCAGATGCACCTCCGCATAATGGCGCAAAGGCTCGAAGTGCCCTGCACCCTGCACGGGTCCGGCCACAGTTTCCCTGTAGCTTATCTTTTCTTCTCCGAAATCCACCGAAAATCCGAATCTGTCATGGACCATGCCCCGGAGAATCTCCATCTGCACCGGTCCCATGAGAGAAACCTGTATTTCCTCATGTTCCTCGTCCCAGGTCACATGAAGCCCGGGATCTTCCTCCTCCAGCTCTCTGAATTTCATGAGAGCATCATGAGGATTTACGTCTTCGGGGATTATGACGCTGTAGGAGAGTACCGGTTTCAGGTCGCCTTCCCCGGGAACCACTCCCGAAACACCTGTAAGTGTGCATATCATGCCCTCGGAGGCTTCACCTGTCTGCCTGTATCTGTCACCGGAGTAAACCCTGATCTGGTTGATTCTACCCGCTTCTCCGTCACCCGAAGCAACAGAATCTCTGACCTTCAGAGTTCCTTCCGTCACCTTCACATGAACGAGCTTGTCGCCCCGTGAGTCTCTGGTGATTTTGAAGACTTTGCATCTGAAGTCATCACCCCATATGTCGGCTGCGGGCATTCTCAGAGGAACCGCCTTCATGAAGCTCTCGAAGCCTCTGAGAAATTCATCTATTCCCTCAAACTTCAGAGCCGATCCGAAGAAACATGGATAGACGGCACCATCACCCACGGCACGGCTCAGGGATTCGAAAGTGATTTTTCCCTTGTCCAGATACTCTTCCAGAAGCACCTCATCTGCCGCTGCCACATCCTCGAGTTCGCCGTTTTCCGGCAGGCCGTCAGGTCCCGCAGCGAAGCAGCCTTCCCCCAGATTCTCCTTCAGGTTCTCCATCAGCTCATCTCTGCCGGCGACAGCAATATCCATCTTGTTTACGAATATTACGGCAGGGATGTTAAGCCTCCTGAGAAGTCTCCACAGTGTCACCGTGTGACCCTGAACTCCATCGCGTCCGCTGACCACGAGAACTGCACAGTCCAGTACACCCAGAACCCTCTCCGTCTCCGAAGAGAAGTCCACATGGCCCGGCGTATCGAGAAGAGTGAGATCCGTCTCTTCAAGAGGCAGCTCAGCCTGTCCGAAAAAGATGGTAATCCCGCGCTTTCTCTCCTGCTCCGCACTGTCCATGAAGGCATTGCCCCGGTCCACACGGCCCGGTTTGTCTATAACGCCGGTCCGGTAGAGCATCGCCTCGGAGAGCGTGGTCTTCCCCGCGTCCACGTGTGCCAGTATTCCTGTTGTGAGTTTCTTTCTCTCAGTCATAGAACAAGTATAACACAAAAAAACACGCCCGTATAACCGAACGTGTTTCGTTTCTCATCATATTTTAGAGAGCCTTCTTAGCAGTCTCGCAAACGCTGGCGAATCCTGCAGGATCGTGGATTGCCATTTCTGAGAGCATCTTTCTGTTCATGTCAACTCCTGCTGCCTTCAGTCCGCCCATGAGCTTGCTGTAGCTGATTCCGTTCATTCTGGCTGCTGCGTTGATTCTGGCAATCCAGAGCTTTCTGTAATCTCTCTTCTTCTGCTTCCTGCCAACATATGCTGAGCGGAGAGCTCTCATAGTTGCCGGCTTGGCTGCTCTGTAAGTGCTGTGCTTGGAGCCGTAGTAGCCCTTCGCCATCTTTAATACTTTTTTATGTCTCTTGTGTGCATTTACACCTTTCTTAACTCTTGCCATTTCTTACCTCCTTACTTGCTCAGTACTGCCTTGATTCTCTTAAGATCCGCACTTGTTAATGTAGTTGCCTTTCTCAGGCCTCTCTTTCTCTTCTGGCTCTTCTTAGTAAGGATGTGTCCCTTGTATGCCTTGTTTCTCTTAACTTTGCCTGAACCTGTAATCTTAAATCTCTTGCATGCGCCTCTATGAGACTTCATCTTATTTTTTGCCATGTTTTCCTCCTATATATTAATTCATTGTTGACATATTATTTCTTGTCGCTCTTCGGCGAAAGAATCATAGTAAGACTTCTGCCCTCAAACTTAGGCTTCTTGTCCATCTCGCCGTATTCGGATACAGCCTCGGCGAACTTCTCCATAACTTCCTGTCCGCGAGCCACGTAATCGCGCTCTCTGCCTCTGAATCTCAGGCTGACCTTGAGCTTGTTCCCGTCCTTGAGGAACTTGGCTCCCGTCTTCGCCTTGACCATGATGTCATGATCTTCGATGAAAGTGGACAGTCTTATCTCCTTCACCTGTGTCGTGTGCTGTTTCTTCTTGGCTTCCTTCTCTCTCTTCTGCTGCTCGTACTTGTACTTGCCGTAGTCAAGAATCTTACACACAGGCGGATCTGCCTTAGGCGCTATGCATACGAGGTCAAGCTTCTTCTCCTCGGAGAGGTCGAGAGCTTCCTGTCTGCTCATGATGCCAAGCTGATTTCCTTCATCATCGATAACTCTAAATTCTTTCCCACGAATTTCTTCGTTTATGTACGCTTCTCTGGCTATTGTTCCGTACCTCCTGAATCACACGCCGCACCGCGACTAAAAAAAATGCAGATACAAAAGCATCCGCACAAACAATCTCAAACCACTACGGGTTCATTCGAGAATTATTAACCCGGGGACCTATGTCCTCAAGGTGAGAAGCGGATAACTTCTGCTTGTTACCTCAAATATTATACCCCAGCATTTCACGGTATGCAAGGCTTTTTTAAGACAATTTCTACTGGGCTGTCCGCAGCCAGACCGTCCTCGGTGACTGTTGAATCAAAGGCCAGGAGCTGCACTCCTGCTTCTGCGCATTCTCTCATTGCCTTTGCGAAATCGGGATGCATCTCTTCGTTGGGTCTGAATGTCTTCACGCCCTTCATCTGTATGAGAAACACCGCAAAAGCCTCATAGCCCTCCTCCAGAGCTTTCACGAGTTCATTAAGATGCTTGACTCCCCGCACCGTAGGCGCATCGGGAAAGAGAGCTTCCCCCTCATTCTCCAGAGTGACTCCCTTAACCTCCACGAAAGCCTTCTTCTCCTCCGACTCGACGTAGAAATCGAATCTGGAATTTCCAAAGGTCTTCTCTGCCTTTATTGCCGTCAGCTCACCCATGCCGGGAAGTCTGATAACGCCGGATTCCAGAGCCTCCCCCACCACGTGGTTCGGTGCCTGGGAATCCATGTTTATCCTGATGATACCTCTGTCAGTAACCTTGTCAACAGCCACCAGAGAGTATCTGTACTTCCTGCTGCCCATTCGTCCCTCGAAATCCTCAAGATATACCTTCGCCCCCGGAACCAGAAACTCCCGGCACCTGCCCGTGTTCTTGACATGAACTTTCTCTTCCTTATTATTAATAACAACGCGGGCTACAAATCTGTTCTCCCTCACGACGAACCTGCCCGATGTAACTTTCTCGTAATGCATGTCTTCCTCAACCTTTCTCGTGATATTATATACTATTCTGTGATATAATTCATGATAAAGGAGACAGGAATACAGCTATGAAATACAATGTGCCGGAAACCATCAGAATGGATGAGCTTCTCCCCATTCTCGACGGTATAAGTGATGCCGTATTTATCGATGACGCCCGGGGTATCTGCAGGTGGTGCAACGGACCCTGTGAGGAAATGTACAAGATCAACCTGGAGGATATCGAAGGTCGCAGCGTCGACGACCTGGAGAAGGAAGGAATCTTCACGCCTTCTGTTACACGTCGCGTCCTTCAGGAAAAGCGTGAAATCACAATAATCCATGAGAACCGCCTGGGAAGAAAGCTTCTCACCACGGGAACTCCCCTCTTCGACGGCTCCCGTCTCACCATGGTTATAACCACATCCAGGGATATAACACGCATATCCGAAACGGGAAGCGACCCTGATGAGGCGGCACGTCTTCTCCTTCCCGGCAACAGAAGCTATACAGATTCCGCGTACATAGCCGGCGGCATCGTAGCCAAAAGCCAGCCCATGAAGAACGTTATGGCTCTGGCCAAGAAACTGGCCGCCGTCAACTCCACGGTCCTCATCACCGGAGAATCGGGAGTGGGCAAAGGCCTCATCGCCAAAACTCTCCATGAGGAAGGTGTGCGCTACAAAGGCCCCTTCGTCACAGTCAACTGCGGAGCAATCCCTGAGAATCTCATAGAATCCGAGCTCTTCGGCTATGTGGCCGGAGCTTTCACAGGTTCCCGTGCCGGAGGCAAGAAAGGATTCTTCGAGGCGGCCCAGAGCGGCACAATCTTTCTGGATGAAATATCCGAGCTACCCCTGAACCTGCAGGTTAAGCTCCTCCAGGTAATACAGGAGAGGTCCATAACTCCCGTAGGTGCAGTGAAGTCCATTCCTGTCGATGTACGAATCGTATCGGCAACCAACAGAAATCTGGAATCTCTCGTTAAAGAGGGCAAGTTCAGAGAGGATCTCTACTACAGGCTGAACGTAGTGCCTATTAACGTTCCTCCTCTGAGAGAGCGTCCCGAGGACATCCTGCCGCTCATTCACATGTACCTGTCCCGCTTCAACGAAAGCCTGGGAGAAAACAAGACCATAAGCTCCGCCGCCCTGTCAATACTCATCAAGTATCCCTGGCCGGGCAACATACGTGAGCTGCAGAATATAGTGGAGCGCCTGATAATCACATCCTCCACAGACGTTATAGGCGAAGAGGATATATTCATATTCATCAAGGAGGGCGCCGAGAGCACACCTTCGGTTCTCGACGACTTTTCTCTGGCTTCCGCACTGGAGAAGGCAGAGAAGAGGATTCTGGAGCAGGCTCTGGAAACCTGCGGTTCCACGAGAGCCATGGCACGTGTTCTCAAGGTGAGCCAGCCCACAATCGTGCGCAAACTCCACAAGTACGGCCTTGCCGGTGATTCATAACTGTATCAGCGATACATTGATGAATCGCAAGGCCTCTGACCTTGATTTTTCAAGACTTCGGACCAAATCTCAACCTCCGACGGTTTTGCTGATACAATTTTGTATCAGCATTTATTTTTTTAACCGGCCGGTTTCTCTCGTTCTTTGATTGTATACAATATTCTTTCGCCGGAGGCGAGGGCTGAAGCCTTTGCAAATACTAAATTTCGCAGAAATTCACCTGCTGCTCCGACAGGAATCCCCCTGTTTGGCACGAGGGTTGCATTTAATAGGTGTGGACTCGGTTGGGGTTCACTTAAACAGTTAACCAAATAAGTTATTTATAAAGGAGGACTTTAAAAATGGCAGATTTTAATGCACAGGAATATGTAGCAGGATTAGTTGAGAAGGCAAGAGCCGCTCAGAAAATCGCTGAAGGCTTCACTCAGGAAGATTGCGACCTGATGACAGCTGCAGTAACTTATGAACTGACTAAGCCTGAGAACATCAAGATGTTCGCTGAGATGCTGGTAGAAGAATCCGGCATGGGAATTCCTGCAGACAAGGAATCAAAGATCATCGGTAAGGTTTGGGGTTCATACCTCCAGATGAAGGACGAGAAGACTGTCGGCATGGTAAGCGACAACAAGGAAACAGGAATGCAGGCTTATGCTAAGCCAATGGGTGTTGTTGCCGGAATCATGCCTGTAACTAACGGAGAAGCTACTCCTATCGTTAAGTCAAACATGGCTCTGAAGACAAGAAACGCTATCATTCTCGCACCACACCCTAAGTGCAAGAAGCTCAACGTTGTTATCGTTGACAAGATCAGAGCAGTCCTGAAGAAGCTGGGATATCCTGAAGATTTGGTACAGACTTGTGCTCCTGAAGCTGTTAAGCTCGAGACTTCACAGCAGCTCATGAAGCAGTGTGACTTCATCCTGGCAACAGGCGGCGAAGCACTGGTTGAGACAGCTTACTCCTCCGGAACTCCTGCTATCGGCGTTGGCGTAGGTAACTGCGTATCCATCGTAACAGGCAAGACTCCTATGAAGCAGGTTGCAGAGCTCATCGTTAAGTCAAAGAAGTTCGATAACGCTACTTCATGCTCAACAGAGAACAACATCATCGTATTCGAAGACTGCTATGAAGAGTTCGTTAAGGAAATGGAAGCTCACGGCGCTTACATGTGCAGAGAGGGTTCAGAAGACAAGAAGAAGCTGCAGGTTGCTATGTGGCCGAACACTCCTAACGATCACGTGCTCAACAGAGCTATCGTAGCTCAGAACGCTGAGAAGATTGCTGAGATCGCAGGAATCGACGTTCCTAAGGGAACTGTAGTACTCATGGCTGAAGAAGACGGCGCAAGCCTCGAGCACCCATTCGGCGGCGAGAAGCTTTCACCGGTATCCGGAATCCAGAAGGCTAAGGATCTGGACGAGGCTATCGAGAAGATGATGGCTTGCCTCGAGTATCAGGGCAAAGGCCACAGCTGCGGTATCCACACTAACGACGATGCAGATGTAGCTAAGCTGGCTTCAGTTGCTCCTGTAACCAAGTGCGTTGTTAACCAGGCACAGTGCCTCGTTAACTCCGGTGGATGGACTTGCGGATTCCCTGTATCCATGACATTAGGATGCGGTACTTGGGGCGGCAACAGTGTATCCCACAACGCTACATTCAAGGATCTCCTCAACTACACTTACGTATCAAGAGAGATTCCTAACTGGAAGCCTGAGAAGGTTGAAGACTTTATCGATGCATCAGTAATCGCTAAGGTTGACGCATAAGTTATATTAGGACTTTTAAGGAGATAATACAATGTCAGCAATCAAAGATAAGGATTTAAAATATAATCTTCACTCCTGGTCAGCTCAGGGCGGACTGGATCCAATCGTTGTAACCAAGGCAGAAGGAATTTACTTCTGGGATGAGAACGGCAAGAAGTATGCAGACATGTCCTCACAGCTGGTTAACTCCAACCTGGGACACGGCAACAAGGCTATCGTTGATGCTATCATCGAACAGGCTCAGAAGATTCCGTTCATGGGACCGGCTTTCGCTATGGACTGCAGATCAGACGCTGCTGAAGCTGTTGTTAAGGCTACAGGCTTCGCAGACGGCGCTAAGGTATTCTTCACAAACGCAGGTGCAGAGTCCAACGAGAACGCCATCAAGATCGCTCGTCAGTACACAGGCAAGCAGAAGATTTTCTCACAGTACAGATGCTATCACGGTTCATCCGCCGGTGCAGGAATGCTCACAGGTGAACCTAGACACTTCTTCAACGAGCCGGGCGGCCCGGGATTCGTTAAGTATGACGGACCTTATGCTTACAGAGCACCTAAGGCATGCAGCTTCAAGAACGACGACGAAGTAGCTGATTTCTATCTCGAGCTTCTGGAAAACCAGATTCTCTATGAGGGACCTGAACAGATCGCAGCTATCTGGCTTGAATCAGTAGTTGGTTCAAACGGCGTTCTCATCGCTCCTGTTAAGTGGTATCAGGGCGTTAGAGCTCTCTGCGACAAGTACGACATCCTCATGGTAGCAGACGAAGTAATGGCCGGCTGGTACAGAACAGGTAAGTGCTTCGCATTCCAGAACTTCGGATATGAACCTGACATGATCACTTTCGCTAAGGGCGTAACCTGCGGTTATGTTCCTCTCGGCGGCGTTGTTGTACAGGCTCCTATAGCTAAGTTCTTCGACGACACTTCAATGGGTTGCGGACTTACTTACTCAGCTCATCCGATGGGATGCGCAGCTGCAGTAGCTACTATCCAGGAGTACAAGAACCAGGATATAGAAGGAAAGATTGCTGTTACAGGCAAAATCCTGGCAGACACTCTCGACAGCTTCGTTGACAAGCACCCTTGCGTAGGACAGGTAAGACACATAGGTCTCTTCTCAGCTATCGAGCTTGTTAAGGACAAGGAAACAAGAGAGCCGCTGGTACCGTTCGGTAAGGATCCTGAAGGCATCATGCCTAAGATCATCGGCATGCTCAAGGCTGACGGTTTCTGGACATACTCACACGAGAATATGTTCGTAGTAACTCCGCCGCTCATCATCACTCCTGAGCAGCTGGAAGAAGAGCTGGCTAAGGTTGATAAGGTTCTCGATTCAGTAGATAAGATGATCTAATCATCCTGAAGACAGGTTATTTGAGACTTGAAGAGGCACCGCTTGAGCGGTGCCTCTTTTTATGGTTGCGTTATTACTTTGCCGAATAAAACTTCTGGTTTTTGCTCTTCGGATGCTCCGGTATTGTCAGTAAGAGCCGGTTTGATTTAACAAGAGGATCGATATATTTCTTCGTTACATAATAAATAGTTTTTAAGCCGAGATATTCAGCTATTTCTCCTCTGGATTTAGGTTCCCTGCAAAATTCTATCAGATCTGTTACTGCACTGCACTCTGATTTGCCGCCGAACCCATACTTAACAGCTACTTCCTTTGCTGATTGATTCTTAAGTATTACCACAAATTCATTTCTTCCGTTCTTAAATACCGGCTCCGGCAGGCCATATTCTTTCATTGCCAGTCTGATTGTCGGTATCCCCGAGTATCTGTTCTCCGCCTCTGTCTGCGACTCTGCAATCAGTGCCAGGGCAGGATTGCGGAGATCCGGTTTGGAATATCCAAGTTGCTCAACAGTCATTCTGCCGTAAAGACTCCCCGGGCTATGTATTTCCAGACGGTCTGCATAGAATATAATCTGCACCGGTGTTCCTTCAGTGAAATGACTATAGTCGCGATGAATCAGAGCATTAAGTACAGCTTCTCTGATAGCTTTTATCGGATACTCTGTCCTGTCGACTCTCTTCCCTGTATTCTTGTCTATTATGGTTGCGACCTTCATATTTCTCATGCAGAAGGCTAAAGCACCATTCATCATTTCTGCTAACGTTCCCTCAATTCGTTTGTTATCGATGAACCGGGCATCATTTTCATCAACTTCACCGATTTCAAACCCCGGTACACGCACTGCAGTAATTGCCATTTGCGGCAGGTAGCCTTGCGGATAAACACAGAAATTCATTACAGCAGCAACTGTCGGCTTGCCCTCGCGAGTTATATTAAGCATTTCCTCCTGCAGATTTCTCGGTAGCTTGGCGAACTCAGGTTTATCGCTCTGTTGCTTTTCAATAAACTCATTAATTTTATTACTGTCAAGGCTTCGCATTGTAGCCCTTTCGACAACGCGTTCATCATCATGGGCATGCTTTCTGAAAGCCTCGAAGCTATACAGCTCGTAATCTGTCATGGGAAGATCTGCATCCCCCACTCTGACAAACGAGCCTCTCAATTTACCGGCACCGGTGTAATAGCAAGGTCTCTCAGACAAATCAATCCCCGGAATTTCAGCCGAACAGATAGTGCACCCCTTATATTCAGCAGTTGTGAACACGGCTCTGACAGGAGGCATCATCTGATTGCATTGCTCAGTCACTTTTTTCTGAAGATCCTGCACATCATATACATTGCACGGAACAAAGCCCTCCTTTTCATTAATCCCGAAGACTATTGTTCCGCCCATATCCTGATTGGAAAAACCGGATAAAGTACCGTACAACTTCTGTGGACATCCGCCCTCCGCCGTCTTCAACTCTATCGTCTGCTCCTCTGCCTTGTTAGCACAAATTCGATCAGCTAAAGCCAACAATTCTTCTTTTGTCATCTCACCGACCTCCATAGTTTTATAGAATTATTATAAAACATTTAGTTAATTCCGGCAAGATTTAGTTTATTTTCGTAAATTAGCAAAGTGCATTTAGTTTATTTCTACAACAATTACCAGACCCGCTACAAACAAGCTTGCTCTCCACGCAGCATATATAACAATAGTAAAAACACTGCTTAAAGCCTCCAATTTGTATATGCACCCAAGGATATATATGGATTGAATACATCCTGGACAAAACGACATATGAATGTGATTGATAATAGGAACATCACTTTCTTCATCGTCATTATAAATACTTGTTCAGAATTGATACTATACAAGCAATGTCAACCATAACAAATAAAGATTTAATCAGCAATGCTACAACTGCATATTGTTCTTCGTCACGGGCGAACACATAGGAATTTGTAAGAATCAAATAGGCTCCAATTGACGCAATTACTACAAATGCGATTAATACGGTAATCTTTTTATAAGTCTTCATAATTGAAGGTTCCTCCTAAATAACATGCATCCAAAATATCACTTGTACGTAAACGTTTTGTATATATCCACACCGTATGCCCGCTTTGTAGTAGATGTTCCTTTTTTCTCCCAGTCAGTATATCCACTTACTCTTGAATAAACAGTATATTGTCTTTTACTATATTCCGGTCGCATATGTAAGTGTCCTCTCTTTACTGATTTCCCGTTATGCTTTGACGGAACTGTCCAAGTGCCATAATAGGTCAAAGTCTTCGCTGATGATGTTCCCCAAACAGCATTTGCAATATTCGGAGACGGGCAACCATAAGTCGCCCCAAAAGTGATGCTATAACTTTTCGTTCTTGCATCCGATAAACCAATATTAATACCGGGTGCACCGGAAACGTTCAAATAGTTTGCACCATAAACATTGCTAAGTTTTTTGATGCTTGTAATTTTATAGATTATATTTCCTTGAACGCTCATCTTGTCATTCCCGTATAGATACATCTCGACATTTTCTTCTGCCTCGCCTGAAGTATTTATTATTTTTATATGATCACATTCGCTTAACGCCTCATTGATCGTTTGATTTAAAACAGATTTGTTGTTTTCAAATTGTCCTGCATCAATCACTATCACCTCTGTTGACGCTACCGTCCCATCCTCGGAGTCCTGTATTGACATATCAACATCCACTTCAGTTACCTCAGTTGTTGCAAACGCAAGTGTTGGTATCGTTGTTAACGCCACGATAACTACAATAAATATTGTTATTGCTTTCTTTTTCATTCCTAACCCACTCCCTTCCATACAAGTTTATTTATACAACAATCTGTCGAAGAGCTCTTTCGTTTCACTCTTACCTACGGTATTGTCAGTTTCATCGCCATTCCGCTCAAAAGCGACATTTATTTTAAACCCCTCATCAGATTATTCGCCATCTGCTCAAGCTGTTCCAACGTGCAGTTCCCATAAACATCGTATAAATATATCCCATCACTCCATGTTATGGATTGGACGCCGTATTTAGATGACGAATACCCTTTATATCCGGAGATTTCCAGCTCCTCAAGCTCATTATTCTCCGAGTCAATACTTAAAGCTATGTTATCAATTCCTTTTTCCTGACTGTATATTATATAATCATCACCATTAGAGTATTCTACACAGTAACTACTTCCGGTTTTCTCCTCACTCGACACAGAATATCCATCCGGCGTTTCAGGTTTCAAAATCCCGTAATCCTTCAGCGTATCGTCCGGATCTTCAACAACAAAGTCCACGTCAAGCGTCCCTTGTTCTGTATTAACAGTCTCATTCCAATTGATTACGGCCTGCTTAACAATGAATCCACAGCCTGCCAGCATCATAAGCATCGCTGCCAGAAGTGCAGCTGCAGCCACCCTGGTTATACGAAAGCGACCTACGCTTACATACTTTCTGTCGGCCATATTAAATATTCTTTTTATACCGTCGTTGAACCCATCAGAAAAGCAATACTCATAATCCATATCATCCCAACTGTCAACCCAGGCATATTCTGTTTCCAGCGCACATTTCAGTGCTTCCTTTGTTTTAAAGTCCATCTTTAAGAACCTCACGAGCCCTTTGCATATTCTTTCTTGCGGCTCCCTCCTTAATGCCCAGCAAATTGGCTATTTCACGATAACTGTATCCGTAGATCGCATAGAGATACATGACATTTCTCTGCACTTCAGACAGCTTCAAAATCCTCTGAGCCAGTTCATTGTTTTCCGCTTCTCCCACTGTTGTGTCATTTTTATGCAGGATATTTTCATAATCAGCAATATCCTCCGCCGTAAACCGATCCTCCTTTTTCAGAATGGTAAGCGCCACGTTTTTTGTAATTATTACTACGAACTTCTTTGTCGACGCTGTATCAATATCATTAATTTTATGGAAGTTCTTAGCTATACGTATAAACGCTTCCTGAACAGCATCTTCCGCCAGACCATCGTCTTTCAGTATGGCTTTTGCGGTATAATGCATTAACCTGTGATACTTCTCATACAGTGAAATGAATTTTGATTTGTCCTCAGGTTCATCTATAAGCGCCAGATATAATGTCAGCATGTCTTTACCTCTCATAACCGGTATTTCTTTGACTGACATTATATATGGCATTACAGCGGTGCGCAAGCTGCAGCTATAACAAGCATCCTAAGCCACACGCTTGTTTCAATAGGTGGCACTGCTGTACTTTGTTACCGTCTCGCACTTCGTTCCTATATATGCCTTACACACAGCTTTCACTCTGTACTTACCCTTATCAACAGATTTGCTTTTTGAAAGAGTACAACTCGAGGCATTTTTGGTGCTCGTCCAGTCAGCTACAGCTGTCCATTTTTCGTTCTTATATTTCTGCAAATACAAATGCACCGATGTTTTCGTTGTTGTTCCGGCATACCCTGTGATAGAACCTTTAACAGTTGCAGTTCCGTTGTCGGTAATGTCAATCTTCGCGTACGCTGAACGGTAGCACGTTGCCATCGGTTTAACATCAGGTTCATTTACTGCCGCCGAAGCCATTCCGGTGATACATACCATCCCTATACATGCAACAATGGCAAATACTATAGCTTTTCTCATAATCATTTCTCACCTTTCAAAACTCCTAAGACAAATATCGCTACCTACTTTTTCTATCCGTGAATTTGTCATAAATAATGCCGACAATCCATATAACGATTACTATTCCTGCAATTAGCAAGCTTATTCTCCATACAGCGCAAATAACTATACTAATGATGCCGCTTACGGACTCCAACAAAAGTGCTTTTTTCTGGATGAGGGTAAATAGAATAGAGAAGAAAGAAATAATTATTGCCATAATTTTAACCAACTTCCTTCTTCGCTCCTTAAAACTCCTATAGCAAAACCATCCTATAATCAATTCGATCGTCAGCATTACAGCATCACACACATTCAATAACCACAGTTCCCAATTCATATACGAAACACAGGACACATATGGGTTAAATAAATCTTGGACAAAACGACATATGAATGCGATTAATAGCAACAGAATTATTCTCTTTAGTTCCAGAGTTTTCATACGCATCACCCAAATTATCTAATAATTATTGCGGACATCATACGCTGTATTTTTTGTTGTAATGTATCCCGTCTTTGAACATACTACTCCGGCCTGCACCAGCACTGTCTTAAGTTTAACAGGCACTGCTCCACCCCACAATTCACCATACTGCGCAACCTTTCCATTATAATATGCCCAATAAGATTTTTCAGACGAAGAATATTGTGAACGATATGCATTGCCTGATAACCTTTTCCAATTTGCAGGAGCATTTATTTTCAAGGATCCCTTTAAGCCACTTTTATACCAAGCCTTTGTGCCATTATAGTAGAAATTACAATTTACTTTTGCTGTAGCAATCTTTGTTCCGCCACTATAATATACTTTTGTCGAATACCCATTTGTTGATTTTGTCGTTGACGCTGGCTCTACTACACTTATCCTCGCATCTAAATCCAATAGTGAAGGATCACTACTATCTAAACCCGAACCTACAATCTCCAACGAAATATATAATGGCGAAATCTCAAAAGCTGCAATATCAGATATTCGATACGTAGAAGTTAACTGCTGATAAGATGCTTCATCGATTTCTAACGTAGAAATGCCTTCATTTGATGTTTCAAGCCTTTCTAATCCAACATCTTCATTGTCCATGATAGCATCAAAAAATACACCGTCATATATTTTTTCGATATCTTTTTTCTTTTTAGCGGAAGCATTAGCAATAACCTGCTCATACTCGTCCACCGTTTTCTCATTTAGTTGTGTCATTATTTCCTCACCAATTTTATTAATTTGCTCCTCTCTGAACTCGGATACAGTCAGATCTTTCGATTTGATTTCAACAGTATCCATTTCCTCCGCAAACCCGAATAAAGGCACTGACGCCATTAGAACTAATCCCATCATCGTCAGCGCTACTTTTCTCATAACCATCACAACTCCTTTCTCTGTCTCTCTTACAAGTGCCGTTTCACAATATTAAATCAAACCATTCACTTATATAAACCTGATCAAACAGCATTTCGTGACACCTTTTATAATTTCACAAAGAAAGATGTCACATACAGGCGTTCTATAAGGTTTATATGAATAGGATGTGAGGAGGTGCTATGATGAATAATAACCGGATCTTAATGGGTATTCAGATAATAATAATCTTTCTTTCAGTAATAGAAGTAATAGGTATATTGCCGCGACAGGGAATAGCCGGAATGATTGCGGCTTGTAGTGTTTGGGGGATCGTTATCTTATGCAAATAGTCTACCTAAGAAACAGTAAGAACAATCGGCTGTAGCGGAGTGCAAAGGCACAAAAAAGGAAGCCGCGCTCTAACGGTACTTCCCGTTAAAACGCAGCCTCGCTGCCTGATTCTGTATGTGCTTATCCGTTACATCTGGCCAGCAGTTTCTCCCACTGCTCATCAACGTACTTCTGGGTTTCCTCTATCATCCACTCGCTTCCCGGGACGAACATGTGCTTGAATCTGCCCTGCTTGCGGAGGAACTCCTCCACCGGAAGCTTACGCTTAGGCTCGTAGGTGAGTCTCCACTCTCCATTCTCGATTTCGTAGAGAGGCCATACGCAGGTGTCAACCGCCAGGCGGCATATCTCTGCCAGATCCTCAGTCTCATATCTCCAGCCTCTCGGGCACGGAGCGAGAACATTGAGGAAGCAGGCGCCCTCTGTGTATATGGCCTTATGGGCCTTAGTGTGCAGATCTCTGAAGTCTCCCAGGAATGTTGTCTGAGCGGCATAAGGTATATTGTGAGCCGCTATGATTTCAGTCAGATTCTTCTTGTTCTGGATTTTGCCCGGAATCTCCTCACCTGCAGGAGATGTAGTCGCATCGGCGAATCTAGGTGTTGATGAGGATCTCTGAATTCCCGTGTTCATGTAGGCTTCGTTGTCGTAGCAGACGTACACCATGTCATGACCGCGCTCCATGGCACCCGAAAGTGACTGAAGACCTATATCATATGTACCTCCGTCGCCGCCGAAGGCTATGAACTTGAAATTATCCTGAATCTTACCCTTCTTCTTGAGCACTCTGTAGGCAGTCTCCACGCCGGACATGGTTGCCGCACCGTTGGCGAATGCCGTATGTATATAACTGTCATAATAAGCCGTGTGAGGATATATGAACGTGGAAACCTCCAGACAGCTGGTGGCGTTGGTGACCACAGCCTTATCTCCCGGCTCCAGCGCACGCAGCACCCCTCTGACCGCCACACCGGCTCCACAGCCGGCGCATAATCTGTGACCGCCTGCCAGCCTCTCCGGCTTCTGTACTTCTTTCTTCAAACTGTATGCCATTCTTATCTCCTAATCTTCGTATTTCCTGTGGTCGAATCCGCCTTCTTCGTATCTGGAGTCTCTAACGCCTACGTATCTGTAGACATCTCCCGGGTCATCCGTCTCGTGAATGATGAACAGATCGTTGAATATCTCGTAATAATCATCCACCGTAATGTCTCTGCCTCCCAGACCGTATATGTAGTTAATGGCATAAGGTCTGTCCGGCAAATCGTAGAGAGAGCTTCTGGCCTCGTTAAAGAGCGGGCCGCCGCTGTTGGAGAAGCTCTCAGCCTTGTCCATTATCGCCACAGCCTTAACCTTACACATGGCTTCTGCCAGAGGAATTCTAGGGAACGGTCTGAATACTCTCAGCTTGATGAGACCAACCTTCTTACCCTCGGCCCTCAGCCTGTCCACGGCTTCCTTACCTGTTCCCGCACTGGAACCGATAACAACAACTGCCACCTCAGCATCGTCCATCATATACTCTTCGAAGAATCCGTACTTCCTGCCGCTGATTTTCTCGAATCGCTCCGCCACTTCAAGTATGATAGGCATGGAGTCCTTCATTGACTGAGCCTGGGCTCTCTTCACCTCCATGTAGTAAGGCGAGGTTCCGTAAGGTCCCACGGCCAGCGGGTTCTCGTGCTTGAGAAGGTAGTTCTCAGGATTGTATTCTCCAACAAAGTCCTTAACCACATCGTCATCGAGAATCTCTATATTGGAAACTCCGTGACTGGTCACGAATCCGTCCTGACAAACCATTATAGGCAGTCTTATCGCCTCCGATATAGGCATTGCCTGGATGAAGTTGTCGTAAACCTCCTGATTCGTCTCCGCATATATCTGAATCCATCCCGAATCTCTGGCTCCCATGGAATCGGAATGATCGTTGTTAATATTGATAGGTCCCGTCAGAGCCCTGTTTACCACAGCCATGGTTATCGGCAATCTGGAGGATGCCGCCACATAGAGCAGCTCCCACATGTAGGCCAGACCCGCCGAGGATGTTGCCGTCACGGCTCTGGCTCCCGCAGCCGAGGCTCCCATACACACGGACATGGCACTGTGCTCCGACTCAACGGCCACGAATTCAGTGTCAACAAGTCCGTCAGCCATGTACTGTGAGAAGTACTGAGGAATCTCCGTAGACGGGGTAATCGGGAACGCTCCCATAACATCCGGATTTATCTGTCGCATAGCTGTAGCAACAGCTTCGTTTCCCGACATTCTGTCTTTTCTCGCCATCTACTTCTCCTCCTTCACAAAATCTATAGCATCGAACGGGCAGACCTTGACGCAAATCCCGCAGCCTTTGCAGTGTTTAAAATCAAAATCCAGCCTCTTGTCTCCTTCTACCGGTATGGAACTGTCGGGACAGAATGGAACGCAGAGCATGCAGTGTTTGCACTTATCCTCCTTGAATACAGGGACCATAACCCTCCATTCTCCCGTCTCCACTAAAAGAGAGGTTGCCGGCTCGTAAATCTCCGCTCCGGTCGTAACCTCCTGCCACGTTACCTTCTCATTTATGTCTTCAGCTCTTCGCTTCATCAGTTCATTCATCCGACCTTAACCTCATCCATTGATTTTATCAGCGCCTTCATGTTTCCTTCTATCAGATTCTCCTTGTGGACGAACTTGTGTCTGAAGGATTCTCTCATGTCGTTTATGAATTTCTCCCTGCCTATAACATTGCTGATTTTAACTACAGCTGCCAGCATAGGCGTGTTAGGGAAGTTCTTGCCCAAGGTTTCCATGGAGATCTTCTCAGCATCCACTGAGCATACCTTGCCCTTGTATCCGTTGAGCATAGGTCTTATCTCCTCGGGAGACTTCTTGCTGTTAATAATGAGAGCTCCGCTTTCCTTAAGTCCCTTGGTAACGTCAACCGACTTGAGAAGCGTCTCATCAACTACAACAACGTAATCCGGCGTGTAAATATTGGAGTGAACCTTACAGTGTTCGTCGGAAATTCTGTTGTAGGCGGTAATCGGCGCACCCATACGCTCAGGACCGTATTCAGGAAATCCCTGTACATGCTTGCCCGAATTGAAGGCTACATCTGCCAGAAGAAGGCATGCAGTCTTAGCTCCCTGACCGCCTCTGCCATGCCATCTTATTTCAACCGCATCTTTTATCTTGTCTGTCATTTCATATCTCCCTTTTATTTTTAACTTCCCCATTAGGTTACAGCAAGTTGCAATCAATGTCAATAGTTTTTGGTGCTTTTTTATTTGTTTTTCACAAATGATTTTGCTTTTATTTGTTTCTACACACAGTTTTTAATCATTTTTCTTGTGTTTCGGATTAATTTTTAAAAATAACAGGCTGCCGCTTAAAGCGGCAGCCTTTCATATCTGTTATTAAACCGAACATCTAGAGGAATCTGAACACTCCTATAACCTTGCCGAGTATCTTCACATCCTGCACTATTATAGGGCTCATGGCCGAGTTTTCAGGCTGGAGTCTTATGCGATCCGCTTCCTTATAGAAAGTCTTGACTGTGGCCTCACTCTCGAAGCCGTCTATCATCGCAACCACCGTGTCTCCGTTACCGGCGGTACTGCACTCTTCAACCATGACATAGTCACCATCCATGATTCCCACCTCAATCATGCTCTCTCCTTTTACCTTGAGCATGAATGTGGTTCCCCTGCCTACATATCTGGCAGGTACAGGGAAGCTGTCCTCCACGTTTTCCTCCGCGAGAATAGGAACTCCCGCCGCCACTCTGCCGACAACAGGAACATCAACCACGTCTATTCTGTCCAGCGCAACCATGCTGCCGGCGACATCCGCCGCCGCATCAGCCACAGCCTCCTGCTGATTGAAGTCATCATCTATCACTATGAACGCCCTCGGCTTGGCCGGATCCTTTTTAACGTAGCCTTTGCGCACCAGACTGTCGATATCCTTATGAGCCGTCGACGTCGATTTAATGTTCAGCGCAGCGCATATTTCCCTCACCGTAGGCGGATAGCCCTTCTCCCGTATCTCCTTCTTCATGAAGTCGAGAATCTTCTGTTCGCGTTCTTTTAACATTTCAGTCTCCCTTAACTTTCTCAGGAACATCTATTCATTTATATTATAGCATGTTCTCAGGAAAAAGCAAACACTTGTTTGCAGGAAGCCGGAAGATTACTCAATAGGAACAGTCCATCCGTAAGTGTCCTCAACTGCGCCCGTCTGGATTCCGTAAATGGTATCGTAGAGAAGCTGCGCCACAGGACCGATCTTGCCGTCGTTGATTTCCATAACAGTATCTTTGTACTTGAGAGTTCCTACCGGTGAAATGATAGCTGCTGTTCCGGAAGCGAACATTTCCTTGAACTCGCCCTTCTTGTGGGCTTCAACCACCTCGTCAATGGCCATTCTTCTCTCGGAAACCTTGTAGCCTTTGTCCTTGAGCACCTGTATGCATGAGTTTCTGGTGATTCCCGGCAGAATAGTACCTTCCAGCGGTGCCGTTATAATCTCGTCGCCGATTACGAAAAAGGCATTGGATGTTCCCACTTCCTCAACATACTTTCTCTCGACTCCGTCAAGCCAGAGAATCTGATCGTACCCCTGCTCATGGGCAATAACCTGAGCCTTCAGGCTGGCCGCATAGTTGCCGCCACACTTGGCTTCACCCGTACCGCCTGCAGTGGCTCTGACATATGTATCTTCAACATAGAGCTTTGTCGGCTCAAGTCCGTTCTCATAGTATGGACCGGACGGACTGAGTATGATTACGAAGAGATAGCTCGTCGATGCATGGATTCCCAGAGTCGGCTCAGTACCGAAGATAAACGGTCTGATGTAGAGGGACGTATCCTTCTTCTCCGGTATCCAGTCCATATCAACCTTAACCAGCTGCTTGACAGCCTCAACGTAGAGTTCCTCATCAACCTTAGGAATGCAAAGTCTGTCGTTGGTATTGTTTGTTCTCTTGGCGTTCATCTCCGGCCTGAAAAGCTGTACTCTGCCGTCTACAGTCTTGTAAGCCTTCAGGCCTTCAAACATTTCCTGCCCGTAGTGGAGAACAACAGCAGCCGGGTCAATCTGCAGAGGTGCATAAGGCACGATTCTTCCGTCATGCCAACCCTGACCTTCGTCATATTCCATAATGAACATGTGATCCGTGAAATTCGAGCCGAAAGGAAGGTTGTTCGGATCCGGTTTAGCTTTAGGATTTGTCGTTCTTGTTACAGGAAATTCGTATTTCATAGTATTACTCCTTCATTATATATGTGAACTTTACTTTATTTTACCTGTCCTGCATGCTTATGGACTCGATGGCCACAGGGCCGCCGCGCACCACTTCTATAGCGCTGAATCTGTCCTTGAAAACTCTCAGAATAGAATCGTTCTTGGCTTCCGTCCTGACTGCCTCAATGAGAACGCTGCTCTTGTCCATATCCTTGACCTGGAACCTGAAGGCTTCCGCCATCTGGAAAATTTCGGCACGCTGTTTCTCGTTAACGCCGTAAACCTTGATGAACATAACCTCCTTGGTCCTGATATGGGCGTCAGTATAGTCGATAACCTTGATTACCTCAACGCTTCTGTTGAACTGTTTCTTAATCTGCTCGTAAGTGCTGTCATCCGCGTCCAGGCATATGGTCATTCTCGAAACGGAAGAATCCTCCGTCTCGCCTACAGTCAGAGAATGTATATTGTATGACTTTCCGGAAAGAAGTCCGGATATTCTGGCCAGTACGCCGGTTTTGTTCTCAACGAAAAGAGAAAGCCATCTTCTCTTCAGTCCGTCGTCTTTTTTTCTCATCGCGCCTTCCTCCTATACCTCAGTTATAAGATCCGTTATAGCTCCGCCCGGTTTTATCATCGGCATAACGAGTTCTTCCTCTTCGATGATAAACTCTATGATAGTCGGGCCGTCCTTTTTAGCCTTTGCTTTAGCGAAAGCCTCCTTTATCTGGCTCTTGTCGGTAACACGAATACCCTGAGCCCCGTAAGCCGCCGCCAGCTTCATGAAATCCGGCACATATTCCGGACAGGTTTCGTCTCTGCCCTTGCAGTCGAGACCGCCGCCGTAGCATTTGCACTCTCTGTTTCTCACGAGACACGTTCCCGCATAAACCTTGTCATAGAAGAGTTCCTGCCACTGACGCACCATGCCCAGATATCCGTTGTTGAGCACGCAGCATATAACAGGAAGTCTCTGTATGGTTGCCGTAGCCAGCTCCTGAGAATTCATCTGGAAACCCCCGTCTCCGGACACGCTGATTATCTCTCGCCCCGGATTGCCCAGCGCAGCTCCGATAGCCGACGGAAGTCCGAATCCCATGGTTCCCAGACCTCCGCTTGTAATCAGCTGACGTCTGCCGTAGAGTTCAAGGAACTGTGTGGTCCACATCTGGCTCTGACCTACGTCCGTGGTTACTATCGGTTCGTCGAATTCCTCGTTGATAGCATCGATAATGTGCTTAGGACAAAGTTTCTCTTTTTCCTCCATCTTGAGAGGTTTCTCCGCATTCCAAGCTCTTATCTGCTCTGTCCATGCACTGTTCTCCTCAAGACGGACTTCCTTCTTCTCTACAGATGCGAGCAGCTTCAGTATCGCTTCGTGCGCATCACCTACCACAGGAATATCAACGTTGACATTCTTGGATATGGATGCAGTGTCTATATCAATATGTATAATCTTGGCCTTAGGCGCGAATGTTCCCAGTTTGCCTGTGATACGATCGTTGAATCTCGTACCGATGGAAATGAGAAGATCGCAGTTGTTTACCGCGTTATTGGCGGCATAGCAGCCGTGCATTCCCACATTGCCGAAACAGAGGCTGTGATTCGTCGGAACAGAGCCTTTGCCCATTATCGTGGTGACGGCCGGTATTCCCGTTCTCTCCACGAGCCGCGTCATATCCTCCGTCGCACCGGCAATCTTAACACCGCCGCCCAGAAGGAAGAGCGGACGTTTGGCCCGTTTCATCATGGTTGTTATTCTGTCTATCTGACCGTCATGAACCTTAGTGTTAGGTTTGTAGCCTCTCAGATTGACCTCCTCAGGGTAGTCTCCGCTTCCCAGCTCAGCCATTACATCCTTCGGCAGGTCTATGAGAACCGGTCCCGGTCTTCCCGAAGACGCTATATAAAAAGCTTCCTTGATTGTGCTGTTAAGTTCTTCTCTGGTTCTTACCATACAGGAGTACTTGGTTATGTTCCTGGTGATTCCAACAATGTCAACCTCCTGGAAGGTGTCGTTGCCTATGAGGCTTGTGGCCACCTGACCCGTGAAACACACGAGAGGAATGCTGTCCAGATTGGCATCGGCAATTCCTGTAACCAGATTAGTTGCGCCGGGGCCGCTTGTAACAAGACATACGCCAACCTTGCCCGTAGATCTGGCATAACCCTCTGCAGCATGTATGAGCCCCTGCTCATGCCTCGGAAGAATAAGCTCTATCTCCTGCTGCTTGTACAACTCATCAAATATATCGACGACGCAGGCTCCCGGGTATCCGAATAGGGTATCTACGCCCTCTTCATGCAGTGCTTTAATAAAAAACTCGTTGCCTGTCATCTTAGCCATAGATTCAGTCTCCTTCCTTATAATATATAATACACGTTAAATATAACTTAGTAATTATTTGATGTCAATAGATTTTCGAGCGTTTTTGTAGTTTTTGACAAAAAAACATGGAATTTATTTGTAGTTTTCTACAAGTTTTTGCTTTTTACTGTTGATTTTATTTTATTATCGGATATAATTATTTAAGAAGGTTTTTATTATGACCACATTATATGAACTTGGAGGAAATAATGAGAATAAACGGCTCACAACTTGTTATGGAGGTTCTGCTTCAGCACGGAGTAGATACGGTTTTCGGATACCCGGGCGGTACCGCCTTAAACCTCTACGACGCTCTTTATGAGTACAGCGACAGAATCAAACATGTTATGACAGCACACGAACAGGGTGCGGCACATGCTGCCGACGGCTACGCCAGAGCTACAGGCAGGACAGGCGTATGCTTCGCCACAAGCGGCCCCGGCGCCACAAACCTTGTTACGGGTATTGCTACCGCTTTCATGGACAGCATTCCTATGGTCGCCATCACGGCCAATGTACCTGACAGTCTCATAGGCAGGGATGCATTTCAGGAGGTCAGCATATCCAACGTGGTTATCCCCGTTACGAAGCACACTTTCTTCATTAATGATATAGACGATCTGGAGGATGCCCTCTACAACGCGTTCCGCATCGCCAACAGCGGACGCAAGGGGCCGGTCCTCGTGGATATAACCAAGGATGTTACGGCAGAGAAGATAAACTACAAGGCCAGGAAGCCTATGGACATCACTCCGCCTCCTGCTTTTAAGGAGGAACAGGTCCGCAAGGTGGCCGATATGATTAATACTGCCGACAAACCTGTAATCTACTGCGGCGGCGGCGTTGCCTCCGCCAATGCAGGTGCAGAGCTTCTGGAGCTCATGGACAAAGCCGACATCCCTGCGGCTCACACACTGATGTCCGCCGGAGTTATCGGCTATGACAACCCTAAGAATCTGGGCATGGCAGGTATGCACGGAACAATAGCAGCCAACAAGGCCTTTGACAGGAGCGACCTCATAATAGCTCTGGGAACAAGATTCAGTGACAGAGTTGCTCTGAACCCGGAGAAGTTCGGTCGACGCGCCAGAAAGGTTCAGATCGATATAGACGCCAGCGAGATAAACAAGAATGTCGTTGTGGATCTGGGCATCGCAGCCGACGTTAAAGAATTTCTCACAGCCCTCCTCCCTCTTATCAAGGAGAAGGATCACAAGGACTGGATATCACTGGCAACAGGCTGGAAGAAAACAACCGGCGATGTGAAGAGCTCCGATGCCGAGCTTCATCCGAGTGAGATAATAGAAGCCGTATGCAGGTGCACGGACAAGGAGACCATATACGTTACCGATGTGGGTCAGCACCAGATGTGGGCGGCCCAGTACCTGAAGCATGAGCATACGAAGCAGTTCATAACGAGCGGAGGTCTGGGAACTATGGGATTCGGCTACGGTGCCGCCATAGGCGCGCAGATGGCCTTCCCGGAGAACAGAGTCATCCACTTCACCGGCGACGGCTCATTCCATATGAACATGAACGAGGCCTGCACCGCAGTCAGCGAAAACCTTCCTATTATAACCATAATAATGAACAACACGGTTCTGGGAATGGTTTATCAGTGGCAGACCATGTTCTACGGCAAGAGATATTCCTCGACGGTTCCCGAGAGACAGACGGACTTCGCTAAGGTCATCGAAGGATTCGGGGGCAAAGGCTACAGGGCCGAGACTCCGGCCGAGTTCGAGGAAGTCTTTAACAAGGCCCTCAAGGACAACTGCCCTGTGTGGATAGACTGCCACATAGCGGCCAACGAATGTGTATATCCGATGATTCCGGGCGGCGGAACCATTGAAGATATGATAATCGGTTAAGGAGGACACCATGGACAGAACAGAAAGAAGTGAAATCCTGAGTATTCTGGTGGTTAACGAACCGGGTGTAACGGCGAGACTGGGAAGCCTTTTCGCCAGGAGAGGTTTCAATATCGACTCCTTCACCGCATCGCCTACCAACGATCCTACTCTCACCCGTATAACAATAGCCACTACAGGTGATGACAGGAAGTTTGACCAGATCCTGACACAGACCGCTAAGCAGGAATTCGTCAAGACTGTGGACATTATGGATTCCAAAAGCATTTACAGAGAGCTTCTGCTCCTGAAGGTCAAAGCAGGCAAGAAGGATCGCTCACAGATCAGAGAGATAGTTGAGATATACAGAGGACGCATCGTGGACCTCTCCAGGAAGAGCCTTATCATTGAGCTGACAGGCTCCACTGAGAAGATTGACG
The DNA here is from genome assembly GCA_022773945.1 of Clostridiales bacterium. Taxonomy (GTDB): domain Bacteria; phylum Bacillota; class Clostridia; order Peptostreptococcales; family Anaerovoracaceae; genus Lentihominibacter. Next base: position 46,983 of record JALFNS010000003.1, read on the forward strand.
GTTTCATGGACATGATGAGCTGCTACGAGATCATCGACGTGTGCCGTACAGGCGTCACCGGAATCAACAGAGGAGATGCCGGAATTTCGGATGTTGTCGAATAACCTCCGGCTGATAAAGATGAACTTAATTTGTTAATAATATAAAAGGAGAAAAACCATGATCAAAAAATACTACGACACAGATTGTAACTTAGGAATGTTAGACGGCAAGACCATAGCCATCCTCGGATTCGGTTCCCAGGGTCATGCTCACGCTATGAACCTTAACGAAAGCGGCTGTGATGTTGTGGTAGGTCTCAGACCCGGCTCATCCCATACAGCTAAGGCAGAGGCCGCAGGTCTTAAGGTTATGACAATAGAAGAAGCTGCTGAGGCAGGCGACATCGTTATGATGCTGGTTCCTGACGAGCTGGCTGCTGATATCTACAAGAACCAGGTTGAGCAGCACATGAAGGAAGGCGACGTTCTGGCCTTTGCACACGGATTCAACATCCACTTCAATCAGATTACACCGAAGGCTGATAACGACGTTATCATGATCGCTCCTAAGGGTCCGGGACACACTGTAAGAAGTCAGTACCTGGAAGGCAGAGGAGTTCCTTCACTTATCGCAGTTTATCAGGATGCTTCCGGCAAGGCCAAGGACTACGCTCTGGCATATGCTTCCGGTATCGGTGCAGGTCGTGCAGGAATCCTGGAGACTACTTTCAAGGAAGAGACAGAAACTGACCTCTTCGGCGAACAGGCTGTACTCTGCGGTGGTGTAACTGAGCTCATGAAGGCAGGTTTCGATACTCTCGTTGAAGCTGGTTATGCTCCTGAAATGGCATACTTCGAATGTATCCACGAGATGAAGCTTATCGTTGACCTGATTAACGAAGGCGGCTTCGACAAGATGAGATACTCAATCTCCAACACTGCTGAATACGGTGATTACAGAACAGGCAAGAGACTCATAACTGAGGATACAAGAAAAGAAATGAAGCAGGTTCTCTCCGAAATTCAGGACGGAACTTTCGCATCGGAATTTATCCAGGAATTCAACGCAGGCGGCAAGGCCAAGTTCCTGGCAACTCGTAAGAAGGAAGCTTCACATCTCCTCTGCAAGGTAGGCGCTGAGCTGAGAAAGATGATGAGCTGGCTGAAGAAATAAATAAAGGTAACAGAAACATGAGAAGCGATACAGTAACAAAAGGCGTAGAAAGGGCTCCCAACAGGAGTCTCTTCTACGCGATGGGATACACCAAAGAGGAACTGGAGAGACCTCTTATAGGTGTTGTTTCCGCCAAGAGTGAAATCGTTCCGGGTCACGTGCACCTGGACAAGATTGCCGAAGCCGTTAAGGCAGGCGTACGTATGGCGGGAGGAACTCCGGTTGAGGTTCCGGCCATCGGCGTATGCGACGGTATAGCTATGGGACACATCGGTATGAAGTACTCCCTGGCAAGCAGAGAGCTCATCGCTGACAGCGTGGAAACAATGACCATGGCACACGCCTTCGACGGACTGGTTCTGATTCCTAACTGCGACAAAATCGTTCCCGGAATGATTATGGCTGCAGTAAGAATGAACGTCCCTGCCGTTGTATGCTCAGGCGGTCCTATGATGTCAGGTCTTGTTCAGGGCGAGGAGACGAGCCTGAGCAAGATGTTCGAGGCAGTCGGCTCCTACAAGGCAGGTATCATTGATGAAGCCGGTCTCACGGAATTCGAAGAGAATGTATGTCCGGGATGCGGTTCCTGCTCCGGAATGTACACGGCCAACAGCATCAACTGTCTGGCTGAGGCTGTCGGAATTGCTCTGCCGGGCAACGGCACGATTCCGGCTGTACACAGCGGCAGAATCATGCTGGCCAAGCATGCGGGAATGGCTATCATGAACCTGGTTGAGAAGGACATCAAGGCTCGCGACATAATCAACGAGAAATCCCTGAGAAACGCCCTCGCCTGCGATATGGCGCTGGGATGCTCTTCAAACACAGTGCTTCATCTTCTGGCAATCGCCAATGAAGCCGGTGTGGATTTCAATCTTGAGCTCTTTAACGAATACAGCAGCAAAGTCCCTAATCTGTGCCATCTGGCACCGGCAGGTCCTACTCACATGCATGACCTCAACAATGCCGGAGGACTGCCTGCAGTGCTGGCTGAGCTGGATAAAATAGGCGTTATCGATACTTCACTCATCACTGCCACAGGCAAAACCGTGAAGGAGAACATCGAAGGCGCTCACATCAAGGACACAAGCTGCATCAGGCCTGTAACGGATCCTTACAGCTCCACAGGCGGTATAGCCATCATGTGGGGCAACATAGCGCAGGAAGGCTGCGTTGTCAAGAGAAGCGCCGTAGCTCCTGAGATGCTCGTACACAGCGGCCCTGCCCGAGTGTTCAACAGCGAAGAAGAAGCAATTGACGCTATCTACAATGGCAAAATCAAAGACGGAGACGTTGTTGTCATCCGTTACGAAGGTCCTAAGGGCGGCCCGGGCATGAGAGAAATGCTCAACCCTACAAGCGCTCTGGCCGGAATGAAGCTGGACAAGACGGTGGCTCTCATCACTGACGGTCGCTTCAGCGGTGCCAGCAGAGGCGCTTCCATCGGCCATGTATGCCCTGAGGCTGCAGCAGGCGGCAACATCGGACTTCTGGAAGAGGGAGATATCATCGAGATAGACATTCCGGGAGCTTCCATCAACGCCAGGGTCAGCGAGGAAGAATTCGCCCGCAGACGCGAAACTCAGGTTCCGCCTGAATCGGAAATCAAAGGCGGCTGGCTTGACAGATACAGACGTTATGTTGATTCAGCAGCCCACGGCGCTGTTATGAAATAGGCGGCCGCTTATTAATGGTTATCAGCGCTCTGCGAATTGTCCATTTTAGCATTAAAATTTAGGAATGGACAATATCCTGTCCATTAGTTTCATTCGATAGTTAAATGGACAAAATATCAGCTTGAAAATGTAGATTAATAACAGAAATTGTCCAAATTCCAATTTTTATGTTGGATTTGGACAATTTTTTATTATAATTTTGTCCATTTTAAGTTCATTTCAGCGCATTGGACAATTTATTGTCCATACATTTTAAAACCACAAAATTAGGGGAATCCGATTGACTTTAATGTTAATATATGGTAAATTTTAGTAAATAATTACATTTTAGAAGCGCGGAGGTACTTTTTATGGATAGAATTACTGCACGAACTGCGAGAGAATCTATTATAAGCGAAGTCAATCTTGCTGATGTTCTTTTAGAGATTATACAGAGCACATTCGTTAGTGATTTAAATGTTTTCGTTCGATCGGAAACAAGGAAGAAAAAAATCGAATTAACCGATATGAGCCCGGGAGGACTTCACATAAAAAGAGTTAACGGAAAACACTATTATGATATGCGTGCGGACGGCAGGGATATTCCCATCACAAGGAATCCCGAACAGGTCCGGGAGCTGGCGAGAAAAGGGTTTATCAAGGCCTCTCTAAGTGATCTGGAGAAGATAGAGCATATACTGGACAGAGCAACGAAATCTTTGGCAGTCATGGCGAGAAACTCTTCGACGACGAAATTGTACGACCGATACAGCACTGCCGGGATCGATCCACTAAGTCTGGTTTTCACCCCTCAGCAGCTTCAATGGATAGATGAACCGTACACGCCCAATCCTTTTCACAGAGAAAACCTCAGATACAAGACTTCAGGCGGTATTCCCATGAGATCCAAGTCAGAAGCCACCTTCGGTTCCAGACTGGAATACAGAGGAATACCTTACAGGAGCGACGACCTGATTCTTGTTACAATAAGCGAGGACGGCAGAATTTATGAAAAATCATATTACGCCGATTTCAAGGTTCCGAATTTCATCGGAGGGATTTCCGTCTGCGAACATCTTGGCGCCTTCAACCTGGATACCTACGGAGACAATTCCCTCATCAAACTTCACAATTACATAGAAACAGGCAGCGTCAGGGAGGAGGAGCTGTTCTGGTCTTTCGACTCCACGGTCAACGATCCCGACAAGCTGGACGCTTTGATTGACCGCATGCTCCTTCCTCTCTGAGCTGCCTTGCTTATAGTTTCTTATTATTCTGTCTCAACTGCTACTACATAGAATCTGCCGTTGTCCACATGGTAAGCACATGTGGAGAGGGTTATGAGCTGCTGCCCGTATTCGGGAGCTATTCCCGTGTCGTAACATGATTCCTTCTGAACTCCCTTCACATACTCGTTAAAGGTGTCTTCATCTGTATATGAGGTGTACTGATAGTACTTGAAGGAATTGTCGTCCTTTTCCTTGATTCTGGAGTAGCAGGCGGCGACAACTCTGTAAGTTCCCTCTTCAACCTTCAGAGAACCGCCATCATTCTTAATCACATTGAAGCTGATAGTCGGATGCTCCTCCATGAAGCTTTTCTCTTCATACTTCAGCAGATCGTGGAACATTACACCTGTCTTCATATGATGTCCGTAGATGAACCAGTTGAACGTAGGCAGATTGACATCGCACCCCGCGTCCATGAAAGGCGTCCCCGAAAGAGAATACTCCTTTTCGAAGTTCTTTCTCAGATAGTACTCCGGTTCACTCTTCGTCTGCATCACAGGATAGTCAATTTTGGTACCGTCAACCTTTATCCATCCTATCAGATCGCTGTTCTCCTCATAGAGCTCCAGCAGGCCCTTCTCATCCGAGCCCTTCTCCTGAAGCTTCGCCGTATCCGCCTTCACGAGAAAATAGTTTTTGTAGAAGTAATCGGCCAGATATGAAGCCGAGGCGACGAACACAATGAGGCAGAGCAGGAGAATAATCTTCCTGCCCGTACCCATAGGCTCTCTTCTTCTCTTTTTATCCGACATATCAGTTTCCCCTTATTCAAATACTGTCCTAAGCCAGATCGGCCAGGCTGAACAGTTTAACTCCGGCATTCTCAAGTATCTTCACAGCCTTTTCGGAATCGCTTACCTTAACCATGATAGCCGCTTCACCCTTGGCATCCTGTATGGTTGAATAGATATACTTGACAGCGATGTCATTCTCCGCGAGAGCCTTCAGCACGCTGTTAAGTCCGCCCGGCTTGTTGTCAATAGCCACTGCGATAACCTCCGTGAGACTTGCAGAATAGTTGTGGGCCCTGAGAATATCAACAACCTTCTCAGGTTCCTGAACGATGCATCTGAGTATGCCGTACTCGCCTGTTTCTGCGATAGTGGCAGCATTCAGGTTAACACCTTCATCAGCCAGTGTCTGCATAAGATCATAGAGCCTGCCCGTTTCATTCTCCACAAATATGGAAACCTGCTTGATTATCATGACTATAACCTCCTTGTATCTTCAATACGCACAGCTTTACCTTCAGAACGCGGAAGTGTTCCCGGATTCAGGAACTTGACGTTACATCCGATTCCCAGCATATCCCTGAGAGCTCTCTCTACGCGAGCGCGCATATTCTCGACAAATTCGATATCCTCGACAGCAAGACCCGGTGCAAATTCAACCTGCAGCTGGAAGGTATCCGTATTGTTCTCTCTTCCAACGATAAGCTTGTAATTGAGTGTGAGCTCGTCGAACTCTCCTATTACAACCTCCACCTGTGAAGGGAATACATTGACACCTCTGATAATGAGCATGTCATCGCTTCTGCCGAATACACGACTCATCCTTACTGTGGTTCTGCCGCACTTGCACTTGTCTCTCATAAGATAGCAGATGTCCCTTGTTCTGTATCTTATCATAGGCATACCTTCCTTGCCAAGAGTTGTGAGAACAAGCTCACCCTTCTCGCCGTCAGGTACAGGTTCGAGAGTCTTCGGATCGATTATCTCGGCGTAGAAGTAGTCTTCCTGTATATGCATGCCTTCATTGTACTCGCAGCTTGTTGAAACTCCCGGTCCCATAATCTCCGAAAGTCCGTAAATATCATGAGCTCTGATTCCGAGTCTCTTCTCAATCTCATCACGCATAGCCTGAGTCCAAGGCTCCGCTCCGAACAATCCTGACTTGAGGTGCAAATCATCCTTGGTCATTCCGTGCTTTTCCAGACCTTCAGCCAGAGTGAGAGCATATGAAGGTGTGCAGCAGAGAACCGTGCTCTGCAGGTCCTTCATGAACATGAGCTGCTTCTGAGTGTTTCCCGAACTCATAGGTATGGCAGTAGCACCCATGGTCTCGGCCCCCAGGTGAGCTCCCAGTCCGCCTGTGAAAAGTCCGTATCCGTAGGATACATGAACAACGTCATTCTCATCGGCTCCGGCCATTGCCAGACCTCTGGCGACGCATTCGCCCCAGGCATCGATATCATTTCTCGTATACCCTACAATCTTAGGCTTGCCTGTGGTTCCGGATGAGGAGTGCACTCTGACTACATCCGACATAGGCACTGCGAAAAGACCTGTAGGATAGTTGTCAGCTATGTCCTCCTTGGTGATAAACGGCAGCTTTCTGATGTCCTCAAGAGAGTGGATATCTTCCGGCTTGACACCCTTCTCATCCATCTTGTCCCTGTAGCACTTCACATTGTCATAGGTGTGCTTAACAGTTTTCTTCAGTTTGATAAGCTGTACGGCTTCAATAGTTTCACGATCCGCACATTCAATTTCCTTGTTCCAAATCATCTAAAATGTCTTCCTTTCTTTGTTTTTCTGAACAGTCGGGTCTTTGACGGGAGCTACTGCCTCGCTCCCTTAATAAAGGCCTCCTTGTTCAAGTCAACAAACTTCGGTTTAACATTCTCCTCGATCACTTTTATCCACTGTTCCTCTCCGAACGGCAGGCTGCCTGATGCAGCCCCCAGAAGAACCACGTTAACAGCCTTGCTGCTTCCGCATTCCTCCGCAATCTTCAGGGCGTCAAAAGCCACAACTCTGCCCGCACGGGATTTAATTATGCTATCGGCATCCTCCGGGTATGCAGTCTGTCCCAGAATTACCGGCATCGGCATAATCTGCTGGTCGTTCACGAAGCATTCCCCGCCCTTCTTCAGGTAAGGAAGCCATCTGTACGCCTCCAGCTTCTCGAAGCCTATAATCATATCCGCTTCACCCTTCTCGATGAGAGGTGAATTAACCTTGCTGTCACTTATCTTAACGTGAGTAACCACGTCGCCGCCTCTCTGCGACATACCGTGAACCTCACTCAGCTTCACATCGTATCCGGAATCCAGGGCCAGATTTCCCAGAAGAACGCTTGCCAGAAGAGTTCCCTGTCCGCCTACTCCGACAATCAGTATATTCTTATCCATTATCTGTTCTCCTTTCCCGGGTTTTCAATCGCATCGAACGGACACACATTAGTGCAAAGTCCGCAGCCTACGCACCGCTCAGCGGCAACGAAAGGTCTTCCGTCCTTGAGCTCGATGGCCGGACATCCCACGTTCATGCAGAGCCTGCAGTTTTTGCATCTGTCTGTAATAACGCTCGGAATTCCCGGCTGCTTGACGATCAGCGCGCAAGGTCTTCTCGTTATTATTACAGAGAGCTCGTCTCTCGCTGTTTCGGTTCTGACAACTTCTTCAAGCCTCTCAATATCAAAAGGATCCACAACCTCAACATTGTTGACGCCGCAGGCTCTGACGAGAGCCTCTATATTGATGGCCGGTGCCGGATCT